>CAJUSK010000001.1 GCA_910589075.1 uncultured Lachnospiraceae bacterium
GAACGCCCTTTGAAGGGCGGCGATGAGTCAAGGGCGTAGTGGCTTGAACAAAGTGAAAGCCAGCGTCTTTAGGCGCTGGCCGGTAACAGCGGCTTATAGCCGCAGAGCAAACCACCCGTTTGACGGGTGGTTATGATTCTACCATGATAGAGAGTTCACAGAGTATGCCTTATACTGTTTATAGCAATAGAAAACCGTCAGGGTGTGCGTTCTGTTTGCTCTTGACAATAGAAAACGACAGAGTATGTTTTCTACAGTCTGTGAAACAGGGGCTTGCGGTTATGGAATGTGGTATAATGGGAAAATCCGGCTGCTTTCAGCAGTTCTTCCGCCTGTCTGAAGGCGTAGCCGATGTCCTCTGGTGTGTGTGCGTCGCTGCCTGCGGTGATGATTTCACCACCCAGCCTGCGGTAACGTTTCAGTATGGAAAGACAGGGATTGGTTTCCCTGAGCCCGCATCTGAGTCCGCCGGTATTGATTTCCAGTCCCTTTCCCTGCTGTATCAGCAGACGGAGGATTTCATCCAGAATATCAGCGTATGGTTCATATGTATAGTTTTGGTCTTTGTCCGGGCCGTAGCGTACAATATAGTCCAGATGACCATATACGTCAAAATCCTGGAACGTCCGAATCGTTTCCAATATGGACGCAAAGTATTCCCTGTAGGCATCCTGCTGGGGACGGCCCTTATAGAATGCGGGGTAGTAGGGGTCCTGCCCGTTGCATACATGGGAAGAGGCAATGATAAAATCAAATGGCCAGGATTTGACATACTGTTGCAGCTTTGTGGTCAGATGGGGCTGCAGACCCAGTTCCACGCCAAAGCCCACCTGTATCTGATCTTTATACTGTTCCTGCACCGAGATCAATTCCTGACGATATGCGTCTGTGTCCAGAAGAAAATAATCCGGAGGCAGATCGGGAGATGCAGGATAGTCAAAATCCTGGTGTTCGGTAAAACACAGATGGGTCAGGCCTGTGTTCAGAGCCTGACGGATCATTTCTTCCATGGGGGTGTTTCCGTCTCCGGAGTGGGATGAATGCATGTGGAAATCTGCCGTAATAGACATGGATAAGCCTCCTTATAAGGGATAGTCTGCATGATGTTATGTATGGACAGTATAGGGCATCCTCAGAGAAAATGCAAACGGAGTGCATCGTAAAGCAATGGGGATGTGATCCAGAACCCGACGGGCTTTTGACTCAAGTGCAAAACACAAAGGAATGTCCCCTGGCAATGCAGCAGTTATAAAGGGATTCCACGCTGGACAGAAGGAGGCAACGATACTGTTCATAAGCGGGATGGTCTTGGCAGTATCAGGATCTGCCAGTGATGGGCTGACTGAATCGACAAGGCAAAAGTTGTGGGAGGAAATAATAATGGAATACACATTTTCTGTAGAAGAAGCCACTCAAAAATTATTTACAAGACTTTCTGAAGCAATCGGATGGAAGTATTTGAAAAGCCAACGCTGCCTTAAAAAGACCGTCAAGGATTTGGTTTTTCAGATAAATTTTTTCTCGTCAAAATGGAATGTTTCATATGAGCGGGTTGAAGTAAGCGCCGAATTTAAGCTGTGGTGTAAAAGTTATGGGAAATTGCCTGTAGACAATGTGATTACAATGATGCCATATTGTCCGGAGCGGTGTACGTCTAATGGCGAAGCCTGGTATGACATTTCTACCGAGGAAAAACTTCTCGCTGCCTTTGATGAGTTAAACCAAAAGATCCAACAAACGGCAGGCAGTTTGTGCGCACAATTCGAACAGGATTATCTAGGGGGAGTGGAATGCCTGTTCCGGGAACATTTTAATGAATATCGTGTGTATCTGGATTTTATCGCAGATAAACTCGGTATGTCACCTGCCATACGGGAAAAGGCCCAGGAAATATATGACAGCCTTTCTGATCATATGCGGCAGCAGGTATTGGCATATCAAAACGGGGCAAGAGACAGCTGTTGGATGGTTAACAGAAGCAACTTGAAATATATTGTCGATAACAATTTGATACACCACCTCTTACAAAAAGCCTAAATGTCTGTTTTCGCCTTGTCGGCTACATTGAACAATCTTATTTACAAAAACATGTGGATTCCGCGCAATTATCTGTGCAAAATGTCCCTGTTTAAGCAAAAATGCACAAAAAAATTTTGGGCCGTGGCCCCTGCACAACAGACTGCACAAATATTTCCATAAAATGGTAGATTTTTCCCATAGTCACAATATAAATTTTTTGTTTTACATCTTGATATTTTTGGACAAATTAGGTAAAATATACATGCTGACAAAATTTTGACAATCATTTTCCATAAGATGTCAAAATATTATAAAATTCATTTTCAGGAGGAATAAAAAATGGCAGTTAAAGTAGCGATCAATGGTTTTGGCCGTATCGGACGTCTTGCATTCAGACAGATGTTTGGTGCAGAAGGATACGAGGTTGTAGCAATCAACGATCTGACATCCCCTAAGATGTTGGCTCACTTATTGAAGTATGACTCTTCTCAGGGCAGATATGTTGGCGTTGGAGAAGAAGATCAGGTTACCGCTGATGACGAAGCCGGCACAATCACAGTAAAAGGCAAAACAATCAGAATTTACAAAGAGCCGGATGCGAATAACTGCCCTTGGGGCGAAATCGGCGTAGACGTTGTTCTTGAGTGCTCCGGTTTCTATACATCTAAAGCAAAAGCACAGGCTCATATTAATGCCGGCGCTAAGAAAGTTGTTATTTCCGCTCCTGCAGGAAATGACCTTCCTACCGTTGTTTACAATGTAAACCATACAACGCTGACAAAAGATGACACAATCATCTCCGCAGCTTCCTGTACAACAAACTGCCTGGCTCCTATGGCAAAGGCTCTGAATGATCTGGCTCCCGTTGAGTCCGGTATTATGTGCACAATCCATGCTTATACAGGCGATCAGATGATCCTTGACGGACCTCAGAGAAAAGGCGATCTGAGAAGAAGCCGCGCAGGCGCAGTGAACATCGTTCCTAACTCCACAGGCGCTGCAAAAGCAATCGGCCTTGTAATTCCTGAACTGAATGGCAAATTAATCGGCGCTGCACAGCGCGTTCCTACTCCTACAGGATCCACCACACTTCTGTTCGCAGTTGTTAACAAAACTGTAACAAAAGAAGAAGTAAACGCAGCTATGAAAGCACAGGCTAACGAGTCCTTCGGTTACAACGAAGACGAAATCGTTTCTTCCGATATCGTTGGTATGAGATATGGTTCTCTGTTCGATGCAACACAGACAATGGTAAGTCCGCTTCCGGATGGCAAGACACAGGTAGAAGTAGTTTCCTGGTATGATAATGAGAACTCCTACACAAGCCAGATGGTTCGTACAATCAAATACTTTGCTGAGTTAGGCTAATGCTTCACGGGCAATGAAACAGTTTTGATCTTAAAGGTCCGGGCCATAGGGACCGGGCCTTTCATTTAGTTATGACAATAGAAAGTTCGCAAAGCGTGCTTTCTATTGTTTTATGGAGGGAAAAATCATGGGATTGAATAAGAAGTCCGTAGATGACATCAATGTAAAAGGCAAACGTGTCCTGGTCAGATGTGATTTTAACGTACCGCTGAAGAGTGGTGAAATCACAGACGAAACACGTATTGTAGCTGCGCTTCCTACAATCAATAAACTGTTAAAGGACGGCGGCAAAGTGATTCTCTGCTCTCATCTGGGCAAAGTAAAGAATGGCCCCAATGAGGGAGAATCCCTTGCACCGGTTGCAAAGAGACTGTCTGAGAAACTGGGCAAAGAAGTGAATTTTGTAGCTGATTACAGCGTAACAGGCGAAGCTGCAACCAAGGCAGTGGAAGCAATGCAGGAAGGAGATGTGGTACTTCTTCAGAATACACGTTTCCGCGGCGCTGAAGAGACAAAGAACGGCGAAGCATTCTCCAAAGAACTGGCTGATTTGGCTGATGTATATGTATGTGACGCTTTTGGATCTTCCCACAGGGCTCACGCATCCGTGGCAGGCGTAACAAAATGCATTACCGAAAAAGGCGGAGAGAACGCAGTTGGTTATCTGATGCAGAAAGAAATCGACTTCCTGGGCAACGCGGTTGAGAATCCGGTAAGACCTTTCGTAGCTATTTTGGGCGGTGCTAAGGTAGCGGACAAATTAAACGTAATCAACAATCTGTTAGAGAAATGCGATACGCTCATTATCGGCGGCGGTATGGCATTTACCTTCCTGAAAGCAAAAGGGCTGGAAGTAGGTAACTCTCTTGTAGATAACGAAAAACTGGATTACTGCAAAGAAATGATGGAAAAGGCAGAAAAGCTGGGTAAGAAGCTGCTTCTTCCTGTAGACACCACCATCGCTTCTCATTTCCCGGATCCCATTGACGGACCGATTGATGTGAAAGTTGTTGCGGCAGATGCAATCCCTGCAGATATGGAAGGACTGGACATCGGAACCGAGACAGCAAAACTGTATGCAGATGCAGTAAAATCCGCTAAGACAGTTGTGTGGAACGGACCGATGGGTGTATTTGAGAACCCTACACTTGCAGCAGGCACGATTGCAGTGGCAAAATCCCTGGCTGAAACAGATGCAACAACCATTATTGGCGGCGGAGATTCTGCGGCTGCAGTAAATCAGCTCGGCTTTGCAGACAAGATGAGCCATATTTCCACTGGCGGCGGTGCGTCCCTGGAATTCCTGGAAGGAAAAGAACTGCCTGGTGTAGCGGCAGCCGATGATAAATAAAGACAGTTGATCATAAAGGAGAAGAAAGCAATGGCAAGAAAGAAAATCGTAGCCGGCAACTGGAAGATGAATATGACTCCCAGCCAGGCTGTAGCATTGTGCGATGAATTAAAGGATCTGGTAAAATCCGATACAGTAGATGTTGTTTACTGTGTTCCGGCAATTGACATTGTTCCGGTTGTGGAAGCTGTAAAGGGTACAAACGTAGAAGTTGGCGCTGAGAATATGTACTTTGAAGAAAAAGGCGCTTATACCGGAGAGATTTCTGCAGAAATGCTGGTTGACGCAGGCGTAAAATATGTGATTATCGGACATTCCGAGAGACGCGATTACTTTAAAGAGGACGATGCGCTGCTGAATAAGAAAGTAAAGAAAGCTTTCGAAGCAGGCCTGACACCGATCCTTTGCTGTGGTGAAACACTGGAGCAGAGAGAGATGGGCGTTACAATGGATTGGATCAGATTACAGATTAAGTCCGATCTGGTTGATATTACAGCAGATCAGGTAAAATCCATGGTGATTGCTTATGAACCGATCTGGGCGATTGGCACAGGCAAGACAGCTACTACGGAACAGGCACAGGAAGTTTGCAAGGGTGTTCGTGACTGTATCGCAGAAATGTATGATGAAGCTACAGCGCAGGCAGTACGTATTCAGTACGGCGGGTCTGTAAATGCCGGCAACGCAGCAGAACTGTTTGCACAGCCGGATATTGACGGCGGCCTGGTTGGCGGCGCTTCTCTGAAAGCCGACTTTGGTAAGATTGTAAACTACTGATTGAAAACATCCCCTCTTCTGCATATGTAAGGAGAGGGGATGGAGGATATAAGATGAATTGCTTTAAGAAATTGTTTGTTGTCGGAATGGCAACACTGGCTGTTCTCCTGACAGGCTGCGGAGGGGGCAAAGGTGAGCCGCCCGAAGTGATGATAGACGGTGTGAGTTTGGTGGTAGGAGAGAGCGTACCTGGGGATTTAACAAATCAGGGCTTTGAATTGAACGATCTCGGCGCCATGATTTTTGAATTGCCTGAAAGATCCTGGGTTTCGTCTATTTTCCTGGAGAAAGACGGTGTGAGCTACGGAAGCCTGACGCTGACCAATGAAAGCAGAGAAAGTAAATTCGTGGGAAGCTGTCTGATCGAGGAAATCAAGTTTTATTCCTTGAATGAAACAAATACGGACATCAATATTACCATTAACGGTGTCAACCCGGTAGGAATGACATTGGATGAGCTGAAAGCAGCTTACCCGGATCTGGAAGTGGATGAAAACAGTGACAGCGATTACTTTTTCCATTACCTGAGAAATGGTAAATATACCATTTGTTTTCATTATACAAAAGATGTTATGACTGATATTGACGTACAACATGAGTTTTCCAAGGGCTATTAGTCATAATAAAAGAAGCTGACACATTCGTACATAAAGGTATGACATGAAAAAGGAAGGTGCAAAGCATCTTCCTTTTTCCAACTATACTATGAGGGGGAGTATCTATGAAGAACTTAATCATGGTAGATTAAGAGTGTTGGTAGTCGAAGCCAATACCATGCATACGCGTCTGCCTCGGTGCTGACTTCATTTGATAAACTTATTATATATGGAAATTATGTCCAAATCATGTCAGAATTCTAAAAAGAATAGAAAGAAATACAGAATAAAAAATGAAAATGAAATGAAGAAAAAATGAACAAAAATACTTTGGCAGAGGTGAAACGATACAAAAGCGGTCCGTTTTCCTCTGCCAGTTATGTAATGGGTCGAAAATGCCGGGTCAGCCATGGGGAGGCATGATAGCCCAGTGCGCCTCCGATGGTGTTGAACATCAGATCATTGATATCAAATATACGATAAGGTGCAGGATAAATGCCATACAGCGCGGTGAGTTGTGTCAATTCAAAAAACAGTGACAGACCCATAGATAACAGGACTGTCTGACGGAGACTGCGGTGGAAATAATATCGCATATAAATACCAAAAGGGAACAACAGGCCAAGATTCCCGCCGATCTGGAACCAGGCCGAATGGGAGATATTGACAGTGCCCGTACCGGTGATAATCCAGTAAAGCTGTTCTTTTATATCATAGAGAAATGCAAACGGATTGAGCCGCACACGGGCAGCCAGGGGATGTTCCAGTACATAAGTAAAGGATGGCAGAGGCGTGATAATATAAAAATACATTAAAACAAGATAAAAGATAAAGGTATACATAACGAAAGCGCGATAAAGAAGGATTTCTCCGTATTTATGACGCTGATAAATGACACAGGGAATCAGAAATAAAACCGTTATCAGCGGAGACAGGGCATATACCATACGGAGTGGCACCAGATATTCATGCATTGTCTTATACTCCCGGACTGTTTGAGATTGTATTTACAGTGTACCGGATTTTCCGTAAATTGGCAACCTCTCTGCCGATTGATTTTAGAGTGTGTTTGAAAAATCATTCCCGCCATCTATACGCCCCGCTTTGCGTGATATTTGCACCATATTCAGTCGACGTAGCCCACTACGCCTCCTTCATTTGGCACAAATCTCCCACAAACTGTGACGCACATCTGACGGAAAGCATTTTTCAAACACGCTCTAGGGAGTCTTATTCATGGCAATAGGTAGTTTGCGAAGCGTGGTTTGCATTGTTCATGACAATAAAAAGTTCGCAAAGTGTGCTATCGATTGTTTTCTCAATGATGTTTGTTCCCATGGCCCCGATTCCGGTTATGGTCATGGTCATGATTCTGTGAATTGCCTTCCAGTGTGTCGATTCTGTCCCATATCTGGCACATGGTCAGTTCCCGGACGTCATCCGGTGTAAGTTGTGGTTCAAGAGCCTGTAGTTGCAGAAATGCCTGGTATTTTCCAAAGGACATACCCGACGCATGGGCTGCAGTCACCACGTCTAAGCTGGCGCACCCACAATGGACATTCTGGTAAGAAGAGGTATATACAGTCAGGTCTTCCAGTATCTTCTGGCTTTTTTTCTCATCTTTGCCAAATATGGTAACAGCCACAGGCTGATCCTGTGTCATATAGCCTTTTCTGTTGCCGTCTTCCAGTATCTGCTCCAGCGCCTCTCTGTAGTCCAGATAGCGGATGTCCAGAGTAGACAGCAGCGCATATCCGTCTTCGTTATAGGCTTCCACGGAAATCACTTTGTCCAGTCGGTTGATGCCAAGCTCTACGGAAGGATTTACGTCCACACTGATGGCGAAAGCCTGTTGAAAGCAGATATAATAGCTGCTTGTGCCAAACAGCAGCATGACAAGACATGCAGCGGCTGCCATGATCCGCCGATAGGGCAATGGTTTGGGTTTACCGGCATGATAGCATTTTTCGGCGAGAAATTTTAGGGTATGTGTTTTCAGTTCTTCTTCCGCCCGTATTTGATCAAATGTGATTTTCAGCCTGTCATTCATTGGCATCACCTCCCAGCTTTTCCCTGAGTATCTGTCTGGAACGTGTCAGGAGTGTGTAAACTGTATTTACATTCCTGCCCAGTATCTCTGCAATTTCACCGGCCGTATAGCCTTCATAGTAGTGAAGATATACAACATCTTTATATTTTGCAGGAAGAGAGAGAACAGCCTCCAGCACCTCGCTGTGATCAGGGGCCAGATCCGCAGCCTGATTCAAAGCTTCTTCCAGCGGGACTGTGTGATTGCGAAAAAAACTTTTCAGCAGATCCCGGCAGGCGTTGATGGTGACACGAATAAACCATGCTTTTTCATGTTCATTATTTTCGAACACAACAGAACTCAGGACATATTTCAAAAAGACGGTTTGAAATATGTCCTCTGTATCATGATAACTCTTCAAATGTATCATACAGAGCCGGCGGACGGTATCTGCATACCGTTCAACGGCTCTGTTTGTCTCCTGTTCGTTCCGCATGGCCCTACCCTTTACTTGTCTCAGCTTTTCCGGTATCCTGCAGCGGTTCATGACAAAAGAAAGATCACAAAACGTGCTTTCTTTTGTTCATGGCAATGGAAAGATCACAAAACGTGCTTTCTTTTGTTCATGGCAATGGAAAGATCACAAAACGTGCTTTCTTTTGTTCATGACAATAGAAAGATCGCAGAGTGTGCTTTCTTTTGTTGGATTAATGGCATCCTGCGCCATGGTAGTCACAGTAACCGTCGCCGTCTGCATCTACATAATGGCAGCCTGCACCATAATAATCACAAATGCCGTCGCCATTTGCATCTACGAAATGGCAGTTTGTTCCGTGGATGTCACAGATGCCGTCGCCATCTGCGTCTACGAACTGGCAGCCGGGATCATAGTAATCACACACACCATCGCCGTTTGCATCCACATACTGGCAGCCTGCGCCGTGATAACCACAGGATACACTGGGCCGGGCACTGGTGTAACCATAGCCATAGCAGCCGCTTCTGTGGCCGCGGCCATGGCCATGTCCATGTGCAAATACGGTCATACTGCTTGCACAAAGCACCAGAGACATAACCATAATCCCTGTTACAACTCGTTTCATTTCATCTTCCTCCGTTTCTTTTCCTTGTTTTTTCCAGTCTCATATATAATACGATTGAAAATTGTAAAACCATTCAGAAAATGAAAAAAATGATAATAAATTTTTCTGATAACCAAAATGTACGCTGGCCGGCTGTTTTCTGACTGTTTCTAAAATTTTCTTTCTATTTATATTATATTTTAGTGGGAAATGATTGTCAATTCACTGGGCGGTTTATGCGGGAAAAACAGGAAAAAATGTCGCTGTTTCCGGAAAATTCTGTGTCCGCAGACAGGAAACCGGAGCGGTGTGTATGAGAATTGACAGGCTTTGACAACTGTGATACTGTTGAAACCAGAATCAGGTTGACAGGCGCATGGGTAAGGAGGAAGCATGATGAGAAACATACTGGTTGTCATAGATATGCAAAAAGATTTTATTAACGGAGCGTTGGGCACGAAAGAGGCACAGGAGATTGTGGGACGTGTGGTGGAAAAGATTCACGCTTATCCGGCAGGAAACATATATGCCACCCGCGATACACACCAGGAAAATTATCTGGAGACGGCGGAAGGAAAACACTTGCCCATCAGACATTGTATAGAAGGCACAGAGGGCTGGGAGCTTCATCCCGATGTGGCGAAAGCGCTGGGAGAAGCGGTCATTGTCAATAAACCTTCTTTTGGAAGCGTTGTGCTGGCGGACCTGCTGGAAGAGGAAAACGCAGTCGAAGAACTGGAAATCGAGCTGGTGGGACTCTGTACGGATATCTGTGTGGTGAGCAATGCACTTTTATTGAAGGCTGTTATGCCGGAAACCACCATTTCCGTAGACGCTTCCTGCTGCGCCGGCGTTACGCCGGAGAGTCATCAGGCGGCGTTGCTGACGATGGAGATGTGTCAGATTGAAATTACCGGCCGTTAAAATCGGTATCGTATGTTTATATGGCAGAATGGTTCAGAGTATGAGCGTTCTGCCATTGTCTTTTAACCACTTCCGCAATTCTCTGTAATCAGGCAGAACCGTTTCAACGGCATCCCAGAATGCTTTGGAATGGTTCATTTCGATCCGGTGGCACAGTTCATGTACCACAACATAGTCCAGTATCCGGGGCGGTGCCAGCATCAGGCGCCAGTTGAAATTCAGATTCCCTTTTGAGGAACAGCTTCCCCAGCGGGTTTTCTGATCCCGTATGGTGATGGTGCCGTGGGTAACGCCCAGGATGGTTTCATAAAAGGCAACCCTTTTGGGAAAATAGTTTCGTGCCGCCTGGCGATAACGCGCCTCCAGTGCGTTTCTCTGGACAGGAGTTAAGTCAGATGAGGGCATCTTTTCCCGGACCCGTTCCATTTCTGCAATTTTCTTTAGGATCCATCGTTCTTTCTCATATAAATAGGATTCTCCACTGGAGTAAGACACTGTGTGTGGAATTTTTAAGAACAGGGATATATCCGGTTTCAGAATCAGCGCCCAGGTTTTCCGCCTGCTTTTAGAAATATGGAACGGAATGGAGCGGGAAGGGTCTGAGAGCGGATGGAAAATGCCCTGTTTTTGAGATGCAGCCTGTGCCATAACAATACCTCGCATGGATGAAAGCCGTCAGTAGAAACCATGCCCGATGTGCTTTCCATGGCACTCTCTACTGTCAAAAAGTAAATATCCGTTACAAAGCATACCATATTTTTCATACAGGGGGTAGATGAAATTTGAAAAATAGTTTATGATAAATGAGGTTAAAAGAGGAAAGGGAAAAGAGGAGTGAAAGATGAATGAGTATGCACAGCTTTATCTTGTATTTCTGCGGATTGGCGGCCTGACTTTTGGCGGTGGCCTGGCCATGCTGCCCATGCTGAAATATGAACTGGTGGAGAAGAAGAACTGGATTACGGAGGAGGATCTGTTGGACTGCTATGCCATCGGGCAGTGTACGCCGGGGATCATTGCAGTCAACACGTCCACTTTCGTGGGGTATAAGAGAAAAGGTGTGATGGGCGGCATCGTGTCCACGCTGGGGATGATTACGCCATCCATTGTGATTATTACACTGGTCGCCATCTGTCTGCAGGCATTTATTGAAAATGTGTGGGTGCAGCATGCTCTGATGGGAGTGCGCGCAGTGGTATGTGCCCTGATGCTGAATACGGTTGTTACGCTGGCGAAAAAAAGTCTGAAGAATGCGTTCTGCTTTGCGGTTTGTGCGGGGGCGTTTCTGCTCGCCATGTTTGTGGACATTCCCACAGTCTGCATTGTAATCATTGCGGCTGTGCTGGGTATACTTGTTACAGTATGGGGAGGAAAAAAGGTATGAATTTTGCTTTGATGGGACAGATGTTCTGGGAGTTTATGAAAATCGGCCTCTTTGCTGTGGGCGGCGGCCCGGCAACACTCCCGTATCTGATGGATTTAACGAAGAAGTTCGACTGGTATACAATGGAGGACCTGACCAATATGATTGCCATCAGTGAATCCACGCCGGGACCTCTGGGACTGAATATGGCTACCTATGCCGGGTTTCATACGCTGGGAACTTTCGGCGGTGTGGTATCCACACTGGGGTTGGTGATACCCAGCGTGATTGTAATTGTGCTGGTGGCAAAATTTCTGGAAAATTTCAATGAAAATAAGTATGTGCAGGGCGCTTTTGCAGGAATCCGGCCGGCGGTTACAGCTTTGATTGCGGCGGCAGTTTACAGTGTATGCCGGGTTTCTCTCTTTGTGGAAACACAGGATGGATATGCGCCGGCGGTGAAAACAATGATTCTGTGTGTCATTGTGTTTGGGCTGCTCCAGGTGAAAAAGCTGCAGAAATATCATCCGGCTGTGTGGATTCTGGCGGCGGTTGTGATTGGCATAGTGTTCCGTTTTTAAGAAACGAGAAGGAGAAAAAATATATGGAAAACATACAGGCAAGATGTGTTCTGATCTGCGCGGGCGATCTGGAGATTTCGGAAATCCCCATCAGAGAAAACGACCTGGTGATAGCAGTGGACGGCGGCTATATGTATTGTCAGCTTTTTGCCATTGAACCCGATGTGGTGATCGGTGATTTTGATTCTCTGGAGGAAAACAGTGTGCGGCAGATGGAACTTGCTGCCAAAGAAGAAAACGGTGGCAAAAAGCGTATTATCCGGCTGGATCCCATGAAAGATGATACGGATACGCTGGCTGCTTTGAAGTTCGGGCTGGAGCAGGGGCATCGGGAGTTTCATCTGTATGGGGCGCTGGGCGGCAGGCTGGAGCATACCATGGCCAATTTGCAGTGCCTGTTGTTTCTCAAGCGCGTAGGTGCGGCAGGTTATATCTGGGACGGCAATACCATGACGACGGTAATTCAAAATGAGACACTTTCTTTCAGAAAAGAGATGGAAGGCATGCTTTCGGTTTTTGCTGTGGGCGGAAAGGCGGAAGGCGTTGTGGAGAAAGGGTTGAAATACCTGTTGGATGACGCAGTTCTGGACGAAAATTTCCCGGTGGGTATCAGCAATGAATTCATTGGCGAGAAAGCGGAGCTAACTGTGAAGAACGGTTCGCTGCTTGTTATTTTGCGGTGGGATTAGAGGGTGTTTGAAAACGCAAACACGCTCTGGAAAGCAAACATCAGAATGGAGACTGGAATGAAAACAAGTAAGAAATCTGACAGAAGAAAAAGAGTGTCTGCCCTCTGGGGTGTGCTGCTGATATGCTGTGTACTTTCCGGCTGTGGCGGCAGGAAAACACAGGAGATTGTTCCGGATTCAGAGACGACAGAAACAGAAGAGATCCTCGGGAGTGGGACACAATCCGGTGAGACGGATGCGGACGGAGCCGATGTCAGACCAGAAGATACTGCGGCAGTAGAAATCCGGGAGGAGCAGGCGGTGGAGACCGGGCTCAGAGTGGAGACCGGGCGGGTTTCCCGCCGACAGCTGAAAACTACGGATAATATGCTGTTGCTGGAGTGCAAGATGCAGAGCATACGAGTGGTCATACCAGGCAATCAGGAAGCGGAGGATTTGATCAATCAGTTTTTTACTGACAGACAGGCGGCGTTTGAGGATACGGTGGAAGCATACCGGAGCATGGCAGTTTCGGATCTGGAAGCGGAACGGGCGAACGGGTTGGCGGAGAATTGGACAGGCTACGAGGTGGGACAGGAATATATGGTCAGGCGCGTGGATGAGCAGATGATCAGTATTGTGGAGGATTGCTACACTTATACCGGCGGCGCCCATCCGGATGCTGTCCGGGTAGCCTATAATTTTGACACACAGACAGGGAAACGTATGTCATTGGCAGATGTTGCTTCGGATCTGGATGAAATCCGTTTAAAAAGTATGGAATATCTGGGTGAAATGTTTCTGCAGCCGGAATGGACAGATAAATTGTTTCCTGATTACAGAAATCATCTGGAGGATATTCTGACGGACAGTACCTGGTATACAGACGAAGCGGGATTTCATATGATCTGCAATGAATATATTATTACGCCTCATGCCGAAGGCATATTGGAATTCCTTTTGCCGTATGATGAGGTGGACGTAGTGGCAGGTGCGTATCAGCCCGGGGCTACGGGTGATCAATCTGAATGACCGCACAGTAAGTGGGGTTGGTTTCGCGGAGCTGTCTGATAATGGTTTCTTTCAGGGCTTCCGCGGTATAATCGGTCTGGTAGGGCATGACCACATCGAAGATGAGATTGGTGTGTGTGTTGCCCTTTACAATGCGGAAATCATGGAGCGAAAGGCTGCTGTCAATCCGGTTTAAAATATCGGCTGTCAGGGCTTTGCACGCCAGGGTTTCCGCATCGTTGTTTAAAACCGGATCCATATGGATGACTGCGGAACAGTGCAGTTCCCTTTGGAGACGTTTTTCAATATTGTCTATCATATCATGGAGCGTCAGGAGATTGCCGGCAGCAGGCACTTCCGCATGGAGTGAGATCATGCGCCACCCCGGGCCATAGTCGTGGACAACCAGATCGTGGATATCCAGTACGTCGTCATACTGTTTTACAATCTCATAAATGCGTTTGATAAAGTCCGGCTCAGGCGCCTGGCCCAGCAGAGGGCTGATGGTATCTCTGGCTGCTTCAATGCCGCCATGGAAAATAAGGATCCCCACAAGGATACCGCACCAGCCGTCAATGTGCCAGCCGGAAGCGTGGGAAACCAAAGAGGCAATCAGGACAGCGGCAGTGGAAAAACAGTCGCTGAGACTGTCAATGGCAGTGGCATGCAGGGCGGCGGATTCGATTTTCCTGCCCAGTGACCGGTTATAACAGTACATATAGAGTTTGATCAAAATGGAAAGCGCCAGCACAGTCAGTATGGCCGGAGTAAAAGCCACTTCCTCCGGATGCAGGATTCTGGAGACGGAAGAACGGATCAATTCCACAGCCATAACAAGGATGATAATGGAAACGATCAGACCGGAAATGTATTCGCTCCTTCCATGGCCGAAAGGATGATCGGGGTCCGCTTCCTGGGCTGCGATCTGAAAACCGATCATGGTGATAATGGAAGAGCCTGCGTCGGACAGGTTGTTGAAAGCGTCCGCAATAATGGAAATGGAACCGCTCAGAATACCGGCGGCCAGCTTGGCACAAAAGAGAAGTACATTCAAAAATATACCGGCAATACCGCTGATAAGGCCGTATTTTTGCCGTACTTCCGGCGCGTCTGTATGATTTTTCCCATGTAGAAACAGGTGTGTCAATAATGTGATCATCCTAAAACCTCTGGTTGCTTTCCTGTATTGTTTCTCTGATATTTCAGAAGTATTACATAAAATCGTGGCAGAGAGACAGTAAAACGATATTATACTACAATATGGTGCGGGCGGCAAGATTGTTTTGTCATTGTTTATATAGAGTGGATAAAGTGGATGGAGAAAAACAGAATGACAGAGATAAGATATGTGAGAAATTCGGATAAGGACTTCTGGTACAGCCTTGATGGACATTTGCCGGAAGCGCAGTTTCAAATCAAGGTGGATACGAAACAGGGATATATCCTCTCGGTGGATGACAAGCCCGCCGGATTGCTGCGGTATCATCTTTTTTGGGACAGCGTTCCGTTTTGCACACTGTTGTATATTGGCGGTGCTTATCAGGGAAACGGCTATGGAAAACAGTTGATGGAATACTGGGAAAAGGATATGAGCTTACAGGGATACGGGATGGTGCTGACTTCCACACGGGCGGATGAAAATGCACAGCATTTTTACCGCAGACTGGGATACCGGGACTGTGGCGGCCTTGTGATTGACATTCCCCGGTATGCACAGCCCATGGAGTTGTTTTTCTGTAAGGAAACAGGATGGGGTTTGCAGGAGGGGAAAATCTGAAAAGCAGGAGAAAGGAAGCCCAGACACTTGCGAAAGCGCTTTAAAAGGTGTATAATATTTCCGGTTAAAGGACTGTTTTTCATGGATTTCATGATAAGAGATAAAGGAGAAGAGAGTATGAGTAAAAAACCGGTTGTACTTATGATTCTGGACGGATACGGCCTTAACAGCAAAGCGGAAGGCAATGCTGTGGCGCAGGCAGAAACGCCCGTTATGGACAAACTGATGGCGGAGTGCCCTTTTGTAAGGGGAAATGCCAGTGGTATGGCAGTGGGATTGCCTGAGGGGCAGATGGGGAACTCCGAAGTGGGCCATCTGAATATGGGCGCAGGACGTATTGTGTACCAGGAACTGACAAGAATTACAAAAGAGATTGAAGACGGGACATTTTTCGAAAATCCGGCGTTGACGGATGCAGTGAATAACTGCAAACAGCATAACAGCGCCCTTCATATGTTCGGGCTTTTGTCCGACGGCGGCGTACACAGCCACAATACCCATCTCTATGGCCTGTTGGAACTGGCTAAGAGAAACGGGCTTGAAAAAGTCTATGTACACTGCTTCCTGGACGGAAGAGATACACCACCGGCCAGCGGCAAGGGATATGCCGAAGAACTGGAAGCGGAGATGAAGAAAATTGGCGTGGGTGAAATTGCCTCTGTCATGGGACGTTATTATGCCATGGACCGGGACAATAACTATGACCGGGTGAAGCTGGCTTATGACGCGCTGACAAAGGGCGAAGGTCTGCGGGCATCCGGCGGGCCGGAAGGCATTCAGGCATCTTATGACAGAGATGAGACAGATGAGTTTGTGAAGCCAACGGTTGTGGAGAAAGACGGCAGCCCGGTGGCAGTGATTTCCGACCATGATTCGGTTATATTCTTTAACTTCAGGCCTGACCGGGCAAGGGAGATTACCCGTGCTTTCTGTGATGATGATTTTAAAGGGTTTGAGCGGGACAAGCGGCTGGATCTTATGTACGTATGCTTTTCCGACTATGATCCGACCATTCCTAACAAGGAAGTGGCATTCCATAAGATTGCCGTTACCAATACATTCGGCGAATGGCTGGCTGCAAACGGTATGACACAGGCCAGAATTGCGGAGACAGAAAAATATGCCCATGTAACATTCTTCTTTAATGGCGGCGTGGAAGAGCCTAACGAAGGAGAGGACAGAGTGCTGGTCAATTCACCCAAAGAGGTGGCTACCTATGACCTGAAGCCGGAGATGAGCGCTTATGAAGTATGCGATAAGCTGACGGAGGCCATTGGATCGGGCAAATACGATGTGATCATCATCAATTTTGCCAATCCGGATATGGTGGGGCATACCGGTGTGGAACCGGCAGCCATCAAGGCGGTGGAAGCAGTGGATGCATGTGTGGGCAAAGCAGTGGAAGCGGTGAGACAGGCAGACGGTGTACTGTTTATCTGCGCGGACCATGGCAATGCGGAGCAGCTTGTGGATTATGAAACCGGTGCGCCTTTTACGGCTCACACCACCAATCAGGTTCCCTTTATCCTTGTGAACTATGACCAGGAGTATACACTACGAGAAGGCGGATGCCTGGCGGATATTATTCCCACATTGATTCAGATAATGGGAAAAGAACAGCCTGTGGAAATGACAGGTAAGTCTTTGCTTGTGAAAAAGGCTTAAAAGGGATGGGCAGTTGTCAATAAAGCGCTGCCTGCAGAACAGATGTGTGACAAAGGGTTATTTTATGGTACGGAAACGGAATGCCATAAAATAACCCTCTGTTTTTTCAAGACAGCAGATAAAACCACAGAGGGTGTTTATCATTGCTGAAGGCGTATGGGATGTTTGCAGGATGCAATACAAAAGAGGGCAGTTTTTATGAATACAGGAGTTCATATCGGTGATAAACTGAACAAAAACAGAAGGGGATTATGATATGGACAACGGAGTATTGACAAAGAAAATCCTTTCATACATTGAGAACAGCCCGGATAAGCGTTTGACACTGGAAACAATGGCTGCGGATCTCCATTATTCAAAATTTTATCTGGCAAGGGTGTTCAGACAGGATACGGGGCTGACTTTATACCGGTATATCCGTAGCAGGCGCCTGGATAAAGCGGCAGAAAAGCTGGTGACAACCGGCCGGCCCATTGTAGAGATTGCGTTGGAGGCAGGGTATGGTTCTCAGCAGGCGTTTACATCCGCTTTCCGGCCTGTATATCAGTGTACGCCGCAGGAATACAGGAAAAGAGGCATATTCATTCCCGGGCAGAGCGGGCCAGAGATACAGATGTGCGGTCCACGGACTTTTGCCGTGGCCAGAGGAGGTGAGCTGGCGGCATGAGTTTTCTGCCTTATGTGATAATGCAGACGGATGGAAGAGAGCGAAGCTGTGATATTTATTCAAGGCTGCTTTCTGACCGGATCATATTTTTGAAGGAAGAGGTCAGTGAGCATTCTGCCGGTCTGGTGATTGCCCAGATGCTCTATCTGGAGGCCCAGGATCCGGGGAAGGATATTCAGTTTTATATAAACAGTCCCGGCGGCAGTGTATCGGCAGGTTTTGCGATCTATGATACCATGCAGTATATTACCTGTGATGTATCCACCATTTGCCTGGGACTGGCCGCCAGTTTCGGTGCGTTTTTGCTGGCCGGCGGCAGCAGGGGGAAACGGATGGCGCTTCCGGATGCTGAAATTATGATACACCAGCCCGCAGTACATGGGGACGGCATCCGGGGACAGGCCACAGACATCCGGATTATGTCCGACCATATTCAGCGCAGCAAAGAAAGACTGAACAGAATACTGGCAGAGAATACAGGCAGGACTGTGGAAGAGATTACCGCCGCAACGGAGCGGGACCGGTATATGTCCGCCTCTGAGGCGCTGGAGTTTGGCCTGATTGATAAAATTCTTACAAAGCGATAGCTGAAAAAGGGGAAAAGAGTCACACTTCTAACCATATCCCGCCCTGCATATACATGAGAAGGAAAAAGAGAAGCGGGATAAGATAAAATATGGTAAATGAGTATAAGGTACTGGCCAGGGTGGGGCTGCTGTTTGTGATGATGTATATGATCGGGGCCGGGCTGGCAGGGGGCGTTAACGTGTGGAAGGAAACGACAGCCGTGGCTCATGAAACCAAAGACTGGGGACTGGGATTCGGAGAGAGCGGGCAGAAACCCACCGGCAATACAAACGCCGGGGAATTGGCGGAATATGATGCCTATTATGTGGGCAGCACAGAGGAAAAAATCCTGTATCTTACCTTTGATGCGGGATTTGAGAATGGAAATACGCCGGCAATACTGGATGCGCTGAAAAAACACCGGGTATCCGCCACCTTTTTTATTGTGGGCAATTATCTGGAAACCAGCCCGGAGCTTGTAAAACGTATGGCGGCGGAAGGGCATACGGTGGGAAACCATTCCTATCATCATCCGGATATGACGGGGAAATCCGAAGCGGAATTTGAGCAGGAGATTCAAATGCTGGAGGATAAGTACAAAGAGATCACCGGCATGGAACTGGCTAAATATTACAGACCGCCCCAGGGAAAATACAGTGCGGAAACTCTGAAACATGCAAAAGCCATGGGGTATCAGACATTTTTCTGGAGCCTGGCCTATGTAGACTGGCTGGAGGACGACCAGCCCACAAAGGAAGAGGCTTTTGAAAAACTCCTGGGCAGAATCCATCCCGGCGCCATTGTTTTGCTACACAGTACGTCCGCCACCAACGGACAGATACTGGATGAACTGTTGACTGAATGGGAAAAAATGGGCTACCGGATACGGCCTTTGAGTGAAATCAGGTAACCCTGTTCCCTGTTACCTGTGTTTGTTCTGCCCAATCTGGTTTTTACGTTCCCGCTTCCATATGTGGCTGGGCTGGGCCATATAAGTGGGACGCCTGAAAAACAGGGTGGAGAGCGCCTCTTTGTTGAAGGGATATAAGGGCCAGAAAAAGCTCTTGCCTGCAAAGGAGGGGGTGGTGAGGATGGACAGCAGCACAAGCAAACAGCCGGTAAGAAAGCCGACAATCCCCAGAAATCCGGTCATTAACAGTAGGAAAATCCTGTAACAGCGCAGCCCTTCGGAAAAGGCAGTGCTGGACAGGGCAAGGCTTGCCAGAAGCGTGGCGGCTGCATAGAACATAACCTCCAGTGAAACCCAGTGCAGATCTATGGCGGCATCGCTGAGAATCAGGCCGCCTACAATGGACAGCGCACCGGAATAGGAAGAAGGGCTGTGGGCGGCGGAATACTGGAACAGATCCAGAGCAAGTTCGGCGAACAGCGTATACAACAACAGCCTGCTGCCGGGATGCTCTATGGGGAACAGAGACAGCGTATCGGCGATTTCCGGGAAGTAAGAGCCTACCAGCAGAAAAACAGGCAGCAGCAACAGGCTGATA
Source organism: uncultured Lachnospiraceae bacterium (assembly GCA_910589075.1). Lineage (GTDB taxonomy): Bacteria > Bacillota > Clostridia > Lachnospirales > Lachnospiraceae > VSOB01. The sequence goes on from CAJUSK010000001.1 coordinate 19,954, forward strand.
AATATACAGCAGAAGCGCAGCAGGCGGCTGTAACTTCCCACAACAGGACTTTTATAGTAATCTTCCGGACTTTGGGTAAATTGGAAAATGGTACTGGGAAGAATCAGGGCAGCCGGGGAATTATCCACCAGCAGCAGTATATTTCCCTCCATCAGATAGCTGCATGCCACATCCGGGCGCTGGGTCTGCTGGATACTGGGCAGGGGATGATACCATTTTCTGTGCACAAGGAGTTCTTCCAGACTTTTGGCGCCCATGGTCAGGGACGTAACATTGAGCTGTTCCAGGGCAGTCTGTATTTTTTCCAGCAGCCCATTGTCCACATATCCGTCAATATAAGTGATAGCCACATCTGTGCGACTGTCCGTTCCTACGCTTTTTACGGCAAATGTCAGGCGTGGATTCCGGATTCTGCGCCGGATGAGATTGGCGTTGAAGAGCATGGTTTCCACAAAACCGTCTCTGGCGCCCATAGTGACCCGTTCTGTCTCCGGCTCTGAGATGCTTCTTGCGGGATAGGTACGGGTGTCCAGTAAAATGGCGTGATCAAAACCGTCCACAAACAGGATGGAAGGTCCGCTTAAAACAGAAGTAACAATCACATCCCAGTCATCTGTCAGTTCTGCCTGGGCATAACCGATTTTGGAAGCCATGTACAGAGAAATAGACTGAATGGATTCATTATCGGTAAATATGGGATTTTGCAGATCGGAGAAAATTTCCTGCAATACTTCCGTTTTGCACATGCCGTTAATGCCCAGAAACCACGCGCGGGACTTGCCCAGATACAAATCTCTGGTAATCAGATCAAAACTTTTTCCCACCGGAAATATTTCATAAGCCTGCTTTTTATTCTGTTCAAGAGAAGCTGATATTTTCATATATAAATGCCTTTCGTGAAAATGATAAATAGTCTTTGCACAAAGTGGCTGTTTTATGCGGAATATCGGGTGAGATATACATTTTGCACAAAAAAATCCGGATTTTATTTGAAAAAGAATAAAAACTGCAAAAAACAGGTTGACAGGACGGGTGGAAGATCCTATAATAAAAACAGTTACATAACAGAACTGGATTGTTACTGGGAACAGGCAAAACCGGATCTTATATGTTAATCAGGGGATGATTGATTTATAGGATTTGGTTTTTTTTATTCATAACAATAGAAAGTTCACAAAGCGTGCTTTCTGTTGTTTATGACAATAGAGAGCTTGTAGAGTGTGCTTTCTGTTGTTTCAATTAAAAATGAAGTTATAAATGAATTCATTCAGGCAAAAGGATACGTTTGCCACAGAAATTCTTGTACGGATGTATCAGAGATTTGGAAGGGATAAAAATTGGTTATTGAGCGAATTATAAATAACAATGTAATTAGTGCTCTGGATGAAGAAGGCAAGGAAATTGTAGTGATGGGAAGCGGTATCGGCTTTGGCAGGAAAAAGGGACAGCACTGCGATGAAAGCCGGATCGATAAAGTGTTCCGCATGGAAGATGAGGCCGTACTTGGCAGGTTTAAAGATCTGCTGGCGAAACTCCCGCTGGAGTATATCCAGGTATCCAACGATATCATATCCTATGCGAAAAAGGAGCTGGGAATTCCGCTGAATCAGAACGTATATATTACGCTCACTGACCATATCAGTTTTTCGCTGGAGCGGTTTCAGAATAATATGAATTTTACCAATGCCCTGCACAGTGAGATCAGACGCTTTTATCCGGCAGAATTTTCCGTCGGTATCCATGCGCTCAGATTAATAGAGGAAAAGACCGGGATTCTGCTTCCGGAAGATGAAGCGTCGGCCATCGCGCTGCATCTGGTCAATGCGGAACTGAACCTCAGAGTGCGCGATATCTGGATTCTCACCGAGATGATGGGCAAGATGATGGATCAGATAATTGTGTCTCTTCCGGTTCTGAAGGCAGAGAGTCTGGAAAAAGACTGGCTGTTGTCGGATTTGAAATTCATGGTGTGCAGAGTGATGACATTAAAGCCTTTAAAGGAAAAAGGCGATCCGGTGCTGCTGCGCTATTTGGAGGAGCGTTGTCCGGAGCTGGTGAGTGTGGTGAAGGGGATTGCCGGGCTGCTGGAAACAGAGTATCGGTATCATATGACAGAGGAAGAACAACTATACCTGACTGTAAGTTTGAAGCGGATTAAAGATTTATATTCATAAATCTAATATCGGAAAGAGGAAGGAGAAAAATATGGGATTTTTAAGCGGGGTTTTTAAGAAAAAAGAACTGGAAATCGGTTCCCCGGCCACCGGAACCTGCGTCAGCATCAAGGAGGTGCCGGATCCTACATTCAGTGAGGAGATATTGGGAAAAGGCGTGGCTGTGAAGCCATCGGAAGGTAAGTTTTTTGCACCTGCTGCCGGGACTGTTAACACGCTGTTCCCTACCAAACATGCCGTGGGTATTACGACACAGGAGGGGGCAGAGATTCTGATCCATGTGGGGCTGGATACGGTAAATCTCAAAGGCGAGCATTTTACGGCACATGTGAAAGAAGGAGACAGCGTTGAAAAAGGCGCTTTGTTGCTGGAGGCGGATCTTGCCGCGATTGAACAGGCGGGCTACAATACGATCACGCCGGTATTAATTTGCAACACAGGAGATTTTGCGGATGTGGCTCCTGATATTGCGGGGGAGGTAGCGCCGGGTGCATGCGTGCTCCGCATTAAATTAAAATAGGGAGGGTGAGTGATTTTGGAAACCTGTTATGGAAAGAGTGTATTGCAGGGGATCGCGATTGGAAAACTGTATGTCATTGAAAAAAAGGAAAGCAGTTGGACCAAAATGACAATCGCAGATGCAGACGGAGAAGTAGTCAGATTTCAGAACGCCAGAGAGGAGGCAATCGGACAGCTTGATGAACTGTACCAGGAAGCCCTTGAACAGGTCGGAGAAGAGAATGCCATGATTTTCGACGTCCATAAGATGATGCTGGACGATCTGGATTATCTGGAAGGGATTGAGAACCGGATTCGCACAGAGATGGTGAACAGCGAATATGCCGTAACTGTTACAGGGGAAGAGTTTGCGGCCATGTTCTCCTCAATGGATGATGAGTATATGAAGGCCAGAGCGGCGGATGTGCTGGATATTTCCGCAAGGCTGGTCAGAGTCCTGGAAGGGCGTGAAGAGCCCAGTCTACATGCCAGAGAGCCCGTTATCATACTGGCTGACGATCTGTCGCCCAGTGAAACCATTGCCATGGATAAATCAAAAATTCTTGCATTTGTCACAAAGCATGGTTCGGCCAATTCTCATACGGCAATACTGGCCCGTTCCCTGAACATTCCTTCTCTTGTCAATACAGATGTGGAAATTACGAGAGATTATCACGGAAAAGAAGCCATTGTAGACGGCGTGACAGGCAGTTTGTTCATTGAACCGGATGAAGAAACCCTTGAGGCAAAGAAAAAAGAACAGGAAGAAATCCGGGGCAGAGAAGAAAAGCTGAAACTTCTGATCGGCCAGGAAAATATCACAAAGGACGGCAGACGCATCAATCTGTATGCCAATATGGGGAATGTGGAAGACGTACAAAAGGTATTGGAAAGCGATGCAGGCGGTATTGGCCTGTTCAGAAGCGAGTTCCTCTATCTGGGACGGGATACATTCCCGGAGGAAGAAGAACAGTTCCAGGCTTACAAAGAAGTGGCGTCCCGCATGGAAGGCAAAAAAGTCATTATCCGTACGCTGGATATCGGTGCAGATAAAAAAGCGGATTATTTCCAACTGGATCCGGAAGAGAATCCGGCTCTTGGCTATCGTGCCATCCGCATCTGCCTGACCCGACAGGAGATTTTCAGGACGCAGCTCCGTGCCATTTACAGGGCTTCCGCCTTTGGTACGGTGTCCATTATGTTCCCCATGATTATATCCGTAAAGGAAATCCGGGAAATCAAAGAAATTGTGGAAGATGTCAAAAAGGAACTGACCGACGAAGGTATCGCTTTTGGTGAAGTGGAACTGGGTATTATGATAGAGACCCCGGCCGCAGCCCTTGTAAGCGCTGAACTGGCAAAAGAAGTGGAATTCTTCAGCATTGGTACCAACGATCTGACACAGTACACCCTTGCCATCGACAGACAGAACCAGAAGCTGGATCCGTTCTATGACTCCCATCATCCGGCAGTGCTGAAACTGATTGAGATGACGATTCAGAACGGACATAAAGAGGGTGCCTGGGTGGGTATCTGCGGTGAACTGGCAGCAGATGACACTTTGACGGAAACCTTTATTGACATGGGGCTGGATGAACTGTCTGTTTCCCCCACATATATATTAAAACTCCGGGACAGAATCCGGAATATCGGCTGAAATGCCACGTAACTGAGAGACAGCGTCATGATCGTTTATTTATAGGACGTTGCAGAACTGGAAACAGCAAAGACCGAAGGAGCACACAGATGGTTCACAGAAGCCGAAGGCGGAGGGGAATCCATCTGGAGAGGGTGTGCGAGGAGGGAATTGCGGAACTGGAAACAGCAAAGACCGAAGGAGCACACAGATGGTTCACAGAAGCCGAAGGCGGAGGGGAATCCATCTGGAGAGGGTGTGCGAGGAGGGAATTGCGGAACTGGAATAGGAGGACAAAAAAATGAAAACAGTAGAGTATGTAATCACAGATCCGGTAGGCCTTCATGCAAGACCGGCAGGGCTTTTTGTAAAAAAAGCGGCAGAATATCAGAGCGGCATTACCGTTAAGAATATGGAAAACGGTAAAAGCGTGGATGCAAAACGGATCATGGCGGTTATGTCCCTGGGTGTAAAACAGGGCAACAAGATAGAACTGAGTATTGAGGGTACGGATGAAGATACGGCTGCGACGGAACTGGAAGCGTTCCTGAAAGAAAACCTGTAATCAAACAGCTTTTCAGGTTGTGTGGACGTCCTTACTTATGAAAGGTTGTTCCTTTCATAACAACTATACATGACAAAACCATTCTGTGTCAGGTCAGGATGGAAAGAAAGGGGTAGTTAATTATGATGAAGTACTTACAGAAGTTAGGTAAATCCCTGATGCTGCCTGTAGCCTGTCTGCCGGTTTGCGGTATTTTAATGGGTGTTGGATATGCATTATCTCCGCATGCTATGCAGGGTGGCGACATTACCGGCGTTGCCGGAATCATCGGCTTTTTCCTGATCAAAGCAGGGGGTGCTTTGATTGACAATATGTCCTGGCTGTTTGCAATCGGCGTTGCATTTGGTATGTCTGATGACAACGACGGCGCTGCAGGTCTTGCAGGTCTTGTATCCTGGCTGATGATTACCAATCTGTTATCCAGTGGCGTAATTACCACTATGACAGGTGCAGAAGCCAATGTGGCATTTGGCAAAATCCAGAACCAGTTTATCGGTATCCTTGCCGGTGTGATCGGTTCTGTATGTTACAACAAATTTAAGAATACAAAGCTGCCGGATGCACTGTCTTTCTTCTCCGGTAAAAGATGTGTGGCAATCGTCACAGCCATTGCTTCGATTATCGTAGCAGGCATTCTGTTCTTTGTATGGCCTATCGTTTACACAGGCCTGGTAGCAGTTGGATCCAGTATTCAGGATCTGGGCGCAATCGGATCCGGTATTTATGCATTCCTGAACCGTCTGCTCATTCCGTTCGGTCTGCACCATGCGCTGAACTCTGTATTCTGGTTTGACGCTATCGGTATCAACGATCTGGGCAACTTCTGGGGCAACACAGGTGTAGCGGGCGAAACAGGTATGTATATGGCAGGATTCTTCCCGTCCATGATGTTTGGTCTTCCGGCTGCAGCTCTGGCAATTATCCATTGCTCCAAACCTGAGAAGAGAAAACAGGCGGCAGGTATTATGGGTGCAGCAGCGCTTTGTTCCTTTATCTGCGGCGTTACAGAGCCGTTCGAGTTTGCATTTATGTTCCTGGCTCCCGCTCTGTATCTTGTATATGCAATCCTTTATGGTATTTTCGCAGGAATTACTGTTGCGTTGGGCTTCCGTGCAGGATTTTCCTTCTCCGCAGGTCTTACCGACCTGATATTCAGTTCCCAGCTTCCGCTGGCACAGAAGGTATGGTTGATCATTCCCCTTGGTATTGCGGCTGCAATTATATTCTACCTTGTATTCCGTGTTGCCATCACGAAGTTCGATCTGAAAACACCTGGACGTGAGGATGATGATGCAGCAGATGAAATGAATGCTGTTCTGGCAAACAATGACTTTACAAAGGTTGCACAGATTATTCTGGAAGGCCTTGGCGGAAAAGCCAACGTGGCATCTCTTGACAACTGTGTTACCAGACTCAGAATTGAAGTAAAAGATTACGTGGCAGTAGATGAGCCCAAAATCAAATCTGCAGGTATTGCAGGGGTGATCCGGCCCAGCAAGAACTCTGTTCAGGTAATTGTGGGAACAAAAGTTCAGTTTGTGGCAGACGAAATGAAAAAGATGCTGTAAGCTGTAATAGGTAACAAACTGGAAAAAACCTGGCAGGAGAGAGGGAAACTTCTCTCCTTTTTTCTATTGTTTTCGCCTTTCCAAATTTTGCAATTTGTTGTATAATCGGAATTGTGTCATGATATATGGAACATTTTACGGGAGGCTGTATGGATTGTAAGGAAACCCGGAAGAATATATATAAATTTATCGAAGACGGCCTGGAAGGAAAAGAGTTGCAGAGCTTTGTGAAGCATGTAAGCGAATGCGAGGAATGCATGGAAGAGCTGGCAATTCAATATCTTGTAACAGAAGGCATGCTGCATCTGGAAAAGGAAAGTACTTTTGATTTGCAGAATCAGTTGGAAAAAAAGATGGAAAGGGCAAGAAGGAAAATCCGTTCCAGAAAGCGCATCATCTGGTTCATGTATTTTATGGAGACATTGGCGATTCTGGCGGTTATTCTGATGACAATACTGGTGATTATCAAATGAATGGAAAGATTGTTTTAATTGACGGGCACAGTATATTGAACAGGGCATTTTACGGGGTTCCTCTGTTGAGCAATGAGAAAGGGCTGCACACCAACGCCGTATTTGGTTTTTTAAATATTCTGTTTAAGATTCTGGAAGAAGAGGCGCCGGATTATCTGACAGTGGCTTTTGATGTAGGCGCTCCTACTTTTCGCCATGAAATTTATCAGCAGTACAAGGGGACGAGAAAGCCCATGCCCCAGGAACTGTATGAGCAGGTGCCGGTTCTGAAAGAAACATTGCAGGCTATGGGTGTCCAGATTTGTGAGAAGCCGGGGCTGGAAGCGGACGATATTCTGGGTACGCTGGCAAAACAAAGCGAAGCGGAGGGGCTGGTGGTATCTCTTGTATCCGGCGACAGGGATTTGCTGCAGATTGCATCGGATCATATTAAAATACGGATTCCCAAGACCAAAGGCGGAAAAACAGAGATAGAAGATTACTATGCAAAGGATGTGGAAGAGAAGTATGGCGTGACCCCTTTGCAGTTTATTGAGTTAAAAGCGTTGATGGGGGATACTTCGGACAATATCCCCGGTGTCCCCAAAGTGGGAGAAAAGACAGCCATTGCCCTGATGACAGAATATGGTTCCATAGATGCCATCTATGAAAATCTGGAAACAGTCTCCAAAAAGTCCATACGGGAATCACTGCGGGAAAACCGGGAGTTGGCAGAGCTAAGCAGGGTGCTGGCAACCATCCGCACGGACGCGGACATTTCCTTTACCTTTGAAGCGGCCAGGATGCATGATCTGTATACGGAAGCAGCCTATGAAATGTTCCGGGAGCTGGGGTTCAAGAATCTTCTGGGACGTTTCGGGCGGCAGACAAAGAAAGAGACGACACAGAAATTCCATCTGGTCACGGAGCTGGGGGAAGCGGAGACGGTTTTTGATGCCTGCAGACAGATGGAGGCGGTGGGGGTCCATCTGTGCTCCGATCAAACGACGGGTGTGGTGGCACTGGGAATCTGCTATTCTGAACAAGATGTATATCTGATCCGGTGTCAGGGATTTCTGACTGCGGGATATGTCACGGAGAAACTGGGCAGTCTGCAGGGAGAGACGCTTCTCAGCGGATTTTTCCTCAAGGGAATGTATCCGTATTTTCCCAAAGAGGATGTGGAGAGATGCTTTGATATTCAGCTGGCAGCATACTTGCTCAATCCGCTGAAAAGTGATTATGCCATAGAGGATGTGGCGAATGAATATCTGGAGCTGCACATGGCAGGATATGGGGAGCTCTTTGGAAAGAAATCCCTGGCGGAAGCGGCAGAGGCAGAAGCGGATTTTCTTTCGTATGCATGTCAGAGCGCCTATACGGTCTGGGCTGCCCGGCCCATATTGGAAAAAAAGCTGGCAGAAACAGGGATGGATAAATTGTTTCATGAAATCGAGATGCCATTGTCCTATGTTCTGTATGATATGGAGCGGGAAGGTATCCGGGTGGAAGCCCAGGAACTGCATCGGTATGGGGAGGCGTTAACCGGCCGGATCCAGGAACTGGAGCAGAGCATTCATGAGCAGGCGGGTGAAAACTTTAATATCAATTCTCCCAAACAGCTGGGGGAAATTCTGTTTGAAAAGTTGCATATTCCCGGTGGGAAAAAGACAAAAACCGGGTATTCCACAGCCGCGGATATTCTGGAAAAGCTGGCGCCGGACTATCCCATGATCAATGACATACTGGAATACAGGGGGCTTACAAAGCTCAAGTCCACCTATGCGGACGGCCTGTCTGTTTATATCGGTACAGACGGGAAGATTCATACCAGTTTCAATCAGACAATTACGGCTACGGGACGGATCAGTTCCACCGAGCCGAATTTACAGAATATACCTATGCGGATGGAACTGGGGCGTCTGATCCGCAAAGTGTTTGTACCGGGTGAGGGACATATTTTTACGGATGCGGATTATTCACAGATTGAGCTGCGCATTCTGGCGCATATGTCCGGGGATGAACAGCTGATAGAAGCTTATCGGATGGATGAGGATATACACCGGATTACAGCGGCAAAGGTGTTTCATACGCCGCTGTCGGAAGTGACAGCTTTGCAGAGAAGAAATGCAAAGGCGGTCAATTTTGGCATTGTATATGGTATCAGCTCTTTCGGACTGAGCCAGGATCTGAGTATTTCCAAAAAAGAAGCGGAAGGATATATCAGGGAATATTTCTCCACCTATCCGGGCGTTAAGGCATTTCTGGACCGGACAGTGGAAGAAGCCCGGCAAAATGGGTATGTGACAACTCTGTTTGGGCGCAGGCGCCCGGTGCCTGAGTTGTCCAGCAGCAATTTCATGCAGCGTTCTTTTGGCGAGCGGGTGGCTATGAATTCCCCGATTCAGGGCACGGCTGCGGATGTCATCAAAATTGCCATGATCCGTGTCTGGAAGGCGCTGCGGGCCGCAGGCTGCAAGTCCAGGCTGATCTTGCAGGTGCATGATGAGCTGCTGATAGAGACCGTAAAAGAAGAGGCAGAGCAGGTAGAGCAGATTCTGCGGGAAGAGATGGTTCATGCGGCGGATCTGGCGGTGACACTGGAAGTGGATCTGCATACCGGGGATGACTGGTATGAGGCGAAATAGAAAAATGGAAGCGGAGAGAACAGATGAAAGTAATCGGGATTACCGGAGGCGTTGGCTCCGGTAAGACAAAGCTGCTGCAATATCTGGCAGCCCGTTTCAACTGTCGGATCCTTCTGGCGGATGAGGCGGCGGGAAAGCTTCAGGAACCGGGCGGTGTATGCTATACGGGAATTGTGGAACTGCTGGGAGAAGGGATATTGATGCCGGACGGATCCATTGACAGACATGCCATGGCAGAGCGGATCTTTCGGGACGAGACATTGCTGGCAGCGGTCAATGGGCTGGTTCACCCTGCCGTTAGGGCGTATATCCTCCGTCAGATTGATGAAGAGCGTCAGAGGGGCAGTGTGGATTTCTTTTTTCTGGAGGCGGCGCTTCTGATCGAATGCGGATATGATGCCATTGTGGATGAAATGTGGTATGTCTATGCCGACGTGGAACAGCGCAGAAAGCGCCTGCGGGCAGGCAGAGGATATTCCGACGAAAAAATCGACAGTATCCTTGCCGCCCAGATGTCCGATCAGGATTACAGGTCACAGTGCGACTTTGTTCTGGATAACAGCAGGGATGTTACATATGCGTATGATCAGATTGACAAAAAGATGGGGGAAAATCTGTGGAAGAAGTGAGAAAATATCCGGGGAAACTGGTATTCGGGCTTGATATCGGAACGAGAAGTGTAGTAGGGACAGTGGGCTATAAAACAGGAGATCAGTTTTATGTGGTTGCCCAGCGTATCCTTGAGCACGAGACAAGAGCCATGCTGGACGGGCAGATTCACGATATTGGCCGGGTCAGTATGACCATTATGCGGGTCAGGACAGAGCTGGAAGCGGCCATTGGCAGTAAACTGGACGACGTATGTATCGCCGCGGCAGGCCGTGTATTAAAGACAGTGAATGTACATGCAGAAACGGCTTATGAGGAAGAGCGGGTGATTACGGCGGAGGATATTTACGCACTGGATTCCAAGGGGATTGAGGCGGCCTATGAGGAGTTTCACAGGGAAGATACCTCCGGGGTAACGTTTTACTGTGTGGGGTATTCTGTTGTACGGTATTATATGAATAACTATGTGATCGGGAATCTGGAAAGCCACAAAGCACGGGAAATCGGTGTGGATCTGATCGCCACATTTTTGCCGGAAGATGTGGTGGACGGTCTGTATAAGGCGGTGGAGCAGGCAGGGCTGGAAGTGGTAAATCTGACGCTGGAGCCGATTGCAGCCATCCAGGTGGCGATTCCGGAGATGTACCGGATGCTGAATATCGCGTTGGTGGACGTGGGTGCAGGGACTTCTGATATTTCCATTACCCAGGGGGGCAGTATTGTGGCCTATGGGATGATTCCCATGGCAGGGGATGCCCTGACAGAAACGGTTGCCCAGCACTGTCTTGTGGATTTTGTCACGGCAGAACAGATAAAACGGGAGTGCGGGGAAAAAGAAAACATCGAATACCGGGATATTATGGGATTGTCCCAGACGATTACGAGAGAAGAACTGTTGGAAGTTGTCAATCCTGTGGTGGAGTCCATGACTTCCCAGGTTTCGGATAAGATAAAGGAATTAAATGGCGATAAGTCTGTCAGTGCGGTCTTTGTGGTGGGCGGCGGCGGAAAGATCCCCGGTTATACGGGCAAACTGGCAAAGCGGCTGGGCATCCCGCCAGAGCGTGTGGCGCTGCGGGGGGAAGAAGTGATGCAGAAAATCCAGTTTCTGGAGAAGGAGACAAAGAAAGATTCCCTGCTGGTAACGCCCATCGGTATCTGTCTGTCTTTCTATGAGCAGAGCAATTCCTTCGTATTTGTCACCTTTAATAATTGCCGGATTAAACTGTATGACACGTCCCGGCTGGCTGTGGTGGATGCGGCCCTGCAGGCCGATTTCCCCAATGAGAGCCTGTTCCCCAGACGGGGCGCGGCCCTGCATTTTACTGTGGACGGGAAAAGCCGCATGATACGGGGCACACTGGGGGAGGCTTCGGTGATTACCGTGAACGGGAGCCCTGCCGATATTCATACGCCGATTCATGGCAATGATGTGATCCATGTCCAGGAGTCTACGGCGGGCGCCGACGCATCTCTGGAGATCAACAAACTGCCGGAGTACAACGCTGTTATCCGGGTGGAAGTGAATGAAAAGAAAGTGGATCTGCCTAAATTTGCCAGTGTGAACGGGCAGTTACAGTCGGGATATTATGATATCCGGGAAAATGACCGTATTGAAATGCTGAATTTTTATACGGTGCGTCAGATAGCCGAGTTTATGGATGTGATCATTGATGAACAGATGAATATTTATGTAAACAATAAGCTGGCAGGGATGGATACGAGAGTGTACGAGAACTTTTCCGTTATCTGGACGATGGAGCAGCTTCGCCTTTCCGATGTGGAGCAGTATGCAGGCAGCGGGGCGCAGGCGGCCACATATGCCGATCTGCCGGATGGGGACGATGAAATCGGGCAGATGGAATCCCGGGAGTTGAATGCATCGGAGGATACGGAGCACACCCTGCCTGGCAGTATGCAGGGGGCAGGGCATTTGAAACAGGAAGTGGAAGCAGACCAGGGCGTTATACTGGAGATTTTTGTGAATGGCAAGCCGGTGGCTCTGAAAGGAAAACCATCCTATATCTTTGTGGATCTGTTTGAATTTTTTGATTTTGACCTGTCCGCGCAGCAGGGGAAGAGTATTGTTACGAAATTGAACGGGAGAAACGCCCAGTATATGGAGCCGTTGTCTCCCGGAGATACGATAGAGATATACTGGAGGGACAACTGAAATGAGAATATGCAGCATTGCCAGCGGCAGCAGTGGAAATTGTGTTTATGTGGGCTCGGACACTACCCATCTGCTGGTGGATGCAGGCATCAGCAGAAAGCGGATTGAAGCGGGGCTGAATGCGTTGGAGTTGTCACTGAAAGACCTGGACGGCATACTGATTACCCACGAGCATTCGGATCATATCAGCGGGCTGGGGGTGTTGCTGAAAAAGCGGGAGATTCCCATTTATGCCACCAGAGGGACAATTCGCAAAATGAAACAGATGGATTGTCTGCGTCATATTCCGGAGGATTTGTTTCAGGAAGTGCGGGAAGAAGAACACTTTACCATCAAGGATGTGCTGGTGGCGCCCATGCAGATTTCCCATGATGCGGCGCAGCCCGCAGCTTACCGTTTCCGTCATGACAAAAAATGGGTGGGTGTTCTCACTGATTTAGGCATGTATAACGATTATACAGTGGAGTGTATGCGGGGGATGGATGCAATTCTGCTGGAAGCCAATCATGATGTGCGTATGTTGGAAACCGGGCGGTATCCCTATTATCTGAAACAGCGGATTCTGGGCGAACGTGGACATTTATCCAATGAACTGTCCGGGCGTTTCCTTTCCCGTATATTACACGACGGGATGAAGGCCATCATTCTGGGACATCTGAGCCAGGAAAATAACCTGGCCGAACTGGCATATGAGACGGTACGTCTGGAAATCAGTATGGCCGATACGGTTTATCAGGGAAATGATTTTCCCATATCTGTGGCAAAACGCAGCGAAGTGTCTGAAATGATAGAAGTGTAGAAGAAGAGACAATCTAAAAAGGAGACAGTATGAAAAAAACAATCATTACCGTAGTGGGTAAAGATACCGTAGGGATCATTGCAGGGGTCTGCACCTATCTGGCAGACAATGGGATAAACATTCTGGATATTTCCCAGACAATCGTACAGGAATATTTTAATATGATGATGATTGTGGATACCTCCGGGACAGAGAAATCTCACAGCGATATGTCGGATGACCTGAAAGCGCTGGGCGTGAAAATCGGTGTTGTCATCAAATGCCAGCGGGAAGAGATCTTTCAGAGTATGCACAGGATTTAGGGGGACAAACATGCTGAACATATTTGAGGTGACGGAAACAAATAAGATGATCGAAAAGGAAAATCTGGATGTGCGTACCATTACCATGGGTATCAGCCTTCTGGACTGTATGGACTGCGATCTGAATGCATGTAACCGGAACATATATGAGAAAATTACGAGACTTGCAGGCAGGCTTGTGCCTGTGGGAGAAGAGATTGAAAAGGAATTCGGAATACCGATTGTGAATAAGCGGATCTCTGTTACCCCCATCGCTATGGTGGGCAGTGGGGCCTGTAAGACACCGGAGGACTTTGTGACCCTTGCCCATACGCTGGACAGGGCTGCGGGGGAGGTGGGAGTGAACCTCATCGGCGGTTATTCCGCCCTTGTTTCCAAAGGTATGACACCCGGAGACGAACTTCTGATCCGTTCCATACCCAGGGCGCTTGCAGAGACAGAGCGGGTGTGCAGCTCTGTGAATCTGGGTTCCACAAAGGCGGGGATCAATATGGATGCCGTGCGGTTGATGGGAGAGATGATCAAAGAGACGGCGGAGCTGACAAAGGAACAGGATTCGGCAGCCTGCATGAAACTGGTGGTATTTTGCAATGCGCCGGATGACAATCCGTTTATGGCAGGGGCTTTCCACGGGGTGACGGAGAGTGATGCCGTGATCAATGTAGGTGTGAGCGGTCCGGGTGTGGTCAAGACCGCATTGGAAAAAGTGCGGGGCGAGTCCTTTGAAGTGTTATGTGAAACCATTAAAAAGACGGCGTTTAAGGTAACCCGGGTAGGCCAGCTTGTGGCCAAAGAGGCATCCAGAATGCTGGATATTCCCTTTGGCATTGTGGATCTGTCCCTTGCCCCAACACCTGCCATCGGAGACAGTGTGGCGGATATTCTGTGCGAAATCGGGCTGGAATATGCGGGTGCGCCCGGTACGACGGCGGCACTGGCGCTTTTGAATGACCAGGTGAAAAAGGGCGGTGTTATGGCTTCTTCTTATGTGGGCGGTTTGAGCGGTGCATTTATTCCGGTCTCCGAAGATCAGGGAATGATAGATGCCGTGTCGGCGGGGGCCCTTACGCTGGAGAAGCTGGAAGCCATGACCTGTGTCTGCTCTGTGGGCCTGGATATGATTGCCATTCCCGGCAGTACGAAGGCTTCTGCCATTTCCGGTATTATTGCCGATGAAATGGCCATCGGTATGGTGAACCAGAAAACAACAGCGGTACGGCTGATTCCCGCAGTGGGCAAAGATGTGGGGGATAAGGTGGAGTTTGGAGGCCTGTTTGGTTATGCGCCGGTTATGCCTGTAAACGGATTTTCCTGCGAAGCCTTTATCAATCGGCACGGACGTATCCCGGCGCCGATTCACAGCTTTAAAAATTAAAACAGGCTGTGCCAGGATGCTTTGAAATACTTACAAAATTTTGGAAAAACCGTGAAAGTATTCGTGCAAATTGACAAACGGGTGCAGACTATTGTACAATAGTACCACTATACGAAAGGTGGTAAGTTAAATGGAAGACAAAAAAGAGTTTAAGCCGTTTATTCCGGCGGACAGGGTTGTGCCTGAACTGACAGTGACGTCAATTATCATTGGCGCCCTGCTGGCCGTACTGTTCGGCGGAGCAAACGCGTATCTGGGGCTGCGGGTCGGCATGACCGTATCGGCGTCGATTCCTGCCGCAGTTATTTCCATGGGTATTATCCGCGTTATTTTGAAACGGGATTCTATTCTGGAAAACAACATGGTGCAGACCATCGGATCTGCCGGTGAGTCAGTGGCTGCCGGTGCGATTTTTACGATGCCTGCGCTGTTTATGTGGGCAACGGAGTCCGGCAGTGCCAATCCTTCGCTGCTTGAGATTTCCCTCATCGCTCTCTGCGGCGGTGTGCTGGGCGTATTGTTTATGATTCCGCTGCGTTCCGCTCTGATTGTGGAGGAGCACGGAAAACTTCCCTATCCGGAAGGACAGGCATGCGCGGAAGTGCTTCTTGCCGGAGAAGAAGGCGGTGCAAAGGCCGGTACGGTTTTTGCAGGACTGGGAATTGCGGCTGTGTATAAGTTTATTGCAGACGGCCTCAAGCTGTTCCCCAGTGAAGTGGATTTCGAAATTCAGAGTTACAAAGGTTCCGGCATCGGTATGGATGTGCTTCCTGCCCTGGCCGGCGTAGGGTATATCTGTGGTCCCAAGGTATCTTCTTACCTGCTGGCCGGTGGTACGGTTGGCTGGTTTGTACTGATGCCTCTGATTGTGTTGTTTGGCGGAGATATGGTATTGTATCCTGCCACGGCTCCGGTGAGTGAGCTGGGTACATGGGGTATCTGGGGTGGCTTTATCCGTTATATCGGTGCAGGCGCAGTGGCTGCAGGCGGTATTCTTTCCCTGATTAAATCGTTCCCCATGATTATCCGTACGTTTAAACAGGCCATGGCAGTATACGGCAAGAAGTCGGATGTGAACAACCGTCTGAGCAAAGATCTGCCCATGAACATTGTAATGATCATTGTGGGTGTGATTGCCATTGCAATGTGGCTGATTCCGGCGATTCCGGTGAATCTGATCGGCGCCATTATCATTATTGTATTCGGATTTTTCTTTGCTACCGTTTCTTCCAGAATGGTAGGTATCGTAGGCAGTTCCAATAACCCGGTATCTGGTATGGCCATTGCCACACTGCTGATAGCGACCATGCTGTTGAAAGCCAGCGGTAATATCGGTATGCCCGGTATGATTGCTGCCATTACCATTGGATCCATCATCTGTATTATCGCAGCCATTGCCGGGGATACATCCCAGGATCTGAAAACCGGCTTCATCGTCGGTGCAACGCCTGTGAAACAGCAGACGGGCGAACTGATTGGTGTGGTTGTATCCGCCATTGCCATCGGCGGCGTGCTGTATCTGTTGAGTACTGCCTGGGGGTATGGTTCTCAGGAACTTCCGGCGCCGCAGGCGACTCTGATGAAGATGGTGGTGGAAGGAGTTATGGGCGGTGAACTGCCCTGGGCGCTTATTTTCTGTGGTGCATTTATTGCAATCGTGGTAGAGATTTTGCAGATTCCTGTACTGCCTTTTGCAGTGGGCCTGTATCTGCCGATCCATTTGAGCACCCCGATTATGGTGGGCGGCCTGATCCGGCTTTATTATGACAAGAAAAAAATGGATTCCGAAGCAGACCGGAAACAGATGGTGGAAAACGGCGTTCTCTATTCTTCCGGACTGATTGCGGGAGAGGGCCTGGTGGGCATATTGCTGGCTGTGTTTGCCATTATTCCCATGGGCGCAGGCACACTGGGAGACTTCCTGGGAAGCTGCCTGGGTATCAATTTAGGCAACTGGGGGGGACTCTTTGTATTTGCTCTTCTGTGTGCGACCATTGTCCTGTTTATCAATAAAAAGAAAAAAGCGTAAAAGTAAACCGGATATGAGTAAAAAGAAAAAAGACAATTTTTTGGATTATATACCTAAACATAATAAATTGGTTCCCTTTGGAGAGAATAAAGACGGCAACGTGGAGATCTGCAAAAAGAACAAAGGGCTGTTCAACCGGATTGCACAGATTTTTTTCAGAAAGCCCAGGGTGAGCCGGATTGAGCTGGATACTTTTGGCAGTTTTATCTGGAAACAGATCGACGGTGAGCGGGATGTGTATCAGATCGGAAAGCTGGTTTCCGAGAAGTTCGGACAGGAAGCGGAACCTTTGTATGAACGTCTGACAGAGTTTCTCCATATACTGCGGAACAATGATTTTATCCTATATGTAAATTTACAGAAAAAGTGAGGGGAAAGGCATGGGTGTTTTATCAAATCTGGAGCCTGCGGAAGTATTTCAGTACTTTGAGGAGATATGCAAGATTCCGCATCCTTCCTACAAGGAGAAAAAACTGAGTGACTACTGCGTGGCCTTTGCACAGGCACAAGGTCTGGAAGTGCATCAGGATGATCTGGGAAATGTGATCATCATAAAAGAAGCGACAGCGGGCTATGAAACCGTAGAACCTCTGATTATTCAAGGTCATCTGGACATGGTCTGCGAGAAAGAGCCTGGTTGTCAACTGGATTTTGAGAAGGATGGCCTGTGCCTTTCCGTAGAAGGAGACTATATCACGGCCCAGGGTACCACATTGGGCGGCGACGACGGGATAGCCGTTGCCATGGCGATGGCTATATTGGCCAGTGATACGCTGGCCCATCCACGGATCGAGGCAGTCTTTACCGTCAGCGAAGAAGTGGGCATGGAAGGGGCGGCATCCATTGATCTGTCACCTTTAAAGGGACACAAGGTACTGAATCTGGACTCCGAAGAAGAAGGTTTTCTTCTCACAAGCTGCGCAGGCGGCTGTCGGGCCAATATAACATTGCCCGTTTCGTTTGAAACGCGTCAGGGTATCCTGTATGATGTTTCGGTGTCAGGTCTGACAGGGGGACATTCCGGTGTGGAAATCGACAAGGGACGTGCCAATGCCAATCTGGTGATGGGACGGCTTCTGATGACGCTGGAGAGTGCTGTGGACTGCTCTGTAGTGTCCCTGTCCGGGGGCCTGAAGGACAATGCCATTCCCCGTGAAGCTGCGGCCACGCTGCTTGTGGCGGAACAGGATGCTGACCGGATGGAGGCATTGATCCGGGAGACAGAAAAAGCCATACAGTGTGAATATGCGGTGACAGAACCGTCGTTGCAGATTGGTTTTGCGAACAAAGGCGCGGACACGGCAGAGGCACTTTCCGCAGCCAGCCGCCGGAAAGTCATCACACTGCTGAACCTGTTGCCGGGTGGTATACAGTCCATGAGTGCAAATATAAAAGGACTGGTGGAAACTTCCCTCAATCTGGGGATTCTGGTATTGCATGGGAAGGAACTGGAGATGCATTATGCGGTCAGAAGCAGTGTACAGAGCGCGAAAGAATTTCTTGTGGAAAAGCTGCAAAATCTCACGGAGATGTTGGGAGGCAGCCTGACCACAGAGGGGAATTATCCCGCCTGGGAGTATCGGCAGGATTCTGTACTGCGGGAAACCATGGTCCGGGTGTATCGGGAAATGTATGGAAAAGAACCGGTCATTCAGGCAATCCATGCCGGCGTGGAATGTGGCCTGCTGGCGGGCAAGATAGAAGACATGGATGCGGTTTCCATTGGCCCTGATATGGTGGGCATCCATACCACAGAAGAGAAGTTGAGTATTTCCTCCACAAAACGGGTATGGGAGTATGTGACGGAAGTAATCCGACAGAAATAAACGAAGCGGTTTTCTTATGGAAACTGATGGGAGAGAGGATATGGTTACTGCGGGTGGCCATATCCTTTTTCCGTGTATGGGAAACAGGTTTCCCTGTAAGCAGTACATGGCTGGTGGGTTTATAGAAAGAGAAGTCGCTGAAACTGTTCCGAAAAAAGATTGACGTATCGTTTCAATAATATTACAATGGAATTTGTAGGTTTTCGGTAAAACAGTTATGAGGAGGAAGATTCATGTCCAGAGTGTATAATTTTTCGGCAGGTCCGGCAGTTCTGCCTGAAGAAGTGTTAAGAGAAGCAGCAGAGGAAATGCTTGATTACAGAGGAACGGGTATGTCCGTAATGGAGATGAGTCACCGTTCCAAAGCATATGACACGATTATTAAGGAAGCGGAAGCCGATCTGCGGGAGCTGATGGGGATTCCGGACAATTATAAAGTGCTTTTCCTGCAGGGCGGTGCAAGCCAGCAGTTTGCCATGATTCCCATGAACCTGATGAAACATAAAGTGGCAGACTATATTGTAACGGGCCAGTGGGCGAAGAAGGCATACCAGGAAGCTGCCAAATATGGCAAGGCAAATAAGATTGCGTCCAGTGAGGATAAGACTTTTTCTTATATTCCGGACTGCTCCGATCTGCCCATTTCCGAAGATGCGGATTATGTTTACATATGTGAAAATAATACCATCTATGGCACAAAGTTCAAAGAGCTGCCCAATACGAAGGGAAAAACGCTGGTAGCCGATGTATCTTCCTGCTTTTTGTCTGAGCCGGTGGATGTGACGAAATATGGCCTGCTCTACGGTGGTGTGCAGAAGAATATCGGCCCGGCCGGTGTGGTGATTGTCATCATCCGGGAAGATCTGATCACAGAGGATGTACTTCCCTGTACACCCACCATGCTGCAATATAAGACACATGCGGATGCGGAGTCTCTGTATAATACACCGCCTGCCTATGGAATTTATATTTGCGGCAAAGTGTTTAAGTGGCTGAAAAAGATGGGCGGTCTGTCTGTTATGCAGGAGCGGAATGAAAAGAAGGCAAAGATTCTGTACGATTTCCTGGATGAGAGTAAACTGTTCCGCGGAACAGTGGAGAAAAAGGACCGTTCGCTGATGAATGTGCCTTTTGTAACCGGAGATGCGGATCTGGATGCGAAATTTGTAAAAGAAGCCAAAGAAGCAGGCTTTGAAAATCTGAAAGGACACAGAAGTGTGGGTGGTATGCGCGCCAGCATCTACAATGCCATGCCGACAGAAGGCGTGGAAGCGCTTGTGGAGTTTATGAAAAAGTTTGAAAAGGAGAATCTGTAATGTTTCAGTATTATTGCATGAATCCCATTGCAAAAGTGGGGCTGGACCGGTTCCGGGGAAATTTTGAAGAGACAAAGGAAGCGGCAGAGGCGGACGGCATTCTTGTCAGAAGCGCCGCCATGCACGATATGGAGTTTTCCGACAGGCTTCTCGCAGTGGCAAGGGCGGGGGCAGGAGTCAATAATATTCCCCTGGAAAGATGTTCGGAAAAAGGGATTGTGGTATTTAACACACCGGGCGCCAATGCCAACGGCGTAAAAGAACTGGTGATCGCGGGTATGCTCCTTGCGTCCCGTGATATTGTAGGCGGTATCGAATGGGTGAAATCCCAGGCCGGCAACGAAGATGTGGGCAAAGCGGCCGAAAAGGAAAAAAAGAAATTTGCAGGTACGGAAATTGAAAATAAAAAGCTGGGGATTATTGGTCTGGGCGCCATCGGTGTCAGGGTAGCCAATGTGGCAAAGCATATGGGGATGGAAGTGTATGGCTATGACCCCTATGTGTCGGTAGACGCGGCATGGAATCTGAGCCGGGATGTAAAGCATGTGCTGAATGTGGATGAGATTTACACAGAATGCGATATTATTACTGTTCATGTACCGCTGCTGGATTCCACGAAAGGGATGATTGATGAGGCGGCTCTTTCAAAAATGAAGGATGGCGTCATTCTGCTGAATTTTGCCAGGGATTTGCTGGTGGATGAGAAAGCGGTACTGGATGCGATCAAATCCGGCAAAGTGAGAAAATATGTATCGGATTTTGCCAACTCCACAACGGCGGGCCAGGAAGGCTGTATTGTGATTCCGCACCTGGGCGCTTCCACAGAAGAATCTGAGGATAACTGTGCAAAGATGGCAGTCCGGGAGATGATGGATTATCTGGAAAATGGCAATATCAAAAACAGTGTGAACTATCCCAACTGTGATATGGGTATTTGCGATAAGGCAGGTCGTATCGCAATTTTCCATAAGAATATTACCAATATGATTGCCAAATTTACGTCAGCGCTGGGAGAGAATGGCATTAATATTTCCGATCTGACCAATAAGTCAAGAAAAGATGTGGCTTACACCATGATTGATGTGGAGACACCTGTGACAGGCGAGATTATTGAGACACTGGAAAAGATCAGCGGGGTTTTCCGTGTGCGGGTAGTAAAATAGCAATCGAAAGCGCACGAAAGCATGCTTTGCGGACTTTTGGTTGTCATGAATAAAAATGCATGCAGCACATATGGATTCATGGATCATGAAGGAGCAGAGTCCGCCAGGGACAATACATAATCAATGTCTCTGGCGGACTGTTTATGTATTGTCTCCGGCAGTCAATCAGTGTGATTTGTAGAGATCCCCCTGTTCCATATCAAAGTCCAGATAGTCTTCTTTGACCTGTTTGGCTTTTTCCACGGAACATTCACTGGCAAGATCCATGTATTCAATGAATATGTCTTCCAGAGTACGGCCCTGTTCTGAGGCGATGGTCTCCATAATTGGCTTCAGTTTTTCAAGCTGTACGGAAATCCGGGTTTTTTGTGGATCAATATCTGCCATAACCTGTTCGGCATACAGGTTGATACGGTTTAACATGGCTTCCTGTTCTTTTGTCATCCTATATGACTTCCTTTCTGTTTGAATTCTTTTACCAATCATAGCATCTTCTATTTTTTCTGTCAAAAACGAATTGTATTCAGACGGCTGATTTGTTAAAATAAAAACAGTGGTTTATATAAGACTGCATAACAAAGGAATGTGAGGATAAACAATGGCAGATATCAGACCCTTTTGTGCAATCCGGCCCCGGGTAGGGCTGGAAGAGCGGATTGCCGCGCTCCCCTATGATGTATATAACAGACAGGAGGCACGTGGAGAAACGATAAAAAATCCCCTGTCTTTTCTGCGGATTGACCGGGCAGAAACACAATTTCCGGAAGGTACGGATATGTATGATGCATGTGTCTATCAGAAGGCCAGAGACCTTCTGGATGAGATGCTGCGGGAGGGGCAGTTGATACAGGAGACGGATTCCTGCTATTACATATATGAACTGACAATGGACGGACGAACACAGACGGGCATTGTGGCCTGTGCCAGTGTGGACGATTATGAGACGCAGGTCATTAAAAAGCATGAGAATACACGGGCAGAGAAGGAGGAAGACCGTATCCGCCATGTGGATGCCTGCAGCGCCCAGACCGGTCCGATTTTCCTGGCATACCGGTCACAGGAGGCCATTAACAGTCTGGTGGAAAAGACGAAGCAGTCAGATGCGTTATATGATTTTACCGCTTCCGATGGAATCCGCCACCGGGTATGGAAAATCCAGAATCAGACGGAGATTCATGAAATACAGGAGAACTTTGAAAAGACAGGGGCTATCTATATTGCAGACGGACATCACCGTTGCGCATCTGCCGTAAAGGTAGCGAACATGCGGCGGCAGGCTCATCCGGGCTATACGGGAGAGGAGGAATTCAATTATTTCCTGTCTGTACTGTTTCCGGATGATCAGCTTATGATTATGGCCTATAACCGGGTGGTCCGGGATTTGAACGGATATCAGGCCAAAGAATTCCTGGAGAAAGTATCCGAGCGGTTCCGGGTGGAAAAACTGGGAAAAGAAGCGGTCTCGCCTAAAGAAAAAGGGCAGATTTCCATGTATCTTTCGGACTGCTGGTATACTTTGACCATTCCGGTCACCGAGTCTGCGATTGACCCGGTGGGACGGCTGGATGTATCTGTGTTACAGAAGGAGCTGTTAACCCCGATTCTTGGAATCGGAGACTTGCGGACGGATCAGCGGATTGATTTCGTAGGAGGTATCCGGGGACTGCAAGAGCTGGAAAGGCGGGTGCATGAGGACTGTAGTGTGGCTTTTGCCATGTACCCCACTTCCATTTCCGAACTGTTTGCAGTGTCGGATGCGGGACTTTTAATGCCGCCAAAATCCACATGGTTTGAACCAAAACTGCGGAGCGGTCTTTTTATACATCGGATTGAGGCATGATAGACAGACAGAAAAAGGGCAGGGAGCCTGCGGTGCATTGCCTGTCATACGAAAATAACATCTGAGAGAGGAAGATAAGAGATGAACGACAAACTGTATAAACTGATGAACTGGCCGGATATTGAAGAAATCGTGTATTCGGAGTGTGATGATCCGCATAGACTGTTAGGGGCGCACAAAGCAGGCAGTAAATTACTGATTCAGGCATTTTTTCCCAATGCCAGAGCCGTATCGGTGAGAAGCATTGACGGCAAGACTGTATATCCCATGGAATGTGCAGATGAGGCAGGATTTTATGCTGTACTGGTTCCGGAGAAAACGACGTTTGAGTATGAATATCTCGTCAACGACGGAAAAAAGGAAATCATAAAAAAAGAAGTATACCGGTACGATCCGGTGATCACAAAAAAGGACACGGAAAAGTTTCGTGCAGGAATACATTATACGGTCTATCAGGTTCTGGGGGCGCATGCCATGACAATCAACGGCGTATCCGGGACACATTTTGCTGTCTGGGCGCCGGGAGCAATCCGTGTCAGTGTGGTAGGAGATTTTAACAGTTGGGACGGACGGACCCATCAGATGCGCAGACTCTGGGATTCGGGTATTTTCGAACTCTTTTTGCCCGATATAGGAAGCGGGGAAAATTATAAATTCGAAATTAAGGTGAAAGGCGGCCTTACCTATCTGAAATCAGATCCCTATGCTTTTCGGGCAGAGCTGCGTCCGGGAACGGCTTCCATCACTGCGGATATTTCCGGTTTTGTATGGCAGGACGACAAATGGATGACAGAGCGGGGCAAGAGACAGGAAAAAGACGCTCCCATCAGTATTTATGAATTGTACCTTGGTTCTTTCAAGCGGGCTGTCCGAAAGGAAAAAGCTGTTTTGGAAGAGGGGGAGACATTGCAGGCGGATTCGGAGGAAGTGCAGGAAGAACTGCCTTACCTGAACTACCGTGAGCTGGCGCCGGAAATTATTGCCTATGTGAAACGGATGGGATATACCCATATAGAATTGATGCCGGTGATGGAACATCCCTTTGATGCGTCCTGGGGGTATCAGACCATTGGATATTATGCGCCTACGGCCAGATATGGTACGCCGGAAGACTTTATGTACTTTATGAATGAGATGCATAAGGCGGAGATCGGCGTGATTCTGGACTGGGTGCCGGCACATTTTCCCAGGGATGTATACGGACTTTCCAACTTTGACGGCACCTGTCTGTATGAACACCAGGATCCCAGACAGGGTTCCCACCCCGACTGGGGAACATTGATTTACAATTACGGAAGGCCGGAAGTTTCCAACTATCTCATTGCCAATGCGCTGTTTTGGATTGAACAGTATCATGTGGATGGTATCCGGATTGATGCTGTGGCTTCCATGCTGTATCTGGATTATGGCAAACGTGACGGACAGTGGGTAGCCAATATATACGGCGGCAACGAAAATCTGGAAGCCATGGAATTCTTAAAACACCTCAATTCCATGATTGAGAAACGTGGCAAGGGCGCCATCAGTATTGCGGAGGAATCCACGGCATGGCCCAGGGTAACGGGTACCCTGGAGGAGGGCGGACTGGGATTCTCCTATAAATGGAATATGGGCTGGATGAATGACTATCTGGAATATATCAAATATGATCCCTATTTCCGTTCCCATCATCATGGAGAGCTGACATTCAGCATGATCTATGCGTACAGTGAGAAATTTATGCTGGAGTTTTCTCATGATGAAGTGGTGCACGGAAAAGGTTCTCTGCTGGGTAAGATGCCGGGAGAGCGGGGGGATAAATTTGCCAACCTGCGTCTGACACTGGCTCATATGATGATGCATCCCGGTAAGAAACTGTTATTTATGGGGCAGGATATCGGGGAGTTTGATGAATGGAACGAAGAGCGGGAAGTGGAATGGGATCTGCTGCAGTATGAGGAACACCGTGGTATCAACCAGTTAATGCAGGATCTGAACCATTTTTACAAGGACCATCCGGCACTGTATGAACTGGATACGGAAAACGACGGCTTTGAATGGATCAATAATATTTCGGCGGATGAGAGCATGCTCGTATTTCTGCGCAAGGGCAGGAATGCGCAGGAAGTGCTTCTGATTGTGGAAAATTTTGCAAATGCCACATGGGATTCCCATAAAATCGGCGTGCCTTTTGCAGGTAAATACAAAGAAATCCTGAATACCGATGCTGAAGTCTATGGCGGAAGCGGGCAGACCAATCCCAGAGTGAAGACTGCCAAACTGAGTGAGTGTGATGACCGTGATTATTCCATTATGATAAAATCAGCACCCTTGTCTGTTCAGGTATTCTCCTGCATTCCTGAGAGTGGTTCCGTCAGTGAAAAGCCGCTGAAACAGGCGAAAACCCGTTTGGCTACGACAAAAAGTACCAAAACTGCCGCAAGCAAAACCGCAAAGAAATCCGGCAGCACAGGGACGAAAAAAGCGGCAGCTGGAAAAACTGTAAAAAACAGCAAAGCGGCAGGGAAAAAAACAGTATAAAAGCCGGAAAAGACAACATGTGAAACAATAGATTGCAGGCTTCGTGGGCAAACCTATTGTCATGAATAAAATCAAATAGGTATGGTGAAAGGGCAATGATATGGTAAAATGGCTGCTGGAACAGGGAATTGATTTGAATGTATCCGAAGAAGAACTCAGTCTGCTGGGAAAATTTATTCAGGAATTGCCTGAAAAGGCGTTGGGACTGGGCATCCGGGTTCTGCTGGCAGCCCTTGCCCTGTTCATCGGACTGCAGTCCATCCGGCTGCTCAGGCGGATTGTGGAAAAATCTCTGGCCAAAACCAATGCAGACCAGGGTGTGGCGCAGTTTTTGGACTCTCTGATTAAGATCGGACTTACTTCTCTGCTGATTTTGATGATTGCCATCAGCTTCGGATTGGATGCGGCCAGCGTGATGGCGATGCTGGGTTCTGCCGGTGTGGCGTTTGCCCTTGCCATGCAGGGGAGCTTGTCCAACTGTGCCGGCGGTGTATTGATTCTTTTGCAAAAGCCCTTTGTCATAGGAGATTATATTATAGAGGGGAGCAGGGGACAGGAGGGCACCGTGGTTGAAATACAGCTTTTCTATACAAAACTGCGGACAGCAGACGATGTGATCATAACGCTGCCCAATGGTTCCCTTGCCAACCATAACATTACCAATTATACGGCTGTGGAAACCCGCCGGATGGATGTGACCATTGGTATTTCCTATGATGCTGATCTCAAGCTGGCCAAAGAGGTACTGATGAAAGTCCTGGAAAGTGAAGAACGGGTTTTGACCAAGCTGGACAAAAAGGTATTTGTGAAAGAACTGGGGGACAGTGCGGTGGTATTGAATGTCCGTTGCTTCTTTTTAAATGAAGATTACTGGGATGGCAGGGCGGCGGTGCTGGAAAACTGTAAACTGGCTCTGGATGCCAACAACATCTCTATTCCCTATCCTCAAATGGATGTACATCTGACAGATACCAGCCGTTGAAACAAGACATCCACAAGTGTTTTCTCTTTCAGATGACGGAGCCATCGCTTTGGTATACCAGAGTAGCCAAAACGGATGCCTGCAAGACCGCCTGCCGCGCAGGCGGTTGTGTCGGTGTCGTTTCCCAGTAAAGCGGCTTGTTTTATCATATCTTCATGACTGTGAGACTGTGCGGAAAGCATTTTTGCGAACTTTTTATTGTCATGAATAAGAAAAACCGGGTGCTTTCATTACTGAAAACATCCGGTATTCCAGCCGAAAAAGGGACTCGAACCCTCGACCCCTTCATTACGAGTGAAGTGCTCTACCAACTGAGCTATTTCGGCACGGGTAACTGACATATGCTATTATACTGGGTAAGGGAAAATTTTGCAAGCGTTTTTTTCAGGGGAATGGAAAGTTTGCAGAGTCTGTCTGTTTGTGGTAAGCCGGAGCTAAAAGAATCGGGTAAGCAGGTTAAAATATGGACAGTCTGTCCGGTTTGCATGTATAATAGGATAATACACTGATTCAGACGAAGGAGGAAGTTACTATGAAGAAGAAAATCATGTCTTTTGCCGCAGCTTTTGCGGTATTGGTTGGAAGCAGTATGACCGTATGCGCCCAACCGGTTACGATGGAGGACGGTACGGTGTTTGATGCGGAATATTATGCGCAGAATAATCCGGATGTTGCCGCCGTCCTGGGGGCGGATGCCAATGCGCTTTATCAGCATTATATCCTGTTTGGAAAAGCCGAGGGCAGGATTGGGGCAGCGGTGGAAGTGAACAGCCTTGACTATAATCATCAGGTAATGGAATTGTGCAACGGGCAGAGGAAGGCGTTGGGAACACGGGATCTGACCTATGATGATTCACTTGCCAGGGTGGCGCAAATCCGGGCGGAAGAGCTGCCCCAGGCATTTTCACATACGCGGCCTGATGGCACCAGCGCGCTGGATATGGTTCCCTTTGGCAATGGCATCCGTTATAAAGGGGAAAATATAGCCTGTGGCTTTGGAACACCGCAGAGTGTTGTGGAAGGCTGGATGAACAGCGAGGGACACAGAAAGAATATCCTGAACGGAAATTACAGTAAAATTGGTGTGGGATATTATGTGGACGAATCCGGTTATCCTTATTGGGTACAGATTTTTGCAGGATGACGGGAAGGAATACGGCATGATTTCATTTGAAAGTGATTATTCGGCAGGCGCACATCCACTGGTTTTACAGCACATCATAGAAAGTAACATGGAGTGCCTGCCGGGGTATGGAAGTGATGTTTACTGTAAACGGGCACAGGAAAAGATACGGGAAGCCTGCGGTTGCCCGGACGGGGAAGTCTTTTTTCTGACGGGTGGCACGCAGACCAATGCAGTTGTGATCGCTTCCATGCTTCAGGAGTATGAAGGTGTGATTGCAGCCCGGACGGGGCATGTGAGTATCCATGAAGCGGGCGCTATTGAAAATACCGGGCATAAAGTGCTGGAACTGGACGGGAAGGACGGGAAACTGGAGCCTGAGGCGGTAGAGGCATACCTGCGGGACTTTTATCAGGATGAAAATCATGAACATATGGTATTTCCGGGCATGGTTTATATTACCTGGCCCACGGAATATGGGACACTGTATACCAGGCGGGAACTGGAACAGTTGGCAGAGGTGTGTCATCGCTTTGACATACCTCTGTATCTTGATGGAGCCAGGCTGGGGTATGGACTGATGAGCCGGGAGGCAGATGTGACATTGGCCGATATTGCCGATTTGTGCGACGTATTTTACATTGGCGGAACAAAAGTAGGGGCCTTGTGCGGGGAGGCAGTGGTTTTTACAGGAAAACAGATGCCCGGGCATTTTCTCACCCTGGTAAAACGCCGTGGTGCGTTGTTGGCTAAAGGCCGGCTTCTGGGTGTTCAGTTTGATGCATTGTTTACAGATGCATTGTATTTTGCGATCAGCAGGCACGCCATTGATATGGCGGAAGCGCTCAGGGAACTGTTCCGGGAAAAAGGGTATCGGTTTTATCTGGAATCCCCCACCAACCAGCAGTTTATCATACTGGATAATCAAAAGATGGAAGAACTGAAAGAGCAGGTGCGGTTTGGTTTCTGGGAAAAATTTGATGAAACCCATACGGTAGTACGCTTTGTCACAAGCTGGTCCACTGCACCGGAAGATCTGGAGAAATTGCGGGAATTATTGTAACCTGAAACGATACAGCAAAAGGAGCGACACAGCGGCTATGAAACTGATTCCAAAGTATATCAGGAGACATCTGGGAATTTTTTTGCTTTCCATGTTTTTTCTCACGATGGAAGCCGTGGCGGATCTACTGCAGCCTGCGTTTATGTCTGAGATTGTAGATACGGGGATGCAAAATGCCAGTATCAGCCAAATCTTGTTTTATGGAAAAGCCATGCTGGGAATTGCTGTGGCCGGGGCTGTCTGTGCCGTTGCCCGCAATCATTTTGCCAGTCGGGTTTCACAGACAATCGGAAGGGAACTGCGCCGTGATATGTATCACAATGTACAGCGGCTTTCCATGGAAAATATCGACCGTCTGCGGCCGGCTTCTATTATGACCCGCATCACCAATGATGTGGCCCAGGTACAGGAATTTATCAATGGTATTATGCGAATTATGGTAAAGGCGCCGATTATTTGCATCGGTGCCGTTATCCTGATTCTGATTCAGACACCGGAACAGTCGCCGGTTATGGCGGCTGTTATTTTTGTGGTGTTTCTTTTGATTCTGGCCAATATGCGGATTGGATATCCCCGGTTTGGAGCAGTACAGAAACAGGTGGATCGTTTGAACGGTGTGTCAGGAGAATTTCTTTCCGCTGTCCGTGTGGTTAAGGCTTTCCAGGCAGAAGAAGAGGAGGCACGGAAATTTGAGGCGGTTTCACTAAAGCTTGCCCATGCCAATATGGCAGCGCTCAGGACAATGGCAGTGTTCTCACCATTGATCAATCTGGTGGTGAACTTTGGCATTGTATTTTTGCTGTGGATTTCGGGCAATGCAAAGAGCGGGGAAATCGGCAGGCTGATGGCTTCCATCAATTATATGACGCAGGTACTTTTTGCGGTTACAATGATTTCCAATACAATGCATACCGCAGTGAGGGCGGCGGCATCTTCTGACAGAATCCGGGAAGTGCTGGATGAAAAACCAACACAGCATATGCCGAAAGAACCTCTACGGCCGAATATACAGGGAAATATCCGCCTGGAACATGTGTCCTTTGCCTATGCGGGCGCCGGCAGGGAAGCGCTTCATGAAATCAGTATGCATATCCATGCCGGTGAAACCATAGGGATCATTGGTTCCACCGGCTCCGGCAAAACAACGCTGGTCAACCTGATTTTGCGGTTTTATGACAGTTCTGCCGGGAAAATATGGTTGGACGGGTGTGATATTACACAGATTGATCCGGGGCTTTTGCGGGCTGCTGTGGGGGTCGTGCCTCAGAAAGCCCTGCTTTTTTCCGGGACCATCCGGGAGAACCTTCTCTGGGGACGGGCCAATGCTGACGGGGAAGAACTGCAGGCTGCCGCAGAAATTGCCTGTGCAGATGGGTTTATCAGGCAGAGCGCCCAGGGGTATGATACGCTGCTGGGACAGGGCGGGGTGAATCTGTCCGGCGGGCAGAAGCAGCGCCTTTGCATTGCGCGGGCACTTGTGAGGAAACCGCGCATTCTGATTCTGGATGACTGTACCAGCGCACTGGATGCCCGGACAGAGGCGGATGTGCTCAGAGGATTGTCGCGTATTGCGGATACGATGACTGTACTGCTGGTCAGCCAGCGCATTTCCACCGTTATGCAGGCAGACCGTATCCTGTGTCTGGACGATGGACGTGTAAAAGGATGCGGGACCCACGGGGAATTGATGGAATCCTGCAAAACTTATCAGGAAATTTACCATTCCCAGATTGGAGGTGGGGGATATGACTGAGAAAAGGAGTGGTGTGCCGCCGGCAAATTTTAACGGAATTGCCCGGCCCGGTCGTGGTATGGCCGTGGTAAAACCTGAAAATATGAAGGGAACGCTGCGCAGACTCTGGCAACTGACGAAAGGGCAGAGAAAAGGGTTTGGCTGGATTCTTTTGTTGTCTGCACTTGCTTCCTGTGCCGCTGTTTTGTCGCCATATGTGACGGGAAGCGCTGTGAGTGCAGTCAGTGACGGGAGTGGTACAGTCTGGGTGCTGGCCTGCCTTGCCGGTCTGTATATCAGTGACTGGCTGGTGAGATTTCTGCAGTCGTTTTGTATGGCGGCCATTGGGCAGCGTGTGATCCATCATATGCGCAAGACTTTGTTTCAACGGATGAAAACATTGCCACTGGCATTTTTTGACGGCCATCGCCACGGTGAAGTGATGAGCCGTCTGACAAATGATGTGGATACCGTCAGTTCGACCATTTCCAGTTCGCTGACACTTTTTCTGACCTACGGATTTACGGTTCTTGGAATTTTTGGCATGATGCTGTGTCTGAGCCCTTTTCTGACACTGGTATCGTTATCTGGCATTGTTCTGGTCATGCTGCTGACCAAAATCATAACAAAACGAACCGGGAAACTTTTCTCAAAGCAGCAGAAAAGTCTGGGGGCGTTAAACGGTCAGGTGGAGGAAAGTATATCGGGCCTGTTGCTTGTAAAGGCGTTTTGCCGTGAGGAAGAGATGGAGAGGGCATTTGAGGAGAAAAATGAGGCGCTCTGCCGGGTATCCATCAAGGCGTTAATCTGTTCGGGGTATCTGATGCCGCTTATGAATGTGATTAACAATCTTCTCTATGTAGCCATATCTGTACTTTGTGGTGTGTTGTTTGTGGAGGGCACCATTTCCAGTATCGGGCTGATCACAAGTTTCCTGCTCTATGTCCGGCAGTTTACCCGTCCCTTTGTGGAGATTGCCAATATTTACAATCATTTTCAGACGGCAGTTGCCGGGGCCGAACGTATTTTTGAAATACTGGATGAGCAGCCGGAACCTGCCGACAGAGAAGACGCCATCTCGCTGAGATTTCCCCGCGGAGAAATTGAACTGCGCCATGTGGAGTTTGGTTACACACCGGGCCGTCCTGTTTTGAAAGATATTTCCATAAAAATACCGGCGGGTACGAAAACTGCCGTTGTAGGCGCCACAGGATCCGGCAAGACGACAATGATCAATCTTCTGACACGGTTTTATGATGTTTCCGGGGGAAGTATTCTTCTGGACGGACATGATCTGCGCGATTACAGGCTGGCGGATTTGAGAAAAGCCTTTGGGACGGTTTTACAGGATACGGCGCTGTTTGCCGTGTCGGTTCGGGATAATATTGCCTATGGGCATCCGGAAGCAGGCAGAGAGCAGGTAAAACAGGCTGCAGAAGCTGCAGGTGCAGCCGGCTTTATCGAGCGGTTGCCGGATGGCTATGATACGATTCTGGAACAGGGCGGTATGGAGCTGTCTCAGGGAGAGCGACAGCTTTTAACCATTGCCAGGGCGGTACTTGCCAATGCACCCATTCTCATTCTGGATGAAGCCACCAGCTCCGTGGATACGGTTACAGAACAGAACATACGGCGGGCTTTGTTGCAGATCTGTGCCGGCCGTACTTCGGTCATCATTGCACACCGGCTTTCAACGATACGGGATTCGGATTTGATTCTGTTACTTGAAGACGGGAGGATTGCAGAGCAGGGAAGTCATGAGGAACTGATGGAAATGGATGGGCTGTACGCACGGATGTATCGGACACAGGTGGACTTTGAGGGGTGAGAGAGAGGACACAAGGTGTCAGTCCCACCAGCAATAGTAGACGGACATATTGCCGGCGGGCGGGAGTGTGACCGGTGATAAGCTGCCATCTTTGTGGATGATAAAGGTTTGCTTTGAAGCATAGGATACATTGCCGATATCGTCTACGACGATAACCTGCTGTGAGAAATCGGTTATTTCTCCAATGTCACTCGGAACTGTATCGCCGGGTTCATTGAAGATCTGTTTGATTTCAGACAGCGGCAGTCTGCTGAAAAGAATCAGCGTATCGGCATAAATGACGGGTTCATCATGGGCATATTCCTCCAGTCCATAGACTTGTACGAAAACCTCGGCTGTCTGATCTTTGTGCAACAGGTTTTCAATGATGGTGATAAAAGGCTGTTTTCCTGCAAGGTTTTCATGTTAAAATGGTTGATTATCTCAAAAAAGCCTTGATTTACGGACATACACGCAGGATTTCAAGCGAAATTTACTACCAATTTACTACTTTTGAGGGAAAGAGCCTTGATATGCCGCCCGGAATCCTGCAAGCCCAAACACCAGCCCCCAGCATTGAAAAACTGAATAAAGAAATACTCCAAAGGCACGGCGTTTCTTTATCTCCAAACAAGGAGAACAGGAACGCCGCTTTTTTATACCCTTATGTTACGCATTAGGAGCAACAAGAGCCTTGTTATATGCGGCTTTCTGGGCGCATTTTTATTGAGGGCAAGGATTTATACCTTAACCCGGCAAAATGGCGTTCTATAGCGTAACAAATACAAAGCAAAATGGGTAATGAAGCTATGGCGATTTTCCAAGCAAGACACAACATGAACCGTCCGATATTGGGAAACCCGATATTGGATTTTCCGATACCGGGTAATCCGACGTCGGAAAATCCAATGCAATTAAATAAAGATATAAATAAATACTGATTTATAAAATACCTATTCCTTTCCCTTCCTATCCTTCCCTCTCTCTATATCGGAAAAACAATACAGCCGCCGGAATGGAAACGAAAGGAACAGGCATACAAAAACATTGGAAATTTATAGAGAGATTCTAAAGATCAGTATCAAAATGATATTCTCAAACAGTATAAGGTTTAGCATTTACAGACTGGACGCGATTGTCGGCTCCATGCCCGGAACTGTTTCCCCCAAGAGAACAGCAATCCGAATTACTGAGAACGTTACCCTGCGCCGATAATCTGATAATAGCAAAGTTACGGTTGTTATGCACAGGGAGTAAAAGCCCTTTATCGGGAAATCCCCGGAACAACAGTTCTGTCAACACAAGGGGAATTTTCACTGCTCTAAACGGAAAATGCTTTTCCATGCGAGTAGGGCTGTTGTTTCGGGTAATGAAAATCCGCCGTAAATTACGTTTTCAAAGAAGAATAAGTTTCGGAGCAAGCATAGGAAAAGAGTACCCTTTTCCGTAAATCTGCCCGTATGCGGCTTGCCGGACAGATTTACTTGTTGGGAAATATCCCAAACCCTCGTGATAGTTCTCTCACTACCTACAACACCGTACAAGACGATTAAAATGCCAAGCATTATTTAATTTCTTGAATTTATTCGGCTGACCGTATATAATTATAGCTATAGAACTTAGGAAAGCGAGGGAGACCGAAAATGTTAGAGTTTATTTCTGCCCCGGAAGCGGCGAAAAAATGGGGCATTTCAGAAAGACGGGTGCAAAAGTTATGTGAGGAAAACCGTATACCGGGTGTGGCAAAATTCAGCCGCTTGTGGTTGATACCAAAGAACGCTGAAAAACCAACAGATGCCCGCTTGAAAGCAGAAAGGAAGAAAAAACATGAATAAAGTTTTAATTATTGATGATGATAAAGAGCTTTGTGCATTGATTAAACAAAGTATTTTACAAGAGAGTATAGAAGCTGACTGCTGCTATTCCGGGAAATCCGGCTTGCTACAACTAAAAGAAAAGGAATACCAGCTCGTCATACTGGACGTAATGATGCCCGATTTCGATGGTTTTGAAACATTAGAACAGATTAGACAGGAAAGCAGTCTACCTATTTTAATGTTTACATCAAAAAATGACAGTGCTTCAAAAGTGCGTGGCTTGCGGGCGGGAGCCGATGATTATTTAACAAAACCTTTTGATATGGACGAGCTGGTTGCCCGTATTGTTTCATTGATTAGACGCTATACCCGCTTCAACCAAAAAGACGGACAGACACAGAGATTTGAGTTTGACGGGTTGACGATTGATTTTAATAGCCGTTCCATTGTCACAATAAATGGAGAATATGAAATTCCCCCGAAAGAATTTGATCTTCTTCTGTTCCTTGCTAAAAATCAAGGAAAAATACTAACAAAACAGCAAATATATGAAAAGGTATGGGGCGAGGAATATGTGTATGATGATAGTAATATTATGGCAATCATTAGCCGTTTACGGAAAAAAATAGAAGAAAATCCCGGAAGCCCTAAATATATCCAGACAGTAAAAGGGATTGGCTACCGTTTCAGTAAGGAGGTATGACCATTGTATACAGAAGCTATCATTGTGATTGAAATAGTGATTGTCCTTTTATCTGTTTGCAGTTCTGCGCTGACCGTCCGGCGTGTAAAAAAGCAGATTTCGGAAATATCTGACGCTTTGGAAGATATAAAAAATGGGAATGGAAACAGGCGTATTTTAGCAGAAACACATGAGCTTGTTGCCCCTCTTGCTTATGCAATCAACGATATTATCCTGTCTTATGAAAAAAGGCTTTCTGCCTATCACCAGACGGACGAAACAAACAGGCAGCTTATGACGAGCCTTTCCCATGATGTAAGGACACCGCTTACCACTTTGATTGGGTATTTAGACGCTGCACACAAGGGGATTGTTGACGGAAAAGAACGTGATGACTATATCGAAACTGCCCGCCGGAAAGCGCATGACTTGAAAGAATATATAGATGTGCTTTTTGATTGGTTTAGGTTAGGTTCTAATGAATTTTCCATGAACATAGCGGAGATTGATTTAACAGAGCTGACACGGAATATACTAATCGACTGGATACCGATATTTGAAGATACACAGGTAGATTTCACGATTGACATTCCAGAACAGCCTTTCCGGGTGCAGATTGACCCGGACGGATATATGCGGATATTAAACAACCTTATACAAAATGTAATCTCCCATAGCCATGCAGATAAAATTGAAGTCGCTTTATCGGAACAGAACAGGAATATAAAAATTCTCCTGTCTGATAATGGAATAGGGATTGGCAAGGAGGACTTAAAGCATATTTTTGATCGGCTGTATAAATGCGATAAAGGGCGGTCTGAAAAAGGCAGCGGTCTTGGTCTGTCTATCGTACATGAGCTTGTTGATAAATTAAACGGAACAATAACGGCAGACAGCACACCGGGAAAAGGAACAATTTTCACCCTGTTTTTCCCTTTGATAAACTAATCAGCCCCCGCCACCCTATGGCGGGAGTAATTATTTGTAAAAATCGCCTTTTCCAAATTGCAAGGTTAATGCAAGATTGGTGCAAGGTTAATGCAAGGTTGGCGTGGTAGAATGGCAGACATGAAAAACTTTTATTTCATAAAAGGGAGGTTTCGCAATGAGCAAATATGTAATTGAAACGAAAAATCTTACAAAGCAATACGGAACACAAAAAAGTGTTACCAATCTGAACATTCATGTTCAAAAAGGACGTATCTATGGTCTGCTTGGCAGAAATGGAGCCGGAAAGACAACGACTATGAAGATGCTGCTTGGACTTACACAGCCGACTTCTGGGGAAGTGACGATTTGGGGGAAGCCCTTACAGGCAAATGAAAAAAAGCTGTTGCCCCGTATTGGCAGTCTGATTGAATCCCCCGGCTTCTATCCTAATCTCACAGCTACCGAAAATCTGCGCATTTTTGCTACCCTGCGGGGAGTGCCGAACCGCAACGCAATTAAAAATGCACTTGATTTAGTTGGTCTGCCTTACAAAGATAAAAAGCTGTTTTCCCAATATTCACTTGGCATGAAGCAGCGACTGGCGATTGCACTTGCCATTATGCACGACCCGGAGCTTTTGATTTTGGATGAACCGATCAACGGTCTTGACCCGATTGGAATTGCAGAAGTCCGTTCCTTTATCCGTGCTCTCTGCAATGAGCGTGGAAAAACAATATTGATTTCCAGCCATATCCTTTCCGAAATTGCACTTTTGGCAGACGATATAGGCATTATCGACCACGGTACATTGCTGGAAGAAGAAAGTCTTGCAGAACTGGAAGCAAAGAGCAGCAA
>CAJUSK010000002.1 GCA_910589075.1 uncultured Lachnospiraceae bacterium
AGAAAGCTGTTTATATGGTATCATAGTATCAGAATAACTCCTTTCTTGGGTGATGGTTAATGGTTTCTTGGCAACTCTATTATACCATATCCAGTGAGGAGTTATTTGTTTTTGGTAGCAAAAAAATGCCGTATTTATGCGTTTTTTGGCGTTTCGCAAACGCCTAAAATTGTACTATATTTGGAGGGAGGTTTTCACTGTGGCGTATAAGATACTTATTGTTGATGATGAAACAATGCTGACGGAGTTATTATCAAGTCATTTACAGAAGTGTGGATACACAGCCTTTGTAGCCGAGGATGCTGAGCAGGCAATATCAATGCTGAACACATATCCGGATTTGATTTTGCTTGACATCAATATGCCCGAAATGGACGGACTGGAGCTATGCAAAATTATCCGCAATCATGTCACCTGTCCTATTTTGTTTTTGACAGCCCGGATTACTGAGCAGGATAAGGTGAACGGTTTGCAGGCTGGTGGTGATGATTACATCACTAAGCCGTTTAGCCTGCAGGAGTTGACAGCAAGGGTGGCGGCTCATTTGCGGAGGGAGGCGAGAGGCAAGTATATGCCTAAAATCGTATCTTCACAGGGCTTAATTGTAAATCTTGCAGAACGCAAAATTTTTTATGGAGAAATGGAGATGAACTTATCAAACCGTGAATTTGATATTGTAGAATTTCTGACGAGTAACGCTAACCAGATATTTGACAAAGAGCGGATATATGAAGCCGTTTGGGGATTTAATGCCGAAGGAAACAGTGGGGTCATAAAAGAGCATATTCGAAAAATCAGAAATAAACTGAAGGAAGCTACGGGCAGAGAATACATCGAAACAGTTTGGGGGATGGGTTACAGATGGAAAAAATGAGGAAACCCAAATCAATGAAAAGCGTTTTTATCTGGGCGGTAGCTGTTACAATGTTTCTCGTTTTTGCTGCATCTGCCCTGACAGTTTACGGATGTTACCGTATACAGAAAGTGTTACTTCCCGATTCCCAGGCAGTCTGGTTGAATACCCGGACGGTCATAGCGGACGGGAGGATATTAGAGGGAGGGCAGAGGGCTATCCTTGACGAACCTGTCGAGGTGAATATACTTGTCCCTACTGGGGTGAATGTGACTCTGGAGAATACCAGATTCATAATAGAGAGAATCGATTCCGGTTTCTCAACGCTTCGCCCAAAGCAACAGTTACTATACAGAGTGACAGGCATTTCTATGGTGGTGCTTCCGTTTGTCTATTCCATTGCAGGTATCATGTTGTGTGCAAGGTGGTTTTACAGGAGAGAACTGTGGCCGCCCATTCAGGTTCTTGCCGATGCAACAAAACATATCAGGGAGCAAGATCTTGATTTTATGGTTGATTATAACAGAAATGATGAATTAGGCAGGCTCTGTATCGCTTTTGAGGAAATGCGGCAGGCGCTCTATAATAACAATCGTCAGTTATGGAACATGATTGAGCAGCGGAGGATTCTGCAGGCATCGGTGGCGCATGACCTTCGAAATCCCATTGCGATTGTTGAGGGATATGTGGAATATATGCAACAGTGCTTAGCAGATGGAAACCTGAATGAAGAAGAATTGCAACATACACTGTCTAACCTTGCGATAACGGCAAAACGGCTTGAACATTATACAGATTATATCCGTGATTTGAATGCCATTGAAGAAACGGAAACAAAGTATTCTGTAGTTCAATTACCGGACTTTTTGAGAAGTGCTACGGAAAGTCTTTTGCTTCTTGCAGAACAACATAGCCTGGAGATTGCATACCATTCCAACATATCCGAATGTCAGGTGAAATTAGACGAGCAGATATTTTATCGTATTGTTGAAAATATTTTTTCCAATGCCATTCGATATGCCAGGAGCAAAGTGAGTTTTCGATATTCGATTACTGATGATATGCTTATTATAACCATATCAGACGATGGAAAGGGATTTTCAAAGGCGATGCTCCGTAAAAAGAATACCTTTCTTTATTCTGATGATAAAACGGGAGAACATATGGGATTGGGACTGGCTACAAGCCGTGTCCTAAGTCAGAAACACGGTGGAAGTTTAGAACTTTCAAACATTACTCCGAGTGGAGCTTGTGTAACAATTAAGATTGCTGTCCACATAATGAGCTAATATTTTTTTTATGATTCACCCGATACCGCTGTAATTATCTGTTGCCATATAATGGAGAGTCAAGCACTTATTCTATTTGTATCACATGATGAAGATGACGAGTCAGTACACAAGTATCTCTAAAATGATGTTGGTGTAAAGTGGGTGCCTATTATGAATGAAATTAAAATTTCCGGTCTCATAGCGGCGGTTTTGAATATATTAAAGCTGCCGTCTGTTTTTACCCGCTGAAAAGGAATAATGTCACAATTTTTTGTTCCTTGACCACATTTTGACCTTTGACTTTTATAATTGGAGTCAAATGAAAATGACAGGAGGACTAAAAATGAAAACAAAATGGATGTGTATGATACCTGTGGTTGCTTTAGCGCTTAATCTGTCGGCTTGTGGGAACGGACAGGAGTATAGGAACAGCTCTGAAAATGGAACCATGGAAATGGAGACGCAATCCCAAGAAGATTGCGCATCGGAAAATACCGGAAATAAAAGTAACAATATCAACATGATTGATCTGCAGGATAACGATACTGATAAAATGATTGTGGAGGTTGGTACAGTTAAGGATTCAGCTTTTTCAGGAAAGGTCAGCGGCTGTTATTATGCCGATGGCAGCCGGATGATTGTTGAGGCGGATAAACTCTATCTTTACGATACGGGGAAAGGCGAAACTATCACAAGTGCGGATATCTCCATGGAAGAGTTATGTGTGCAGACTTACGCAGACGGTTACTTCATTGTGGGCCAGGAAAATGGCGGCGGCAACGATTCCTCTATGGTATCACAAAGTGATGTCGGCATCAATGGATACATACTGAATAAGAACTTTGAGATTAAAAATGTGATTTCCTTTAACGAATTTTTAAGTGATGATTTTATTTTACAACCGGCGGGCGTTGCTATTTCACAGGACGGAAAACAGATTGCTTTCGGCGGATTTAAGGGACTTTATCTTTATGATACTTCTTCCCAAAAGGTTCGCATGATTCTGAACTATTCCGAAAACGGCAGGGCAGATAATATGGAGATTGCAACCATGGAAAGCCTAATTTTTACGGGAGATAACACTTTAGTCTATGTGGGCACAGCGATAGACGCCTCCAATGGCGGAGACGGTTTTTCTGTCCATGGAACGGTATCCACAGACGGTACAAATCTTACGATTACGAAAAAAGCAGATTACCAGATAGATACAGGTGAAGTACAAAAGGGCGGAGAACTGCTTATCATGCCTCAAAGTTTTGACACAAATAACGGAACCCTGCTGATGCTTGATACTGTATCCAATACAGAAAGAATGATGTCATTCTCAAGCAAAAGTGAAGGAAAAGATGGTGTTTTCTGCTCTGCACAAGGGAAATATGTGGCTGCTTCTGTTTTGGGAGAAAACAGTGTGACTATCAACATTTATGATACGGTATCAGGAAAAAACATACATAAGGAAACCGTCCGGAACAGCAACAACACATATTTTCTGCGTATTCCTCAGATTTTGATTCTGGATGAGTCTGGCACCTGTATCGTTGTACTTGGACGGGGTATTGGCGAGGTAAACACCCTGATAACAACTTTTGGCTTTGAGGGATAATTCTCGATAAAATAACATTTCAAAATGCTTCAAAACGCAGTAAAGATTTCATCCAACCTGGAAGATATATTTTTGTATTATTCCCACGGGTAATGAATCAAATAGGAATTTCATAAATTGTTTTGCAAGCGGCCAATACTTGCTGTACTCATATTGTTCAGCCTGATGAATCTGTTAAAAATAGAGAATGAATTCCATTTGTATTCCTACTTGGCGGATGGAAATGACAGCCGCAGTTGGAATTGTGTGTATTGGCAGCTCTATGAGAATTACAGAAGTGACATAACGAAAGTGTCGGCGGCAGCGCTGAATTTAGATGTCTTTGAGGAAAAAACAAGCTTTGAGCAGATTACAAATTCCGTACGGTTTCTTCCTCAGAGAATACTACTTCAGAATTTTGCGTTGCCATAGATGCAGGATAGGGCAGTGTGCTGCGCAATGTAAAAATGCACAAAGAAAGAGAGCAAATTTTGTATTAGGTTATGCGTTTAACCATTGCTATTTGTCACATTTCATTTTATGATGATTACAACTGCTGCGGAGAGGATTGGAGGAAGCATAAAATGGAAAAAAGGAAGCCGGTAACTCCGGACGCTATAAAAACCGCTTTGAAGGATATTGGTGTCCAGAAAGGGCAGGCTGTTATGGTGCATACATCGCTGAGCAGCCTGGGTTATGTGTGTGGAGGCGCACAGTCCGTTATTGAAGCATTGCTTGAGAGCGTTGGTGATGAAGGTACGATTATGATGCCGACGCAGTCATGGAAGAATTTAGATCCTTCTACAGGCGTTTACTGGCAGGAACCAAAGGAATGGTGGCCTGTCATACGTGAATACATACCTGCTTATGACAAACGGATTACACCTACAAATACAATGGGCGCCGTGTCAGAAATGTTCCGGCAGTGGCCGGGGACACTGAGAAGCGATCACCCTGCAAGGTCAGTAGCGGCGTGGGGACGTTATGCACAATATTTGACAGAAAACCATGATCTGTCTGATATTTTTGGAGACAGCTCACCCATTGGCAGGCTGTATGAACTTGATGGATCGGTTTTGTTGGTTGGAGTTGGTTATGACAAGAACACTTCCCTTCATTTGGCGGATATAAGGGCTGAATATCCAAGTAAGCATATGGTCACAGAAAGCAGTGCCATACAGCTGAACGGACAGCGGATATGGAAATCCTATGAGACAGTTGCCGTAGATGGAGAAGATTTTCCGGCCATTGGAGAGGCATTTGAGCAGACAGGGAACGTGCGTCATGTACCTTTGGGAAATGGTATGCTTTCCATGATGCGCCAAAGGGTACTGGTAGATTTTGCCGTGAAATGGATCGAAGAAAACAGAAAATGATAGTGGGAAAACAGAATTGCAAAAAGAACTGTTTCAAATTGTCAGCCGCTTTTGGTATCTATTTGCCTTTGGCGGCAGTCTGTTTTGTCTGCCTCCAAGATTGCAACTGTAAGATAATTGCATTGATTATTTTCATAAAAAAATGTATGCAGACATTGTGAGAATATATAGACAATGGGAGATTCTATCATGGATAAAAGTTATAATAAAACATTGTATGCCTGTTTTACCGGATATATTGTGCAGGCGATTGTAAACAATTTTGTTCCGCTTCTTTTTCTGACTTTCCACAGCAGTTATGGTATACCGATGACGCAGATTACGCTGCTCATTACATTTAATTTTGGCTTACAACTGTTCGTGGATATTCTGTCGGTTACGTTTGTCGATCGGATCGGTTATCGTGCATCGATGATAATTGCCCATATCTGTGCAGTGGCGGGTTTTATATTTCTGACAATCTTACCGGATATGTTTGAACATGCGTTTACCGGATTGATGATTGCAGTTGCCGTATATGCAGTGGGAGGTGGGCTGTTGGAGGTATTGGTAAGTCCCATTGTGGAAGCCTGCCCTACAAAAAATAAAGAGAAAGCCATGAGTCTGCTGCATTCTTTTTACTGCTGGGGGCATATGGCAGTGGTGTTTGTATCAACTGCTTTTTTTCATCTGTTCGGTATAGAAAACTGGAAGATTATGGCGTGTATTTGGGCGGTTATCCCATTTGCCAATTTGCTTTTATTTGCCAAAGTACCTATCGCTTCCTTGATGGATGAAGGAGAAAAGGGGCTGACAGTCGGGCAGCTTTTTCGTAAGAAGATATTCTGGGTACTGATGATCATGATGATATGTGCCGGTGCAAGCGAACAGGCAGTCAGCCAGTGGGCATCTGCCTTTGCGGAGACGGGGCTCCATGTAAGCAAGACCGTAGGAGATTTAGCGGGACCTTTGTTGTTTGCATTTCTGATGGGCAGTGCCAGAGCCTTTTATGGAAAATATGGGGAACGGATTGACCTGGATCAGTTTATGGTCGGCAGTAGTATACTGTGCGTTATTGCATACCTTTGTATTTCGCTTGTGCCAAGTCCGATTGTTGGCTTTATCGGATGTGCGCTGTGTGGCCTGTCAGTTGGTATTATGTGGCCGGGGGTGTTTAGTAAGGCGGCGGCATCAGATGCCAAAGGCGGCACAGCGATGTTTGCGTTACTTGCACTTGCAGGTGATGTCGGATGTGCAGGGGGACCTACAGTAGTTGGTATGGTTTCAGGTGCTTTAGACAATAATCTTAAAATGGGGTTTTTGGCAAGCGTGTTATTTCCAATCCTTTTATTGACAGGTATATATTTGTGCAGAATATGGAATGGAAAGGGTCATGGGATTTCAAATTAGGCTGTGGTTTTATGGCATAAATGTCTGATTATTACCGCAACACAACTCACACAAGTAAAAATTGAATTGCATTAAAGAAATAACCAACAACAATAATACCTGCAATGCAGATTGCTATAAAAATAGTAAGCAGTTTAGGCTTTTCACCACCATACAAAGGGAAACAAAATTGTTCCTCGGCGCTGACAATGAAGAAACAGCCGAATTAACTGTACCAATGTATGACTTTGGCGATTGGGCTTCAAAGATGAAAGCCTATCGCAAGAAAAACCATATCACACAACAGGAGCTTGCACAGCTTATGGGCGTAAAGCATTTTACACTTCGTAGCTGGGAACAAAAACAAGCAAAGCCACCTTACAATGTATGGCGGCTTCACAAACACTTATTTGATGATTCCATCAAGCTCACGTGATTTTAGGTTATCCAGTATTTTATCAATAACGGCTATCTTTTCTTCCGTAGTTAGATTAGAACTGTTTAGCCTGCGTTCCACCACCTCTAAATGAAACTCATTGATTTTATCGGAAAGGGCGTGAAAATCCATATTTTCTGGAACATGGATAATAACATTCTGAACACAATTTCTTTTCATTCACGCCCTCCTTTCGGGGTCATGGCGTGTCAGCC
The DNA here is from genome assembly GCA_910589075.1 of uncultured Lachnospiraceae bacterium. Lineage (GTDB taxonomy): Bacteria > Bacillota > Clostridia > Lachnospirales > Lachnospiraceae > VSOB01. The sequence continues at coordinate 7,102 of CAJUSK010000002.1, forward strand.
CGTCGGCTCTTTCCCTATCGAAACGTATTCGATTGCTTTATTCAGTTTTCAAGGAACAACGGCTTGTCAGCCTGTCAAAGCATACTGACGGCAATATGCTTTGATAGAGTGGCAAACATCCCTGTTCGGGAAGCGTGAAGCATATCAACACGCTTCCACGAAAGGGAAAATGTTTTATTCTTCTCTGATTTCAAAGGATAAAATCTTCGTAATCAGTCTGGTTTCCATCCTGCGGCGTAAGGTTTCATCCACGACCATGTGCTGATTCCCGTATTCGTCTTTCATGGGGCGGAGAGAGTTTTGCGATAAAGCCGCTGTAATGCTTTACAATCTGGTTAATGGCTTCTGTATCGCCGTCCGTCGCCGCCACAATGACAGAAAAAGGAATCATGGGGTATGTAGTCTTCATTCTTCGTTTCCCTCCATAAATTCTTTGATAAAGGCAAGTCCGCTGGTTCTGTGACGGTAAACCGTGGAACGGTTCAGTTTTAGCAGGTCTGCAATTTCTGTGTCGTTCATATCCATAAAATAATACAACAGGATGATTTCACGCTTCTTGTCCGTCAGATTCCGTAATGCTTCGCTTAATAAATCGCTTTTCACTCCGACTGTGGAAGCATTCAGAGTGAAGATATGAAAATCGGATGGGTAACTATCCACAGTTGCGAACTGGCTGACGAGTTAATCGCCCATATCGGAAAACAGTATTTCCCGTTTAGACTGTCTGGACAGGGCATTTATATAGTCCTTGCGCTCGTCGTCCATAGCACGCTTGCAGATATAATCAAACTGATTTTCTATGGTTGTCTGAAAAGAAGATGGCTTCATAGTGTCTCACCCCCTTTCTTGCCATGAAAGAGAGTGGATTGAATTTCTTTGCCCCCTTTCGCACTAAGGCCCGACACGAAAAGGCTGCCAGTTGCATTACTGGCAAAAAAACTTTAAAAAAAGTTTCCGGCAACCAAAAAAGCACACAAACAGACTTTACAATCCGCTTATGTGCTTCATTAGTACCTGCTATATGTTGTGAAAAACCATATAGGTAGGCATTTTTATCTAATGTAGGAGAATGGCTTTTTTTAATAACGTACCATTTGTAGAATTGTGTCGAACGATTGTGTTGTGCATGGCGGTTACCTCCTTACGAACCGCCAAGCTTTCATAGCTGACTTCAACACATCCTCCGTGGATTTTATTTAACAAACAAAAAGACGGCGGCTTTCTTCAAACCGTCGTCTGGGTATAAAACTGATTTTGACGCAAGGAAAACGTGCTGTCAGTTGACGAATTTTTCTTACCAACCGTTGCTCTAACAAAAAGCACCAGACGCAGACATATTGAAAAACAAATGGACAGTTTCACGGATAAAGAGTTAATACTCATGGAAGCTCTGGCTAATGGAATATGCAAGTCTAAAGAAACAGAGGAATATTGATTCTCTGTTTAATACATATAGCACTTGTAAACTTGCTTGAAATAACAACAGTATTACTTTTTTATATCCTCTAAAAAATTTATTACCATAGGAATAAATATAGCTTTGTTTGAAATCATGGCAGGGTGTCCACCATGTTCAAAAACACAAATTGTTTTATTTTGAATAGGAATCTGGTTGTAAATTCTTTCAAAAAAATCGCCAGACATAAATTCATCTTCTTTACTTCCCGTCAATAGGACATGGTTTTTCAAATTACATAATTTTTTTTGAAAAAATGTTTTATGATTCTGATAATGCTTATATATTGCAAAAGTATCATTATCAACGACCTGTTCCCAATCTTCCCCATGATTTTGTTTATAGAAATTTCTTAACCATTGGTTTTCCTTAGAAGATTGTCTGTCTTGATATATATTCTTAACAAAGGAATCCAAAGGTTCTTCTCCTTCAAAACTATCTGCTATAATTTTTCCAATTAATTCCGGTCTTTCTAAAGCGACATTTAAAGCGACTAAAGCTCCACCGCTGCTCCCTAATAGGTTTACTTGTGAATATCCCAGATAGTCAATCAGTGAAATTGTTTGTAGTGCTTCATCATACCATAAATTATCAGGTACTTCTAAAATTCTGTCAGAACATCCATTCCCTAAGAAATCAATCAAAATGACTTTGGCGTATTTCTGTAAGTCATCAATGATGGGAAGAAACATTTTTGATGACAATGAGTTTCCATGAAGAAGTAATAGGGGCATACCAGTTCCATATTCTTTAAAGAAAATTTTCTTGTTATGGTACATAAAATATGACATATTATACCTCCAATCTCTGATAAAATTATAACAAGAACAGAGGGAATTTCAAACCACAAGAACATTTGTGAAATAAAAATGTGCCATAGAAATCATCAAAAGATTTAATCTATGGCACATGAGAGTTACTTTTGTTTTCTCTGTCGAATAATACGCTGTATACTTTTTTCTGCCAAATAGTATTTTTCTGAAAGTTGAGTAATGGAATATCCCTCCCAATATTCAGAATATATCTGCTTATTTCTTTCTTCAAGAACTGATAGGGTTTCTGTACTTTCTCCCCAACTTTTTCTAGTATCTGGTTTTCTAGGAACATATATGGAATGCCCGTCAACGTATTTCTGAATTTCTTTAATAATATGTTCTGGCAAAATTTCTGTTGCCTTATAATAGCTCATTCTGCACCTCCTAATTATACTGCTTAGGATTGCAAAGGCTATCATTATATTTATGTGCAATAGCCTTTGCTATGCACTCATTTTATTTACAGCCATTATATCTGCTCCTTTCCTTATCTGATATTGGAAGATAGAGATGCAATAGAACAGAAGCACTCGATGGCGTTGGCCTTGCCGGCATTTTACCAGTCCCGTTCTCGAATGGCCTCTTCTATATCAATGGGGATGCCAAACCACTCCAAAATGTAGCTGACCGTCTCCCCAATAGAATCGCGGGCTACGGTTTCAATTTCGCTGTCATTTTCATCAAACTCATCCTGCAAGTCGTTGATGGCACAAACCACTGCATCCAATTTCTCCTGAATGACTTCGGTGTTGGTTTCGCCCGTCTCCAGCAGGTCAATTACTTTTTGAAGCTCGTTTTTCACTTTGTCCACCAGAAAATCAGGGTAATATTCGTCCTGGTACATCTCCTCCAGCAATTTATAACTTGTGTTAAATGTTTTCATATAGTTTTTCCTTTCGAGGCCTGATTTGATGGTTTGATTATATCACGGATAATTTTCCGTTACAAGCTGCGGTTAGTGGACAGCCGTGTTTGCATTCGCCCTGAAATAGCGCAAAAGTAGGGCAGATGTTCCTGATTCTTGCAAAGAATAGAAAGTTCACATAGCGTGTGTTCTATTGTTACACATTTCAGTTGTATTTTGATTTTTAGTATGAAACTGTATTCTGTGTATAAAAATTGTATGGGAATTTTTTTATAAGTGCAGTCGCCGTACTAGTTCATGGCGGAGTGCGGGACCCTTGAACAGCAGCAGTGCGGCCAGGAAAATGACACTGATGCCGCCACAGATGGAGGAAGGGTAAGTAATCCGCAGGACGCCGCAGAGCAGCAATATGGGAGGGATAAAGCCTGCCAGAATGCACAGCAGCAGGTAGAGCATATAATCCGATGGAGGCAGCCGTAATACCCATGCCGTTATGGAGACGGCGAACTGCATACAGGAAAAGAAAACAGGCAGCACAAAATGAATGGACCAGCCGCCGCATCCGGTATACCAGTCCCACAGGAGAACGAGTACAGATACGAGTCCCAACTGCCAGAGAGCTGCTTTCATGGGATTGCGCCGTCTGCGTATGGTCATTCCCACGGACAGCCAGGCGCTTGCCAGACCGGCGGTCACAGAAACAGACCACCGTTGGTTTCCGGGCAGACTGAGATTGATTACCGTACAGACCACCACTGCGATGATTGTGATCAGGGCGATGAACCGGACGATGAGTCCGTGGGGCTTCCGGCGGAGAGGAAGTACGGGATAAGCATCTTCCTGGGCTTCGCCGGACAGTTTACTCTGGCAAAGGGGACAATATTCGATGGTGCCGGATATGGATATACCACAGGTTTCGCAATAGCGCATTTCTAATTCACATCTCCTTCCGCCGGGAAATTTGTTGTCAACACGATTTTTAACCCCAACTGAGCCAGCTCACGGAAAAATGTCCGTTCCACTTCATGTTCCCGGAAAGGGCCGGCAAAGCTGACCACATAACAATCTCCGAAAGAACATGCACAGGCCTGCAGGACTCCCGCACAGGACAGCACGCCGAACTGCCGGATGTATGGTTCCATTTCCACAGGCATGGAAACTTTTCCCACATTGGAAAAAGAGGATGTAGTACCTCGCATGGACAGCATATTGGCAACTCTCAATATAATATCTTTCAACGGCAATGGCACTACCCGCAACGGAATGCTGTGTTCCAGTGCACACAGGGCATTCATCCGTTTGCGCAGGTATTCTTTGGTGAGATTGGACTGGAAAATCTGTTTTACATGTGCGGCAATCGCTTCCAGACTGTCCTCCTGTCGGCTGAAATCATAAGTTACCTGGATGGTAGCAAAAAAGTTTCGCGCAGATTTGGAAGGAAAGTAACTTCGCAGATTGACAGGGATGGAGATTACCACCGGTTTTTTCATATCCCGCAGACGCATGCGTTCGTGAATGGCGCGAATCTGCACGGCTGTCATCAGTTCTGTCAGTGTGATACCCCGTGCCCGTGCGCAGGTCAGCGCTTCCGGTAGTGAGAAGCGTCCTTCCAATACGGCAAGACGGTTTTTGGGCAGACGGCTGCCCTTGAGCCGGTACGCGGTTTTGGGAATCTGCAAAGGCAGTGGGGTCTGTGCGGGTTTTTCGTAATATTTCTGAAAGCTGTCTGCCTGTTTCTGCCAGTTGGAGGCATCCAGATGCAGTGTGGGATAAGGCTGGCCGAAGGCATCCGAATAACATGCAAGCAAATATTCATACACCAGGGTACGTAAAAACTGTAGTGCGCCGGCACCGTCAGTCAGGGCATGATAAACTTCCAGGATGATTCGTCTGCGAAAGTACAGGACCCGGAAGAGCAGGCCGCGTCGTATGGATGGATAGATGGGAAAACAGGGTGGTGTATCTTCGGGACGGACCAGTGCGGGCAGTGAACTGTCCTCCAGATAGTACCAGAAGAGACCACGCTTCATCACAGACTGGTAAATGGGAAAACGTTCCAGCGTCCTGTCAAGGGCATCTTGCAAAAGCTGCGGTTTTACCGGTTCCTGTAGCTCACAGATAAAACGGAATACTTTTGAATTGTGACGTGAAGTGCTGGATGGAAATATTTTGGCTGCATTGTCCAGTTTCCACCAATGTTGAAAGCCCTTATTCTTCATGGTCACTCCTCCAGAAAATGATTGATGAGTGCATATGTTTTTTTGACCAGTTCAAAACGGACCGGCAGGGTAAAGTAGCCATGGAGTGCATTCTCCATCCGGTGCACTTCCACATGTCCTCCTGCTTCCAGGAGCTTTTGGCCATAGGCCTCTCCTTCGTCCCGCAGAGGACAGTATTGCGCGGTAATCAGCAGGGTATCCGGCTGGTTCGAGAAGTCGCCGGCCATCAAAGGCGCGAAGTACGGATTGAGCAGATCGTCGTCCGAAGTCCGGTACATGTCCAGGTAATCGCAGATGCGTTTGGAAGTCAGCAGGTATCCGGTTCCGTTTTCCCGGATGGAGGGATAGGGCGAGGTATCCGAATGGTCATTGCCGGTGGAGGGGTAGATCAGAATTTGCCGCCCGGGCAGGAATTCTCCCCGGTCCCGTGCCATCAGGGATACAGAGGCAGCCAGATTGCCGCCTGCACTGTCGCCAATGAGGACAATATCAGACGGATCGACGCCAAACACTCCGCAGTTTTGAAACAGAGCTTTTGCCACTGCATAACAATCTTCCGGTGCAGCGGGAAAGGGGTGCTCCGGTGCAAGCCGGTAATCGGCAGATGCCACAATGCAGCCGGTGGTGACTGCCATATCTCTGCACACACCGTCATAGCTGTCTATATCGCCCAATACCCAGCCGCCGCCGTGAAAAAAGAGCAATATAAAGGGTCTGGTGACTTCTACCGGTGTAAATATGCGCACCGGCACTTCATGCGTTCCACAGGGGACGGCACGTTCCCAGATCCGGTACAAGGCAGGATTCTTATGACGGTGAGCCATGAGTTTTTTCAATTCACGTTCCAGAGGATATGTTTTTCGAATATCTATTTCGGGATAAGACAGCATATGGATTGCTGCCAGCATTGCTTTATTCATGGGGCTGCTCCTGTGAAAACAGCCCGGCAATCAGGGCTATGGCAGACAGGCAGCTTACCTGTTGCAACCTTCGTTGCCGGGCTGGTTATTCATGACAATAGAAAGTGTGCGAAGCGCGCTTTCTATTGTATATGACAGCAGAAAGTGCGCGAAGCGCGCTTTCTATTGTATATGACAGCAGAAAGTGTGCGAAGCGCGCTTTCTATTGTATATGACAGCAGAAAGTGTGCGAAGCGCGCTTTCTATTGTATATGACAGCAGAAAGTGCGCGAAGCGCGCTTTCTATTGTATATGACAGCAGAAAGTGTGCGAAGCGCGCTTTCTATTGTATATGACAGCAGAAAGTGTGCGAAATGTGCTTTCCTGCTGTTGTAAACTAAGTATATCCGGATTCAGGTCATATATTCCTGCAGAATGGGCGGGATTTGGGAAATCATGTTTTCCACATCCTCAAACATACTGCTTTTCGTGGTACCCAGATAGCTGGCCTGCGCAATATGTTGCTGTACGTCCTGATGGAGCTTCTTGGTCTTATCAAAGAATGCACACAATTCTGATAATTCTGTGCGGGAATCATTGATAACTCCGGAAATTTCATCTTGTACGGAGGTAGCTCCCTCTGCGGACTGTGTAATCTGTTCAAACATTTCACTGGTTTCATTTACTTTATTGATGCTGAGATCCAATGCCTCCTGGGATGAGTTGATGCTGGCACTTAACTTGTCTGTACCCTGCTCCACATCATTGATTCCGGCGTCCACCTCGGCAACCAGATCCTTGATTTCATCGGCCAGATGTTTCACTTCCACGGCCACAACAGCAAAGCCCTTACCCTGTTCGCCTGCCCTTGCCGCTTCAATGGTCGCATTGAGAGCCAATATATTGGTCTGTTCGGCGATGGAAACGATTTTATTGGTACATATTTTGATCTTTTTCAGGGCCGTCTGGAAATCGGCAAAGGTGCTTTCCATTTCACCGAAATGGTCTTCCACCTGCAGAGAACTGGTCTTTAATTCTTCCACTTCATCCTGTGCTTTGACAACGGATTTTTCGATTTCGTCTTTTACGTTTGTAAACTGACCTGCAACCTGATTGATATTGGAAAATGTCTGTTCAAAATCCCGCAGCTTTCCGTAAAAATTTTCCGCTTCCTGCAGTACATTGCTGAAAGAGGCGTTTACCATGCTCAGCTTTTGCAGGGATGCAACTTCTTTCTGTACAATCTCTGTCCGGTAGTCTTTGAGGCTGTTGGCCACATGCAGTATGGGATACAGATCTGCCTCTTTTTCCTGTTTTTTCTCGGCTTTTGTTCTTAAATGCATGATATTTCCTCCCGTTATTCAAATACCACACAGGTCATGGACTGGTTTACGAACTGGTTGTTGTAGTGTTCCCCGTATCCAACGAGGCCTGCATGGTGTTCCAGAACGCTCATTTCTTTCAGATAGTTCTGCATATATCCGTTATCGGTAAACAGAAGATACCGGAACAGGCAGTTAATTGAGAATACTGTGGAGATTCTCGGAAAATCACTGCGGATTTTGCAGATGGTATCTCTTACGATGGCTTTGTAATCACCCAATTCCAGCATAATGAGTACATCGGAATCGTTGACCTGCCGGAAACAGGCCAGGGCGTTTCCCCGTACTTCCTTGATGGAGATGATGCAGGTGTCGTTTCCGTTGATTTTGCCAAATGGATTTTTAAAGGTCTGAGTCAGTATTTCCTTTTCCGTTACATGCAGGATATCCTGGTAAACCTGTCTGGCGGAACGTCCGTTTAATTCCCCGATGATGTAGTTTGCTTTGTCTGTTTTGGAAGCGATGAAACGATAATCGCCCATTTGCCGGTAAATGTTCTCTTTATAAGTTTTTACTTTGCCGCCCAGATTTTTAACCAGCGCATAGGCTGTGGCATCTTCATAGATTTTTCCGTTGGCGCTCACTTTTCCTGCATCGCCGGTTCCGCCGGCAAGAGAAATACCGTGGCGTTTCAGAACACTGTATATAGTAGTCAAGACGCAGGCGTCGTTGCCTGTACAAAAATCAATGCATACGGTATCTCTCGCAGAACCGTGCAATGTTGCCAGGTCTGTTTCCAGACGCTTAATATATTTGACCGGCATGGTGGATACATGTTCCAGTACATTTGCCGCTGCGCTGACCCCGTCGTAAAATGCGATGACGCCGACTCCTTTTTCCACAACTCTGACATCATAGCTCATACCGATACACCCGATACTGGGAATCTGGGGATAGAGTTTTTCCAGCTCTTTTACATGAGCGTCAAACTGATCGTTGTTGGACAGTAACATAATGAACTGTGGTCTGCTTAATCCGCGGACGGCTTCCTGTAGGTTTCCGCTCTGACTGATTCCAAAAAATTGTTTCACTGACTGATCCTTCCTCCTGATGCAGATGTCTGCGATATGATCACCATATCATAATTTGGTGCCGGACACCTGTTATTCAAGACAATAGAAAGTTCGCGAAGCGTGCTTTCTATTGTTTTTTATGGTATGTATTATAGTGGTACATTCGTCCTAATAGACTTTATTATACTTGAAAGTAGGAACTATGGCAATGGGTATTGTGGTATGAGATTTGGGAAAGTTAAAAAATTGTCAGTTCCAGACCCGACAAACCATACATCAGACAGTAACGGATGTCGTTGGGCGTTGTAACGAAAAATGTGCCGTATTTTTTCAGAAGGCTTACTTTGAACGGGATAACAATGATATTGAAACAGAAATTGTTAAACATCCGGAAAATTTTCCGATATATAGATAACAAAGAGCGATAAAACAGGCCCTGATATGAGGAGAGAAAGGCACGGGTGATTGTATGAATCTGTCTGTAAAAGGATTCGGTATCTATGGCAGTGCAGTTTCCGGGTTTCCTGCCGGAAGGAAATTGCCGGGGATTCAGGATATGACACTGAAAAGTACACAGGAAGCAATGAAGAGAGCACAGAAGGCGGCCGGGCAGATTGATTTCTGGGAAGAGCGGAAGGCCGGGCTGAAGAATATGGAGTGCGGCAGCGCCGAGGAAATTGCCGAAAAACTGGATATGTTCCATACTTATGAAGATGAAATTGCCGCGGCGAAGATGGCCTATAATCACGAGCAGATGTTTCATTTGATGGACGAAGCGAGGGAACGCGGTGAAAAAATCGCGGAAGCCGTGGAAAAGATGGAACCCAAAACACCGGAGGAAAGACGGGAAGAACTGGCAGAAGAAGCGTTGGGAACGGAAGACGGCGATGGCATGCCGGAAGAAGTCCTGGAAGAAGCCGAAGAAATCCTGGAAGAGATCCAGGAAGAAGTGCTGGAAGAAACCGCAGAAGCGTCCGGTGAGGACGTGCCGGAAGAACGGGATGCAGATATTTTAAAGGGCCCGGTTGAAAAAACGGGTGAAGAGATACAAAAGGAAGCGGCAGAAGGGCGGCAGGCAAACATGTCGGTGGAACTGTCTGACATGCAGATACAAAACGCAGCAGTACGCCGGGCGCAGGCGGGGAAGGTTTTGTACAGGCCGTTTGATCTGCGGATATAAGGAAGGATGACAACCGTGAGAAAGGAGTGGGCTGATGGCGACCCCTGTTTTAAAGGCAATTCTGTTTATGGGCCTGCAGGCCAGTGGCAAGTCCACTTTTTATCACCGTTATATGTCAGAATATGTGCATATTAATCTGGACAGTCTGCATACAAGAAATAAGGAGCGGATATTGCTTACCTCGTGCCTGGAGGAACAGCGCAGTTTTGTTGTGGACAATACCAATCCTCTGGCAGAGGACCGGGCGAGATATATAAAGGCCGCCAGAGAATACGGATATGAAGTGGAGGGCTATTTTTTCCAGTCCATTCTCTCGGTGTGTCTGGAACGGAACCGCAGCCGGACGGGAAAAGCCCGTGTGCCTGATATAGCGCTGGCAGGCACGTCGAAGCGATTGGAAATGCCGTCTGTTGCAGAAGGATTTGACAGGCTCTGGTTTGTCCGCATGGAACATGGGATTTTTATAGTGGAACCCTGGCTGGACAAAGACACCAGGGAGACAGGAGGCGGAAACGTATGAATTTTACTGAACTGGACAGAAAGATGAGACGGTTTGAACAGTCACTGGATCAGGTGATATGGCCGGAACTTTATCTTGCAGTCCGGCTGGACGGCCGGAACTTTACGAGGCTTACAAAAGAGATCTGTGAATTTGAAGTGCCGTTTGATGTCCGGTTTCGGGATGCAATGATCAGTACCACAAGACATCTGATGGAATGTGGGTTCAGGATCATATACGGTTATACGGAGAGCGATGAGATCTCCCTGCTGTTTCACCGGGACGACAATACATTTGGACATAAGACGAGAAAGATCAATTCGATTATGGCAGGAGAGGCCAGTGGATTTATGTCGTTGCAACTCGGCGTACCAGTCTGTTTTGACAGCCGGGTGGCGCCTTTGCCAAATCTGGAATGCGTGGGGGATTATTTCGCATGGCGACAGGAGGATGCCCACAGGAATTCTCTGAACGCTCATTGTTACTGGATGCTTCGCGGCAAAGGGCTGTCCGCGTCGCAGGCTACGGAAAAGCTGGCAGGCAAAAGCGTATCCTGGAAAAATGAGCTGTTGTTTGCGGAAAAAATCAATTATAACGGTCTTCCGGACTGGCAGAAACGGGGAATCGGGCTGTATCATGATACATATGAAAAGAAGGGATTCAACCCCATAAAAGGTCAGGAAGAGACAACGCTCAGGAAACGGATTGAAGTGAACATGAGCCTGCAGACGGGAGATGCCTACAGGAAATGGGTCTGTGCCCTGGCTGCGGAATGAGTTTTTGGATATTTCATAGCACATAAATGACGATTCGGCGCATTTTATAAAAAAATATTCCGGTACTGCCGATATATGAATTAGAACAGAGATCAGAGGAGGAATTACAATGAGAATTACAAACAGTATGTTAAACCGGACATCTTCAGAATCAGGGATGCCCCTGAATGGAAGTTCCCTGCTGAATTATATAGACAACAACAGTTCAGTGGACGATTTACTTTCTACGGCCAAGAGTGATAAGGCGAATCAGGGGACCGGAAATAAATCTGCGTATGAAAAACTGGAGGCGTTAGCGGAGAAACTGACAGGTAAAGCGCTGGAGTTTGCCCTGCAGGGAAAAGACTCTCTGTTTGCAGAGGCAAAAGAAAGCGGAAGCAACGAGAAAATCTGGGAGCGTGCGGAAGAACTGGTAAAGAGCTATAACAGCCTGTTGAAAGAAATGGGGGGCAACTCTTCTGAACTGGAGAAATATTATAAAAAAATGCTTATCGAAGGCGCGGAAGGCAGCAAAGAAGAGCTGGCACAGATCGGGATCACATTGGAGAAGGATGGCACATTGAAGGTTGACCGGGAAAAACTGAAGGCAGCAGACCTGGATACTCTGGAAAAAGTACTGGGCCGGAAAGGCGGCTTTTCTGTTACAACAGCTTTGATTGCAGGGAAGATTGCGGAACAGGCGCAGGCGAATATGGAGAGCCTCTCCAGCAGGTATGACGCTTCCGGGAAATCCTGGTCGGCGGCAGCAAATAAATATGATTTTTGGGGATAAAAAATGGGCAGTGGAATCAATGTCAGTTATAAGACCAGGACATACGCCGCTTTTTTGAAGAGCAGCGGGAAGAAACGGGACGGACAGAGCGTGCAGCCAGGCTCTTTTCGCAGTGCGGCCGAACGGATTGCCCAGAGCGCGGCAAAGCAGGCGGATGCATGTTCCATGGAGCGTGTGCCCGCAGGCGGCAGGGAAACCGGCGACTGGGCCGGCCGGCTTTGTGGTTGTAAAGATTTGCGGCGTGTAAAAGAGATGGGGCTGTATAGAGCGGGGGAAGCAGAATCAGTTGTCCGTGATCTGTCACTGGAGGAATACAAACTGTATCTATATGATCAGATTTCCCGGATACCACAGGATCCTTCCCAGGCGGGCTGGAACTGGTATGTTGATATTTCGGAAGCCGGATTTGAAGCCATGAAAAATGATGCCGATTATGAGGCCCATGTCCTGGACTCCATACGCCGGAATTTTGCTGCAGTGGACCCGTTTCACAGCAGTACGTTCTCCATTTTGCATTTTGGCGCTTCAGAGGAGGAATCCTTTGGGCACAGTTATAGCTATGACAGTCCTGCGGATCATTTGCAGGATGAGGAAGAGAGCTATTGGGACAAACGCAAAGCCTACAGAAAGAAACTGCAGGAACTGCTGGATGATCTGGCCGAAAAGAGAGCAGTGGCGAGACGGCAGGGGCTTCCGGAACCGACCATGCCGGATATTCAATCAATATTGGAACTGTTGTGTGCCGGTGCTTAGAGAAGAAATATCTTCCAATTGACGGAATATAGTGTATTTTTGCAGCATATAATGGTATGTTTGTAAAAAATTTGTAGATTTTCCCAAATAAATTAACATTGGACTATCATTTTTGGTTATTTTGTAGTATAATTCCTGCATAGGTATTAATTGTAGGAGGGTAGCTTTATGGCGAAAGAAATGATTGCGATGCTTCTTGCCGGCGGACAGGGTTCCCGACTGTATGCATTGACCGAGAAGCTCGCAAAACCAGCAGTTCCATTTGGCGGGAAATATCGTATCATTGATTTTCCGCTTTCCAACTGTGTCAATTCCGGAATTGATACGGTAGGCATTTTGACACAGTATCAGCCATTGGTACTGAATGAATATATTGGAAACGGTCAGCCCTGGGATTTGGACCGCCTTTACGGAGGTGTACATGTATTGCCGCCTTATCAGAAGGCCAGCGGTTCAGACTGGTATAAGGGAACAGCCAACGCTATTTATCAGAATATTTCCTTTATTGAGCGGTATGATCCACAATATGTGATTATTCTTTCCGGTGATCAGATTTGTAAGCAGGATTACAGCGATTTTCTGAAATTCCATAAAGAAAAGAATGCAGAATTCAGCGTGGCAGTCATGGAAGTTCCGTGGGAAGAGGCATCCCGCTTTGGTCTGATGGTGGCAGGAGAAGATGACAGGATTACGGAGTTCCAGGAGAAACCCAAAGATCCCAAATCCAATCTGGCTTCGATGGGTATCTATATTTTCAACTGGGATATTTTAAGGAAGTATCTGGAAGAGGACGAGGCAGATCCCAATTCCGAGAATGACTTTGGCAATAACATTATCCCCAATCTTCTCAGGGATAATCGCAGGATGTATGCATATCATTTTGACGGATACTGGAAGGATGTGGGTACCATTTCTTCTCTTTGGGAAGCCAACATGGAAGTTCTGGATCCGGAGCACAGTGGTATTAACCTGTTTGATGATGACTGGAAGATCTACAGCCGTAACAGCGGTATGACAGGTCATAAGATCTGTACCGGCGCAGTTGTGGAGAATTCCATGCTGACAGACGGCTGCCGCATTAAAGGTACGGTAAAACATTCCATTCTGTTTGCGGGTGTCCACATTGAGAAGGGCGCGGTGGTTGAAGATGCGGTTATTATGGGAAATACGGTCGTAAAGGCCGGCGCGGTGGTAAAACACTGTATTATAGCGGAGAATGTTACCATCGGTGAAAATGCAGTGGTAGGTGCAATGCCTTCCGGTGATGAAAACGGCGTGGCTACTGTCGGCGACGGCGTAACCATTGGCGACGGTGCGAAAGTCGGGCCCAGTGCCATGGTAAGAAATAATATAGAAGGCGGTGAAGAACAATGGTAAAATCAAATAGAAGTGCCCTTGGCATTATTTTCCCCAACAGCTATGACCCGTTGGTTCCGGAACTGGTAAATGTGCGTATGATGGCTTCTATTCCTTTTGCCAGCCGTTACCGTCTGATTGACTTTATTCTCTCCAGTATGACGCAGAGCAACATTGACAATATTTCCGTTATGGTAAACAACAATTACCATTCGCTGATGGACCATCTGGATTCCGGTCGTGAATGGGACCTGGTGCGTAAGAACGGCGGCCTGCATATTTTCCCGCCTTTCGCTGAAAAAGAATCCAAACCCTATGTAGGCCGTGTGGGCGCTATAGCAGGTATTCTGGACTTTTTGAGAGATCAGAAAGAAGAGTATGTGGTGCTGGCGGATACAAATGTTGTGGTAAATTTCGATTTTAACGCACTGATCAAAGCGCATATTGAGAGAGGCGCAGATGTCACCATTGCCTACAATGAGCAGGAGTTCCCGGAAAGCCTGATGAAATCCCAGTCCAATGACAAAGGATTTTACTATACTTTTAATATTGATGAGGGACGTGTCACCAGGATTTTCGTAAATTCCAGAGAAGAGGGTGTGCAGAACTTCTCAATGAATATCTCCATACTGCGGCGTGAACTGTTGATTGATCTGATCAATACCGCGTTTGTACATGGACATGAGTACTTCGAACGGGATGTGCTGATCCCGAATCTGAACAAGCTGAATGTACAGGCATATAAATATGAAGGCTATGTAGCCCGCATCAGTGGCATCAAGAGTTATTTTGATGAGAATATGAAACTGCTGGATGACTATAATCTGGATGCCCTGTTCTCCGGTCATACGGTTTATACCAAAATTCGTGATGACAATCCGACCAGATATGTAGCAGGTGCAAAGGTGCAGAATGTAATGGCTGCCGACGGCTGCGTCATTGAAGGTGAAGTGGAAAACAGCGTATTGTTCCGTGGCGTTAAAGTAGCCAAAGGGGCGAAAGTGAAAAACAGCATCCTGATGCAGGGAACCGTGATTGAGGCGGGTGCCAGTGTAGAATACCTGGTGGCTGACAAGAACGTAACAATCCGGGCCGGCAAAGAGATGAAAGGGACAGATACATTCCCGGTTTATATTGCGAAATTTAGAACGGTTTAAACAATTGAAAGCATGCTTTGCGAACTTTCTATTGTCTTGAATAACCTGTATGGCAGGGTCTGTTCTGCCATTCACTGAAACATAGCATATGAGAGAGGCAGGAACGGGTAAAACCGTTTCTGCTTTGTTCATGTTAACAAAAAACAGAGGAAGCGTTCGCGCAGGGCTGACTGCGTGAACCGATCAAAACGGAGGAAAAGCATGAGCAACAATTTTAATTATTATACCCCTACCAGAGTGGTTTTTGGACGGGGAGCAGAAGAACAGACCGGGGCGCTTGTGAAAGCGCAGGGCTGCAGCAAGGTACTGCTGCATTATGGCAGCGGCAGTGCGCGGAAATCAGGGCTTCTGGATCGGATTGAAAAGAGCCTGGATGAGGCCCACGTTGCGTATGTGGAACTGGGCGGTGTGGTTCCCAATCCCAGACTGTCTCTTGTCTATCAGGGAATCGAGCTTTGTAAAAAAGAAGATGTGGATTTCATTCTCGCTGTAGGCGGCGGCAGTGTGATTGATTCGGCCAAAGCCATTGGGTACGGTGTGGTAAATGAGGGGGATGTATGGGAACTGTACGACCGGAAACGGCAGGCAACCGGCTGTCTTCCCATCGGTGTGGTACTGACCATTGCGGCAGCAGGCAGTGAGATGAGTTCTTCCTGTGTCATCACAAAGGATGAAGGCGGTGTTAAACGGGGTTACGGCAGTGACTTTTGCAGGGCAAAATTTGCGATTATGAATCCGGAACTGACGATGAGCCTGCCGGATTACCAGACGGCCTGTGGCTGCACGGATATACTGATGCATACAATGGAACGGTATTTTACCAATGGGGGCCATATGGAACTGACCGACAGTATTGCGGAAGGGCTGATGCGGACGGTGCTGCGCAATGCGGAAATACTGCGTGACCACCCGGATGACTATGAGGCGCGAGCAGAAATCATGTGGGCGGGCAGCCTTTCTCATAACGACCTGACAGGGTGTGGCATTCAGGAAAAAGATTTTGCGTCCCATGCGCTGGAACATGAGATCGGCGGTATGTTTGATGTGGCTCATGGCGCGGGGCTGGCGGCAGTCTGGGGAAGCTGGGCCAGATATGTATATGAGAATTGTCTGGATCGTTTTGAGATGTTTGCCCTGCGGGTGATGGAAGTGGAACCGGGAAAGGATGCGAAGGAGACTGCTCTGCGTGGAATTGAGGCTATGGAGGCGTTTTACCGCAGAATTGGCATGCCCATCTCTCTGCGTGAACTGGGGATTGACCCTTCGGATGAGCAGCTTGTGGAACTGGCAAGAAACTGCAGCATAGCCAGTGGTGGAAAGAAAGGTTCGGCAAAGGTTCTGCAGGAAGCGGATATGCTGGCGATTTACCGGGCCAGCTATTAATTCGTCCCATGTGAGAAGGTGACAGAAGACAGAAAGCGTACTGGCAAGATGCCGCCGTACAGGGGATTTCCTGCACGGCGGCATCTTTACAGGCGTCTTGTTTTCCTGTATGATGTGGTCTGTATGAATATGATAAAATTTACTGTACCTTTTCAAAGTCAGAAGCGGGATGCTTGCAGAGGGGGCAGATAAAGTCTGCCGGAAGCTGTTCTCCTTCATACGTATAACCGCAGACTTTGCAGCGCCACAGGGTTTTTCCGGAGGCGGGGGAAGCATCGGGCTTTGGCTTAATGGATGACTGGTAGTAGGCGTAGGTGGCGGAAGGAATGTCTGATAAGATGTCCATATCTTTTACGGAAGCGATGAAGAGTGTATGGCTTCCCAAATCCACAGACTGATCCACAGCAGCGCTGATATAACCGTTGGTACCTGTGGTAATATAATAAAGTCCGTTGGCGCTGCGCCGGCAGCCGTTAAAATCAGAAAATTTGTCTACAGTACGGCCGGACTGAAAACCAAAACGGCGGAAAAGGTCAAAGCCGGCGGCTTCGCTGAGGATGGAAATATTGAATATTCCGCTTTTCTGTACCAGTTCCTGTGTAAAATTGGCTTTGTTCACGGCGATACTGATCCGGTTCGGTTCGGAAGTGACCTGTCCGGCGGTATTGATGATACAGCCGCTGTCTTTGCCTTCAGAGGCAGAGGTGAGGACAAACAAACCATATGTTAGATTGTACATTGTTTTTGGATTCATAGAGGATCCTCCTTTATTATCAGTTTGTTTTATGCATTGCATAATTTGTTATATATGTTTTTCTGTAACTATGATAGTATCATTGAGCGGGTGCGCTTGTAAAGCAAGTGTGTGATGTATCAGTCCGGGAATCCCCTTTCTTTTCCATAGTGTATCCGATTTTTTGCAATCAACACTGTTTTCCTGTTATTTTCCCCCACGGTATGCACAATGGCAATAGCGCCTTCGCTGTACAGGGCTTTTGCAACTGTGGTTCACAGAAGGGAGTGGCTGGAACACAGCGGTGAAAGATGGGCAAAAGGGAGATGTGCGTACATGAACGATCAGTTGATTCAGCGGCTTACCATTGACTGGAGCAAAATAGAAGAGGACAGCTATCTGCGGAATATTGAAGCGCTGCAAGGCGTGGAATGTATGGAATTCACGCATTCGATTACTTTCTTTGTGGGAGAAAACGGAAGCGGAAAATCCACGCTGTTGGAAGCCATCGCAGTAGCCTATGGATTTAACCCGGAGGGCGGTACAAAAAATTATTGTTTTTCCACCTATGATTCTCATTCGGAATTGTATGAGGCTCTCAGGCTGTCAAAGGGATACCGGCGGGCAAAGGGCGGATATTTTCTGCGGGCGGAAAGTTTTTACAATGTTGCCACCCAGGAGGAACTGTATGCGGATCCGAACCATCCATCGGAGCGCTATCATGAAAAATCTCATGGGGAAAGTTTTCTTGCCATTGCCCGGAGCAGATTAAGTCCGGGCGGAGTTTATCTGCTGGACGAGCCGGAAGCGGCTCTGTCGCCGCAGCGACAGCTCACACTTTTGATGGAAATCTGGCACTGCGCGCAACAGGGGGCTCAGTTCCTGATTGTGACACATTCTCCGATTCTGCTGGGGATTCCCGGTGCAGATATACTGACTTTTGATAATGGGCCGGTTCATAGCTGTTCTTATGAGGAAACGGACAGCTATCAGATTACGGAAATGTTTATCAATCATCGGCAGGAAATTCTTAGAAGGCTCATCGGTGAATAAGAAAACCTACTCAAAAATACGTATCTGTGCTTTGGTCAGAGATTCAATGATCCGGACCAGAGTATGTAAATCAGAAACCAGTTCTTTTGAGCAGGATTCTGCTCTCTCGTAAATAGGTTGCAGTTCTTCTGTATGGTCATTCTGAATTGCGGACAGCATGTTTGCACCATAAGAATGAAACGCCTTATGCTTTGCGTCAATTCTGTTCCAGACTTCCAGAACCTGCGGATTTACAGGCTTAAATGCATAGTAAAAGCGGCCGAGACCGCATTTGGTGGAGTCTGTCTGCAATATATCGGTTTTTCCTGTCTGCGCCATGTTTTTTAAGGTATTCAGCCAATTCTGATGAACATGGACAACCGTGTCCAGCCAGTCCAGTACAATCCGGTTATCCGGCATGTAAAATGTATCCGCCGCCATGCGTCCCATAATTTTAACGGATTCATCCAGTTCTTTTTCAATGGCTTTGGAAGGTTCTACAAGTTCTGCGGTGTTGCGGCTGGCCATCTCCAGGGAGAGGGCACTGTCTTGCAGTGTCTGGCATTGTTCATTTACCCCCTGCATCTGGTGTTCCAGTTCGTTCATCGAACTGCTGATTTCTTCACTGGCGGCTGCCAGTGACGTGACGGAATCTGCGATATGATCCATGCCTGTACGGCTGTTGCTGGTAATTTTCATGACATTTTGTATATTTTCATTCATATGTTCCAGTTCCTCCACCGTTGTATCCACACTGGAGGAACTTTTCCGGGAGGCATCCTGAATGCTGTTTATAAAGGCACCCATACGGTCTGTCAGTAATTTTGTTCTGTTTGCAAGTTCCCGGATTTCTTCGGCCACCACAGCAAAACCACGTCCGGCTTCCCCGGCGCGTGCAGCCTCTATGGAGGCATTCAATGCCAGAAGATTGGTCTGGGAAGAAATAGAATTGATTGCCGTCAGCGCTTCATCCATATTCTGTATGATGTCAAGGAGCCCGTAAATATCATTTTTCATATCCTTTGCGGTGGAGATTGCCGCATCAGACAGTTCTGTTATGGAAGTGAAATCTTTTTCCACATTGCGGATATCTTCCATGATTTTTCCGGATTCTCCGGACACTTCAATAATGGTTGCAGTTAGATTTTCATGGGCTTTCATTACATCCGCAGCGATTTCTGCTGTGGATTCAGATGATTTTCCGATGCTGTCCACGGCGGCCGAAACAGTGGCGCTGGTCTGATGGATCGTTTTCACATTTGCTTCCAGTTTCAGATCCATGGAACTGAGATAGATGACTGCGTCCATCGTTTTGTTAACTGCCTGCTCAAATGCTTTTCTCCCATTGCTCAGACGCTGATGGATATTGTTCAATTCCCCATTTGCCGGTTCATAGCTCATTGCATTCAGTCTGGAAATAGATTCTATGGCATTGTTAAAATTCTTTTTTCTGATTTTCATCGTTTACCACCTTTGCTTTCTTTTTTCATACACGCATCACATATATAGTTTATTTTCAAATCGTAGGAGAGCATGGAGATACCCAGCTGGCTTTGCAGTTTTTCAGTGAGATCCTCCAGCAGGATATCCGATAATTTTCCACATTTCCTACAGACCAGATGATCATGCCGGAGAATTTTATCATATCGGTCGGGGTATCCTTCTACCGAAATCTTTCTGATGAGTCCGTTTCTGTACAGAGAAGATAAGTTGTTATAGACAGTGGCCTGAACAACGGTTTTATTTTTCTCTTTCATCAGAAGAAAAATCTGTTCCGCTGTGAGATGGGAACTGGAATTGTTAATAATCTCTAAAATATATTTGGCGTTTTTTGTCATAGTTTTCTTTCTTTTATTTAATTAAAAATAGTAATTAGTATTATTTTAATTCTAATCTTACCATTTTTCCAGAAAAAGTCAACCGATAAATGGTTTTTCGGTATTAGGAAGATTGAAGCCTGGTTTCTCTGGATGTTATATCCTGTGACGGTTGAGGCGTATGGAAGAAAACGTTGAAGACAGGTATCTGATTTAACTGGGAGACTGACTGATGGGAATTTCAACTTGACACTGTCGCTACACAAATGTATAATGAATTACACAAATGTATAAAAGAAGGTGTCATATTATGGGAGACAGATTGAAAAAGTTGGGGGAAGCGGAACTGGAAATCATGCAGGTTATCTGGGACGCAGATGCTGCGGTAACATCAAACTATATTTTAAAGGAGTTGCACGGGAGAAGGAAATGGCAGCTTTCCACGTTAATGACATCATTGACAAGGCTCTCTGACAAGGGATTTGTGCATTGTGACCGCTCAACAGGAAGTAACCTTTACACCCCGGTTATTTCGGAAAATGATTATAAAACAGGAGCGAGCAGGCATTTCCTCGAAAAGCTGTATGACAATTCCATACAGAATATGATCGCTACGCTATACAATAATCAGGCGATTCAAAATTCTGATATTGAAGAACTCAGGAATTTTCTGGATGAATTGGAGGATGAATGATGACAGACATATTTTTATCCTTTCTGGGGATTTCGGTATCTGTCAGTCTGATTGTTGCTGCGTTGGTTGTACTTGCGCCGGTTTTCAATAAAAGATATGCCATAAAATGGAAATATCTGATCTGGATATTTCTTGCAATGCGGTTGCTTGTTCCCTTCAGTGAAGTGGGCGGAGAAGGGGTTACGGGGATGCTGCCTCAGACGAAAGAGCAGGCGATACCTGAAGGGAAAGAGACAGAGGCACTCACTGACATTAGAAGGATCGTTGTTGAGATACCGGCACAAATGAACACTGCCATTTCCGCGCAACCTGAAAAAAGTGACACAGGAATTACCATACTTGATATTGTGGCTTTTGTCTGGCTTACAGTCTGCCTGATTTTCATAGCCATACATTTTATCAGTTATTTTCATTATAAGCGGCTGGTGATGCGGCAGGGGAAAATAATACGGGATACTTCTGTTCTGCGTCAGTTGTTCCAACTCAAGCGTGAATTACATATCAGACATACGATACGGGCCATAGAATATCATACAATCGAAAGCCCTATGATCATCGGTTTTTTAAAACCTGTTTTGGTTTTACCCAAAGAGCAGTACAGCACAGAGGAATTGTATTTTATTTTAAAACATGAGCTGGTTCATTTCAAACGGGGAGATGTATATTGGAAACTGCTTTTTGTAACGGCGAATGCTGTGCATTGGTTTAATCCTTTGATCTGGATTATGCAGAAGGAAGCTGCCATAGATATGGAGCTGTCTTGTGATGAAAGCGTGATACGGGGCGCAGGGTATGCAGTACGGAAAGCATATACAGAGACATTGATGTCCATGCTCCATAAGCAAAGCATCAGAAAATGTAATTTATCAACACAGTTTTATGGAGGTACAAAGATTATGAAAAAACGGTTTACAAACATTTTGCGAAAAAACAGCAGGAAAAATGGGATTTCCATGTTGGTCTGTACAGTCATTTTAACAATTGTTTCTGGTATGCTGGTGGGCTGTTCCATTGCAAAAGAGGAGACGGGAAAAGAGACGACAGGAAATAAACGGGCAGAAACGGTGGCAGATACGTCGGAGAAAGAAGCAAATCAGACACCAGGGGATTCTGAAGTTGCAGAGAAGAACGCAATGGATGATATGACAATACTCATCTTTTCAAAGGAAGGAGAACAGGAGCAGAAACAAGCCGTACTCATGGTTGGGGATGGATATTCCATTTATTTGCCTGAGGATGAATGGCAATCTGCAGGCCCCGATTTGTGGAGTCTGGAAGCAGATGCGTTGGTTCGGATATGGGTCACACATTTTGCGGACGAGTCTATGGATTCTGTTTATCAGAAACTGGAGGAAGATGGCTATGCGACAGTGCAGGATTATGAGATGCAAAAACAGGAAGGGGACCTGATCAGTCTGGTTGAACTGAAAGGAACTGAAAATGACATATGGGGAGTTTTCTACTGTTATCCCACTGCTGCGGAAGAGGGCTGGGGAAGAGAACTGCCGGTGATTGCGGATACATTTGCGTTATCTGCCGGGGCAGAAGGTGAAGAGAATACAGAATCCGAGACGGCCAGCGAATATTTGGGAGCGGAGGACTGTCAGGAAATCGAAGAGATTGTGGATGCGTTTGCCGCAGCATATTTTGATGGGGATACGGATGCCATGCAACAATTCCTTGCAGACACATATGAAGGGGCGCCTGATACATATGAGGGTACAGGCACGATCAGCGATCTGACCGTAAAAGGATTGTCGGATGCCGATGAGAAAAGAATTGAAAATGGGCGGTGTGTTGTTTCTCTGGAATTCAGGGACAGCCAGTATGAAGACATGTTTTTATATCTGTCCTTTGTGTTTGTCAGACAAGCGGATACCTGGAAGATTCAATTTTATGGAGTGGAGGGATAAGGGAAAATCCCGATGAAAAGAACTGATATGATACCTCTAAAGTACACAGATTCAATATAAAAATCTGTTACTTTGGAGGTATTTTTCATGAAATGTCCTTCGTGAAGCAGACAGGTGAAATATCATTGACGGGTAGTTATGATTTTATATGAAGGAAAATAATTGATTTCATAGAATGATTTTTATGCGTAAAAAGAAAAAATATGTAAATGCTATGTAAATCAGATAAATCCTAAAGCATAAACTGACAGAAACAATATAAAACCGTCACTGTATTAAATTTCCACACAATTTTAGCACTCGCTGCTTGACAGTGCTAATAATATATGATATAGTTCATATAGAACAAAGATAACAAATACAACAACCAAAAAGGAGAGATGATATATGTTGATGCCAAGTATTTTCAGAGAGAACTTATTGGATGATTTCTTTGGGTATCCGCTCCGCAGACAGAATTATGATTCTGGCATGCATGAGATGATGAAGACAGATGTAAAAGATATGGGGCATGCTTATGAGATGACCATGAGCCTGCCGGGCGTAAAGAAAGAGGACATCAGAGCGGAGATTAAGGAAGGGTATCTCACTGTCAGCGCTTCTTCCAATTCGGAGAAGGATGAAAAAGACAGCCAGGGAAAATATATCCGCCGTGAACGGTATCTGGGATCTTGCAGCAGGAGCTTCTATGTGGGCAGAGAAGTGACTCAGGAGGATATCAAAGCAAAATTTGCGGACGGGGTTCTGACATTGATGATTCCGAGAAAAGAAGCTGCGCCTGCGGTGGAAGAAAACAAGTATATTTCCATTGAAGGCTGAGTGCGGAAACAAGAGAAAGAGAATCCGTATAATAAAAAACAATCGAAAGTACGCTTTGCGAAATTTCCATTCTCATGAATAAGAGGCAAAAGCACCACAGACAGGGGCTTTTGCCTCTGTTTGATTTATGGCAATAGAAATGTATTAAAACGTGCTTTCGAGTGCTAAGGCGAAATTTATTAAAACATGTCTTCACTAACAGAGGCGAAATTTATCAAAACTTGTCTTCGCTGGCAGAGGCGGAGTTTATCAAAACATAATTACAGTTGCTATGAGAAAGTTTTGTAAAGTAAGCTTTTGTCGTTCTCTGCCTTGTATGAAAAAGGCAGGCTTAGTATAATACTGACAGGGAATGAAACCGGAAAGATGTCCTAAATGTGCGCGGAAGGGAGAAAATATGGAGAGAGACTATGAAAAGACGGCAAAGGATATGTTGTCATTTATTGAAAAAAGTCCCTGTAGTTTTCATGTGATTGCCAATGTACAAAAGATGCTGGAAGAGCAAGGGTTTACAGAATTAAAAGAAAACGATGTCTGGAAGCCGGTATCTGGAAAGAAGTATTATACCATCCGGGGAGGGGCTTCGCTGATTGCGTTCCGGATTCCGGAGGGGCAGAAAATCAGGGGATTTCACGGGGCGGCTGCCCACAGCGATTCTCCGGCTTTTAAAATAAAGGAAAATCCGGAAATCGGTGTGGAAAAGCAGTATGTTACCCTGAATACGGAAAAATATGGCGGGATGATCCTGGGATCCTGGCTGGATCGTCCGTTGTCAGTGGCAGGCCGGATTGTAATAGAAGGCGCACAGGGTCTGGAGACGAGACTTGTCAATATTGACCGGGATCTGCTGGTGATACCCGGTGTGGCCATTCATATGAACCGGGATATGAATAAAGGTGTGGCATATGATCCCCAGAAAGATATGCTGCCCCTGTACGGAGAAGGCGGCGGGGACTGTGGAGGCTGGCTGCTTTCTGAGATCGCTGAGCAGACCGCGACAGAGCCGGAAAAAATTCTCGGTCATGATCTGTTTTTGTATGTCCGGGAGCCTGGACGGATATTTGGGCGGAAGAGGGAATTTATTCTTTCCCCCAGACTGGATGATCTGCAATGTGTCTATGCCTGCACAAAGGCTTTTGGGGAGAATGATTCTTCCGAATATATAAATTTTTGTGCCATATTTGACCATGAAGAAGTGGGCAGCAGAACAGGACGGGGCGCGGATTCCACCTTTCTGGATGATACACTGTACCGGCTCTGCAGCGGTCTGGGGATGGAACGGACGGAGTATTTGCGGATGATTGCGGACAGTTTTCTGATTTCCGCCGACAATGCCCATGGGGTGCATCCGGACCATCCTGAAAAATCAGATCCCACCAACCGTCCCTGTCTGAACAAGGGCATTGTGATCAAATATCATGGCGGTCAGAAATATACAACGGATGCCTGTTCGGCGGCGCGGATGAAACGGATCTGTCGTCTGGCGGACGTACCTTATCAGACGTATGCCAACCGTTCCGATATGGCAGGCGGATCTACCCTGGGCAATCTGTCCGCTGCCCGTGTGCCAATGGAATCCGTGGACATCGGTCTGCCGCAGCTTTCCATGCATTCGGCGGTAGAGACAGGAGGGCTTAAAGACACCTGGTATCTGCTGAAAGGAATGGGCTGTTTTTTCAGCGATGGGGGTGTTTGACCTGCCATTTGATTCATGGAACATTTCCTGTCCGCCCGGTACGGAATCTTGACGGAGTCGTTCCCGTCAGTTTTTTGAAAACAGTGATAAAATAATTGTAATCCTGAAATCCGCACTGTTCGGCAATCTCCCTGATGGACAGACCGGGTTGTTCCAGCAGCAGCGCCTTTGCCTTTTCAATGCGCATGATACGGATTTGTTGTGCAATCCCCCTGCCGTAGTTTTGCGCGGACAGCTCGTACAGGGAAGTTTTGCCGATTTGCAGATGGGCGCATAAATGCTCTGCGGTCAGTGGTTGGGATAAATGTTCCTGTATATAGGAATCCAGCCGCATTGGCAGGTCGTTCTGCCTGAGCAGGATCATTCGTTCCATGCAGAGATAGGAAGCTACCGCATGGAGAAGACTGGCGGCGGAAAGAATGTAGCTCTCCGAACGGACAGGAAGCCGGCTGCAGTGCCGGCGGAGAAGCACCGGGTCAATATGGTATCCCTGGCAGGCACGGGAAATAAAGTCCAGGCCCTCGGCAGTGTCCGGCCAGGCAAAGAGATGGCCGAACGGGAGATAGCCTACAACAATATTTCCCAGAAATATAGGGGAAACGGCCTCCGTCAGTCCGGCATGGCACCGGTAGATCCAGGTATCGTGCCTGCCCAGGGCGGTGGCGCAGGCATTGTGGTCGCAGATCCGGCATTGCCGTAACCCTTCCGGATCACTGCGAATCAGAGCGCAGAACGACGGTACATGCCGGGGCCAGGAAAGCAATTCTTCCATCTGGTCATTGAATACCGTAATCCGTATGCCGGTGAGTACGTGAAAATCTTTCAGCAGAGAACAGAGTTTTGTCATATCAAAACTGGAAACCATTTGTAGAAATCTCCATGATGCATTTTTGCAGTGGTTGCTGTTTTAATGTGTCAGGATGTATTCCTGATGTTGTTTATTTTAGCATGGTTTGACATTTCAGGAAAGTGTCCCGTACCAAGGATCTTTTCTGCAGTTTGTCGTTCCCGTACTGTGACAAACGAACATATTCAAAGAAATAAAAACGAAAATCTATATCGCTTCACCCCAATATCTGCTACTATAAAGACTGAGAAAAAAATCAATCATGACGGAAAAAAATATAGCAGCAGCCCGGGCTGCGCATGGAATTGTTACCGGACGCAAAAGGAAATGCGCCGTGGAAGATGCGCTGTAGGGGATGGGGCGAGACTGAAAATAAGGAGGATCTCATCTATGTTAGTTACTTTAAAAGAAATCTTGAAAATTGCAGAAGAAAAAAAGATTGCAGTAGGCGCATTCAACACACCCAATCTGGAAAGCCTGATGGCCATATTGGATGCAGCGGAGGAATTGCAGCTTCCGGTAATCATCCAGGCTGCCCAGTGCCATGAAGTGTTTGTGCCCGTATCCGTCATCGGGCCGGTCATGATCGCCCGTGCCAAAGAGGCGTCGGTGCCCGTCTGCGTGCACCTGGATCATGGAGAAACACTGGAATATGTACAGAAGGTACTGGATATCGGCTTTACCGGCGTTATGTTTGACGGTTCCACTCTGCCTTATGAAGAAAATGTAGCCAGTGTGAAAAAAGCAGTGGAAATGGCGTCAAAGACCGGGGCATCCGTGGAGGCGGAACTGGGTTCCATGGGACGCAGGGAGTCCGGTGCGGGAGACGATGGCGCAGGCGCCGGAGATGATACAAAGATTTATACCGATCCCGTTCAGGCAAAAGAGTTTGTGAAAGAGACGGGGATTGATGCACTGGCATGTTCTTTCGGGACGACCCACGGCATCTATCTGACAAAACCCAGGCTTGACTTTTCCGTGGTGGAACAGGTGCGGAAAGAAACGGAGGGCATTCCTGTGGTTATGCATGGCGGTTCCGGTGTCAGCAGCGAGGATTTCCGCAAAGCTGTGGCAGCAGGCGTGCGGAAGATCAATTATTTCACTTATATGGATAAGGCAGCAGGCACGGCGCTGGCGGAATATGTATCAGGGGTGGAAGACGGTATGCCGGTATTTTTCACGGAAGCAGCGTGCAGGGCGGTGGCAGCCATGAAAGAGAATATTAAAGAAGCCATGAAAGTGTTTGCCAATATAGACTGAGTGGTGAGGGGGTTGGCGGCAGCAGGAACCATAGAATCTGTTCGCTGACAGGCATTGGTAAAACGCCGCTGAATTGCAGACTGTTTGTAAGAGCTGGGAAAGGGGTTACGAAATGAGCAGGAAGATGACATTTGCACTTTGCTTCTGTAACAGAGGATTTATGCCGGGAGAGCTGATCT
Source organism: uncultured Lachnospiraceae bacterium (assembly GCA_910589075.1). Taxonomy (GTDB): domain Bacteria; phylum Bacillota; class Clostridia; order Lachnospirales; family Lachnospiraceae; genus VSOB01. The sequence goes on from CAJUSK010000002.1 coordinate 34,617, forward strand.
ACGGCGCAAGGGAAGATATGATAAAAGCAGTTACGGATGCGGGATATGACTATATCGCTATGGACGCGGAACTGACCCGTTATGGCGGTGTGGAGACACGGGAAGAGGGCAGGATGTATGCCAGTTGGCTGAAAGCGCACCAGGGCGCATATGATGGGGTGATCTTTTCCATGCCGATTTTTGCCGATGAAAATGGTGCCATTACCGCGTTACAGGATGCAGGTGTGCCCATTCTGATGCAGGCTTATCCGGATGAAATTGGTAAGATGGATTTTGCCCACCGGCGGGATGCGTATTGCGGGAAATTCTCCGTTACGGACGTGTTCACCCAGTATCAGGTGCCATTTACGGTGCTGAAACCCCATGTGGTGCATCCTCTGTCGGAGGCGTTTGCGGAGAATCTGCGGGATTTTGCCGCTATATGCCGGGTGGTCAATGGAATGAAGCGGTTGAATGTGGGCTGTATCGGCGCCCGTACCACCGCCTTTAAGACAGTGCGGTTTGACGAGATAACTCTGCAGAAATATGGTATCAATGTGGAATCCTTCGATCTGTCTGAGCTGTTTTTTAAGGTGGGGAAGAAAGAGGACGGTGACGCGGCGGTACAGGCGAAGCTGGATCGTCTCCGGTCTTATACGGACTGCTCCGGGGTGCCCCGGTCCAATCTGCTGACACTGGCCAAAGTATCGGCTGTGCTGGATGAGTACATAGAAGGCTACAGTCTGGACGCGCTGACGCTGCGGTGCTGGAACGAGATGGAGGAAGTGCTGCGCATCTGCCCCTGCGTGCTGCTCAGTGAACTGAATGACCGGGGAATTGTGGCTTCCTGCGAGATTGATATGTGTTCGGCATTGACCATGCGTGCCATGCATCTGGCAAGTGAACAGCCCACAGCGGTACTGGACTGGAACAATAACTATGGCGAGGATGAAAACAAAGTGATTCTTTTCCACTGCGGCCCGGTGGCGCAGAGCCTGATGAGCGGGAAAGGGACTGTGACAGAGCACAAGATGTTCGCCAAAGGAGATCCCGGCAGCGGCTGGGGAAGCAATGAAGGCAGAATCCGTCCGTTTCCCATGACGTTTTCCAACTGCCAGACAAAAGACGGGAAGCTGATTGTGTATGCAAGTGAGGGAAGATTTACGGAAGATGTGATTGAGGAAGCCTTCTTTGGCTGCGGGGGCGTGGCAGAGATTCCAAACCTGCAGGATAAACTGATTCGTCTGGCAAGAGGCGGTTTCAAGCATCACACTTCTGTAGGTGTGGGGCATATGAAGTCAGTATTGCAGGAGGCGTTTACCACCTATCTCGGTTATGACTGGGTGGATATTGATGCATGAGTGTCCCAGACGGTTTGGAGACATGCATGGATGCGGGGGCATTGCTCCGGCGGGGATTTGAGGATTGTGGGAGGAAGATATGAAGACAGCAGGACTGGATATAGGAACCACAGGCTGCAAGCTGACGGTGTTTGACGAAAACGGCAGATATATGGGAAAGGCATACCGGGATTATCCTGTCAGAAGAAACAGGGGAGAGCATGAAGTGGATGCCCGGTCCATACTGGATATGGTGTGGCAGGTAATTAGAGAGATGGCTCAGGCATATCCTGATATTGCCGGTATCGGCGTTACCAGCTTTGGTGAGACTTTTGTGGCGGCGGACGGGGCAGGGTGTGCGCTGTATCCGGCGATGCTCTACACTGACCCCAGAGGCAGAGAGGAGCGGGAACTGCTCGCGGAAAAACTGGGCAGAGAACGGATTCTGCATATTACGGGGGCAGATCCCCACGAGATGTACAGCATTTCCAAGATGATGTGGCTGAAAGAACATGAGCCGGATGTATATAACAGGGCCCGGCACCTGTTCCTGATCGAAGATTATGTGGTATTCCACCTGACAGGGCAGGCGCAGATTGATTATTCCCTGGCGGCCCGCACCCAGGCATTTGACATTACAGCACTGGACTGGAGTGATGAGATTTTGCAGCAGGCCGGAATTGAGAAAAAGCGGATGTCACGGCCCGTACCCATCGGTACGCCGGCAGGTAAAATACTGACAGAAGTGTCAGAAAAAACAGGGCTTTCACCGGATACCCTGATTGTATCCATCGGACATGACCAGGTGGCGGCCGCCATCGGTTCCGGCGTTTTCACTTCGGATAAGGCTGTGGACGGCGCGGGCACGGTACAGTGCATTACGCCTGTTTATGATAGCCTGCCCGATCTGGACGCCATGAGCCGGGGGAAATTTGCAGTGGTTCCCTATGTTCTGGGGAAATACGTCTGCTATGCGTTTTCACATACCGGCGGCGCGCTGATGCAGTGGTGTACGGATACGCTGGGCAAAAAGGAAAAAGAGCTGGCAACACAGGAAGGTATATCTGTGTATGACTATCTGGAACGGGGATATCAGGGGCCTACCGGCCTGCTGGTACTGCCTCATTTTGCGGGGGCGGCCACGCCCTATATGGACAGTGGATCCAAAGGCGCTATCCTGGGCCTGGATATGAGCGTGACGACAAAGCAGTTGTATCACGCCTGTATGGAAGGGGTTGTTTATGAAATCCTGACCAATCTGGAATATTTAAGGCGGTCGGATCTTTCCTTTACCATGCTGCATGCCACAGGCGGCGGTGCCCGATCGGAGATCTGGATGCAGATGAAGGCTGATATGCTGCATGTTCCCATTACAGCCCTGGCCACATCTGACGCGGGCACAGTGGGCAGCGCCATGCTTACGGGGATTGCGGTGGGTATGTTCCGGGATCTGGAAGACGGGGCGGCGCACATGGTAGAAAAGACAAAGGTGTATGAACCCAGAGCGGAAATGCATGAGAAATACCAGAGCGTGTATGAACGGTACCGGAAGGTGTATGAGCGTGTGAGAGAGCTGGTGTAGGAGGGGGAAGCGGACAGGCGGCAGGGGATTTCCCCCGCCGCCTGCTCCGGATATGCAGTGAAATTGGTCAATAGAAGAACATCAGAGGATAGGATGAGCAGGGGAAAAGGAAATGCCCCTGGTTGACAGAGAGGGAAGGACTATGAAATTTGCAGAAATTCCATATGTGAAGAAAAGAGTTTCCCGTATTTTTTACGGAACGGCAACCCCACCTTTTTCTACAAAGGGAGAAGGGAATGCACTTTTGGACGGAATGTTTGAGCTGGGGATAAATGCTTTTGATACAGCGCGTGTGTACGGGTTGGCGGAACAGGCGCTGGGGAAGTGGATGGATGAGAGAGGGCTTAGGGATCAGGTGGTCATCCTCAGCAAATGTGCGCATCCTGACACGGACTGGACAAAACGGCTGCATGAAAAAGAGATCCGGTCGGATTTTCGGGTATCGGCGGAAAATCTGCGGACGGATTATATTGATATTTATCTGGCGCACCGGGATGATCCCCAGGTGGCGGCCGGGGATGTGGTGGAGATTTTTAATGCCCTCCATGCGGAAGGGAAAATCGGGGCTTTCGGAGGCTCCAACTGGTCCCATCGGCGGATTGAGGAGGCAAATGAATATGCCTACCAGCACAATATGATTCCCTTTACGGTATCCAGCCCGAATTTCGGCCTGGCGGAGCAGGTACGGGATATGTGGGGCGGCGGTGGTCTGGGAATCTCAGGACCCGCCCAGAGAGAGGCGCGGGACTGGTATGAGAAGAATGGTATGCCGGTGATTGCCTATTCCGGTCTGGGCAGAGGGCTTTTTTCCGGAAGGGTGAAAAGCGCGCAGCCAGAGCGTGCCGGGGAAGTGATGGATGACTTTGCCATGAAAGGCTATGCCTGTCCGGAGAATTTCGAACGCCTGCGGCGGTGTGAGGAAGTGGCGGCGCAATATGGCTGTAGTGTGCCGCAGATGGCAATGGCGTGGCTGTTTGGCCAGCGGCTGAATACATTTGCGGTGGTGAGCACTGCAAAAACCGAGCGCATGCAGGAAAATATTGCGGCACTGGATATAGAACCGGAAGAAAAGGTGCTCCGGTATCTGGATCTGGAGGAGGAATGCAGACCAAAGTGACGGTTTCTCACTGTGCCAGGAACTACCCGGCCAAAGGGAGCTGCTTTTTTCCGGCGCCCTGAACCATTTCCCTGATTGTACCATATGCATGTCCGCTGACCAGGGTATGCATATGCATGTCTGCCACCGGTTTTTTCATAAATAAAATACCTCCGGACTTTTCATCTGTTTTTTATAAGAAATCCACAGAAACAACATAACCGGACTGCATCAGTATCTGATAAATTTCTGTCCGTTCTGCCCCTCTTTTTGTATAGAGCACCAAATGAACGGAGATGCCCTCGCCGGGGATTTTGGATTCCCCGATTTCCACAGAATCTATGATGATACCCGTATCTCTCAGACTTTGCAGAATATCATGCAGATGATGGCTGTCTTCCAGATTGACAAATACATTACAGTAACGGGAATGTCTGGTGGCAAAATGTTCCACAAAAGGAAGGATATGGAGGGAAAGCATCATCATCACTGTGATCAATATACCGCCTTCGATAAAACCAATGCCCACGGCAAGACCAATGCAGGCGCTTGCCCAGAGTGTGGCGGCGGTGGTCAGTCCCCGTACACGGTGGCGGGAGATGATAATGGTTCCCACGCCGATGAAACCTACGCCGCTGATGACCTGTGCTGCCAGACGGTTCATATTGGCCAGTCCCGGAAAATTGACCTGGATATACTGTTCTGTTAACATAACCAATGTAGCGCCCAGACAGACGACCGTGATCGTCTTTGTGCCGGCGCCGCGGTGCTTCATGCCCCTGTCCAGGCCGATGAGACCCCCCAGCAGTGTGGCGATGATGACGCGTATCAGTATGTTTTTCATATTCCATGCAGCGAAATTTCCCAGTATCATATGTATTCTCCTGTTTTTTCTCTCGGATAGCTTCTTTCTGTGAAATCGATGAGTCGGACAGATAAAGATATACTTAAAGAGTACTGGTATTTTCTCTGAAAAGCAAGTAAAAAAGATGTAAAATCCAGGACGGTTATGATAAGATACATATAATCTGACCTATTCATTTTGCTGATCGTTTGGAGGGATTATATGAAGATTTCGGAATTAACTGATTTTCACCCATATGACACCGGGCTTGCACTTCCGGTAAAAGACTTGCTTACGGTGTATGAGGAACAGGGAATTCCTCCCCGCAGTATGTGCGGGCCGGACGCTTTTATTGCATTGCTGGCAGGTGTGGCGGCGTTGCGCAGGACGCCGGGGATACCGGGGCCGGGTGAATCCGGTGAGGCGTATTTTACCACACTGCCTCTCTGCCGGGACGAGCAGAGCAGGGCTGCATGCAGAGCGCATCTGGAAAAAGTATTTGGTATTACGGACAGGCAGTCGATGCTGAATTTTTGCATGCAGGAGATTATGTGCAACAGCCAATATCTGGACTTTGAGGGATTCTGGGAAGGGCGTCCGCCTTTTGCGCTGGATGAACTGCAGGAAGATGCACGACGCTTTTTTACTGTGGCACGGGATTTTTCCGCGCAGTTTTATGAGATTGTGAGGCACCGGGGGTATCTGGCCTGGGACATTGGCGAATGTGTGGGGCATTTGCGGGCAGGCTATGCCTGTGGGCTGATCAGCCGGGAAGAACTGTATGATCTGTCAGAGCACTGGATTACACAGGCGCAGATTTTCCGCAGTTGGCCGGAATATGCCGCCAGCCTGGTATGCGGGCAGATGTATTGGGATTTTCGCCATGGCTCCAAACTGCCGGTCCTTGAGGAAGGACAGGAATTGTGGATGCGGCTGGTGCGCAATCTGCTGGACAATGACAGCGCCTGGGGGAGCGGCCTCTGGTATGTGCCCCCGCGCAGGAAGGCATTTCTTTTATGGCCGCCGGAATTCAAACAATATCTGACCCGCTGGGACGGGCCTGTGGGCTGTTTTGCCACCGACGAGATTACGGTCATGGGCAAGCCGGTGGGCTGGTGTTACCGGGAAGAGCCGGATGATGGGGTCCCGGACAGTGGTTGGCGCTTTTTCTCAGGGGAAGAACCCGAAGGCTATACGGACGATCCGTCAAATACGGAAATCTGTGAACTGAACTGTATCTGTAATTATGATCCGGATGTGATGCCTCTGCTTGCTGCCCCTTATGGCAGTGCGTTTGCCAGAGGAAAGAACGGAAAATTCGAGAAAGCTGCGTTTCCCCGGCTGGATTGACAAAGGGAGGGCATAGAACGAAGAGAGGCCGTCCGCGCCTCTCTTCCTGACAACGCGGTGAGAAATGCGGCGGCAGATTCATCCGGTCAGAGCCTTCCCCAGAAAAAACAACGCAGGTATCAGCAGCGCCGGCAGCATATTCATGGTTTTAAATGGTTTTATTCCCAGAATACTGATGCCGGAGGCTGCAATCAGAAAACCGCCTGTAATGGACAGCTCGGTCATAAATTCAGGCGTCAGGAATCCTTCTGCAAATCCTGCGCAGAGGTAGATGCTGCCCTGCCAGAGAAACAGGACAAGAGCTGCCAGTGCGATGCCAATACCATAGGTGGATGCCAGTACCATGGAAGTGACCAGATCCAACGTACCATTGGTGAAGAGATAGGTATGGTCATCGTTCAGTGCACTCTGTATGGGGCCCAGAATAGAGAGTGTGCCGATACAGAAAAGCAGGATTGCAGTGGAAAGACCCTGGCCCAATCCTTCATTTCCCGTGCGGCTTACCAGCTTCTGGAATTTTCCGTCGATGTCCAGCCAGCTTCCAAGCAGGCTTCCGGCGGCCAGGCTGACAATAAACAATACCGGATACCGGCTGTCCGGCATATTGTTGACGATGGAATTGATGCCGATACCGGCGGCAGCCAGTCCCATGGCATCAAACATCACTTTTTGCTGCTTTTCTCCGATATTCTTCCTAAACAGGCTTCCGGTCAGGCTGCCGATGAGGATGGCTGCCGTATTGTAGATTGTCCCTGTCATAAGTCTCCTCTTTTCTCGTTTATCTGTATGTTTCTGTTTCATTATAAAGAATCCCATAAAAAATGAAAAGGAATTTTTTCGGGGAAATATACGTTGTGGACGGAAGCGGTCCGTTTTATAATCAGAACAATGAAAATACCGTTAAAATGCTTAAAACAGAAAGGAATTGAACATGATATATACAATCACATGTAATCCGTCGCTGGACTACACCGTATCGGTGGAAAATTTCGCACTGGGCAAGACCAACAGAACTTCATCGGAGCAGATATTTCCCGGTGGAAAAGGAATCAATGTATCCATGATGCTGGGCAGTCTGGGTATGGAGAGTGTTGCCCTGGGTTTTATCGCCGGTTTTGTGGGCGAAGAGATAGAGCGGCAGACGAAGGCAAAAGGGGTGCACACAGAGTTTATAAGGCTGCCCTTTGGCAATTCCCGTATCAATCTGAAACTGAAAAATTATGACGGAACGGAAATCAACGGTATGGGTCCGGCTGTCCCGGAAGAAGGGCTGGCAGGGCTGTATGAGCAGACGGATGGTCTGCGTCAGGGAGATGTGCTGGTGCTGGCCGGCAGTGTGCCGGGCAGTCTGCCTGTGGATCTGTATGCACGGCTGCTGGAGCGGTTGTCGGACAGAGGCGTTGTGTGTGTGGTGGATACGACGGGGCCGCAGCTTTGGGAGGTTTTGCCTTATAAGCCGTTTCTGATAAAGCCCAACCGGGACGAACTGGGCGAACTGTTTGCGACGACGATACGTACCAGACAGGAGGCTGTCCCCTATGCGGTAAAACTGCATGATATGGGGGCTGTCAATGTATTGGTGTCTTTGTCGGGACAGGGAGCCGTTCTGGTGGATGCAGACGGGACGGTATATGAGAGTGAAGCCCCGAAAGGCAGATTGGTCAATGCGGTGGGCGCAGGAGACTCTATGGTGGCAGGATTCCTGGCCGGATGGCTTATGGAACAGGACAGCCGTCACGCTTTTTTCATGGGGCTGGCCGCAGGAAGCGCCAGTGCATTTTCAGAACATTTTGCCACAGGGGAGGAAGTGAAAACAGTTTTCAGACAACTTGCCGAAAAGAACCGGATTTGATAATTTTTGGGAAAGGACTAAAGTCTCACACAAAAATACCGATACAAATAGTGAAAAGTAATTACGCAGGGGATCCATGGAAGGAGGAGTTTTATGCGTATCGAAACCTATACACAGGTACAGCAGCTTTATCAGACAAAGAAGATTGCGAAAACCGACAGAGCGGCGAAAGGCAGTTTTTCTGACCAGCTGCAAATTTCCAACATGGGGAAGGATATCCAGACTGCGAAACAGGCGGTAGCCAATACGCCCGATATCAGAGAGGATATGACGGCGCCGATAAAAAGCGCCATACAGAGCGGGAACTACCAGGTAAGCGAAGAAAGCCTGGCGGCGAAGCTTTTTCAAAAATATAACGAAATGAGGTAATTCCGGTGGCAAGTCTGGTTGAAAACTTAATTTCCGTTTTGGAACAGGAAAATACAGAATATGAAGCATTGCTGGAATTATCAAGAAAAAAGACGCCTGTGATCGTACAGGGCGATATTGTACGATTACAGGAAATCACGGATGAGGAACAGAACATTATCGACAGGATTTATAACCTTGAAATGAAAAGAGAGGGGCATGTCCGCGATATTGCCGATGTTATCAACAGGGATGTTGGAGAGTTAAAACTGGAAAACCTGATTCGGATACTGGAGAAAAGTCCGGGAGAGCAGAAAGCCCTTTCGGAGGTGCATGATAAGCTCCGCAGCACATTGACGCAGATGCAGGACATTAATGCGCAGAACCGGGAATTGCTGACGGGGGCGCTGGAGATGGTGGAATTTGATTTAAACCTTCTCCAGTCCGTGCACAGGGCGCCGGAAACAGCCAATTATAACCGGGGCGCATACAATGCCGGGAGTATGATGGGGTCAGACAGAGGGCGTTTTGACGCAAAACAGTAAGTTGATAAAGGGGTGATATAAATGTCGTTAATGTCAAATTTATTCGTAGGGCAGTCGGGCTTGCAGACAAGTCAGAATGCGTTGAACACAACCGCTCATAATATGTCCAATCTGGACACGACAGGCTATACACGGCAGCAGGTAATGCAGGGTGATATGCACTATAACACCGTCTCCAAAAATCCTGCGGCCATTTCTTATAAACAGATCGGTCAGGGTGTCGTATATTCCAAAGTAAGACAGGTAAGAGATGTTTTTCTGGATCAGGCATACAGAAGAGAATCCGGAAGAAGCGCGTATTATACCACTTCTTATGAGACGATGTCACAGGTAGAAACCATCCTCGGAGAGATGCATGGGGCTACCTTTAATACTTCTATGGACAATATTCAGCGGGCGATTGATGAACTGGCAAAGACACCGACGGATTCCGTAGTACAGGGACTGGTAATCCAGCGGGCTGCCGCATTCCTGGAAAGCGCACAGGGCGTTTATCAGGGGTTGTGCGATTATCAGAACAATCTGAATGTGCAGATCAAAACCGATGTGGAGAAGATGAATGAGTACGGGAAGCAGCTGTTCGCGCTGAACGAGCGGATTGTCCGGGTGGAAGCGGGCGGCAGGGAAACAGCCAACGACCTGCGTGACGCAAGGAACCAGATACTGGATGAACTGGGCGCGATGGCCAGGATCTCCTACAAAGAGGATAGCTTCGGTAACGTAACCGTACAGTTGGAAGGGCATGATTTCGTCTCCAGAAACATGGTTTTCGAAATGGGTGTGGAGCAGGATAATATTACCGGATTCTATACACCTTTCTGGAAGATGGATGCAAGTTTTACCGTAGATGGCAATGGAAACAAACATTACAATACAGAAGGCGCGGAAGTCTATAATCTGCGCCAGACCATTTCTTCTGCTTCCAATACGGATATAGGCAGCACGAAGGCAAAGCTGTTGGCCAGAGGCACAAAGAGGGCCAACTATACCGATCTGCTGGATGAAAATGCTTATGACAAGGATATTTCCCAGTCCATTATCATGAATATGCAGGCGGAGTTTGATCAGCTGATTCATGCCGTTACAACCAAGATTAACGGTATACTGGCTAAAGCAGCCGATCCTAAGACCGGCTATATGTGTGAAAAGGTGATGGTAAACGGTGAGGAGACTTACCAGCCGATTCAGCTATTCCAGAAGAAAGCCTCGGATGGCTATACCTACAATACGAACACAGAACAGTGGGAATATAACGAAGAATTTGATAAGAGCAAATTCAAGGGCGGTATTACAGATACGGAAAATCTGTATACCACAATGAATATGATTGTGAATCCGGCTTTATTAAAGGAGCCTACCAAACTGGGGCTTTTGCGTCCGGACGGTAAAGAAGATTTTGCAACGGCGGCAGAGCTGGCGAAAGCATTCCAGACGGAAGAACTGAACCTGAATCCCAATGTCAAGATGAAAACCAATTATGCGGATTACTATTCCGATCTGGTGTCTCAGGTGGGAAATACCGGTTCCGTGCTTTATAAAATCTGTCAGACACAGTCGGATACGGTGGAGGCAACCAGTTATGCAAGGGAAGAGGTCATGGGTGTTTCTTCCGATGAAGAAATGACCAATATGGTTAAATTCCAGAATGCTTACAATGCAGCCAGCCGTTACATCAATGTAGTCAATGAGATGCTGGCGCATCTTCTGAACAGCCTTGCAGGCTGACGGGGAGTAAAGGAGGAAGGGTATGCCATCTACATTTTTTGGCTTAAATACAGCTTATTTGGGACTTACGGCAGCCAATGCTGCGATCAATACAACCGGCAACAATATTTCCAACGTAAATACCGATGGGTACAGCAGACAGCATACAGTGCAGCAGGCCAGTGAAGCATTGCGGACATTTACAAGCTATGGCTGTGCAGGCGCCGGTGTGGACGTACTGGCCATTGAGCGGTACAGAAATGAATATTATGATGTAAAATACTGGGAAAACAATTCCAATGTGGGAGAGTATTCCATTAAATCCTATTATATGAAGCAGATTGAAGGATACTTCCGTGATGACGGCGGCGTTGAAGAAGGCGATCTGAAAGGGTTTAATACACTTCTGGACGAAATGTATGCAGCCCTGGCTGATGTCAAAAAAGATTCCGGAACAGATGATCCCAGACGTGCATTTCTGGGCACGGCGGAATCACTGACAGAATATTTCAATACCATGGCCGGGAATCTGCAGAAACTGCAGAAGGATGTCAATACGGAAATTCGTACCTGTGTGGATCGGATCAATGCCCTGGCCCAGGAAATCGTAACATTGAATAAACAGATCAATGTAATTGAAATCGGCGGCGGCAAGGCCAATGAGCTGCGGGATCAGAGGGCGCTGATCATTGACCAGCTTTCCGAGATTGTGGATGTGGAAGTGGAAGAGCAGCAGGTGACAGACCCGCACAATCCGGGACGCTTTACCGGCGCCACCCGCTTTATTGTCAAGATTGCGGGACGCCAGACATTGGTGGATGACCGTCTTTCTAATTCTCTGTACTGCAAAGCCAGAGGGGATGATGAAAAAGTCAACCAGTCCGATGCGGATGGCCTCTATGATATTTACTGGTCAAACGGCAACCGTTTCAGCCTGAAAAATGCCAGCCTGGGCGGCCAGCTGAAAGCATTGGCACAGCTCAGGGACGGTAATAACGGCGAACACTTCAACGGTACCGTATCTATGGTGGATATAAAGCGGCAGGCAGATGGCGAGCGGCACAGTGTTATTTCGATTGATGTATCGGCTGAACATCTGAAGGATATCAATAAATGCACATTGCCGGATAACGGCGGTAAGATCCTGCTGGGAAGCAAAGAATACTATTTTGATTCCTGGACCATGAAATATGATGCGGATACCAAACAGTACAGCTATGATTTTGTTTTGAGCAACCCGCCTAAAAATGAAGATACCAGTATAGGCGGCCTGATTGGCAAGGATGCATCCATCGGTGACCGGGTGGAATATCAGGGTGTTCCCTATTATATGGAACAGATGAATGAGTGGATTCGGTGCTATTCCAGAGCGTTTAACGAGATTATGACACAGGACGGGGCCATTGACAATTATGGCGATCCGGGGCAGAATCTGTTCCGTGCAGATAAGGCCACGGATGATACCCAGTGGAATTTTGATAAATATGGGGACGGAACCCCATCCTATGGAAATAAAAAACTGGACGGCAGTTTTTCCTATACCATTTCTTCTTCGGACGACAGCTATTACTGGCTGACAGCGTTTAACTTCTCCGTATCAGACGAACTGTTAAACGACCCCAATAAGATGGCTACCCATACCGGGAACCAGGATGAAGAGAGCAAATATGATGTGGTGGATGAACTGATTGACCTCAAGACGAATGTAAGTAAAATGGATTTCCGGGGCAGCTCTGCCAGTCAGTTTCTGCAATGTGTTTTGTCGGATATTGCCCTGAATACCCGTCGTGCAGATGACTTTGGGGACAATTACGAGAATATCGCCAAGAGCATCGAGACACAGCGACTGTCAGTTCACGGTGTGGATGAAGACGAAGAAGCAATCAATCTGGTAAAGTATCGTCATGCATACAATCTGGCATGTAAGATGGTACAGACCTTAACAGAAGTATACGACAGGCTTATCTTGCAGACAGGTGTATAAGGGGTCTGGCTGAGGCGGGCGCTCATGCATGCCCCAGTCGGAATATCATATGCTGTGGGTGGGGAGACCAGAGCAGTTCAATCATAAGGGAGGACGGAACATGCGAATTACCAGTAAAATTATACAGAACAATGCGCTTTCCAATATTAACAATAATAAACTGATGGAAAATAAATATCAGAACCAGATGTCTACCGGTAAGAAAATATTGAGACCTTCAGAAGATCCGGTTGTGGCCATACGTTCGCTGCGGCTGCGTACGACACTTTCCGAAGTTACCCAATACCGGGATAAAAATGCCGAGGATGCGGACAGCTGGCTGACCCTGACCGAGGACGCCATTAACACGGTCAATGATGTGTTAACCGATATGCTGGCTGAGTGCAATACCGGTGCAGTAAAATTCAAACAGTCCGCTGACAGAAAGACAATCCTGGATCATTTAAAACAGTTAAAGGATGAGATTTATGCCACCGGCGATGCGGATTTTGCGAACAGAGGACTGTTCACAGGTTACCGTACCGGCGTGAAGCTCCGTTTCCAGGGAGATACAAAACAGACTTATAATCCCATTAAGGAGAAAGTGGATAAATCGGCTCTGGATGACATCACCTATATTAAGATGGATAACGGTACAGGCAGTATCGGCGAAATCAATGCGGGAAATTATACCGATGCGGATTATAGCATTGCAGATACGGATGTGAGCAAGGAAACCGTCCACAGACTCAGGCTTTCTTACGATAAACTGGACAAAGATGTAAAGCCGATTATCGAATATTATAAGGGTGATTCCGGCATTGCCGGAAACGGTCCCCTGAATATACCGGTGATAACCGTATCAAAATATGGTACGGTACTCAGCGATGCGGATGGCAATCCGGTCAATGATACCACTACCACGCCGCCGCCGGCTGAAGTAAAGGCTGATCCATATCAGTATGTGCAGAAACCTTATAAGACAGACGCTGCCGGCAATCTGATACAGCAGACGGATGGAGGAGGCAATCCGGTATTTGATGCAGACGGCAATCCGGTGTTTGAGACGATGGATACTACGCAGCCCTGTGCGGTGTTTATTCCTGAGACCGGTGAATTGATTTTAAATGATGCGGCATATAATACGCTGTCTGCCACCAGAGATTACAGCAGGACGGAGGATGTAAACGAAGGCACCATTTCCATTTCCTATGGTAAGAGTGACTGGAGAAACGGAGACCTGCGCCCGGAACATTATTTTGAATGTGTGGAGGATCCGGACGGAAAGAATATCCAGCACAATACCAGTGATGATCCGGATGATCAGGTAATCTCTTATGATGTGGGCTTTAACCAGGAACTGCGTGTCAATACCCTGGCATCTGAAGTGTACACCCATGCCATCGGCAGAGATGTACAGGATCTGATTAATACACTGGAGCAGGTACAGGATGTGGAAGCGGCGATCAGTGCTCTCCAGGGTGTGATTGATGATACGACCACATCCGACGCTGACCGGGAAAAGGCTGAAAAGAGTCTGGCGGCAGCCAATAAAACATTGACTTTCCTGGAAGATAAGCTGGAGGTATCATTCCAGCAGGGAATTACAAAGATGCAGAAGCATCAGAAAACCACCACGCTTGCCCTGACTTCTGTGGGTACCCGTTCCCAGAAGCTGGATCTGGTGAAAGAGAGGCTTTCTTCTCAGAAGACCAGTTTCAAGGATCTGGTGGCAGATAACGAACAGGTGGATACTGCTGAGGCGGCAACCAATCTGTCCAATGCGAAGCTGGCCTATGACGGAGCGCTGATGGCAACCGGAAAAATTACGGAAAACAGCCTGCTGAATTTTATCTGATACATTTAAAGGAGCAGCGTATGAAAATAGAAACCAGGATTTTCGGAGAAATTGAAATAGATGATGATAAAATAATCCGTTTTGCAAACGGGATTATAGGATTTCCGGAATTGAAAGAATTTTCGCTGATGCATGATTCGGAGAACACCGGCGGAGGTGGGATCAGATGGATGCAGTCTCTCCAGGAACCGGCGTTTGCCATGCCGGTTCTGGATCCTCTTGTCATTATGCCTGATTATAATCCGCAGGTGGAAGATGAGCTTTTAAAACCGATCGGCAGTCTGGAACCTGACCATATGCTTGTATTGGTCACATTGTCAGTACCGTCCGACATCCGTAAGATGAGTGTTAATCTGCGCGCGCCGATTGTGGTGCATACGGAATCCAGAAAGGCATGTCAGGTTATCGTGGACGATGAAAAATACCCTGTGAAATATCCTATTTATGAGTTGTTGCAGGCAGCAAAGAAAGCAGGTGAATGAGATGCTGGCATTATCCAGAAAGAAAAACGAAGCGCTGATTATAAACAACAATATTGAAATTACTGTGCTGGAAATCAAAGGTGAGCAGGTAAAGCTGGGAATTTCCGCGCCAAGGGATGTGCCGGTGTATCGTAAGGAAGTATATGTGCAGATTCAGGAGGCCAATAAAGAGGCCGTGAATACGGATGGCTTTGAAAATCTGAAACAGCTTCTGGGCTGAAGACCATAGAAGGAAAGCGGGAAAATGTTTATGAATTCTATAAACATTTTCTTTTTTTTGCCGATATTATTTGTAGATATTTAAGGACATCACAGTTAACTGACATCACACGGAGGTGATTAATATGAACATTGAACCGGTAAGCAGTGCCATGACATTTCAGGCACAGACACAAACACAGAAGCCGACAACAGAAAAGGCGGCCCCGGCAGACATGGATGTAACCGCGGCAAATATTGAGAAACCTGTAGACGCATCAACACTTGTTGTTAAGAATGCCGGAGAGGCAGATGGACAGAATGGTCAGGGAAATCAGGGCGGAGGCGCAAGAGAGCAGCAGTCACAGGAATCCATTAAGAAGATGGTGGATCAGCTAAATAAGAAAATGAGTAATTCTGAGGCCATCTTTGGTATCCATGAGGATACAAACCGTGTCACCATTAAAATCGTAGACAGGGAAACCAAAGAAGTCATCAAGGAATACCCGCCTGAAAAGACGCTTGATATGATCGCCAAGGTGTGGGAGATGGCAGGCATTTTAGTAGATGAAAAGCTCTAGGAGGTAAAAAATATGGCAATGAGAATTTCCGGTATTGCATCCGGATTGGATACTGACAGTATGGTACAGGAGCTGGTCAAAGTATCCAGCGCAAAGAAAGAAGAACTGGAAAAGGCGCAGACCAAACTGGGCTGGAAACAGGAAACCTGGAAGAGTCTGAATGCCAAGGTATATAAGTTTTTTAATGATCAGTTGGGCAATCTTTCTCTGGAAGGCTCCTTTGTCAAGAAAAAAACGACGATTTCGGACAGCAATATTGCCAGTGTCATTGCCAGTGATACGGCAGTAAACGGTTCCCAGTCCCTGGCCGTTAAGAAACTGGCAAAGGCAGGGCGTCTCACCGGCGGTAAGCTGAGCGATGACAAGAGTGTGAAGGGTTCCACCACATTGGCTGCTTTGTCAGCGAAATCCGGCACTGCGCTGGAGGCTACAGATACGTTTAGCCTGCGTATTAAAGTAGGCGGAAAAGAGAGTACCATTGAACTGCGGGGTTCCTCCACAATAGATGATGTACTGAACAGCTTAAAAGGTGCGGGGCTGACAGCCAGTTTCGACGAGACCAATCAGAGAATCTTTTTGAGTTCTGCAAGTACAGGGGCAGAGAACGATTTTTCTCTGACAGCAGGTGATCTGAATGGCCTGAAGGCTCTGAACAGTATGGGGCTTTTGAGCAGGAGTGATATTTCGGATGAATCCAACGCGACCTATCAGGAATATGCTTTCTGGGCCAGCGCTTATGAAAAGCAGCCGGATGGCAGTTATGTATTAAATGAGTCAGTTCTGCAGGAACGGATTGCAGAGAAGACAAAAGAAAAAGCCGAATCCATGCTGAAGGAGCTGGAGTCTTATAAGAGCGAAGTGCAGAGACTGCGTGAAGAGAGAGGAAAACTCACGGAAGAAGGCGCTCTGCAGAAGAACTTCGTGGAATCACAAGCCGCTCAGAAGAAACTGGCCGATGCTGCCAATGTGCTCAAAGATTATTACGACGGCGTAGTGAAAGCCAATGATGCAAAGATTGCAGAACAGCAGGAAATCGTCGACAATGCAGATGGTTCCCATACGCCTGACGAAATAGCTGAAGCAACAGCTAAAATAGAGGAACTGAAAAAACAGAATGATGCGAATAAGGAAAACCTTGTACAGGCCAGCCAGGCATATGCAATCGCGTCTTCTGCAGCCAACGCCATGGGCTCCAGTGTGCCGACCACAGCACCTTATAAACTGGAAGAACAGGTGGATAAGGAAAACCGCGCCTTTGCGGAAGTAGCGCATGAGGCGTTACACAATATGACGCTCAGCGCAGCCAGTGAGTCCGCAGTACGTGTTATGGGTTCGGATGCTGTCATTTCTTTGAATGGTGCGGAGTTTACATCCGATTCCAACACCTTCAATATTAATGGACTGACCATTACTGCCAGCGCTGAGAGTGCGGTTACAGCCAGAGATGATGACGGAAACCCGGTTAGCTGGGCTGAGACAACCATTAATACGGCTGATGATATTGATGGCATCTACGATATGGTCAAGAACTTTTTCAAAGAGTACAACGACCTGATCAAAGAGATGGATACGCTTTACAATGCGGAAGTGGCCAAAGGATACGAACCCCTCACTGACGAAGAAAAGGAAGCTCTGTCCGAGTCAGAAGTGGAGAAGTGGGAGACAAAGATTAAAGATTCCCTGCTTCGCCGGGATGGTGATCTGGGGACATTGATCAATGTATTTAAAACGACCATGCTGGGCACATATAATATCAACGGCAAGTCTTACAGCCTTTCCAGCTTTGGTATTAATACATTGAGCTATTTTAAAGCGGCAGAAAATGAGAGAGGTGTGTACCACATTGACGGTGATGAGGATGATGCCAATACTTCTTCCAATGAGAACGCGCTCAAGGCTGCCATCGCCAGCGATCCGCAGGCTGTTGCAGGATTCTTTACACAGCTGAGTAAAGACCTCAAGTCGAAAGTCAATACACTGATGGAGCGTACCACATATCGTAGTATGTATAAAGTGTATGATGACAAACGGATGCAAACAGAGTATGATGATTATAAGACAAAAATAAGTGAACAGGAGAAGAAACTGCAGGCTTTGGAGGACAGATATTATAATCAGTTTACACAGATGGAAAAAGCACTGTCCAAACTGAATTCCCAGCAGAGCTATCTCAGCAGCCTGTTTGGAGGCTGACAGGAAAGGTAACGGAATAAACACGGAACAAGGAGGTACCAGGTATGCCATTGCCTAACGCGTATGCGGCTTATAACAGAAACAAAGTTCTGACAGCTTCACCGGCGGAACTGACCCTTATGCTGTATGACGGTGCAATCAAATTCTGCAATTTTGCGATTGCGGGAATCGAGAGTAAAGATATTGAGAAGGCACATAATAACATTATCAAGACACAGAAGATTATCGAAGAGTTCCTGCGTACTCTGGATGAAAAATATCCGGTTTACAAAGATTTTGAGAATGTATATAATTATCTGATGGGACGTCTTCAGGAAGCAAATGTCCATAAGGACAAAGCGATTTTGGAAGAGGTGCTGACACACCTGAGAGGTATGAGGGATACCTGGAAAGAAGTAATGAATCAGAACAATACGCACAAGCCCAAGTGAGGATGAAAATGGCAGAAATTGGACAATACGTGGATATCCTGCTGGAAAGTCTCAGGAAAAAAAAGAGTATACTTCAGAGACTTCTTGAGGAAAATGGCAAACAGGAAGAAGCAATTAAAGAGAACAGCGATACCGCAGCTTTTGACCGGATTGTGCAGACAAAGAGCAGCTTTATTGCGGAACTGGAATTGCTGGACAGCGGATTTGAGAAGATCTATGACAGAATCCGGGATGGATTGTCGGAGGAGAAGGCTGTATTTTGCAATGAAATTGCTCAAATGAAGCAGTTGATTTCGGAAATAACAGATTTAAGCGTCAGTGTCCAGACATCAGAGCGGAGAAATAAACAGTTGATAGATAACTATTTTTCCTATGCCAGAGGCAAAATACGTCAGGCAAAAAAAAGTGTCCGTGCGGCAAATGACTATTATAAAAATATGAGTCAGACCAATTTTGTGGATCCACAGTTGGTGGATCGAAAGAAATAAAACGATAACTGAAAATTTCAGAATCGGATAAATACAGGCGGTTTTCGTTTCCACATAAAAGTGCGGGAGTGAAGGCCGCTTCTGTTCTTCCATAGGAAAATGCGTCCTATGAAACAAAAGGGATGCGCAGCTTCGCGCGCGGAACAAAAGCTGCGCTTTCTATTGTTTTTCATCCACAATAATTTCCACTTGCACATTTCCAAAACCATGGTATAATATATTTTGATATTCAAAGTATTTGAAGTGCAAAACATATTGGATGTTTAAAGCAATGATCATATAAGAGGAGAGGACCGCAGTTATGAATTGGGATGAAGCGATTAAAAATCTGGAGCAGAGAAGAGAGAAGGTACTGCAGGGCGGCGGACAGGCAAAGATTGATAAACAGCATAAATCAGGCAAGCTGACAGCGCGGGAACGGATTGATATTCTTCTGGATAAAGGTACATTTGTGGAAATAGACGGAATGATGGAGTCCAGAATTGATGATTTTGATTTGGACAAGCGGAGAGTGCCGGGAGACGGTGTTGTAACCGGATACGGGGAGGTTGACGGCCGTCTTGTCTTTGTTGCCAGTGAAGACTTTACGGTAATCGGCGGTACGCTGGGAGAATATCATTCTTTTAAAATCTGCCGGATACAGGATATGGCCATGCAGATGAGAGCGCCTCTTATTTGTATCAATGACAGCGGCGGCGCCCGTATTGAGGAAGGTATTTCTTCTCTCAGCGGCTACAGCGGAATGTTTCTGCGCCATACAAAGGCGTCCGGTGTGATTCCTCAGATCGCGGTGATTCTGGGGCCCTGCTCCGGCGGTGCTTGTTATGCGCCGGCGATCTGTGACTATATCTTTATGGTAAAGGATATTTCCAAAATGTTTATTACCGGACCCAATGTGGTTAAGACGGTGATTAATGAGGAAGTATCGGTTGAGGAACTGGGTGGAGCAGATGTACACGCAAAGAAAAGTGGTGTTTCTCATTTTACCTACGATACGGAAGGCGAGTGTCTGATGGGCGTTCGGAAACTCTTATCCTATCTGCCCAGCAATAATGAACAGCAGCCTCCGGTCATCAAGCCCATTCGTGAAAAACAGTCTCTTCTGTTTGCTGTCAACAAGATGCTGAACAAGGTGGGAAATTTCGGAAAGACCTACCTGGAAAAGAACGATGATCAGTGTGCAAAACTCCGGGATATTGTACCGGACAATTCCAGACATCCTTATGATGTAAAAGATGTAATCGACTGTATTGTAGATAATGACAGCTTTTTTGAAGTACAGAAAGATTTTGCCATGAATGTGGTAGTGGGTTGGGGCCGTATGGAAGGCAGGACGGTAGGCTTTGTGGCCAATCAGGCAAATGCCAGCGCCGGTTCTCTGGACTATCATGCATCTGACAAGCTGGCAAGGTTTATCCGGTTCTGTGACTGCTTCAATATTCCGCTGGTAACGCTGGTGGATGTGCCTGCCTTTCTGCCCGGAACCGCGCAGGAGCACAGCGGCATTATCCGTCATGGTGCAAAGGTGCTGTATGCATATTCCGAGGCAACTGTGCCCAAGATTTCCATAATTATGCGGAAAGCCTATGGCGGGGCATATATAGCCATGAACTCCAAGGAAATGGGCGCCGATCTCGTTTATGCATGGCCCATTGCGGAAATTGCGGTTATGGGCGCTGATGGCGCGGTGAATATTGCATTCAAAAAGAAGATAAAAGCGGCGAGTGATCCGGAAGCCATGCGCGAGCAGTGCAAGAAAGAATATGAAGAGAGATTCTTAAATCCATATGTGGCTGCGGCAAGAGGCTATGTGAATGAGGTGATCAAACCGGAAGAAACCCGGCTCTGTATTCTCAAGGGTCTGCGGGGACTGGAAGGTAAAAAAGTGGATACACCGAAAAAGAAACATGGAAATATTCCGTTGTAATCAAAAAAGAAAAGCAGATGTTTGTGTCTGCTTTTCTTTTTCAATTCATGACAATAGAAAGTTTGCAAGGCGCATTTTCGGTGTTTTCCATTGTTTCCGGAGCAATGGGAAATATGCTTTAACAATAACTGTTAAACATCATCCCGCTGTAGGGACTGGTGTGATAAGGTGTGGCAAAATGCGTTTTAGCAGGATTCTTGTATGCCACCATGGTATTGTTGATATATTGCATGGGGTCCAGTGAAATCTGATTGGTTTTGCGGAAAAGGGAATCTGCAAAATCCCGCATCATGGATACAGTATGTTTTGCCTCGCCGTCTTCCATGGAATGGGTGTAGGTATCCGCGTTCAGTGTCAGGGTTCCGTCCTGTTTGATCTGGAGTCCCATATGGTTCAGGCCGTCTTTATAAATGGAAGCAATACTGCGCATCTCCTTGAGCAGATCTGCATTTTTCGTACGTCTTCCCTTATTCTGTACGGCAAAATCCAGGAAGGAATTGTAACCGCTGACCAGTTTGTTAATATTTTCGCCAAGGGATTCCGTGTCATCTTTTACACTGACAGTGGCAGTCTGCCCTTCTACGGGGCTGATGCCGTTGATGGTGATTTCATAAGTCTTTTCCAGTGTAAAATGATTGGAAGGAATGCTGCGTTGTGTGCCGTTGATGATCAGTTCCGCGTTGGAAGCGGGGCGGGTTGCCTGGCCAATACCCAGGTAAGCAACCGAGCCGGAGGCCTTGCTGGAATGGGTATCGGAAATGGTAAACAGACTCTCTTTTCCGATGGGCGCACCGGTGGCAGAGGAGGTCAGCTTGAGTGCGGAAAGATCCTCGTCTGTTTCCACCACGGCATCAATGCCGATTCCGGCGCCGGATATAAGACGCGCCAGTTTTTCCTGCAGCTTTTTGTTGGTATCACCTTCTGCAATTTTATATTGGAATTCATAGTTGGTATTGTGAATATTGATATCAAAAGAATAGGTGTCCGCAGGCAGATCCATACTGTCTGCAGGCAGATAGCTGCCCAGATTCACCTGGGGAGAGGCCAGTGAGCGCACTTCGATCTCATAAGAAGGAATCTCCGCATCATTACCGGCATCGCCAATATACTGTGCGCCAACGATATTCTCATCGCTGGAGAAAGCAGCTTTTTTATTCAGCAGCTCATCTTCATTGAGTCCGCCCAGGGAGGCGATTACATTGTGGAGTTCTCTTGCGCCTTCTTTGACTCCGATTGCAAACGCATGGGACTCTCTGCTGGAATCCAGCAGATACAGCGGCGCTTCTTTATTTAGTTTAACGATAGAATGGTATACGTTGCGCAGTTCATTTTTATCATGCGTATCGTACTTCGTTGCCGAATTGCGGGAATAAGAAGTCAGATAGTGATTGTAAACTGCATTTAATGCCATGATATTAGCCATATAACTGCCCTTCCTTTCCTCCATGAAAAGAACACATATGTATGGAAAATCTACAAGTATTCGGAATCCGTTCCGCATGATATTATGTATGAGGGCATAATAACCTGATTTTCTATATTTATCATACCATAATATGGGTAAACTTGCAATGAATGAAGGGGGTGTCATAAGTACCAAAAACAGATAAAAAGGTAAAGTTTATGAAAATAAATAAAAAACGTTGACGGAAATGGTCCCCTGTGCTATAGTAAATAAGCAAAATAAGATTCAGGTCTTTTTTTTATGCACAAATATATGAAAAAAAGAAGATGACCAAACAGAATAAAGTGTAAGAAAAGCACGTGGAGGTGGATGATATGCGTACAAGAATTACATTGGCATGTACAGAGTGCAAACAGCGTAACTACAATACGACAAAGGATAAGAAAGCACACCCGGACAGAATGGAGACAAAGAAATACTGTAAATTCTGCAGAACCCATACGTTACACAAAGAAACAAAATAATCTGTGATCGTGAAAGGAAAGCGGCAGATGGGAGATTCAAACAAAAAGGAAAAGATCAGCTTTTCCAAAGGCGTGCAATCCGAGTTCAGGAAAATTACGTGGCCTGACAGGACTTCACTTTTTAAACAATCAGTTGCAGTTGTCTGTGTTTCGGTTGTGCTGGGGGCTGCCATCGCGGTAATCGATATGCTTCTTCAGTACGGTGTAAATAACTTCCTGACGATGTAAGGACGAGGGTGAGCATATGGCAGAAGCGAACTGGTATGTAGTGCATACTTATTCAGGTTATGAGAACAAAGTAAAGGCCAATATTGAGAAGACAATTGAGAACAGACATCTGGAAGAAGAAATCCTGGAAGTCAGAGTGCCGATGCAGGACGTTGTGGAAGTAAAGAACGGCGCGAAAAAAAACGTCCAGAAAAAGATGTTTCCGGGGTATGTTCTGATCAATATGGTGATGAATGACGATACCTGGTATGTGGTCAGGAATACCAGAGGTGTGACAGGGTTTGTGGGACCGGGAAGTAAGCCCGTGCCGCTGACAGAAGTGGAAATGCGTCCTCTCGGAATCAAAACAGAGAATATTTCCGTGGATTTTGGAGAAGGCGATGTGATTGCAGTGATTGCGGGTGTCTGGAAAGATACGGTGGGCGCGGTTCAGCGAATGGACTACGGCAAGCAGACAGCTACAATCAATGTGGAACTGTTTGGCAGGGAGACTCCTGTGGAAATCAGTTTTGCAGAAATCAAAAAGATGTAACAGGCAGCGGGGACAACAGCGTCAGGCTGCATGATAGAAAAGACGTTCATGGGAATCCGCATGCAAAGCGGCGGAGTCCTGCTTATATATTTCCTGTTTTCAAATATGGGAAGAGCGGTATGAACTGTGGGAGGGAGAAACGGTATTTCTGCCGTGATGCACCCGCCACCACCACAATATTTTAGGAGGTGCCAAAATGGCAAAAAAAGTAGAAGGATACATTAAGTTACAGATCCCTGCCGGCAAAGCTACGCCAGCGCCGCCGGTTGGTCCCGCACTGGGCCAGCATGGTGTAAACATCGTTGAATTTACAAAGCAGTTCAATGCAAGGACGGCAGACAAGGGTGATCTGATCATTCCTGTGGTTATTACCGTTTATGCGGACAGAAGTTTCAGTTTTGTAACAAAGACTCCGCCTGCAGCGGTCCTGCTGAAGAAAGCGGCAAATATCAAATCCGGTTCGGCTGCACCAAACAAGACAAAGGTTGCAACAATTTCCAAAGATAAGGTAAAGGAAATCGCGGAGACGAAAATGCCTGATTTGAACGCTGCCAGCCTGGAAGCTGCTATAAGCATGATTACCGGTACGGCAAAGAGTATGGGAATCGTTATTGAAGAGTAAGAAATAACAGATGTGGGAGGAGCTGCGGCCCCGCCACTACCACAAGGAGGAAAACAAAATGAAACATGGTAAGAAATATAAAGAAGCGGCAAAACAGGTAGACCGTGCCGTTCAGTATGAGCCGGCAGAGGCAATCGCTCTGGTAAAGAAGCTGGCCACAGCAAAGTTCGATGAGACTGTTGAACTGCATATCAGAACCGGCTGTGACGGCCGTCATGCAGAACAGCAGATCCGTGGCGCAGTGGTACTGCCCAACGGAACCGGTAAGACCGTGAAAGTGCTGGTATTTGCAAAAGGCGATAAAATCAACGAAGCGGAAGCGGCAGGCGCCGATTATGTTGGCGGTGACGAGCTGATTCCCAAGATTCAGAATGACGGCTGGCTGGATTTCGATGTGGTTGTAGCCACGCCGGATATGATGGGTATTGTGGGCCGTCTCGGTAAAGTATTGGGCCCGAAAGGATTGATGCCCAATCCCAAAGCAGGTACGGTTACAATGGATGTTACAAAGGCAATCAATGACATTAAAGCCGGTAAGATCGAATACAGACTGGACAAGACCAATATTGTCCATGTACCTGTTGGAAAGACTTCCTTCAGTGATGAAAAGCTGCAGGAAAATTTCAGTGCCGTTATGGATGCCATTATCAAGGCAAAACCCAGCGCAGTTAAGGGACAGTATCTGAGGAGCGTTACTCTGGCTTCCACGATGGGTCCTGGCGTAAAGGTCAATGTTGCAAAGATTTAACTGCATATCATCTACAATACGGAGGCAGCGGGGATTCGCTGCTTCCTTTTGCATCATGGAAGATTGGGGACACGGGTATGCTGTTTAACTCTTATATATTCATTCTGTTTTTTTTGCCTTTGTGTGTGGCAGTTTATTTTTTCCTGTATCATTTCAAGGCGGGAAGGGCTGCGCGTCTGTGGCTTCTCTGTATGTCTTTGTGGTTTTATGGATACTTCAATCCGTCTTATGTGTTGATTATCTGTGGCAGTATCCTGGGGAATTTTGGCATATCCAGATTTTTGCTCAGGCAGCATTTGAACGGCCGCAGCCGTACCGGAAAAGCAGGCATGCTCCTGGGAGTGGCCGCCAATGTGGCGCTTCTGTTTTATTTTAAATATTTTGATTTTTTCCTGGAAAATATCAATGCCCTGTTTCATACGGATTTTGTCCTGCAAAAGATTGTTTTGCCGCTGGGCATCAGCTTTTTTACCTTTCAGCAGATTTCCTATGTGGTGGATTCATGGCGAGGGGAAACAAAACAGTACAGCCTGCTGGATTATGCGGTGTTCGTATCCTTTTTTCCGCAGCTTGTAGCAGGGCCCATCGTTCTGCACGATGAACTGATACCTCAGCTTCTGGATGAAAAGAAGCATAAGATGGACGCAATGCATCTGTCAAGAGGGATGTATTTTTTTGCAGTGGGGTTGTTTAAAAAGGTTATTGTGGCAGACACGCTGGGAAACCTGGTTGCCCTTGGCTTTGGCGGGATCGAGATACTTACCTGTCCGGATGTACTGTTGGTGATCGTGTGTTTTGCACTGCAACTGTATTACGATTTCAGCGGATACAGCGATATGGCCACAGGGATTGCCTCCCTGTTTAATATCAGTCTGCCGGTCAACTTTCATTCGCCCTATAAAGCCCGGTCGATTCTGGAATTCTGGGACAGGTGGCATATGACGCTGACAAGGTTTCTGCGTCGGTATATCTATTTCCCTCTGGGAGGAAGCCGCAGGGGACGGATTCGAACGTACCTGAATATTCTGATTGTGTTTCTGGTCAGTGGATTCTGGCATGGTGCAAACTGGACATTTGTAGTATGGGGATTGCTGCATGGACTGGCTGAAGTGCTGACAAGAAGGTTTCGGAATACCTGGGACAGGATACCGGGGCTGATCCAGTGGTTTTTCACGTTTGGGTTTGTCAGCTTTGCCTTTTTGATTTTTCGGGCGGATACGCTGGAGCAGGCATATATTATGTTCCGGAAAGTGGCGAAACTGGAATCTTTTCATATAACCTCCTCCATGTTGGACGGGCTGACACTGCCGGAAGCAAGACATCTGGAAGAACTGCTGTTTCCGGGCGGATTGCCGGGGCCGGAGGGATGTATCCGTCTTTGCATATTCCTCATAACGGTTTTGGGAGTTACATTGGGGACAAAGAATTGTCAGGAACAGGAATTTGTGTGTACGAAAAGAAATCTTGTTATGACGGTAGGGATGCTTACATGGTCCATTGTGTCTTTGTCCGGTATTTCCACATTTTTATATTTTAACTTTTAAGGTCGATTTTCCGATTGGGAGAACAGGATATGAAGGCAAAAGTTTGGTTTGGCTGTGCGATTTCGGGGACGCTTCTGCTGCTGGCAGCATTTGCGGGATATATTATTACGGTGGATCCTTTTTTTCACTATCACGGGCCGCTTGAGGGAGTTGCCTATACATTGGATAACAGTCGTTATCAGAATGATGGGATTGTGAGACATTTTTCCTATGATACGCTGATTACGGGCACTTCTATGATATCCAACTTTAAGACCAGTGAATGTGACGCCCTGTTTGGCGGCGTTTCCATAAAGACGCCTTTTCACGGAGGCACATTCCGGGAGGTCAATGACAATCTGGAGGCGGCAATCCGCGCC
Source organism: uncultured Lachnospiraceae bacterium (assembly GCA_910589075.1). Taxonomy (GTDB): domain Bacteria; phylum Bacillota; class Clostridia; order Lachnospirales; family Lachnospiraceae; genus VSOB01. The sequence goes on from CAJUSK010000002.1 coordinate 61,340, forward strand.
AATCCGGAACTCAGGACGGTGATCCGCTGTCTGGACCAGGGGAATTTTACCCAGGATAAAGATTATGTAAATTATGAGGGGATTCCCTATTACTTATATGACCGAAATCCTTTTAATGATACGGAGTATATTCTGAATAAAAATGTATTTATCCTGTCGGACAATGTGCTGGTGGACACTGCCATGGGCAAGCGGATGACAACATTTGATGAATATATGAACTGGCAGGGGGAGTATGCTTTTGGAAAAGAGGCAGTGCTGGCGACTTATACCAGGCCGGAGCGGAGTGTTTACAAGGAACCTCTGGCGGAAGTGGAGCGGGAGCAGACACTGGAAAATATCAGGCAGAATGTAACGGATGTGGCCAGAGAAAATCCTGATATTACATTTTATTATTATTTTTCCCCTTACAGTATCTGTTACTGGGATGTATATATTATGCAACAGGGGAAACTGGACTGGTATATGGAACTGCAGGAACTGGTGATCAATGAACTGTTGGACTGTGAGAATATCCGGCTGTTTGCCTATGACGATCATACGGACCTGACCTGTAATCTGGACAATTATCAGGATCAGATGCATTACAGCGAGGAGATTAATTCTCAGCTTCTCAGGTGGATGCGGGAGGGGACGGGACGTCTGACAAGAGAAAATTACCCGGCTTATCTGAAACGCCTGTATGAATTTTACGGAGCATACGATTATGACAGTATATACAAATAAAAAATCGGCAAAGAAAAAAAAGAAAAAGAGAAAAAGAACAAATAAACTGGTTCTTTTTCTGTCCGTATTCTGCACGGTCCTTACGGTTGGAGGAATCTTTCTGACACTCATTGCGGTAGGCAAGGAGACGGAAAAGGGGAATGGAGAAAATGAAGCCGGCAGGAAGGAAACAATGGGCGGAGAACAGATCCTTGCGCAGATGGTGGAAGAGACCGAGGAAAAGGCACAGGACGATGAAACGGAGGAGGCGCTGGATGAGAGCAGATATGGTGAGCTGCTCCGCGATCCGCAGCGCATGCAGGAGGAACGGATTTATGCCAGGGAAACGGCTTCGCCGGATGAGATTTTGATGGCCTTTGCAGGAGATATTCTGTTTGACCCTTCCTATGCGGTGATGGCAAGGCTTCAGCAGCGGGGCGGCGCCATTGAGGAGGCTTTTTCCGCGGATTTGCTGGCGGAAATGCGGAATGCCGATATTTTTATGGTAAACAATGAATTTCCCTATACTGACAGGGGGACGCCTACCCCGGGCAAGCAGTTTACTTTCCGGGCGAAGCCGGAAAGTGCATCCTACCTGACGGAAATGGGGGTGGATATTGTTTCTCTTGCCAATAACCATGCCTACGATTACGGGGAGGTTTCCCTTCTGGACAGCCTGGACACGCTGGAGGCTATGGACATGCCCTATGTGGGTGCGGGCAGAAATCTGGAAGAAGCGGTGAAACCGGTGAGCTTTATCGCCAATGATAAAAAGATTACCATTCTGTCGGCCACACAGATTGAACGCAACGATCATCCGGACACAAAAGGGGCGGGGGAAAATACGCCCGGCACATTCCGCTGCTGGAATCCGGACCGGCTCCTGGAAGAGATCAGAAAAGCCCGTCCGAACTGTGATATGCTGATTGTCTATATCCACTGGGGGACGGAGAGCCAGGCGGAAACGGATTGGGCCCAGCGGGATCAGGCGGTGATGATTGCGGAAGCCGGCGCGGATCTGATTGTGGGGGATCATTCCCACTGTCTGCAGCCGGTGGGGTATGTACAGGGTGTGCCGGTCATATACAGTCTGGGCAACTTCTGGTTCAATTCCAAATCTCAGGACACCTGCCTTCTGCAAGTCCGGATACCGGAGAAAGGAGAAGCGGTGATCCGGGTGCTTCCTGCCAGGCAGTCAGACTGTCGGACGAAATTGCTGGACGGTTCGGAGAAAGCCAGAGTCATTCAATTCATCAATTCCATTTCGGACAGCGGAGTACTGGACGAGGATGGATATTTAAGTCCCAGATAGTGTATAAAAATGCTTGACATATTACGGCAGGTCTGCTATACTGGCAACGATTAAAAACCATGCCGAAGACAGCAGGCGCCGGTAACGGACCGGCGTAAGGAAAACCGCCTGCCGAGGAAAGAGTTTACGTATGTTATGCCTTTCTGTCTTTGACAGAAAGGCTTTTATATTTTCGCAGAGACAATGAACTCCTTTCGGCACAAAATCTATAAGGAGGTAAAGAAATGGCAAAAGTTGAATTGAAAAGGCCTGTGGTGGAAGAAATTTCCGAAAGCATCAAAGATGCCCAGTCTGTCATCCTGATCGACTATCGTGGACTGACCGTTGAGCAGGACACAAGACTTCGTAAACAGCTTCGTGAGGCCGGTGTAACCTATAAGGTTTACAAGAACACAATGATGAATTTTGCATTTAAGGGAACGGATTTTGAATCACTGACCCAGTATCTGGAAGGACCCAGCGCCATGGCGCTCTCTACAACAGATGCTACTGCACCGGCAAGAATCATCAGCAAATTTGCAAAAGAAGCGCCGGTACTGGAAATCAAAGGTGGTGTGGTAGAAGGCATTGCCTATGATGCAAAGGGAATCGCGTCCATCGCAAGCATTCCTTCCAGAGAGGAACTGCTTTCCAAACTGCTCGGAAGCATGCAGGCACCCATCGCAAACTTTGCACGCGTTATGGACCAGCTTGCTGAAAAAGGCGGCGCAGAGGCAGCCATGGCAGCCAAAGAGGCTGCTCCTTCCGCAGCGCAGGAGGCTCCTGCAGAATAAGTCTGTGGCCTGAACAAGAGGAATGAGAAGAACGATACTTTCACAACAAATTTAAAATGGAGGAAAATAAAATGGCAAAATTATCCGCACAGGAAATTATTGATGCAATCAAAGAGTTGACCGTACTTGAATTAAATGATCTGGTAAAAGCCTGCGAAGAAGAATTTGGCGTATCCGCAGCAGCGAATATGGTAATCGCAACAGGCGGCGGCGAAGCAGAAGCTGCTGAAGAAAAGACAGAGTTCGATGTAGAGCTGACAGAAGTTGGCCCGAACAAAGTAAAGGTAATCAAAGTAGTACGTGAAGTAACCGGCCTGGGTCTGAAGGAAGCTAAGGATCTGGTTGATTCCGCACCTAAGACTGTAAAAGAAGGCGTATCCAAAGAAGAAGCCGAAGACGTAAAGACCAAGTTGGAAGGCGAAGGAGCAAAGGTTACTCTGAAATAACAGGAAAGCCTGTCAGAACAAGAGATAAGATACCGGGAAAGCATGGGGTTATATACGGACAACTGCTTTCCCGGTTTTCGTATTTCAGTGAATCATGGCAGTTCATAAAAATTTTGGGAAATTTTTCTTGACGCAGGACTTTTCCTGTAGTAGAATGGATAGTGCACTATTGTGGTGTGGTATGCTTATTTGCATGAAAAGATACTGTAAAGCAGGTTAAGATCATAGAAGAACGGGGTGAAATGTCAATGGAAAAGAACAGAATACGACCCACTGCCGCAGGCAAGAGTGTACGTATGAGTTATTCGAGACAAAAAGAGGTTTTAGAGATGCCAAACCTGATAGAAGTTCAGAAGAACTCTTATCAATGGTTTTTAAACGAAGGCTTAAAAGAAGTATTCGATGATATTTCTCCGATTGCAGATTACAGCGGTCACCTGAGTCTTGAGTTCGTTGACTTTGAACTGTGCAAAGACGAGATGCCCATCAATAAAAACACCATTGAGAAATGTAAGGAAAGAGACGCGACCTATGCGGCGCCTCTGAAAGTGAGAGTACGTCTCTATAATAAAGAGAAAGAAGAAATCAGCGAACATGAAATCTTTATGGGCGACCTTCCTCTTATGACGGAAACAGGTACTTTCGTGATCAATGGTGCGGAACGGGTTATTGTCAGCCAGTTGGTACGTTCACCTGGCATCTACTATGCCATCGACCATGACAAGATTGGCAAACGGCTGTTTTCCTGTACTGTGATACCAAACCGTGGTGCATGGCTGGAGTATGAGACAGATTCCAATGATATATTTTATGTCCGTGTGGACAGGACAAGAAAGGTGCCGATTACCGTTCTGGTCCGTGCTCTGGGCGTGGGAACCAACGATGAAATCAGAGAGCTTTTCGGTGATGAACCCAAGATAGAAGCCAGCTTTTCAAAAGACGTTGCTGAGAATTATCAGGAAGGTCTTTTAGAGTTATATAAAAAGATCCGTCCAGGCGAACCGCTTTCCGTTGAAAGTGCGGAAAGTCTGATTAATGCCATGTTTTTTGATCCGAGAAGATATGACCTGGCAAAAGTGGGACGTTATAAATTCAATAAAAAACTGGCTCTGAAAAACCGTATTCGCCATCAGATCCTGGCAGAGGATGTGGTGGATACTTCTACCGGTGAAATACTGGCGCAGGCAGGTACGAAAGTGTCTGCAGAACTGGCTGAGACCATTCAGAACGCAGCCATTCCCTATGTGCTGATTCAGACAGAGGAGAGAAATGTAAAAGTCCTTTCCAATATGATGGTGGACCTGACCAGTTTTGTAGATTGTAATCCGAGAGAACTGGGCATTACGGAACTGGTATATTATCCTGTGCTGGCACAGATATTGGAAGAATACGGCGATCAGCCGGGTGAGCTGGCGGATGCAATTAAGCGGAATGTACATGAGCTGATTCCCAAGCATATTACCAAGGAGGATATTCTGGCCTCCATTAACTATAATATTCATCTGGAATATGGCATCGGAAATGACGATGACATCGACCATCTGGGCAACAGACGCATCCGTGCGGTGGGAGAACTGTTGCAGAACCAGTACCGGATCGGTCTTTCCAGGCTGGAACGGGTGGTTCGTGAGCGGATGACCACCCACGACGCAGAAGAGATTTCCCCGCAGATACTGATTAATATCAAACCCGTACAGGCGGCGGTAAAAGAGTTCTTCGGGTCTTCCCAGTTGTCCCAGTTTATGGATCAGAACAACCCGTTGGGTGAGCTGACCCATAAGAGACGTCTTTCCGCACTGGGCCCCGGCGGTCTGTCCAGAGACCGTGCCGGATTTGAGGTGCGCGACGTGCATTATTCCCATTATGGAAGAATGTGCCCCATTGAGACGCCTGAAGGTCCAAACATCGGTTTGATTAACTCGCTGGCAAGCTATGCGAGAATTAATGAATATGGCTTTGTAGAAGCACCATATCGTAAGATAGATAAAACCGATCCGAAAAATCCCCGTGTTACGGATGAGGTAGTCTATATGACGGCGGATGAAGAAGATAATTACCATGTGGCGCAGGCGAATGAGGCGTTGGACGACGACGGACACTTTGTCAGAACCAGCGTATCGGGTCGTTTCCATGAGGAGACACAGGAATATCCCAGAGCGATGTTTGACTATATGGATGTGTCGCCCAAAATGGTCTTCTCTGTGGCAACGGCGTTGATCCCATTCCTTGAGAATGATGATGCCAACCGTGCGCTGATGGGTTCTAACATGCAGCGTCAGGCAGTGCCGTTGCTTCTGACGGAGGCGCCGGTGGTTGGTACGGGTATGGAGCCCAAAGCTGCCGTTGACTCCGGTGTCTGTGTTGTAGCAAAGAAACCGGGTACTGTCAGCCATGTGGCCTCCAATGAAATCCGCATGGAGTATGACGATGGCGAGAAAGAAACCATTCGTCTGACGAAATTTTCACGAAGCAATCAGTCCAACTGCTACAATCAGAAACCCATTGTATTCAAAGGGGACAGAGTGGCTGCCGGACAGGTAATTGCAGACGGACCGTCCACCTCCCAGGGGGAACTTGCACTGGGCAAGAATCCGCTGATCGGATTTATGACCTGGGAAGGCTATAACTATGAAGACGCCGTTCTGTTAAGTGAAAAACTGGTGCGTGACGATGTATATACATCGGTGCACATTGAAGAATATGAGGCGGAAGCCAGAGATACAAAGCTGGGTGCAGAGGAGATTACCTGTGATGTACCCGGCGTAGGGGATGATGCCCTGAAGGATCTGGATGAAAGAGGGATTATCCGTATTGGTGCGGAAGTGCGTGCCGGAGATATTCTGGTGGGCAAGGTGACGCCCAAAGGAGAGACAGAACTGACAGCGGAAGAACGTCTGCTGCGCGCCATCTTTGGTGAGAAGGCACGCGAGGTGCGTGACACTTCCCTGAAAGTACCCCATGGTGAGTATGGTATCGTAGTGGATGCCAAAGTGTTTACAAGAGAAAACGGAGACGAACTGCCTCCGGGTGTGAATCAGGCAGTCCGCATTTATATAGCACAGAAAAGAAAGATTTCCGTGGGTGATAAGATGGCAGGCCGTCATGGCAACAAGGGTGTGGTTTCCCGTGTGCTTCCGGTGGAGGATATGCCCTATCTGCCAAATGGACGTCCGCTGGATATTGTATTGAATCCGCTGGGTGTGCCGTCCCGAATGAACATTGGACAGGTACTGGAAATCCACCTTTCACTGGCGGCGAAAGCACTGGGATTCAATGTGGCCACACCTGTCTTTGACGGCGCCAACGAAATTGATATTATGGACACTCTCGATCTGGCCAATGATTATGTCAATCTGGAGTGGGAAGAATTTTCAGAAAAACATAAAGATACGCTCCATCCGGAAGTGATGGAATATCTGTCAGAGCACAGAGAGCACAGGGAACTGTGGAAGGGCGTACCCATTACACGGGATGGTAAGGTGCGGCTGCGGGACGGACGTACAGGGGAAGAATTTGACAGCCCCGTTACCATCGGTCATATGCATTATCTGAAACTGCACCATCTGGTGGATGACAAGATCCATGCGCGTTCCACAGGCCCATATGCCCTGGTAACCCAGCAGCCTCTGGGTGGCAAGGCGCAGTTTGGCGGTCAGCGTTTCGGAGAGATGGAAGTATGGGCTTTGGAAGCATATGGTGCCGCCTATACGCTGCAGGAGATACTGACAGTAAAATCTGATGATGTGGTGGGACGTGTTAAAACATATGAAGCCATTATCAAAGGCGATAATATACCGGCTCCGGGTATTCCGGAATCTTTCAAAGTATTGTTGAAAGAATTGCAGTCTCTGGGTCTGGATGTGAAGGTGCTGCGTGAGGATCAGACAGAAGTGGAGATTGTGGAGAGCATTGATTACGGTGAATCGGATTACCGTTATGAAATGGAGGGAGAGCCCGGTTCCTATGACCGTGAAGAAAAATCATTGGGTTCTATGGGCTACCAGAAGCAGGAATTTGATGACGACGGCGAACTGATCAGCACAGAAGAGGAAGATGATGAGGCATTCGAAGACGACTTCGAAGAGGAATATGAAGAGTCTCTGGATGAATAACAGTTGAAAACGGATAACAGTCCGGAGAAACCCAGCCGGTGGCGTCGGGGACATCCGGACTGTTACGGATAGTTTGGAAGGAGTGCCATAAATGTCGGAAACAACAAACGAAATGTATCAACCCATGACATTTGATGCGATCAAGATCGGATTGGCGTCGCCCGATAAGATTCTGGAATGGTCCCGCGGAGAGGTGCTGAAACCGGAGACAATCAACTACAGGACGTTAAAACCTGAGAAAGACGGTCTGTACTGCGAACGGATCTTTGGCCCCAGCAAAGATTGGGAATGCCATTGCGGTAAATATAAAAAGATCAGATACAAAGGCGTTATCTGTGACCGCTGCGGTGTGGAAGTTACGAAGTCCAATGTCCGCCGGGAGCGGATGGGGCATATTGCGCTGGCAGCGCCGGTGTCCCATATCTGGTATTTCAAGGGTATTCCAAGCCGGATGGGCCTGATTCTGGATCTTTCTCCCAGGGTGCTGGAGAAGGTGCTCTATTTTGCGTCGTATATCGTTCTGGATCCCGCAGGAACCGATTTGCAGCCCAAGCAGGTTCTGACTGAAAAGGAATATCAGGATGCAAGAGAATCCTGGGGCAGCCGGTTCCGGGTAGGTATGGGTGCAGAAGCGATCAAAGAACTGTTACAGGCGATTGATCTGGAAGAAGATGCTCAGCAGTTAAAAGAAGCATTGAAGGATTCTACCGGACAGAAGCGTGCGAGAATTGTGAAAAGGCTGGAGGTCGTGGAGGCATTCCGTGAATCGGGTAACAGACCCGAATGGATGATTATGGATGTCATTCCGGTGATTCCGCCGGATCTGCGTCCGATGGTACAGCTTGACGGAGGACGTTTTGCAACTTCCGATCTGAATGATTTATATAGAAGGATTATTAACAGAAACAACCGTCTGAAACGGCTGCTGGAGCTGGGTGCGCCTGACATTATTGTCAGAAATGAAAAGCGTATGCTGCAGGAAGCAGTGGATGCGTTGATCGACAACGGCAGAAGAGGCCGTCCTGTCACGGGTCCCGGCAACCGGGCGCTGAAATCCCTGTCCGATATGCTCAAGGGCAAATCCGGCCGTTTCCGTCAGAACCTTTTGGGAAAACGTGTGGATTATTCCGGCCGTTCCGTAATTGTAGTGGGTCCGGAACTGAAAATATATCAGTGCGGCCTGCCCAAAGAGATGGCCATTGAATTGTTTAAACCCTTTGTAATGAAAGAATTGGTGGCAAAAGGTATTTCCCAGAATATCAAAGCCGCGAAGAAACTGGTGGAACGGTTGGATACACAGGTATGGGATGTGCTGGAAGAAGTGATCAAAGAACATCCGGTTATGCTGAACCGTGCACCTACACTGCACAGACTGGGGATTCAGGCATTTGAGCCGATTCTGGTGGAAGGTAAAGCCATCAAGCTCCATCCGCTGGTATGTACTGCTTTCAACGCCGATTTTGACGGGGATCAGATGGCTGTGCATCTGCCTCTCTCGGTGGAGGCTCAGGCGGAGTGCCGGTTTTTACTGCTTTCACCCAATAATCTATTGAAACCTTCCGACGGCGGGCCGGTTGCCGTTCCGTCTCAGGATATGGTGCTGGGAATTTATTATCTGACCCAGGAGCGTCCGGGCGCCAAAGGAGAAGGAAAGTTTTTCAGAAATGTGAACGAGGCTATTTTGGCCTATGAAAATAAAGCGATTACCCTGCATTCCCGCATTACGGCCAGAGTAAGCCGCAGGAACGGAAACGGTGAACTGATTACGGGCAATGTGGAATCCACTCTGGGACGGTTTATTTTTAATGAGATTCTTCCTCAGGACCTGGGATTTGTGGACAGAAGCAAACCGGAGAATTTCCTCAAGCTGGAAGTGGATTTCCACGTGGGGAAAAAGGGCCTGAAACAGATTCTGGAGAAGGTTATCAATACCCATGGCGCATCCAGAACAGCGGAAGTGCTGGACAATATTAAGTCCACCGGGTATAAGTATTCAACCAGAGCTGCCATGACCGTATCCATTTCCGATATGACGGTGCCTGAGCGGAAGCAGCAGATGCTGAATGAAGCACAGATGACAGTGGATAAGATTTCCCAGAATTTCCGTCGGGGTCTGATCACGGAAGAAGAGCGGTACCGTGCGGTTGTGGAAACCTGGAATGAAACAGATAAAGAACTGACAGAAGTGTTGCTGGCAGGTCTGGATAAATACAACAATATATTTATGATGGCCGACTCCGGCGCCCGTGGTTCCAATCAGCAGATTAAGCAGCTTGCCGGTATGCGTGGACTGATGGCCGATACCACAGGCCGTACCATTGAACTTCCGATCAAGTCCAATTTCCGTGAAGGCCTGGACGTACTGGAATACTTTATGTCGGCTCACGGTGCGCGGAAAGGTCTGTCGGATACGGCTCTGCGGACGGCGGATTCCGGGTATCTGACCCGCCGTATGGTTGACGTGTCACAGGAACTGATCATTCGTGAAGTGGACTGCTGTGAAGGCCGGGGTGAGATTCCCGGTATGACTGTGCGTGCCTTTATGGATGGCAAGGAAACCATCGAAGGACTCAAGGACAGAATCACAGGAAGATTCTCCTGTGAAGAAATTAAAGATAAAGACGGGAATGTGATTGTTAAGAAAAATCATATGATCACACCCGGACGGGCGGCGCGTATATTAAGCATTGGCGTAACGCAGCAGGGTGAACCCATTGAAGCCGTTAAAATACGGACCATTCTGGGCTGCCGTTCACATAATGGTATCTGTGCAAAATGCTATGGCGCCAATATGGCGACAGGAGAGCCGGTGCAGGTGGGCGAGGCGGTAGGAATTATCGCGGCCCAGTCCATCGGAGAGCCGGGTACACAGCTTACGATGCGTACCTTCCATACCGGCGGTGTGGCCGGCGATGATATTACACAGGGTCTTCCCCGTGTAGAAGAGCTTTTCGAAGCAAGAAAGCCGAAAGGACTCGCAATCATTGCGGAGTTCGGCGGTGAGGCTGAGATTCGCGACACAAAGAAAAAACGTGAAATCATCATTACCAACCACGAAACCGGTGAGAGCAAGGCATACCTGATTCCCTATGGTTCCCGTATCAAGATTCTGGACGGGGCGATTCTGGAAGCGGGCGACGAACTGACAGAAGGAAGTGTGAACCCCCATGATCTGCTGAAGATCAAAGGCATTCGTGCGGTACAGGATTATATGCTCCGTGAGGTACAGCGTGTATACCGCCTGCAGGGTGTGGATATCAGCGACAAGCATATTGAAGTGATCGTGCGTCAGATGCTGAAAAAGACACGGATCGAAAACAGCGGCGATACGGAATTCCTGCCGGGTACCCTCGTGGATGTACTGGATTTTGAGGAAATGAATGAAAGCCTTATCGCTGAAGGCAAAGAGCCGGCAGAAGGAAAACAGGTTATGCTGGGTATCACAAAGGCAGCGCTTGCCACCAACTCCTTCCTTTCGGCAGCTTCTTTCCAGGAAACGACCAAAGTATTGACAGAGGCTGCAATCAAGGGTAAGGTAGATAATCTGATTGGCCTGAAGGAAAATATTATTATCGGTAAGTTGATTCCTGCCGGTACGGGTATGAAACGCTACCGCAACGTACAGCTCAGTACGGATCTGGAGATGGAAGACACGTTGTCTCTGGATGATGAGCTGGAATTCTCCGAAACTTCGGATCTGGATATGACAGAAGATATGGATGCAGATATCTATATGGATGAGGACGAGGATCTGAACACTCTGTCAGATGAAGACGCATTTGAGGAAGATGTTGAAGATCTGGAAGAACCGGACGAGGAAATGGAGGAACCGGAGAAAGCGTTGGCTGAGCAGGTCTAATCCGGTCATTTGACAGGAGGATGAAGACTGCAGAGCTGCCATAAACAGAGCAGTGACCTAAATATGCCAGTTTTTTGAAAAAAATGATTGACAATGCATTTGTAAGCACGTATACTGATTAAGTGTGCATACAGATGCATTGTTTATTTATGCCAATAGAAAGTTCGCACAGCGTGTTTTCTATATGTACATGACAATAGAGAGTTTGCACAGCGTACCATCTGTTGTTTGTGTTCATATAAAATTTGCAATGCACAGAAACAGCGTTTCAGCTGAAAGGGATGGTCCATTCGGGACACCTGTTGTATCTGCACACAAGTAACCATCAGTTACATTAAAATATGAAAGAGGTGAAACAGAATGCCAACATTTAACCAGTTAGTAAGAAAGGGTCGTGAGACATCTGTAAAGAAGTCTACAGCACCGGCGCTGCAGAAAGGATACAATTCCCTGCGCAAGAAAGCGATCAATACTTCTTCTCCGCAGAAGAGAGGCGTATGTACAGCCGTTAAGACTGCTACACCTAAGAAGCCGAACTCCGCACTGAGAAAGATCGCCAGAGTACGTCTTTCCAACGGAATCGAAGTAACAAGCTACATTCCGGGTGAAGGCCACAACCTGCAGGAGCACAGCGTTGTTCTGATCAGGGGCGGCAGGGTAAAAGACTTGCCTGGTACCAGATACCATGTAATCAGAGGTACGCTTGATACAGCCGGCGTTGCCAACAGAAAACAGGCCCGTTCCAAATACGGCGCCAAAAGACCGAAAGCTGCAAAATAAGCATGGCAACAGCGCTTGTTTGCAAGTACCACAAGTAAGTTGATTGAAAAGTGTTGGGATTTTGTTATAAGATGACCGCACGAACACAGACACAGATTGTGAGTACCGATGAATTAAGTCTTTCATGATTAAGGAGGGAAGAACCGTGCCACGTAAAGGACATATTCAAAAAAGAGATATATTGGCAGATCCTTTATACAATAACAAAGTGGTGACGAAACTTATCAATAACATAATGTTAGATGGTAAGAAGGGCGTTGCGCAGAAGATTGTATATGGTGCATTTGCAAAAGTTGAGGCAAAGGCCGGAAAGCCGGCTCTCGACGTATTTGAAGAAGCAATGAACAATATCATGCCAGTTCTGGAAGTAAAGGCAAGACGTATCGGCGGCGCTACGTATCAGGTGCCGATTGATGTAAGAGCTGACAGACGTCAGGCATTGGCGCTCAGATGGTTGACCATGTTTTCCCGTAAGCGCGGAGAAAAGACCATGGTGGATCGTCTGGCGAATGAAATCCTGGATGCTGCAAACAATACAGGTGCTGCAGTAAAAAGGAAAGAAGATATGCATAAGATGGCAGAGGCCAATAAGGCATTTGCTCATTACAGATTCTAAAGGAGGAAAAATCCTTGGCTGAAAGAGAATATCCATTAGACAGAACCAGAAATATCGGTATTATGGCACATATTGATGCGGGTAAGACAACTCTTACGGAACGTATCCTGTACTATACCGGTGTGAATTATAAGATTGGCGATACGCACGAAGGTACTGCTACAATGGACTGGATGGAGCAGGAACAGGAGCGGGGTATTACCATCACATCAGCCGCTACAACATGTCACTGGACACTGGAAGAGAACTGCAAAACAAAGCCGGGCGCTTTGGAGCATCGTATCAATATTATTGATACGCCTGGACACGTTGATTTTACAGTAGAAGTAGAACGTTCTCTGCGTGTGCTGGATGGTGCAGTGGGTGTATTCTGTGCCAAAGGCGGTGTGGAGCCACAGTCGGAAAATGTATGGCGTCAGGCTGATACCTACAATGTACCGAGAATGGCGTTTATTAACAAGATGGACATTCTGGGTGCGAATTTTTACGGCGCTGTGGATCAGATTAAAACAAGACTGGGTAAGAATGCGATCATTCTGCAGCTTCCCATCGGTAAGGAAGATGAATTCAAGGGGATTATTGATCTGTTCGAAATGAAAGCCTATATCTATAATGATGACAAGGGCGAAGACATTTCCATTACAGATATCCCGGCTGATATGAAGGATGATGCAGAACTTTACCGCACAGAGCTGATAGAGAAAATCTGCGAGCTGGATGACGATCTGATGATGGTATATCTGGAAGGAGAAGAACCTTCTGTAGATGATCTGAAGAAAGCATTGCGGAAAGGAACCTGTGAATGTACGGCAGTTCCCGTATGTTGCGGTTCTGCATACAGAAATAAAGGCGTACAGAAGCTGTTGGATGCCGTTCTTGAATATATGCCGGCACCCACAGATATACCTGCAATTAAAGGTACAGATCTGGATGGCAATGAGGTGGAGAGACATTCTTCTGACGAAGAACCGTTTTCTGCACTGGCATTTAAGATTATGGCAGATCCTTTCGTAGGAAAACTTGCCTTTTTCCGGGTATATTCCGGTACAATGAATTCCGGCTCTTATGTACTGAATGCCACAAAGGGCAAAAAGGAACGTGTAGGACGTATTTTGCAGATGCATGCAAATAAGCGGGCAGAGCTTGAAAAGGTGTACTCCGGCGATATAGCAGCGGCAGTGGGCTTTAAGTTTACCACCACCGGTGATACCATCTGTGACGACCAGCATCCTGTAATCCTTGAGTCCATGGAATTCCCGGAACCCGTTATCGAGCTGGCAATCGAGCCTAAGACGAAAGCAGGTCAGGGCAAGATGGGTGAAGCGCTTGCGAAACTGGCAGAAGAAGATCCTACGTTCCGTGCGCATACCAATCAGGAGACAGGACAGACAATTATCGCCGGTATGGGCGAGCTGCATCTTGAGATTATCGTGGACAGACTTCTGCGTGAATTCAAAGTGGAAGCAAATGTGGGCGATCCTCAGGTTGCTTATAAAGAAGCAATTACAAAAGAAGTGGAAGTTGACAGCAAGTACGCAAAACAGTCCGGTGGACGTGGACAGTACGGACACTGTAAAGTCAGATTTGCGCCGATGGATGCCAACGGAGAAGAACTGTTCAAGTTCGAATCCACAGTTGTGGGCGGTGCGATTCCAAAAGAATACATTCCCGCAGTCGGCGAAGGTATTGAAGAGGCTACCAAATCCGGTATTTTGGGCGGTTTCCCGGTGGTGGGCGTACATGCTACCGTATATGACGGATCCTACCATGAGGTCGATTCCTCTGAAATGGCTTTCCACATTGCAGGTTCCTTGGCATTCAAGGAAGCTATGCAGAAAGCGGCTCCGGTATTGCTTGAGCCTATTATGAAAGTGGAAGTTACCATGCCGGAAGAGTATATGGGCGACGTGATCGGCGACATCAATTCCCGCCGTGGACGTATCGAAGGTATGGAGGACATTGGCGGCGGCAAGATGGTAAAGGCATTTGTACCGCTTGCAGAGATGTTCAGTTATTCCACAAATCTGCGTTCCAGAACACAGGGACGTGGCAATTACTCCATGTTCTTTGAGAAATATGAACAGGTTCCGAAAAATGTTCAGGAAAAGGTATTGGCTGCAAAATCCAAATAAGCCATGCTGGACGAGATATGGAAAAACGGCTTAAAACGGCGCGTAGAAGCGCCTGAAATATGAAAAAATACTTGAAATATTCGGCTATGTTTACTATAATCTAAAGATAGACGGGTATCAATTGAAAAAGCAAAATTAAGGAGGAATATCCAAAATGGCTAAAGCTAAATTTGACAGAACCAAAACCCATTGTAATATTGGTACCATTGGTCATGTTGACCATGGTAAAACAACTCTGACAGCAGCTATCACAAAAGTTCTTGCTACCAGAGTTGAAGGAAATACAGCAACAGACTTCGAGAACATCGACAAGGCTCCTGAAGAAAGAGAAAGAGGTATCACAATCTCCACAGCCCATGTTGAGTATTCTACAAACAACAGACATTATGCACACGTTGACTGCCCTGGACATGCTGACTACGTTAAGAACATGATCACAGGTGCTGCTCAGATGGATGGCGCTATCCTGGTAGTAGCTGCAACAGACGGTGTTATGGCGCAGACAAAAGAGCATATCCTTCTGTCCCGTCAGGTAGGTGTACCTTATATCATCGTATTCCTGAACAAATGCGATATGGTAGATGACCCTGAACTGATCGAGCTGGTTGAAATGGAAGTAACAGAGCAGCTTGAAGAATATGGCTTCAATGACTGCCCGATTATCAAAGGTTCCGCTCTGAAAGCTCTGGAAGATCCCAATGGCGAATGGGGCGACAAGATTATGGAACTGATGGATAATGTTGATGAGTACATTCCGGATCCTGAAAGAGCAACAGATAAGCCTTTCCTGATGCCTGTTGAGGACGTATTCACAATCACAGGCCGTGGTACAGTTGCTACAGGTAGAGTAGAGCGTGGTACACTTCATCTGAATGAAGAAGTTGAAATCGTTGGTATTAAGGAAGAGACACGTAAAACTGTCGTAACCGGTATCGAAATGTTCCGTAAACTGCTGGATGAAGCACAGGCTGGTGACAACATCGGCGCACTGCTTCGTGGTGTTCAGAGAACAGAAATCGAAAGAGGCCAGGTTCTTTCCAAACCCGGTTCTGTTACCTGCCATAAGAAATTTACAGCGCAGGTATACGTACTGACAAAAGATGAAGGTGGCCGTCATACACCTTTCTTCAACAACTACAGACCTCAGTTCTATTTCAGAACAACTGACGTTACAGGCGTTTGCAACCTTCCTGAAGGTACAGAAATGTGCATGCCTGGTGACAATGTAGAGATGACGATTGAACTGATCCATCCGATTGCTATGGAGCAGGGACTTACGTTTGCTATTCGTGAGGGCGGACGTACAGTAGGTTCCGGTCGTGTGGCTACTATCATTGAGTAATTTTAAATAATATAGTAATTTCAAGGCTTCCAAGGTTTTCCTTGGGAGCCTTTTTGCTTTCTGGATAATGAAAATGAGTGTGGATGGTGCCAAAACGGTGCCAAAAGTAAAGATAGAATGTTTCATATTAATTAAAAAAGGATATTATATGTGAGAATAATTCAAATTAATAATATGTAAATAGGTATAATAATAGAATTAAAGAATATACTAAAGATAAAAAATAGAACATTTTGTATCGAATACAAAAAATGATTGACAAGTGGGATGGAATGGTATATTATGATAAATGTAAGAAGAATACAATTGAAGGAGTATATATGTATGAAACGGGAAATTGTTAGGCTTCAAAAAGTAGAGTTGAGAAATCTTAAAAATGTTGGATATGGATGTGTTAAATTTGCATTTAAAAATAATGTAGGGTCGGATGTGTTAGGACTATACGGACAAAATGGTTCGGGAAAGACAATCCTAGTCTATGCACTCAATGTCCTCAAAGAGATTTTGACAGGAAAAAGACTAGATAGTGATTTGGGAAATTATATTAAAATTGGTGAATTGACAGGTGGTGCTACTGTTGAGTTTTCCATAGTAAGTAGTGAAAATGATTTTTATAAAATTGTATATGAATTTAATTTAGAAAAAAAAATAGCGGATATTGATGAACATATCGATGAGAATGATTCTATTGATGAAGAAGAACATGAAAAGAGTAATAGTGCTTATCTTGTATCAGAGAAGATTTCAATGGCACGATTGATAAATGATAAATGGACAAAAATGACACCTATTTTATATTATAATGTAGGTAGCACTGAAATCTTGCCTAAAAATCGATTTCATCTACTGACAGGTGGAAAGCAGGATTTAATAGATGAATTGAGAGTACTAAGGCTGCTTACAACAAAAGAAGAACGTTCCTTTTTGTTTTCCAAAGAACTACGAAAGATGATTCGTGATTCAGAATGGGAAGATGAGTATAAATTTATATTTAAAGCATTAACGGAGTATGCAATCTATAATCTTCACGTGTTTAGTAGTGAAGATACTGGGATGATTAATGCCAATATTGCATTGCCCTTTTCAATTGTGTCCAAAGAAAAAGATAAAATATCATTGCTTAAAGGTTGTTTGAACCTGGATGGAGTATCTCCAATACCTAGAAAGTTTTTTGGAGATATTCAGGTAAAAATGGAGGCTATAAGTTTAGTTTTAAAAGAAATTATTCCTGGATTAACAATTAGTTTACAAGAATTGAGTACTAGCCTAAATAAAAAAGGTGAAGAAATAGTTAAAGCTGAGATTATAGCTAAAAGAGCGAATATAGAAATCCCATTACGATACGAATCAGACGGAGTAAAAAAGTTGGTGTCAATTCTATATTGTTTAATTTTGGTGTTTAATGACCGTTCTATGACACTGATAGTTGATGAATTTGATTCTGGAATATTTGAATATTTATTAGGTGAAATTTTGAAAGTTGTCGAAGAATCAGGAAAAGGTCAATTGATTTTCACATCACACAATTTAAGAGCATTGGAAGTGCTCAATAACAAAAATATAATGTTTACAACTACCAATGAAAATAATCGCTATATTAGATTTAAGAATATTAAAACAAATAATAATTTTAGAGATGTTTATTTTCATGATATTGTACTTGGTGGACAAAATGAATGCGTTTATGAGGCGACAAATCCATATATGATTACTAGAGCATTTAGATTGGCTGGTGATGAAGATGCCGAATAAAAAGAAGATAATTTTGTTTATTGTAGAAGGAATTAATGACAAAACTAGTTTGGCATTGTGTCTTAGTCAATTCTTAGACGATGAGGAAATTCATTTTGAAATTACAGATGGAGATATTACGACAAGAATTGGAGTGAATCCGGTAAATATAGCTGCCAAAATTGGAAATATTGTAAAAAAGCATAGTGGAAGAGTATTTAAGCAAAGTGACTATTTGGAAGTTGTTCATTTAATAGATATGGACGGTGCCTTTGTTCCAGATGAGAATGTAATTGAAACAGAAAATGGTGATTTAATATACGAGCCTGATAATATAAGATGTAAGGATGTATCAGGAATTAAAAAGCGAAATCATCAGAAGCAAGAAGTGGTTAATAGAATGCTTACTATATCAAAAGTATGGACATGTATTCCATATAGTGTTTATTTTTTCTCGTGTAATATGGATCATGTTCTTCATGGACAGGCTAATTTATCGAAACAAGAGAAAGATAGATTAGCACGGGAGTTTGAAGATAAGTTCATAAATAAATCACAAGAATTTGTAGATTTTTTTGATGATGAGCAATTGTTTTCAGGAAAAACATATGTAGAATCATGGGATTTTATTCGAGTAAGTAAAAACTCATTAAAACGAAAAACTAATTTTTATTTATATATTAAAGGAAAAGTTAGTAAAAAGATAGGTCAGTGAAAGGAGGAAAGATTATCTGGATAGGTGGGCAAAACAAAAGAGTTGAAGTTGCAGCTTCAACTCAGGCGTTTTTGTAGTGCTAATGACTACAGTGATACATACAAATATTATACCATTACTGAACCTAATACACAATCCAGAACTGACATTCACCTAGGAGGACAGTCATTTCTCCATCACAATGGTTGTTTGCTATATTATGTAATAGCGCCTTTTACAGTAATATAGCTATAGGTAATTTAATGAAGTATAAGATAATTAAATATGTAAAAGATGGAACTACGCAAGATCTGGATGTTACGAAGATGTCAACAAAAGAACTTGAAGTATATGAAACACAAGGTGAATTTGTATGCCCTGGTGAAAATTGTAATGCTAGGTTATGTTTGGTCCATAGTTCTAAAAATGGCGGAAATACTTGCTTTTTAAAGGCTGTAGATGATAAACAACATCGTTCGGATTGTGATTACAAAATTGGAAATTATCAAGAACGTATATCAAGTGTACGTATGGATGGAATATTTACCGAAAAACAGGTAAATGATGCTGTGAGACGCATTTCCAACGATTATATGAATCCTGTTCAATCCAAAACTGAAAAAGATGAAAATCCCAATAATAAGAAGCATTGTACTGTTCAGAAAAAGGAAGCTGGTGCAACATCAAGTGAAACGGCAGCAGGGGGGCGCATAGTATATGGCGATGAAGGAGAAGATGGGGTTCATGGTAGAATGAGGCGTCGGTATAAAGTATCTACATCAGATATAGGAATAATGACAACACTGTGTGGAAAAGCTAAATCAGTGCTTTTCAATAAACATGGAGAAATGATCATTGGATTTAAAGATGAACGTCTTGAAAATATTGAGGTGTTGCTTGGTGCAGTCTACGAACAAAATAATTCTACGGAGTTTAAAAATCTTTGTTTAGTAAAAAGGTATTTTGATCATAAAGCCAAGAGTGAAGATGTTTGGGTTGCAGCAGGGGGATTAGTTAATCAACTTAATGGTAGGCTGATTTTAGAATTGCAGGCGAATGGTTCTTTACGTGTAGATAATCAGACAGTTATGAAAATGATAATTGATGATGTTAAACGACGTGAAGAGAATCAATAATGGAGGGAAGCATATGGCAGTAAATAAACCATACGGTGATAATGCAAGAGTGGGGGCTGTAAAAAATAGAACGCAAGTTTATAATCCTAAAACAGACAAATGGGTTAAGAGGGATTCACAAACAGGAAAATTTATGGATATGAAGACCTCAAGCGATGCTCCGTTTAAGGGAGTTAGGAAAGAAAAATAATTGAAAAGGTAAAAGAAACTCCAGTGAATATCAGAATTCACTGGAGCCATTTTTTTACCAACCCTTTATTTGCTTTACCTGTTCTGCCCGCTCTTTGTCTTTGTGATACTGTAATTTGAACTGTATCGTTTCCACTACTTCCTTTCTTGCTTCATCGTCTAACTGATAAAATGAAGTCAACAGGTTATCCACATCGGGCATACTGTTTTTCCCAAACAGATACATAAGCGGATATAGGGAATTTTTCAGATATACCTTTACCCGGTTTCCGTCAAGAGCCCCATTCAGTCCATCGGGGAGCGTGGGATATATTTCTTCTTCAGTAATAGTGCCGGAGAATGGACTGGCGGCGCATATTTCATTCACATCAATTTCTAATTCGTTTGCCAGCCGCAAGGCAAAGTCAAATCGGATATTGGAATCCTTTTGAATAATAGAATATAGTGTTGTAGCACTAATTCCCGTAGCCTTTGCAATCTGACGGACATTTGTATTCTTACTATCAAGTATTTCTTTCAGCTTCTTTCCATCACCCATAGTGACCTCCTATTTTCATATGTTGAATAATTACGAAAAACATAAATCTTATTAATTATCATACCACATATACGAAAAACATAAAAGAGAAAAATAGAAAAAATGTAAATACGAAGTTCGTAAAAATGTTTTTACGAAGTGTTGACATTATATGTATAAGGTGATAATATGAATATACGAAATTCGTACAGATATAAAATACAAATATTGTAATGAGTTTCTAAAAGGGGAAAGGAGGACAAACGTGTGGCAAACTACCGTTATATGATGAGTGCGGAAGATATAGCCAAAGAGTTAAATTGTTCAAAATCTCATGCCTACAAGATTGTAAAAGAACTGAACAGGGAACTTGCAGGACAGGGGTATATTACAATGGCAGGACGTATTCCGAGGGCGTTTTGGGCAAAGAAAATGTACGGTTATGAGTTATCAATAAGCTAAGGAAAGGAGCGTGACAGTATGGCTTATAAGGAGAAAGACACAAAAAAGTGGTCGGCGCAATGGTTTGAAACAACGGCAAAAGGAGAGAAGAAAAAGCGGAGAAAGAGGGGATTTGAAACAAAAAGAGAAGCGTTAGAGTATGAGCGGCAAAAGAAATTGAGCAGTAGCCGAAGCATGGATATGAAGTTGAGCGAATTTATGGAGGTCTATTTTGAGGATAAGCAGAATGAGTTAAAAGACCGCACCATGAAGAATAAACGGTATATGATGGAGCAACACATTATTCCGTATTTTGGCGAACAGATGTTAAGTGAGATTACCGCTTCACAAATTATACAGTGGCAGAACGAAATGCAGACAAAGGGATTTTCGGAAAGCTATTTGAGAATGATACAAAATCAGTTGACTTGTATATTTACTCATGCGTCACGCATTTATGATTTGCACACAAATCCATGTAAGAAAGTGAAGCGCATGGGAAATTCCGATTCAAGAAGTTTGGACTTTTGGACAACAGAGGAATATCAGAGATTTATTCAGACGATAGAGCCGGGAACACGATACTATTTAATCTTTGAAATCCTCTTTTGGACGGGCTGTAGGATTGGCGAATTATTAGCTTTGACAAAAGGCGATATAAGTATTGAAAATAACCAAATCAGCATTACCAAAACTTATTATCGCACTGGCAGGCAGGACGTTATTACAGAACCGAAAACAAAGCAGTCGGTAAGAACCGTTGAAATCCCGGAGTTTTTGAAAAAGGAGATTAAAGACTTTGTTGACGGTCATTATGGTATGCCGGACGATGAAAGACTTTTCCCAATCGTGCAGGAAGCGGTACAGCATAAGATGAAACGCCAAATAGCAAAAGCCGGAGTGAAGAATATCCGGGTACATGACCTTAGACATTCTCATGTGGCGTACTTAATCAATAAAGGTATAGAACCGCTGTTGATAAAAGAGAGGGTAGGACACAAGGATATTCGCATTACATTGAATACCTACGGACATTTATATCCTAATCAGCAACGGAGAGTGGCAGACTTACTTGACAACGAAAAAGGAAATAGCCCCGACAGCGGCAACTGTTAGGGCTGTGATAACTGGAAAACCTCTGTTATCAGTACTCACAATACAAGTATAGCAGAGGTTTCTTTCACTGACAACGATTTTCAGAAATGGAGGGCATTATGGAAGAAACAAAAACAGAATTGCAGTTGATTAAATTGTCGGAGATACAGTCGCAGGAAGTTTCTTGGCTTTGGTTTCCGTTTATCCCTTATGGCAAACTGACTATTGTTCAAGGCGATCCGGGCGATGGAAAGACAACATTTGTACTGAATATAGCGGCGAAATTGTCAAAAGGAGAGGATATAGACAGTGAAATGAAACTGACAGAGCCTTTGAATGTAATCTATCAGAGTGCAGAGGACGGGCTTGCCGATACGGTAAAGCCCCGGTTAGAACAGGCGGGGGCAGACTGTGGGAAAATTTCGGTCATTGATGAAAAGATTAAATCACTTTCCATGATAGATGAACGGTTAGAGCAAGCTATTATCAAAACAGGCGCAAAGCTGTTGATTTTAGACCCGATACAAGCCTATTTGGGCGGCGGTATGGATATGAACCGGGCAAACGAAGCAAGGGATATGACAAAGAAATTAGCAGCGGCAGAGAGATACCAGTGTGCGATTGTCCTTGTCGGGCATATGAACAAAGCGGCAGGAAATAAAGCGGCATACCGGGGAATGGGTTCGATTGATTTCTTTGCAGTCGCTAGAAGTGTTTTGTTGGTCGGCAGAGTAGAGGGGGAAGAAAATATAAGGGCTGTGGTTCAGATTAAAAACAACCTTGCGGCGTTCGGACACCCGAAAGCATTTGCATTGTCGGAGGACGGTTTTCAATGGCTAGGGGATTATGAGATTACTGCTGATGAAGTCTTAGGCGGCATTGCCCCCAAAGCAAATAAAATGGAACAAGCGAAACGGTTACTCCGGGAACTGGCAGAAGCAAACAATGCCATGCAAAGCAATGAGATTTTCGGTCTTGCAGACGAACAGGGCATATCGAAGCGGACACTGGAAAATGCAAAGAAAGAGTTAGGTGTCCGGGCAAAGCGGATAAACAATACATGGTATTGGGAACTAGATAAAATCAAACAGTGACGGACAGGCAAGGTAACAGCGCAACAATGCAGAGTACTAGAATTTTGCAGTCTTGGAATTGCGTTCTTGAAGAGTGCAAGGTTGCAAAAATTACAGACATTGCAATGTTGCGGTGTTGGGAGAGAGCCGGAAAGCGGCGGTATTAAGGCGGCGAAAAGCCGCCCCGTCCGTTAGGACGGAAAGGTCTCCGCTCCGCTTCGGTCGGTGCAGAGCAGATGTCCCCCGGATGTCTTGCACCCCCGGAGGGCGCAAAGTCACTTTTGATAGAGCGTAGCCTGTCGAAAGTGCTTTTGCGTTACTTTCGCAGAAAGTAACAAAGGCTATGCGCCGTATCCGGCGCTCATTACCCGACAAGGAGAAAGGAAAAATTATTGAAGCGGACAATCAGCGTTATGACAGGGAAAGGCTCTGTCAACCATAACAGCAGAAAATTCCATGCAAAGAACACTGACCCGGAGCGGAGTTGTATGAATGTGGAATACTGCAACGAAAATATCAAAGACGTATACCACG
>CAJUSK010000003.1 GCA_910589075.1 uncultured Lachnospiraceae bacterium
CGTGATATACAGTTTCTGGAATGGCTGGAGTGGAAATATGACTGTAATTTTGTGACGCGGATCAAACATGAATTTCTGGAAGTGGCAAAGGAGCATGGGGAGGGATATGGCTGTACGACACAAAAGGAGATATTCCCCATACTGGACCACTGCCATTGTGTCCCGTCAGAGGAGGATGCCATCTTTGACTATGGATGTGGAAAAGGCGGGGCGCTGGTGTCTTTCCTTGATTATGGTTTCCGGCATGTGGGCGGAATAGAATATGAGCCCAAAATCTATGAAGTGTTAAAAGAAAACATGGAAAGGCTGGGCATAAAAGAAGAAGCGCAGCTATTATATGGGGATGCCGGGGAACTGACAGTGGAACTTGACGGATATAACTGGTTTTACTTTTATATTCCGTTTGACAGTTATATTTTTGAAAAGTGCATCAGAGCAATCTGTGAAAGCTATAAAAGAAAAAATCGAAAAATCCGTATTCTCAGTATTTCACCCTACAGTCACGCGTTCATAGAAAATACAGGTATATTCCGTTTGACCAATCAGTTTACGATTGATACACGGCAGCGGGTTGTGGACGTATTTGAAAGTCCAAAGGCAATGCCTGAATAATTGGAGGAACATGATGAAATATGTCATCTGGGGCGCCGGACAGCGCGGCGGCAGACTGTTCAGACAGCTTCAACCGGCAGATGTTATGGCTTTTGTAGACAAGAGTGAAGAAAAGGCAGGGGCATCTTTTTACGGGAAAAAGGTAATCAGTCTGGAAGAATATGCGGAACAGTACAGGGATTCCATACTGGTGATTACCCATACATTTGAAGAAACGGCGGTCAGAGAACTGGAGACAATGGGGATTCAAAGTTATATGAGGTTATCTGACTGTCCGGGAGAATTGCAGGAGCAGGATACCAGGCCCTTTTTAAAAAATTATGTAAAAGGTTTGGTTAACATGCATGAAGTGTATGGGATATGGGGATGCACAGTCTATGGTCTGGAGGTATATTCCTGGCTTTCAGAAATCGGAAATGATCACTCGTATCTGATTATAGAAAAAAACGTTTCGCCTGAACTGCTTAGAATCATTACCGAAAATGGCTACCGTTTTGTATTGGAAGATGAGGTGTCTCCCGGACACATGGACAGGATTCTGATTTGCAGGTACAGGGAAGAATCTGCACGGAGTCCTGTTTTCTGCGGGATAGCGCAGACAGACCTATTTGATTGTTCTGATGTGATTGAAGAATATTATAATCCGGAAATTGAAAAATTGAAACATATCCATGACGGCGAAACCTGTTTTATTGTGGCTACCGGCCCCAGTCTTAAAATAGAGGACTTAAATATACTGGAACAGAAGCAGATACCGACTTTCAGTGTAAATGAAGTGGGATATGCCTATGATTCCACGCCGTGGCGGCCTACTTATTATGTTGGTTTGGACCGTGGCCTGTTGGAAGGTGAATTTCTGCAACGCGTTAAGCCGGAAGAGCAATGTAAGGTTGCATTTTTGGGAGATACCAGTCCACTGTATTGGGAAGAAAAGCGGGGTGCCAATGTGTTGAAGCTGCATTTTTGCAGTGAATGGCCTGTTGACCGATATCCAAAATTTTCGGAAGATCTTGCGAGAAAAGCCTATGGGGGCGGAACCATTGTATATGTATGTATGCAGTTGGCTGTATATATGGGATTTAAACAGATCTATCTGCTGGGAGTTGATTTTACCGGCGCCAATGAGCATGGGAGCAAGTATGAACATTTTTTTCATGAGAAAGAACTGAGGTCAGTCAGTTATACCGACCTGGTCAGGGCCGGTTATATAAAAGCGCGACAGTATGCAGAAACCCATGGTATAAAAATTTGCAATGCCACGCGCGGCGGCATGCTGGAAGTGTTTGAAAGGGCAGATTTTGATTCACTTTTTTAGGATTTTTATACCAGGGTATATCCTGGAAGGAGAGGCACTTTGATATGAGACACATCATACAGGCGTTGGTTTTTGACATAGACGGTGTGATTACGGACGGCAGGAAATATACGGATGGTATTTCACAGGAAATCAAGTCCGTAGCATATAAGGATATGGATGCAATCACTGCTTTCAGAAAGGAAGGGGTGCTGGTGGGCTGTATCTCAGGAGAGGACACCCCCTTTTCTCGTTCACTGGCCGGTGGGCTGGATTTTGGTGCGTTGGGGAAAAAGGACAAGCTGACAGTGCTCAGGGCATTTTGCCGGGAGTATGGGCTGGACAGAGAGAAGATCTGTTATGTGGGAGACGGCAAATATGACCTGGAAGCCATCCGGTATGCGGGTATAGGTGCGTGTCCTCATGATGGATTGGGAGAAGTGAAACAGGAAGCAGATATTATATTGAATACCTCCGGCGGACAAGGCTGTATTGCAGAGCTGTATACCTGGTTTTGGCGGAAGGTATACAGGAAAGAAAAGTCATCAGACCAAAAGGTCTGTCAGAACGCGGCAAGGATACACGACATAGAGACGATCGTGCATGCACATGTTGGAATGGCAGAGCGGATACTGGCGGACAGCGAATTACTTCATACGACGGAGGCCGTCTGCAGGGAAATTATGAATACATACCGTCACGGCGGGCGGCTGTTTCTGTGCGGGAACGGAGGCAGCGCAGCGGATGCGCAGCATTTGGCAGCTGAAATGGTTGGACGGTTTTATCTGGAAAGAAAGGGCTGGCCGGCGGAAGCGTTGACGACGGATTCATCTGTTATCACCGCCCTGGCCAATGACTATGATTACAATATGGTGTTTGCCCGTCAAGTGGAGGCCAAGGGTGTGGCCGGAGATGTGTTGGTGGGCATTACGACCAGTGGGAAATCAGAGAATATTTTAAAAGCTTTTGACGAGGCAGAAAAAAAGGGTATGCTCACTGTACTGATGACAGGTGAAAAGAGCGGGCAGTTTCCTGTACATGCCGACTATATCATTCGGATACCTTCCGGGGATACACCCCGCATTCAGGAAGGGCATATGCTGATAGGACATATCATGTGCGAACTTATAGAGGCGGGGCTGACAGAAGGAGAATAAAAGATGAGTCATAAACATGTATTTATCACAGCAGAAATCGGCATCAACCACAACGGAGACATGGAGATCGCCAGACAGCTTATCGACTGGGCACACCTGTGCGGATGTGATGCTGTGAAATTCCAGAAACGGACAATCGAAACAGTGTACACAAAAGAATACCTGGACAGCTACCGGGAATCCCCCTGGGGGACAACCCAGCGCGCACAGAAGGAAGGGCTGGAATTCGGGGAAACAGAATACGATGAGATAGACGCCTACTGCCGGGAAAAAGGGATTGAATGGTACGCCTCCGCCTGGGATACGCAGGCTCAGGAATTCCTTCAGAAATACAACCTGCGTCATAATAAAATTGCCTCAGCCATGCTGACAAATATGGAACTTCTGGAAATGGTGGCAGGGGAAGGAAAATATACCTTTATAGCAACGGGGATGAGCACCTATGAGGAAATCGATGCGGCGGTAAAAGTATTCCGTGACAGAGACTGCCCCTTTGAACTGCTGCACTGCAACAGCACCTACCCCATGCCAAAAGAGGACGCCAACCTGCTGCTGATCCCGGCCCTGCGGCAGCGGTATGGATGCAGTGTGGGCTATAGTGGCCATGAGGTGGGAAGAATCGTATCCACCTCTGCGGTTGCGCTGGGGGCAACTTCCATAGAGAGGCATATCACTCTGGACAATACAATGTATGGCTCAGACCAGGCAGCGTCGCTGAACGTAAAGGATCTTCTGCGTCTGACGGAAGATATACGGCTGATTGAGACAATCCTGGGGGACGGCAGGAAAGTGCTTTCAGAAAAAGAACTGGAAACCAGAAAAAAACTGCGGGGCTAGCCGGAGGAGATAAAGGGAAGCTGAAATGGACAAATGCTTACTGGAGAAAATTGAAAAAGATATGTGCTATGCGGTGATACCGGCCAGGGGAGGCTCGAAATCCGTGCCGGGAAAAAATATCAGGCTGTTTGAGGGCCATCCCCTGATAGCCTGGTCCATAGCGGCAGGGAAACTTGCAGAAAAAGTGAGCCGGGTGATTGTGAGTACGGATTCTCATAAGATAGCGGAAACGGCAGGGAGGTATGGGGCGGAGACGCCGTTTTTAAGGCCTGCCAGATATGCACAGGACGATTCGCCGGATATTGATTTTATCAGGCACCTGCTGGAGTGGCTGTATACACATGAAAGGAAGATACCGGAATATCTGATCCATTTAAGGCCAACAACGCCTCTGCGCAACCCGGCGCATATAGATGAGGCGCTGCGTATGATCCAAAAAGACAAAACAGCGACATCCCTGCGATCTGGTTCAATCTGTGCACACCCTCCGTTTAAATGGTTTAAAAAAGAACATACATACCTGACACCGCTGATGGAAGGGATGACATGCGACGAAGTAAACCTTCCGCGGCAGGATTTCCCGGAAGTATATATCCCCAACGGATATGTGGATATTATAAAACCTGATTTTGTAATCAGGACCGGGCTGCTGCATGGAGACAGAATGGTCGGATACCGCACGCAGGAAGTACCGGACATTGATACGGAACTGGATATGCGGAAACTGGCCCTGTATAACGGGCTGGAAGAGACGGTTTCCAGACTGAAACAATATATGGAAGAAGTACAGGAGAAGGATCAGCCGTGAAAAATTATGTAGAAGTGGCCTATGAAGAAAAAGAAAAACCCTTTGGGGAATATCCGCTCCTTCTGGCGCAGTATCTGATGCGCAGATATAAGATGAAACAGGGCATGAGGATTCTTGACAACGGATGCGGGCGGGGAGAATTCCTGCATGCATTTACATGCCTGGGCATGCAGGCCTCCGGAACGGATATATCGGATTACTGCAAAGAAGCCCACATTGTTGATTTTAATAAGGAAAGCCTGCCGTTCCCGGATAATTACTTTGACGTGGTATTTTCCAAATCGGTCATTGAACATATAGAGAATACAGAACACTATATAAGTGAAATGAGGCGGGTGTTAAAGAAAAAGGGGCTGCTGCTGGTTATGGCGCCGGACTGGGAAACACAATATAAGATTTTTTACCAGGACCCCACCCACATCCATCCTTATACAACAAAATCTATGGACAGGATTCTGAATATGTGCGGTTTCCACCATGTAAAAGCAGAGAAATTCATACAGCTGCCATGTGTATGGAAAAACAGGCTGATAAAGTTTCTCAGTCATGCGGTAGGCATGGCCGGGCCGGTGAAGAAAATCTATAAAAATAAATTCATCCGGTTTTCACGGGAGCTGATGGTGCTGGGAAGCGGAAGAAAGTGACGGAAAAGTTAATGAATAAAATAGGGATCATACAGGGGCGGCTTTCTGCCCGGCCGTGGCCGAAACTGCAGGAATTCCCATGGGATACATGGGAAAAGGAATTTCTGTATGCGGCGGAGAGCGGATATGATTTTATTGAATGGATATTCGAAGAGACGGGTTATGAAGTGAATCCAATCTGGACCATGGAGGGGAGAAAACGGATCAAAAAGGTAGCAGAAGAAACCGGCGTGCCCGTGGGATCTGTCTGTGCCGATTATTTTCTGGAAAAACCATTTTACAGGCGGAAGGGGTATTCATTAAAAGAGCATATCGGCATGCTGAAGGAACTGATTCAGAAGACAGCAGAGACAGGGGCGGACACAATCCTTTTGCCTGTGCTGGAAAATGCGGAAATCAGGTGCGATGAAGACACAGCCATTTTAACGGAGGCTGTGGGGAGCGTCATCCCCACACTGGAAGCCTGCGGTGTTTATCTGGGTTTTGAGACAGAACTGCCTGCGCACCGGTATCTGGAACTGGTAACGGCGTTTGGCAGCCCGTATGTAGGCGCGTACTATGATGCGGGGAACTGTGCTTTCTGCGGGCACGATATGCGGGATGATATGGAAGTATTAAAAGGGCATGTTCTTAACATCCATGTGAAAGACAGAAAAAGAGGGGGAGAGAGCGTGCCTCTTGGGACAGGGGACACAAACTTTGCAGAAGGGATTCCCTTTCTGATGGGAAACGGGTTTACCGGAAATTTTGTTATGCAGACATGGTTTGGAGAGGACCATCTGGGAGAAGCCAAAAAAAATCTGAGATACATAAAGAAACTGTCAGGGGACTTGTAACTATGAAAGTACTGTTTGTAGGGCTGGGAGGCATCGGCCAGCGGCATTTGAGAAATCTGGTAAAATTAAAAGGGGACAGCGTCCGGATATATGCCTACCGGGTGCGGAGGGAAGGGTTTGTTTTAAACAACAGACTGGAGATTACAGACAATGACCTGGAGGAGAGATACCACATCCATGTAGTGGAAAGCCTGGAGGAGGCATTTCATACAGGCATGGACTGCGTTTTTATCTGCAATCCCAGCAGCATGCATATGGAGATATTACTTGAGGCGGTGCGCCATGGCTGCCATGTCTTTGTGGAAAAGCCTTTGTCACACACCTATGAGTGTGTTGATGAGCTGGAAAGGCTGCTTTTGGAGAAGCCGGTAACCACTTTTGTGGGATACCAGAACCGGTTCCACCCCTGCATCATAAAGGCCGGACAGCTTCTGAAAGACAAGGCGGTGGGGCGTGTTATCATGGTGGATGCTGAGATCGGTGAATCCGTAAAGCTCTGGCACACTTATGAGGATTATCGCAGGATGTATGCCTGCCGGAGCGAACTGGGCGGAGGCGTAGTGCTGAGCCAGATACATGAACTGGATTACCTGATCAGCTTTTTTGGCATGCCGGAGAGCATTTATGCAGTGGGAGGAAAGCTGAGCGACCTGGAAGCAGACGTGGAAGATGTGGCCAGTATCATAATGAAATACCGGCTGGAAGGGAAAACAGTGCCGGTTACGGTGCGGGAAGATTATTTACAGAATCCTCCCACAAGGCGCTGTAAGATCCTGGGGACGGAAGGCAGGATAGAGTTTGATCTTCTGTCATCCCGGTTATGGGTGTATGACGGGACTGGCGGATTGAGCCTGGAAGAGACATATGAATTTGAAAGAAATGATATGTTCCTGGAGGAAATGCAGATATTTCTGGATGAGACAGAAGGGAAGAGAGGGCCGGAGGGGATACCGGTGTCAGAAGGGCTGAAAAGCCTGAAGGTAGCATTGCTGGCCAAGAGATCTCTGGAAACAGGCAGCGTTATGCAGGTTTTGTAAAGACGGCCGGGAAGCCGGGGAAGGTAAATCCCTGACAGGATATAAGGCAGCCGGAAACTGCTGTTCACAGAACCGCCCCGGGATGTAAGAAAACCGCAGGAAAGATTCCTGGTAAAGAAGAACAGGAAATGAGATCTGTATATATCAGAGTACAGGAGGCATATATGACCGCAACAGAGAAATTTCATATAAAAAATAAAATCGCAGTCATCACCGGCGGGGCGGGCCTGCTGGGGAGAAAGCATGCGGAAGCAGTCATCGAAGGCGGCGGTATCCCTGTGCTGTTGGATATCTCGGAAGCAGCCATAGAGAAAACAAAAACAGCACTGCAGGCTGCTTATGGCGATGACTGCATGGTGTTAGGATACGCCTGTGATATAACAGAACGGGCAGATGTGGAAAAAACAGCAAATGACCTGTCTGAGAGATACGGCCATGTGGACGTGCTGATTAACAATGCGGCCAACAATCCCAAGGTGGAAGGAAGCGCAGCCAACATGAAGGCGTTGCGGTTTGAGGACTTTCCGGCATCGATGTGGCTTGAGGATCTTGCGGTGGGGCTGACCGGCGCCTTTTTGTGCGCCCAGGTATACGGCGGGCTGATGGCGGGCCAGGGAAGCGGTGTGATTTTGAACATATCCTCCGATCTGGGCATTATAGCGCCGGACCAGCGGATCTACAGACGGGAAGGGCTGGCGGAAGAGGAGCAGAGCGTTAAGCCGGTGACCTATTCGGTGATCAAGCACGGCCTGATCGGACTGACAAAGTATCTGGCCACGTATTATGCGGATAAAGGGGTAAGAGCCAACGCCCTGTGTCCCGCAGGGGTATTCAACGGACAGGATGAAGAGTTTGTAGGGAAGCTGACAAACCTGATCCCCATGGGACGGATGGCGGATGCGGGGGAGTATAAGAGCACGGTACTATATATGATATCAGATGCCAGCAGCTATATGACCGGGAGTACGGTGATTGTGGATGGCGGCAGGACTTGTTGGTAGGGACTTGAAACGGAAGAAGCACAGGGAAAATAAGATAGGGATGAAGGAGCTGTTTATGGATGACGCTTTGATATCAATTATAATACCGGTATACAATGTAGAGAAGTATTTGAGGCAGTGTCTGGACAGTGTTTTGTCACAGTCATATAGCAATATAGAAGTGATCTGCATAGATGATGCTTCTACCGATGGATCGTTATCAATATTAAAAGAATATTCTGATAAGGATAAAAGGATTCGGTTGTTGAAAAACCAGAAAAATGAAGGTAATTCTTTTACAAGAAATGCAGGATTAAAAGAAATAAATGGAAAATATACTTATTTTTTAGATGCTGATGATTATATAGAATTAAATGCGATAGAAGAACTGACTCGATACGCTGAACAATATGAAACAGAGTGTATTTATTTTAACAGCAGGCTCTTATCAGAGGGGGCAGAAGTTGGAAAAGGCCCTGCGCTGGAATATGGATTGAGGGAGATAAATAAAAAGATATATACTGGACCAGCGCTGTTTAAACTTTTGATTGATAAAAATGTGTATACCAATTCTCTCTGGAGGCGTTTTTGGAAAACGGAGTTTCTATTAGAGAATAATCTTAAATTTGCTGATGAGTTGCGTACGTCAGAAGATGCTTACTTTTCCATAAAAGCTATTTTATGTGGTAAAAGAATGATGATAGTTGATGAGATTTTTCATATTTACCGCAGGCGGGAAGGATCTTTAACGACAGCGGCACGTCCTGACGAAATGATTTACGTGTTTAAAAGCTATTGCATGCTGTTAGAATTCTGGAAAGAACACAGATTTTTGCCGGACATAGAAGAATCTTTGAATAACTCTCTAAAAAATATGTACATTACCGCTAAAAAAATATATTTGAGAAATAAAGGAAAAATAAGTAAAGTAGATTTCAAAACAGGGACGGAACGGCATCTGTTTGAAGTGCTTATTGAACAGGAATATGAAAAATCATTGAGTATTATAGAGCCAGATATTCTTCAAAAAATCCGAAGTTTTCCATATGTTATTGTATATGGGGCTTATATATATGCGGGTGAAGTAGTAGAAAAACTTGTAAGAAACGGAATAGATATACATAGTATAGCTATTACAAAAATGCATGAAAAGGCAGAAGGGATCAATGGAATTCCAATACATGAAATAAGAGATTTGATTTCTATAAAAGATGAAGCAATCGTTGTAATGGGAGTTGGAAAAAATAACAGACAGGACGTTATTAATACGCTGGTTAAATATAAATTTAACAATTTTATATCTTTAGACTAAGGAGTTGTAATATGGATATAGTCAGGTTTAAAGGTGGATTAGGAAATCAAATGTTTCAATTTGCTTTCTACCAATCGCTGAAGTCAAAAGGACGGGAAGTAAAAGCAAGTCTGGGATATTATGACCGAAATCCTGATAAAATGCCATTTTGTCTTACAGAAGTTTTTCCTGAAATTCATTTGGATTGTGTGTCTGATGAAGAGTTTGAAACAGTTGATAAGGCCTGGAGAGAGATAAAACAGAATAAAGAACAATTAAAAAAGTATCTTGCGGACTATAAAAACAGATTTTTTTGGGTGGAAGGATTGGATAATTATTATCGACCGGCAGTATTCGAAACCAAGAATTGTGTTTTTGTAGGATACTGGCAAAGTGAAAAGTATTTTCGTGAGATTCGAAATATATTATTGGAGGATTTCAGGTTTTCGGTTGGTGAAACAAACTTGCAGAATTTATGCTGTGAGATAAGGAATAAATCAATAAGCATTGCGGTTCATATAAGAAGAGGGGATTATTTGAAAGCCCCTGATGTATGGGGAAATCTCAGTGAAGATGATTATTATGAAAGAGCAATTCATTATTTTGAGAAAAGATTTCCAGATCTTTTTTTAGTATTTTTTTCTGATGATATACAATGGGTTAAAAAAAGATACATTTATAAGAATGCTGTTTATATTGAAAGTGGTATGTTTGAAGACTATAAAGCCTGGTATGATCTGTATTTAATGACTTGTTGTACACACAATGTGATTGCAAACAGTTCATTCAGTTGGTGGGGAGCATGGTTGAACAGGAATCCACAAAAAATTGTTGTCGCTCCGGGGAAATGGTTTTTGGATGGAAGAATTGTAAAGGATAATTGTCCGGATGAATGGATAATATTGTAATTTTTAGAATTGCGGGTTATTAGGACATGGGGAATTCTATATGAAGTGTGATGTAATTATTCCGATAACGGAAAGAAATTTTTTGATGTTGGATTTGGTGTTATCACAACTTAGAAAATTTATTCAATGCAAAGAAATATATCTGGTGGGAAAGCAGGAATTATTGGGTCAATGTAAAGATTATGCTTGTAGATTTGTAGATGAGGACAGGCTCTGTGATGGACTGAGCTACCATACACTGAGAGCGTTAATCACAGGACGTGACAGCTACGCAGGATGGCGTACCGGATGGTATCTGCAACAGTTCCTGAAAATGTCATATGCATTTCTTTGCCGGGATGAATATTATCTTGTCTGGGACGCTGATACGGTTCCTCTTACGCCAATTGATATGTTTGATGCAGAGGGTACGCCTTATTTTGATATCAAGAAAGAGTACAACAGACCCTATTTTACCACCTTAAATAAATTATTTCATGGAGAAATCAAAAAAACAAGCCCTTACTCCTATATTTCAGAGCATATGGTTATAAAAACGGAATATATGAGAAATTTAATCAATGAAATTGAGGAAAATCCATTATTAGAGGGGACAAATTATTTTGAGAAGGTAATAAACAGTATAAGAAAAGCAGATTTAATGCATTCAGGGTTTTCTGAGTTTGAGACATATGGAAATTATGTTGCTTCCAGATACCCTGGAAAATACAGAATCAGAGAACTGGACGCTTTGAGATGTGGGGACAAATACCTGCATTATCCACCGGCGGAATCAGAGATTGTCTGGGCAGCCAATTCCTATCATATAGTGACGATGGAGAACAGACGAAGCATGTATCCTGAAATTGATGAAAATTTAGATGAATATATGCAAAAATATTCTCTCAAAGAATTGGTGGACAGATGTGAGAAATGAAATGGATATTTGCCCTGAATGAGTGGATGGATGGAATCAAAGGATGACCAAGAACCCGGTCAGGAGTGCAATTTGTCGTATAACGGGAAAGGAAGAATAATTTGAAAGATATAAGAACAATCGCAATGTACCTTCCACAATTTCATTGCATTCCTGAGAATGATGCATGGTGGGGGAAAGGATTTACAGAATGGTCAACGGTAAAAGCTGCAAAGCCACTTTATGAATCCCATGGACAGCCTCGAATCCCACTGAATCAAAATTACTATAATTTGCTTGAGAAAGAGACGATGTTATGGCAGGCAGAATTGATGCACCAGTATGGAATCGACGGATTGTGTTTTTATCATTATTACTTTAAAAACGGAAAAAAAATACTGGAAAAACCGGCTGAAAATTTATTGTGCTGGAAAGACGTGAATATACCTTTTTGTTTTTGCTGGGACAGTGCAAGCTGGGCCAGGACATGGAGCAATGTGGGTGGAAATTCCTGGGCTGATACCTTTGAGAAAAAGGAGAAGAGACAGGGACCAGGGTTGTTACTGGAACAGCGGTATGGAAGGAGAGAGGACTGGGAACGTCATTTCGAATATTTGCTTTCTTTTTTTAAGGATGAGCGCTATATAAAAGTAAATGGTGCGCCTGTGTTTATCGTTTACAGCCCTAAATCTATCTACTGTTTTGAGACCATGATTTTATGCTGGAGAGAGCTGGCGGTGGAACATGGCTTTCCTGATTTGCACATCATTGGCGTGAATCTGGACTATAAGATAAAGGGGGTGGATGCGATTTTATTCCATGCGCCGCATATGTTCTGGAAACTGAGGCGAGACAGGGAAAAAAATAATGTGACAATTTTTGAATATGCGGAAGTTTGGGATAACATTATTAAGACCCCTCCGGTCAAAGGATGTACAACATATTTTGAAAGTCCGGTGGACTACGATGACACACCCCGTAAAGGACAAAAAAATGGTATTGTTATGCAAAACTTTGATATAGACAAATTTTATGATTATTTAAAATTGCTGTATGAAAAAAGTCTTTCTCTGGATAACGAATTTATTTTTATAAATGCATGGAATGAATGGGGTGAAGGTATGCATCTGGAGCCTGACGAAAAGAACGGATACAAATATCTGGAAACGGTGAAGCGGGCAAAAACAGATGCAATGAATACTTATCTATGGCCAGATATTGATTATGAAGTGATATCTGACAGTGTGAAATATGACTTTTTATATAAGAG
The DNA here is from genome assembly GCA_910589075.1 of uncultured Lachnospiraceae bacterium. GTDB lineage: Bacteria > Bacillota > Clostridia > Lachnospirales > Lachnospiraceae > VSOB01. The sequence goes on from CAJUSK010000003.1 coordinate 12,570, forward strand.
CTATGAAAAAAACAGAAAAATCTACAGTTGCCTGAATAGATGGATGTATTTGAGAGAGAACGGAATACATCTCTCTGCGTATCTGTGTTCACTGGGAGTAAGTACAGTTGCAATCTATGGAATGGGGATTTTGGGAAAACATCTGCTGAATGAATTTGAAGACGGTTTGATTGAAATCAAATATTTGATAGATAAGAATACGCGGCTACAATTTAAAGATTATAATTTGGTTGCGCCGGATGGAGAATTGGAAGAAACGGATGCCATTATTGTTACGGCAGTCAGTGATTTAGACTTTATTTTCAGAAAATTAGACGGAAAAACAAACGCAAAATTGATTGGAATAGAAGAAATCATTTATGAAAGTTAGAGGTATTTAGTATGAACGATAAATTATACGGAAAAGAACAATATTACGATATGTGGTATGAATTGTTTAAAGAATCTTTGCGTGGAATGGGTATCGGAACAGGAGGAGCCATTGAGGCAAGCGGTGAAAGAAACGTCCTGGATCGGTTGAAAAACTCTGCAAAGGGAGGGCGTTGTAAAACTTTGTTTGACGTAGGTGCAAATGCCGGTGAATATACAAAATTATTATTGGAATATTTTCCGGAAGCTACAATCCACAGTTTTGAGCCGGCTGTGAAAACCTATTGCATGTTGAAGGAGAACATACAGGGCTCTAATGTTGTTTTAAATAATTTTGGTATAAGTGATAAGATTACAGAAGGCGTTTTGTATTATGACAGAGAGGGTTCCGGGCTTGCCAGCTTATACAACCGTCAGCTCGAATATTCCGGGATTGATTTTGATATGCAGGAGAGCGTTAAACTGGATACATTGGGTCACTATTGTGAAATGCATGGGATTGACAGAATTGATTTGTTGAAAATGGATATTGAAGGGAATGAATTGAATGCGCTCAAAGGTGCAGAAAGACTTTTGGCAGAAAAACGGATTGAAAACATACAGATAGAGTTTGGCGGGTGCAATATTGATTCCCGTACATATTTCAGAGATTTCTGGAATTTGCTGCATAACGATTATAAGGTTTTCAGAATTCTGCGGGATGGAATCAGAGAAATTCCACGGTATGGAGAGCGGTTGGAATGTTTTGTTACAACCAATTATCTGTTTATGATGAAATAAAGCGTCCTGCTATAGTTTGGAAGGGGTAAAATGGACAAATTTGAATTATTGTACAGATGGATCAGACTGATGCAGTCTGGCGTCTCTCTGGAGAAGCTATTGCTGGACAGAGAAGCGCGGAGGGTGGGTGTATATGGATATGATCCAATCGCTGAATGTATGGTTTATGAGTTGAAGGAAAGCTCTGTTCAGATCGTATCGCTTATTGATCAGAAAGGGGAAAAGGTATTAATAGACTATCCGGCGTGTAAGCCATCTGAAATTAAGAATTTGGATTTGGATGCAATTATCGTAATGGCTGTGGGAGATTTTCAGGTTATAAAAAAGGAATTACACATGTATACTTCTGCACCGGTTATCAGTGTTGTGGAATTGTTATATGAATTATGAACTGTCAGTAAAGTGAGTTGTCTTCCCGGTTCAATGGTTTCATAAATTCCATCAGTAATATCAGGTGAATCGTATTGAAAGAAAAAATTATTGTTTTTGGCACAGGAACATATTATGAAAAATATAAAAAGGAATTGCAATCATATAAGATTTTAGCTTTTTTGGATAATGACGTCAAAAAGCAGGGGAAAATTCTGGATGGTATAAATATTGTCCCGGTAAAGGAAGGTATTTGTTTATCTTTTGATTATATTATACTTTTAAGTAAGTACGAAGATGAAATGAAGGAACAATTAAAATGTCTGGGAGTCCCGCTTTCAAAGATTATAGGGATGGAGGATTTTTTTAAGAGCAGAGTTTATAGGGAATATAAAGTATATACAAACAGTGTATGCAGTACAGACTATAATGCTTTATTTGTATCAAACTCGCTCTCTCTTACAGGAGCACCAATTGTTTTAATGAATACGGCTAAAATTTTAATGGAGGCGGGATATACACCGATATTTTTAAGTAATACAGATGGTAAATTAAAAGATGAACTGCTTGAAATGGGGATTACGGTCGTAGTAGAAGAACACCTGGAGGCTTTTTCGTATAAGCTACAATGCTGGCTGGATCGGGTTGAGCTTGCGTTTATAAATACATTCGTGTACTATCGCGCGCTGCTGAATTGCAATTTGTCGGGTAAGAAAGTTTTTTGGTGGCTGCATGAAGGTGAAAATTACTATGAAAATATTCAGGCGAATATGGAAGACCAAAAAAAATTGCAGTCTCTTTGCATACTGGGGGTAGGTTCCGTTGCATGTAAAAGTTTCCAACAAGTATATGGTATACAGCCATATACTCTTTTGTATGGCATTGAAGAAATAAAACAGACACGGGATTCTGGCAATAAAAATGATATGATTACGTTTGCCATAATAGGAAGTGTTATAAAACGAAAAGGAACAGATATTTTTATCAAGGCAATCAAACTAATGGATGCAGAGCTGCGCAGGAAAGCGATATTTTTGATTATAGGAGAGCATTCCGGAAGTGATCCGGCGCTCTATGATGAAATTTTAAATATTCAAAAGGAAATACCGCAGATCATTGTTACAGGAGAAGTTGACCACAGGGAGATGCCAGACCTGTATCAAAAAATAGATGTATTGGTGTGCCCGTCCAGAGTTGATCCGATGCCTGTTGTTGTAACAGAAGCTATGAGCCGGGGAAAGTTATGTATTGTTTCAAATCGGGTTGGTACAGCATTGTATATAGATGATGGAGAAAACGGCATGATTGTTCCGTCAGAGAATATGGAAGATTTGAAGAAAGCAATGGAATTCGTGATTATGAATCCGGCCAAATGTAAGAAGATGGGAGAACGATCACGTAAAGTTTATGAGACATATTTTTCCATGGAGAGTTTTCGCTTCAATTTGATGGACATTGTTAATTGTCTGAATAAAAATTAAAAGAAAAGGTGGGGAAAATGAAATACAGAGTAGTTATCTGGGGAATGGGGGTTGCATACAACCGGTATGCGAACCTGTTGAAGTATTATGAAATCCAGAACGAAATAGAGGTTGTGGCAATTACTTCTAATCATATTCCCAGGGCTCATTTTCTGGACGGTTATAAAATTATTCCGCCAGAAGAATTAAATTCTGTCGATTATAGTTATCTGATAATTATGAGTGATAAATATTTTGGGGATATCAGAAAACATGTGTTGAACATGGGTGTTCAACCTGAAAAAATTCTGAATTATAAAATACTGGATATCCCATATTTTGATTTTCATAAATATGTATGCCTTAAAGAGAGCCGTATTAGCATTATATCCAATAATTGTTGGGGAGGGGTAATTTATAACACATTAGGAATGGAATGCCTTTCTCCGTTTAAAAATTTATTTTTGAATGACGGGTCATATATATGCATGCTTAAAAACCTTGATTATTATCTGGGATGTGAACCTGAATTCGGTGGATATGGAACCGATGTGCATACTGGAAAGGAATACCCCATTATCCAACTGGATGATGTTTCAATACATTGTAATCATGACAATGCGTATGAAGCGGCTGTTCTAAACTGGAACAGAAGAGTTAAGAAAATAAACAGAAATAATCTGTTTGTTGAAATGTACACAAGTGATAGAAAGATTATGCGGGAATTTTCCCGGTTACAGGAATTTGATAAAAAAATATGTTTTGTGCCTTTTCAGTGTAATGAAAGCGGATGCTGTTATTTGCAGTCTACTTCGGAACAGGCAGAATTTTGGGAGACAGTACTTGACAGTGCGAGGTATGGTGCACGCAGCATGTCTTATCATTTAATAGACATGCTCAATGGGGAAGTGCGTTGGAGATATGACTAATTAAAATAAGAACTGTTTTATATATGAGATATAACAGGAGGATATTATTTCATGAGGGACGAATTGCTGTCAGTAGTTGTACCAATTTATAATGTTGAAAAATATTTGTACCAGTGTATTGACAGTATTATCAACCAAACCTATACCCAAATAGAAATTATATTGGTAGATGATGGATCTACCGATACCAGTGGAGAAATAGCGGACAAATATGCTTTAAAAGATAAAAGAATAAAAGTAATACATAAAAAGAACGGTGGTTTGATCAGTGCTCGCCACACAGGTGTAAACAGTGCACAAGGGAACTATGTTACCTTTGTAGATGCAGACGACTGGATTGCTTTGAATATGTACAAAACCTTAATGGATATAATTGTTAAGTATAACGTGGAACTTGTGACTTCCGGTTGTTTCAGATATCATTCAGAGGAAATGAAGCATGCTTCATACGATAAATTTATTGCTCCCGGTTTATATACACAGGATCAGATATGTGAAAAAATAATACCGATTATGTTATGGGACAGAAGAAGCAATGTATGTTCTTTGGATCCCTCAACTTGTTTTAAAATTTATAAAAGGGAACTTCTTTTGCCGGTTCTGGAAGAATTGAAGGACAAGAAATTTTATTATGGTGAGGATTCTGCAATCACTTATTCGTATATTTTAAAAGCAGCGAATATTTATTGCACCAATGAGATGTTTTATTATCACAGACAGAGGACAGATACCCCCTTAGCCCCGTATTTTTTCTCGGATGATTATTTTCGTAAACTGACAGAAGTCTATTATTTTCTTTATAATAAATTTATAAGCCACCCTCTGAAAAGTATTTTAATAAAGCAATTGGATTATTTTTATGCTAATTCAGCGAAATATAAATTATGGGAATATGAAATACAAAAGCCTGCCAGAAAGGATTATTATTTGTTCCCATTTGATCGGATCTTTCCGGGTGGCAGACTGATTATTTATGGTGCAGGCAGAGTGGGTAAGGATTATATGCAGCAGCTTGAGAAGCTATGCTATGGAAACTCGGTTACCTGGGTTGATAAAAATTATGCATCCATGGAACGGAATGTGAGTTGCCCTGACTGTATCGCAGATATGGAATTTGATTATGTGGTGATTGCAATTATAAAAGATGAAATTGTAAAAGAAATAAAAGACTGGCTTATGTCAACAGGTGTTCCAAATGAAAAAATTATACATTGTATTCTCAAATGTCAGATGTAAATCAGATGCTTTATTGAAGAAATTTCACCTCAGTTTTGTGGAGAGCGATTATGCCGGATTTAATTAGTGTCATTGTGCCTGTATACAATGCATCAGAGTATGTAAGCCAATGTATAGACAGTATATTGATTCAAAGTTACCAGGAACTGGAGATTCTGTTGATAGATGATGGTTCTACGGATAACTCTTTGCAAATATGCAAGGCATACTGCAGAAGAGATCCGCGTGTACAACTGATACAACATGTAAAAAACAGGGGGCTTGTATCAGCAAGAAAAACAGGTTTACAGGCATCCAGGGGAAAATATATCGGTTTTGTAGATGCAGATGATTATATAGAACCGGAAATGTTTAAAAGGCTTATATATGCAATAGAAAAGTATGATGTGGATTTTGTCCATTCAGGATTCATAGTGGAAGGGGAAAACATCTGTCATTATGAGGAAAACCTGGTAGATTTTCAATTTGAGAGCAGAGGAAAGTATATTGCTGAAAATATACTTAGAAATCAGACGATGACATTTTCCTTATGGTCAAAACTTTTCAGGGCTGATTTGATAAAAGATGCGTATTTATCGTTGAATGATGAGCAAAGTTATGGGGAAGATCTGTTGTGTCTTTGTAATTGTATGATATTGTGCAACAGATTTTATATGATGCGGGATGCATTTTATCATTATAGAGTATATGACGGATCAATGTCTCATTTGAATTGGTTAAATATATGCTTTCAGGAATCCCGGCTATATGAGTATATAACGAGGATTTTCAGGAAGAATGACCTGCTGAAAACATGTGAAAACGATGCGGCATATCATTACAAAAGCCGTATATTGGAAGCTATGATGCAGGACAAAGCCAGTGGAGCTATCATATTGAACTATTGTTTTCCCGGTATTGAGAAACTTAAAAATAAGAGAATTGCCATCTACGGATCAGGAAGAGTTGGAAAAAATTTTTATTATCAGATTTCCAGTTATGGACAGTGTGAGATTACAGCTTGGGTAGACAGGGATAACCATGGAATTTTTAACCTGATCAGAATAGATAAACCGGAAAAATTAAAAGAAATTCCATATGAGTTGATTATACTTGCCGTAAACAAAGAAGAGGTGGCAGACGAAATCAGAAATACTTTGTTGCACCAGGATATTTGTAAAGATACTCAGAAAATTGTATGGGAAAAGCCTTTGCATATCAATAACCCATTACATGTGTAATGTTCACGTAAACGGTTTATCAGTCAGGTAAGTGTAACCACATTATCCACAGAAAGCAGGAGATGAAAACAACATCATGAAAACCTATTATGTAGAAAGTATCATAGAAGAGATATCCAAAGGAATCAAAACCCTGATTAATAAGGGCATACTGACTCAGGATAAAAAGATTATCTTATACGGCCTGGATACCTTCTCATTTGCCATGCGGACCATCTTATCTAATCTGGGATTTTCGACAGACAGCTATATATCAGATGATCCAGAACTGTTGATCCGGTTTAAAAGAAATATCAAATCCATAGGTGCCCGTTACCTGAACTCTACCAGGGATCTGATTCGTATCTGTTCCATAAAAGAGCGTTTGTCATCCTTCGACAGCCATATAGTCATTTTAAACGCATCAAAAGGTTGTCCGGAAGAAGTGCTGGAACAATTCAATTACAGGCGGGGCAGCAACTATTTTTGTGTATACGACTGGGAAGCGGATGAATTCCTGAAAGCCCTGCAGGGAAAGCGTCCCATGGAAATCCGGGAGGTGCAGAGTGTTTTAAAGGAGATGCTCATCCAGGTGGATCGGTTTTGCCTGGAAAAAGGGCTGCGGTACTGGGTATGCGGCGGAACTCTGCTGGGGACATTCCGGCACAAAGGTTTTATCCCGTGGGATGATGACATTGATATATTTATGCCGTGGGAGGATTATCAACGGTTTTTAAATGAATTTACCACAGATGCAGACCACATTCTGATTGTATCAGGGGCGGGGGATCGAAAGGATTACTATGAACTCTTTTCAAAGCTGGCGGATCATCGCACCATGGTCCGTGAGGATGTGGACGTGGTGAGGAAAGTACATCCGGTTGCCATGGACATCTTTCCGATCATCGGCATGCCGGATGATGCAGGGGAACGGAGCCTGTTTTTCAGTCGGTATTATGAACTGGAAAAACAGATTTGGGAGGACTACTATGCCTGTAACGGGGACCTGGATGTCTATAACCGGTGGTATCCGGCGCAGAAAGAATTTCTGGAAGCTTATGATTTTGAACAGTCAGCGTATGTGGGCGTACTGGCGTCCGCTTACAGGGAGAGAGACTGTACCACAAGAGGGGCTTATGCATCGACCCTGCGGATGCCCTTTGAAGATATAGAAGTAAATGTGCCCTGCGGATACCGGGAGTATCTGGATAACATGTACGGCCCGGACTGGATGGAACTTCCGGGGGAAGGCAGCCGGAAGTCACATCATAAAATGGAAGCATACTGGCTGTAAGGAGGACAAAGCGGATGCCAAAGGTTTCGGTGATTGTACCGGTTTATAACGTGGAAACATACCTGCCGGCCTGCATGGAAAGCATTCTTTCCCAGACACTGGAGGATCTGGAGATTATTTGCGTGGATGACGGTTCCACAGATGGCAGCGGGAAACTGTTGGATGCCTGGGCCGCCGGCGATTCCCGTATCCGGGTATTTCATGAAGTGAACAGAGGATATGGAGCAGCCATGAACAGGGGACTGGATGCGGCCACAGGGGAATATATCGGTATTGTGGAAAGCGACGACTGCATTTGTGCCCGGATGTATGAGACTTTGTATGATAACGCTGTCCATGATCAACTGGATTTGGTGAAATCGGATGCATTTTACTGGCTGGAAAACCTTGGATATAAACGGAAAATCCATTATAGCTGGCTGGATCCGTATTATGACCGTGTACTTTCTGAAACGGACCGGAATCGGTTCTTTGATTTTTATATGAATATCTGGACCGGGATTTATAAGAGAGACTTTCTGGTACAAAACAAAATCCGGTTTCACGAAAGCCCTGGCGCTTCCTACCAGGACAATGGTTTCTGGATGCAGACGCTGTTTTATTGTCAGCGGGCAAAGTGGCTCAGTCAGGCATTTTATCTGTACAGACAGGATAATCCTGCGGCCTCGGTGAAAAGCAGAGGAAGGCTTGCGGTTATGAGGGAGGAATACAGGTTTCTGATACGTACCCTATGGGACCGGGCGGATTATCAGTTCCTGCCCTACTGTTATTATTACAGAATGCTGCGGCACAGGGGAACTTTTATGCGCATTGCGGATGACCTGAAACGGGAATTCTGCAGGCAGATCATTGAGGATTACAAAAAGTACAAAGGTTATATCAAGTGGAATATGGGGCTGGATACATGGTTTTATTCCATTGCAGCGGATCCGGACGGGGTATGCCGGAAGCTCATACAGAGAAAAAGGGAACTGAAAGAGCGGTTGGAGTGTGCGCCATACATTATTGTCTATGGTACGGGCAGGAGGGGGGATATTACATTCCGCGGTCTGTACAATGAAGGATATTATGACAAGCTGTATTTTGCCATTTCCCAGGAGCCTTCCTGCAGGGAGATGGCCGGCCGGCCATATCTGTCAATCGTAGAGGCGCACAGCCTTTGCCCTGGCGCCCTGGTGATTCTGGGCGTACAACGGGGGACTGCCATATATCGGGAGATGGAAGGGATACTGACACAGCTTGGGATGGAGTGTGCTATTGACAGTCAGGATATAGAAGAAAATTTTTATATTTTGTAACAATGTTACAGGTATTTGGGATTCTGAAAACGGAGAGACGATGCGGTATTACGAGAGTGATTTATATAAAAAGGAATTACAGGAGATTTGGGAGAGCAGTGATTTTGGCAAGGTATTGCAGGACAGAACGCTGGTGATTACAGGCGCGCGGGGATTGATTGGCAGTGAATTGATTGATGCGGTTATGTCTGCCAATGACTGCCATGGACTGAACTGCAAAATGTATGGCGTGGTCAGAAATATGGAGGCTGCAAGAGAACGGTTTGGCCGGTATGAGGATACCGGATATTTCCGGCTGATACAGGCTGACATAAACCGGGATGACATCCGGATTGACGGGGAGATTGACTTTTTTATTCATGGCGCCAGCAATACACATCCGGTCTATTATGCCCGGCGGCCCATAGAAACCATTCGCACCAACACAGTGGGAACGGACCGCGCGTTGCAGTTTGCCGCTGACCATCACTGCAGGAGGTTTCTGTTTTTATCTTCCGTAGAGGTATATGGAGAAAACAGGGGTGATGCGGACAGCTTCCCGGAAACCTACCTCGGATATATCGACAGCAATACACTGCGGGCGGGATATCCGGAAGGGAAACGGTTGGGAGAGACACTCTGTCAGGCATATATGGCGGAGCTGGGACTGGATTGTGTACTCCCCAGAATTTCCCGCTCTTACGGACCCGGTCTTTTAAAAGAAGATTCCAAAGCCCTGTCCCAGTTTATCGGCAAAGCTTTGGGCAGGGAGGATATTGTTCTGAAGAGCAGGGGGGATCAGTTGTATTCCTATATCTATGTGGCAGATGTGGTAAGCGCTCTGCTGTTTCTTCTTGCCCATGGAAAAAAGGGCGAAGCATACAATCTGTCAGGCGCAAAATCAGATATTACGCTCAGGGAACTGGCACAGTATCTGGCCGGATTGGCTGGGACAAAGGTTACATTTGAAATTCCGGAGGAAACGGAAGCCGCAGGTTATTCCAAAGCGACAAAGGCGGTATTGGATACGGCCAAAATAACGGCTCTGGGCTGGCGTTCGCGCTATCCCATCAGGGAAGGAATCAAAAGGACGCTGGAACTGCAGCGAATACATTGAGGAAAAAACATGAATATAGCAGTGATTATTGCGGCGGGGGTAGGCGCAAGAACCGGGCAGTATGTACCGAAACAGTTTATCAATGTGCTGGATAAACCCATTATTGTCTATACCCTGGAAAAATTTCAGAATGCGGCAAGTATAGATGCCATAGCGGTGGTCTGCCTGAAAGGCTGGGAAGAGATTTTGCAGGCGTACAGCCTTCAATATGGCATTGCAAAGCTCAGGTGGATAGCAGCGGGCGGAAACAGCAGCCAGGAATCCATCTATGCGGGACTGAAATGTCTGGAAGGTATATGTTCCGGTGAGGATATTGTGATTATACATGACGGTATCCGGCCCATGGTGGATGTGGAAATACTGGAGTCCTGCATTGAAACATGCCGGGAATATGGTAACGGGATTACCGCGCTGCCGGTTTACGAACAGGTATTCCGGACCTGTGACAATGCCACTTCCAGAGAATATATACCCAGAGACGGATTAAAGATATTGCAGACGCCCCAGGCATATCGGTATGGAGAAATACGGGCGGCATATGAAGAGGCTTTCGCAAGCAGAACCGGCATACAGTCTTTTGCCTATGCCAATACAATGATGACAGAACTGGGAAAGACACTGTATTTTTCAAAAGGTTCCACAAAGAACATCAAGATTACCACAAAGGATGACATTGAGATTTTCAAAGCAATGCTGAGAACGGAAAAGAGTGAAGGCATATTGGAGAAGTAAACAGGAAATTGTATGGCAGTGAGGAATCTGAAATGAACAAAGCGACACCAAACTGGGAAGAAGAGAGAGAAACGCTGATCTTCCAGAGAGAACGGAACAGAGAACAGTTTCATTGTGTATTGCAGTGGCTGGATTTGCTGGAGGAAGGGACGAACCTGGCGCCCTATCTGAAAGACCATCGATGCAGGCGGGTTGCCATTTATGGTGCTGCCCGGATCGGAGAGATGCTCTTGAAAGAGATCCGCCAATATGAACAGTGGGAAGTTGAGCCAGTTTACTTTCTGGATCAGAGCGGGAAATGGCTCAGGGAAAAATGGGGGATTCCGGTTTATCTGCCGGAGGAATTTCCGGATCTGCCAGAGGTGGATATGGTGATTGTAACGGCAATCAGTTATTTTGCATCTGTCCGTGATCAACTGTTTCTGCTCAGGCCAGAGATTCCGGTGGTTTCTCTGAATACGATGATAGAGGTCAGAAAGGACGAAGTGTGGTATGAAAAGCGATAAAGAACTGTTCCTCTGGAAAAAAGAAGCAGAGACAAAAGAGGAATGGGACAGGAAGTGCACGGAAAAAGCGCCCCGATTTCTGGAGGCCCGCAATAGGGAGGATTTTGAAACCTGTTTCCATGAACTGTGTGAGCATATGGACATTACGGTGGGCACGGGACGGTTCGTATACTTTTTTGATGTGTATTTTCGTTTTGGTACTTCCATAGCGAATATGGCGCCGGACTATGAAGCAATACTCTGCCAGGGATTACAGGCATTATATTATAAAAAAGAGGATTGTACCAATACGTTTTGTGAACGATACAATGCCGTATTGGCTGATTTGGAACTGCTGACAGACCGGATTACAGACTGTCTGACTGCCTGCGGGCAGACGTCTGCGGATGCGGCAGACCGAGACGTAAATTCCGCATATACGGAAAGACAGATCCAATGGTTCAGGCGGATAAAAAACGAGAGGGCACAGACTTTTGAAGAAGCCCTGCAGAGAATCCTTTTTTTAAACCAGATGATCTGGCAGACCGGAAGCTGGCTGGTAGGGCTTGGCCGGCTGGATATGCTGCTGTATCCCTACTATCAGGAAGATCTGGCCCGGGGCAGGATTGACCGGGAACAGGCCGGGTGCCTGATCCGGGAATTTTTACACACACTTCATGGATATTACTGGTATAAGAGCAATCAGCTTCTGGGGGATACAGGGCAGGTTATGATTCTGGGCGGTACGGATTTGCAGGGCAATTATCTGTACAATGATTTGACGGTTCTGTTTCTGCAATGTGTGAAAGACTGCAGGCTATCCGATCCCAAAATCGTATTGCGGACCAACCGCAAGATGCCCCGTGAGCTGATGGAAGAGGCTGTGCGGGGTATGGCAACAGGGACGGGAAGTCCTCTGCTTTCCAATGACGATTTGATAATTCCCCGTCTGATAGAATTTGGTATTAAAAAGGAAGATGCCTGTGCCTATTCCACATCTGCCTGTTGGGAACCTCTTATCGGCGGCAAGAGCAGTTCCATGAACAATCAGAGCAGCTTGGTCTATACAAGGGCATTGCAGACGATGCTTCAGGAAGAACCACTGGGCAATCTAAGCAGCTTTGAGGCAGTTAAGGAACAGTTCCTGCTCTGCCTGCGGCGTGAAATTATCAAATGTGAAAAAAAACTGTATACACAGAAGCATTGGCGCAATACGCTGTATTCCATATTTATGGGCGGATGTCGGGAAAGCAAAAAAGATATTACGGAAGGCGGAGCCAGATACCATCATGTGGGGATCACCACAGTGGGGCTTGGAAATGTGGTTAATTCCCTGCTGAATATTCAAAAATATGTATTTGAAGAGCAGCGTTATTCCATGATGGATGTAAAGAAAATATGTATTGGCAACTATGCGGGGTATCCGGAAGCGGTGCAGCTTCTGTCAAGCCATAACTGGTATGGACAGGACGACGGCAGTGCTGCCGCGTTGGCCAATGAGTTACAGGCTTATGTGACAAAGACGACAGAGGATTTCCGCACACCCATTGGCGGGAAGCTGAAATTTGGAATCAGCGGTCCCGATTATCTCCTGGCAGGCAATGAAGAAAATGCGTCTTTTGACGGACGGAAAAAGGGTGAGCCCTTTATAGTCCATATATCCAATGAAGACCTGTCCTCCTATACGGAACTGATGAATTTCGCGGCGGCTCTTGACTATGGGGACAACCGGTTTAACGGGAATGTGGTGGATTTTATGGTCAGTCCGTCGTTTATGGAGAAACACTTTGACAAATTTGTCACGCTGTTGACACGGGGGATGGAAGGAGGATGCTTCCAATTACAGACAAATGTACTTGGCAGTGAGACATTACTGGAAGCGAAGCAGTCGCCGGAGCAGTTTCCACATCTCATCGTGCGGGTTTGGGGCTTCAGCGCCTATTACGTGGAATTGCCGGAAAGCTACCAGAATCTTTTGCTCGAACGGGCGATGAAGAGTGAGAGGAAGCGTGCATGAGTATCAGGGTTACAAACATCCAGCGGATGTGTTTTGACGACGGGCCAGGGATACGGAGTACCGTATTTTTAAAAGGATGCAGCATTCACTGTCCCTGGTGTTCGAATCCCGAAACCATTTCCTTTGAGAAACAGAAAATTTCTGAAGGCGTGGAATATGGCAGGGATTATGAACCCGGGGAACTGACAGACATTTTAGAAAAAGACAGAAAATTCTGGGGCAGGGACGGTGGCGTAACCTTTTCGGGCGGAGAGGCACTTATGCAGGGACGGCAACTTTTGGAAGTCTGGAAATATTTAAAAGAAACGGGGGTTGGCCTGGCGGTGGAAACGGCCCTCTTTGTCCCGGAAGAATTGCTGGAGAACGCGCTGCCCTATATAGATTTTTATTATGTGGATGTGAAACTGCTGGACCAGGCATTATGCGCCTCTGTTCTGGGAGGCGATGTGGACCGGTATCTGAAAAATGTGCAGCGGCTTGCTGCAGAGGGGAAAGATGTCCATTTCCGGGTGCCCTGTTCTGTGGAATATGTATTACAGGATCAAAATCGGAAACTGCTGCTTGATTTTTTTAAAGCCTATCGGCAGTATCCCATAGAACTGTTTCCGCTCCATGATCTGGCCAGGAGCAAATATCAGGGGCTGGGGCTGGAAATGCCCGATTTTGAACAGGCGGGCGAACCTTATCTGGCGCACTTTCGGGAAGAACTGCTGATCCGGGGGTGCCAGGTGGAAATCATCAGTATCTGAAGGTGGAAAGTCAATATGATCAATACGGAAAAAGAGTGGATTACATACTTACAGGATAAAGAAAACCTGTATCTGTATGGAGCAGGCAAGCGGGCACAGTACTGCCTGTATTACTGTAAAAAGAGCGGAATCAAAGTCGACGGGCTGCTGGTATCCCACCGGGCACATAATCCTCTGGAAAAAGAGGGGCTGCCGGTTCTGGCGCTGGATGAACTGGATGAGACAGGCCTGGCGGCATCAGACCTGCATGTGGTGGTGACACTGGCCGGAGGTATGAAACAGTGGCTGGATGAATTCTGCCAGATGCCGCATTTTAAAAGTCTGCTGTTTATCTCTGACCGGTTGTACAGTGAATGGAACCGCCGGACACTGCAATACCGCTATGAGGATAAACAGAACAGATACCGTCTGGAAGTGGAATACCCGGAAATGGAGCCGGAACAGGGGCTGGTTGTGGAGCGGGCAAGCGGACAGGCCATTCTGCGGCTGCCGCTGCATGCCCGCCAGGGCATGTTACAGCCGTTGCTGGATTTCGGAACCCGGAAAGAATTTGAACGGGAATTTGGTCCGCTGCGGCTTGTACCAAAAGTAACAGGCGATGGCATTACCTCTCTGGCAGCAAAACAGGAGAAAATTGAAATCTATGTTGCCACAAGTCATATGGACAAAGCCAGGGCCGAAGAGATACGCCAGGGTGCGTATCTGCCGATTCAGGTGGGTGCCAGCCTGACGGATGTCCGGAAAGGATGCCTGACAGATCATACAGGGGACCATATATCCCACAGAAACCGGGACTACTGCGAATGCACAGGTCTGTACTGGATCTGGAAAAATACATCCGGACAGGCATATGTGGGACTTGCCCATTACCGTCGCCGTCTGAAACTGGATGACGGAAGTGTGGCTTATATAAAAGAGCAGGGGATTGATCTGGTGGTGGGGCATCCTCAGTTTGAGATGGAAACCATCCGGGAATTTTTTGCAAGGTATATTTACTCTCGGGACTGGACCCTGCTAAAAGAGGTTGTGTGCGGATATGACAGGGGATATGCGGACTGTTTTGCACGTTATGAAGAAGGTCACTTTTATTTTCCGTGTAATGTGGCTTTATGGAAGCGGGAATGGTTTGATCGGTATTGCCGGTTTGCTTTTGATGTGGCTTCACAGATAGACACTTTTTATCAGGAAAGAGGGATATTACGGGAAGACCGTTATATGGGCTATTTGTTTGAACAGCTTTCCACACTTTTTATTATGCGCCATAATCAGGATATCAGGACGGCATGTACACAGATTCGATGGATTGTCTGACAGGAGGGACGAATGGATACGGAAAAGGAAATTGTCAGGGAGATTCCCAAAGGACTCTTAAAATGGTATGATTTTCGGAAAAACAGCCGGGCCCTGTATGTAGGGACAGAGGAAGAAGAACTGGCGGAAATGTTCCGGGAAATGCATGTGGAGACGGATTGTGTGTCTTTGCAGCAGACGATGGACAGAGACTGGCAGGAATGCCATAAGGGAGTATATGATTACATTATCTGTATTCTGCGCCTGGAAGAACAGAGACAGCCTGTGAGATGCCTGCAGGCCTGGCGTCCTCTGCTTGGCAGCAAAGGCAGGCTTTTGCTGGGAATGAATAATCGTCTGGGTCTGCGCTATTTCTGCGGAGACCGTGATCCTTATACCAATCGAAATTTTGACGGTATAGAAGATTACCGGAGAGTGGATTTGGATGATGAGAAAATTTTCCGGGGACGGTGCTACAGTTACAGAGAAATTATGGATATGCTCAGGGAGTCCGGCTGGACATTTTGTAAGACCTGGTCGGTTTTACCGGATTTGAAACACCCCCAGTTAATCTATGCCCAGGACAGCCTTCCCAATGAGGAATTGTCCAGCCGCCTGTTTCCGATGTATCATTGCCGTCAGACTATTTTTCTTGAGGAAGAATCTCTGTATACGGAACTGGCTGCCAATGGTCTGTTTCATGGGATGGCAAACGCATATCTGCTGGAATGCCCCCTGGAGGATGGATTTTGTGATGTCAGCCATGTAACCCTTACACTGGAGCGAGGCAGAGAAAATGCATGTATGACTGTGATCCGTGGAAAAGAGAGTGTGGAAAAGAGGGCTTTTTCCCCGGAAGGTGAGGTGCGCCTTGCAGCGATGACTGAGTATGTGGCTGACCTGAAAGCCCATGGGATCCGGGTGCTGGATACCCGGCTGGAGGACCATGTTTTAAAGACGCCCTTTATGCAGGCAAAGACAGCTCAGGTCTATTTAAAAGGACTGTTGAAGCGGGACAAGGAAGCCTTTATTGCGGAAATGGATCGACTCAAAGATATGATTCTGCATTCTTCAGACTGGGTGTCCGAGAACCAGGAGGACGGACAGGGCGTGATTTTAAAGAAGGGGTATCTGGATCTTGTCCCCCTGAACTGTTTTTATGAAAATGGAGAATATATCTTTTATGACCAGGAATTCTGTGTGGAAAACTGTCCGGCAAATGTAATCATTTTGCGGATGATTTGTACATTGTACTATGGCAATGTGGAAATGGAACTTTTGCTGCCCAGTCCTTTTTTCATGGAACGGTATGGATTGATGGAAAAGATTGGGCTGTGGAGAGAAAAAGAACTGGCGTTTTTACACGATCTGCGAAAAGAAAAAGAGTTACAGCATTACCACAGACAAAACAGAAGAGATTCCGGTATGCTGGTCAAAAACAGGAAGCGGATGAATTTTTCCGCAACAGATTATCAGAGGCTGTTTGTGGACATTTTCCGCAATGCGGATACAAGAAAGCTGATTCTCTTTGGCTCCGGGAAGTATGCGGCGCAGTTTCTGGCAATTTACAGGCATGAATACCCGGTATACAGAATTGTGGACAACAATCCCGTGCGGCAGGGACAGGAGATGGAGGGAATTCAGATTGAATCTCCCCGGCTGTTGGAGAGCCTGGCCATCGGGGAATATAAAGTTCTGATCTGTGTTAAAAATTACTTTGGCATTATCGAACAGCTTGAGGAGATGGGAATCCGGGAATACAGCGTGTATGAGCCGGATGGAGATTACCCCAGAGAGCGGAAAAGCGCTGTGGTGAAAGCAGGCGGGCCAGAGACGGAAAGGGAAGAAGTACAGACGAAAAAGTTTCATGTGGGATATATTGCCGGAGTATTTGACTTATTCCATGTGGGGCATCTGAATATGTTCAAGAGGGCGAAAGAACAGTGTGAGTATTTGATTGTAGGCGTTGTGACAGATGAACGGGCGGAGCGGATCAAGGGACGTCGCCCGGTGATACCATTTGACGAGCGTGCGGAATTGGTGCGATCCTGCCGCTATGTGGATGAGGCGGTGGAAATTCCCACTGATTACGGAAATACAAGGGATGCATACAGGTTGTACCATTTTGACTGTCAGTTTTCCGGAAACGATCATATAGATGATCCGCACTGGATTGCGGAAAAGAAGTTTCTGGAAGAAAACGGTGCGGAACTGGTCTATTTCCCCTATACGGAGGGGACGAGTTCCACAAAGATACGGGCGTTGATTGAGAAAGAGACGAAAGGTGTCTGAAAGAGAGAGGATTGTCTATGGAAATTATCTGTAATCCGTCGGGCATTGTGGATGTCCGATATCCCGGACAAGGCATGCAGGATATCATGGGCGCCGGATTTGAGAATATTTTACTGAGTATGGTCATTGCGTGTTCGGGTCGTGAGCTGGAAGAAGCAGGGGAGACACAGGTCGGTGAAGGCCAAAGGGCGCGAAGCAGGATGGAAGCGAAAGCGCGGGAGCAGAGAGATATATGGAAAATGGCTGTGTGGGGAAATACCGTGAATGTGGCGGAGAAGCCCTGGGAATTGTGTAACTGTATGCGGCCTGTTGCAAAACGGTATAGGAATACAGGTCTGCATATATCGGTGATCCGGGCGCCTCATCAGGACATTGGCACAGAACGGACTGATCAGACCAGTCTGTTGTCAGAGCTTGCACTTGAGAGCATCCGGTTCTGTAAAGAAACTGGCTGTCGGTATCTGATTGTTAAGCCCTTGTCTCTGGGAAATAACAGAAAGGAACTGTGGGAGATAAACAGGAAATTTTATATGGGCCTGGCCGATGCGGCACGGGAAAATCATGTGATGATTCTGCTGGAAAATCAGTACCGGAATATAAAAGGGCATCTGGTACGGGGAATTTGCTGTGATCCCGGAGAGACTGCCGTCTGGCTGGATGCGCTCAATCAGGAGGCGGGCGGAGAACTGTTTGGCTTCTGCATGGATACAGTCACATGCAGTTTGTGCGGACAGGATATGCATGAATTTATAGTGTCATTGGGAAGCAGAATCAAAGCGGTTACGTTGCGGGAATGCGATGGTTATAAATATGGAGCCATGCTGCCCTTTACTTGTGTGCCAGGCGGCCAGTCGGCGATGGATTGGCTGGGGGTGATCCGGGGGCTTAGGGAAACCGGATTTGACGGGAAGCTGATACTGGACTTTGGGCATACCGTTTCCGCTTTTTCACCCTTTTTACGCCCACAGGTGGTACGTCTCGCCAAAAGTGTGGGTGAATATTTCCGGTGGCAGATAGAAATAGAAGCCCTTTTGAAAAAGTATGATTCCATCGTCTTGTTTGGAGCGGGGAATATGTGCCGGAATTATATGCACTGTTATGGGGACAAATATCCGCCCCTGTTTACCTGTGACAATCATCCGGATTTGTGGGGAAGGGAGTTCTGCGGCCTGACGGTGAAAAATCCGGAAGCGTTAAAAGAAGTGCCAAAGGGATGCGGTGTATTTATCTGCAATATCTATTACCGGGAAATTGAGGCACAGCTTAGGGAGATGGGAATAGAGAATATAGAATATTTCAATGATGAATATATGCCTGCCTTTGAGGCGGGGGAGAGGTGATCGTTAACGCACCTCTTTCCCTGCCAGATAAGAATTATGGTAAGCCGGATCATATGTCACATCCTCCAGAAACCATGCGGGAGGTGTAAAACGCCGTGCTTCCTCTTCGGATGTAAACTCCACTTCTGCAATGATCAGCGGTGCAAAGGGCGCATCAAATACATCCAGTTCGATTGTATGCCCTTCATACGGAATCAGGTACCGTTTCTTGGAAATGATATTTCCGTCACATTTTGGCAGCAGGTGCAGATAGCTGTCCCGATCCAGGGGCAGATTATATTCTTCCCTTGCCAGCATTCCCTTTCCTTTATAAGTGAGGTAAAACTGTTCATCTTCCCTGCGGATACGCACCACAGGCTCTGTATTCAGATAGGCCTGTTCCAACAGCTTGCAGGGATAGTCTGAAAGCCGTTGTGGCAACGTTTTCACAGTAAATTTTCTTTCGATTTCCATATAGGATATCCTCCGGTTTGTAGTTTGTGCAGTGCAGGATTCATATGCGTATGGGAAATTCCATGTACACACCTGTTTGCTGTTATATACAAGGATACCTTCCGGCCGTGAAGTGCAGATGCCGTGTATATAAAATCCGGTAAACAGGTTTTTTGCACTGGGCTGAGAAATGACTGGATACTTAGAGCGTGTTTGAAAATTCAATATACTTTAGTGTACCATTTCAATTTTATAAAAACAATCCCCCATAAATTAAAATATGTGATATAATGAAGTGCGCTGATGCGCACGCAGGTCGTAAGGAAACCTCCCGCCAGGGCGGGCCCCTCCTTGCGACAAATTATAATGAAGTGCGCTGATGCGCACAAGGGTCATTGGGAAACTTCCTTATGACAAATTGCTCTATTATGAAAGAAAGGTGGACTTTGAAATGAGCAAAGTAAGTATCTTTTTTGCGGAAGGCTTCGAGGAGATAGAAGCGCTGACTGTTGTGGATTTGCTGCGGCGTTGCGGGATAGAGGCAGAGATGGTATCCATAACGGGAAGCCTGACCGTAACCAGTTCTCATAAGGTATGCGTTACGATGGACAAACTGTTTGAAGAAACAGATTTTTCTGAAACGGATATGCTCGTTTTACCGGGTGGTATGCCGGGGACCAGAAATCTGGAGGCATATGAACCCCTGATGAAACTTGTGGATGAATTCTATGAAAATGGCAAATATGTGACGGCGATCTGTGCTGCGCCCAGTATCCTGGGACACAGGGGGATGCTGAAAGGAAGGCGGGCATGCTCTTTCCCGGAATTTGAAAGTCATCTGGAAGGCGCAGAAGTCACACATAACAGTGTGGAAATTGCGGGCAATATCATCACTGCCAGAGGCATGGGCTGTGCCATTGACTTTGGGCTGGCGATTGTAACTGCTTTTCAGGGGAAAGAGGCGGCAGATGCCCTGGCGGATAAAATCGTGTATCAAAAATAAATGGATATGGAAGATGGGATGAACAAGCCTTGTAAAAAGCGAACATCCCCGGCGCTGGTTGTTCTGTGCCTGTTTATGGCAGGCATTGGTCTGCTGTTTTTGCTGTATCTGGCATACAGATGGAATGTGATCCCGCATACATCCTATGACAGTGCGGACTTTGGAATTGAAAATTTTCGGAGCAGCCATGATCAGGACAAAGATGGAGTGGATGACCAGACTGATATTCTGGAAAGTGCCAGAGCCTATACGGCCACAAACCCGAAATATAAAAGCCGGTATTATGAAGGCGGTTATCCGGATGACGGATATGGCGTATGTACGGATGTGGTTGCTTTTGCACTGCGGGGAGCAGGCTATGATCTGATGGAACTGGTGGATGAGGATATTGCCTTGCATCCGCTGGAATACGACATAGATGAAGCGGATAAAAATATTGATTTTCGCCGCGTGCGCAATCTGCGCGTTTATCTGGAGCATCACGGAATCGCCCTGACAACGGACCTTAGTGAAATCGAAGCGTGGCAGGGCGGTGATATTGTTGTGTTCCGCAAACATATTGGCATTGTGTCCGACCGCAGGAATAAAAAAGGGATTCCCTTTGTGATTCATCATGCCAATCCCGTCCAGTTCGGATACGAAGAAGATATTCTGGAAACCTGGGGAGAGATTGTGGGACATTACCGTATAAGCGAGTAAACAGGATGCGGAGCAAATGGGAAATAACGTAAAAGCAATAGGAAGTATGGGATGGGGATTTCTGTTGTGATAAATATGAATCGGGAGAGGATAAGGTGATGGAGAGAGAGAATTTCGGGTCCCGTCTGGGATTTATACTGGTCAGCGCAGGATGCGCCATAGGAATCGGAAATGTATGGCGTTTTCCCTTTGTGGCCGGTCAGAATGGCGGGGCTGTTTTTGTGTTGTTTTATCTGTTGTTTCTGGTCTGTATGGGGGTGCCTGTACTCACGATGGAACTTGCAGTGGGGCGTGCCAGTGGAAAAAGCGCGGTTCTGGGGTACAAAGCATTGGAGAAACAAGGGAGCAAATGGCATATCCATGGCTGGTTCTGTATTGCAGGATGCTATCTGCTGATGATGTATTATACGACTGTATCCGGCTGGATGGTCAGCTACTTTTATAAATTTCTGACAGGAACATTTGGCGCCGGTATGGATACGGAGTCGGTGGGCGGGGTGTTTGGCGCTATGCTTGCCAGCCCTGGGGAAATGGGAGGCTGGATGGCCGCCACGGTAATGGCAGGATTTTTGATTTGCAGTTTTGGTCTGCAAAAGGGGCTGGAGCGAATTACGAAGGTGATGATGGCCGCTCTGCTGGTATTGATTGTGATCCTGGCGGTACACAGTGTTCTGTTGCCGGGGGCAGGGGAAGGACTTGCCTTTTACCTGATGCCTGACTTGCAGCGGGCCAGAGAGGTGGGGATCGGTACGGTGATCACTTCCGCAATGAACCAGGCGTTTTTCACACTGAGCCTGGGGATCGGCGCTATGGAGATATTTGGCAGCTATATGTCCAGAGAGCATACGCTGGCGGGAGAGTCCATGCGCATTTGTGCCCTGGATACCTTTGTGGCGCTGATGGCCGGTATGATTATATTCCCGGCCTGCTTTTCCTTCGGGGTGCAGCCGGACGCAGGTCCTTCTTTAATTTTTGTGACGCTGCCCAATGTTTTTGTGAATATGTCCGGGGGCCGGATTTGGGGCGCATTGTTTTTCCTGTTTATGACATTTGCCAGCTTTTCCACGGTAATCGCCGTATTCGAAAATCTGTTGGCCTGCTGTATTGACAATTTTGGCTGGAGCCGGAAAAAGGCCGCATGGCTGAATTGCATTTTTATACTGATAGCCAGCCTGCCCTGTGTGCTTGGGTATAATCTGTGGAGTGATCTGCATATCATAGGCGCAAGGGATGTGCTGGACAGTGAAGATTTTCTTGTGAGCAATCTGTTACTGCCGGTGGGTTCCCTGATCTATCTGTTGTTCTGTGTAACCCGATGGGGCTGGGGATTTGATCAATATCTGAAAGAGACCAATACCGGAAACGGTCTGCGTCTGCCTGGATGGCTGAAAAAGTATTTCCAGTTTATATTGCCGGCTCTGATTTTGATTATTTTGATTCAGGGGCTGATATAAATTTTACCGGATAGGATGAAAACATTTGAGAGTTCTGCAATGCAGGCAAGGGCGCCTGCAGTGCAGGATTTTTTCATGCGTATAGAACGTGAACAAAGCAGGCAGGCTCAGATCAGGGAATCCGCTGCAACATTGTTGGCGGTAAAGATTTGGATGAAGGTTTAACAGATGTGGGAGGAATATGGAAATGAATCAGGATTTAACGGAAGGAAAACCGGAAAAAGTACTGCGGCAGTTTTGTCTGCCGCTCTTTGGAAGTGTGATATTTCAGCAGCTCTATAATATAGCGGATTCTCTTGTGGCGGGTAAATGTATCGGGGAAAACGCGCTGGCGGCAGTGGGGAACAGCTATGAGATTACGCTGATTTTTATTGCGTTTGCTTTTGGGTGTAATATTGGCTGCTCTGTTATCGTATCACAACTGTTCGGTGCAAAGAAATACACCGATTTGAAAACGGCTGTGTATACTGCCATGATTTCCAGCGGTGTGCTCTGTGCGCTTTTGATGGTATTTGGTATTCTGAGCTGCGGGCGGCTGCTGGCATTGATTCAGACCCCGGCGGAGATTCTGGCGGATTCCGCATTGTATCTGGATATTTATATTTGGGGGCTTCCGTTTTTATTTTTCTATAATATTGCCACCGGCATTTTCTCCGCTCTGGGAGATTCCAAAACACCGTTCCTGTTTCTTGCCCTGTCCTCCACATCCAATATTCTGACAGACATTCTCTTTGTCGAGACATTTGGGATGGGCGTATCAGGCGTGGCCTGGGCAACTTTTTTGTGTCAGGGTGTCAGCTGTATGCTGGCAATGGTTGTCATCCTGAAACGTCTGGCAAGTATTCGGACAGAAGAAAAACCGGCGCTGTATTCTTTTTCCCTGCTGAAAAAGACGGCTGTGATTGCGGTGCCCAGTATGTTTCAGCAGAGTTTCATTTCTTTGGGCAATATTGTGATCCAGAGCGTGATCAATGGCTTTGGGCCGGGGGTAATCGCAGGATATTCTGCTGCGGTGAAGCTCAACAATATGGTGATTACTTCTTTTACCACCCTGGGAAACGGTGTGTCTAATTACACAGCCCAAAATCTGGGCGCGGGAAAGAAAGACAGGATACGGGCAGGTTTTGGTGCCGGTATCCGCCTGGTTTGGATGTTGTGTATTCCCATTGTGTTTGTGTATCTTCTCTTTGGCAAAATGCTGGTAGGCTTTTTCATGGATGCGCCTACGGATGCGGCACTGTCTTCCGGAATCTGGTTTTTGCGGATTGTGGCACCCTTTTATTTTGTTATTTCCGTGAAACTGGTGGCTGACGGCATTCTGCGGGGGGCGGGCCAAATGCAGAAGTTTATGATATCCACGTTTACGGATCTGCTGTTGCGGGTCGTTTTGACAAGCGTTCTGGCAGGGCTGATGGGACCTGTGGGAATCTGGTGTGCATGGCCTGTGGGCTGGTCCATTGGAATGATCCTGTCAGTGATTTTTTATTTCATGGGAAAGTAAGTCCTATGAAACAAAAGAGATGCGCAGCTTCGCGCGCGGAATAAAAGCTGCGCTTTCCGGAAAATTTGGACGCGAGAGTGTGCGAAGCGCACTTTTGTTCCAGGAAGGGAGCGTGGAAAGAGACGGGATGGCAGGCTGAGAATGTTCATTGAAAAACGGGGGGTTTCATAGTATGATAAAAATGGCAATGAGTAGTTTGGCAGGAAATTTCTTGTTGAAACGGAATGTAATCCACATTGTGGGAGAGAATAATCGGTTATACAGGGAGACAGTATATGGGCAAGTCAATTCTTGAGATATATAATCACATCAGTGTGCAGCAATATAAAACAGATATGGGATTTAAGGCGTTGGTGGAAGGTGTGCATGATAATATGTATGTCATTCCTGAATACCAGCGAAAATATCGTTGGAGAAAAACACAGGTTGAGGAACTGGCGGCATCCCTGATCAGAGATCTTCCCATTCCGCCTATATACACATATCGGAATGACAAAGGGCAGCTTGAGATACTTGACGGGCAGCAACGGGTTATGAGCCTGTACTTCTATTATATTGGCAAATTTTTTAAGAACAAGAAACCTGGTGTATTTGATTATCAGGAAATTGATGTGAACACCACAGGTAATTTTGTGCAGGCACTTGAAAAAAAATATGATATTGTTCCAACTGAGTTTTATATGAATATAGAGGAAGAAACATATAATATCAGTTATGAGAAATTACCGATTCAGCTAAGGAGAAAGGTGGACTATTTTTCTATTACAGTGGTGGAAATAAAAATTTCGAATTCAGAGAAAAAGGATGAAATACTGCATAAAATTTTTGCAAATTTAAACAGCGGGGGAGAAAAACTGTCCCACCAGGAATTGCGAAATGGAATTTATCCCTGTGCCTTTAATCGCGCGATGAAAAAGATTCATGAAAAGAACGAAATATGGAAACGATTAAGAAAACCTGTAGATGATAAGGGTAAAGACCTTGAAATGCTATATCGTCTGGCGGCGTTAAAGGCGTATGTGATTTATACAAAAAATGTGTATAAAATAGAAGCATATAAATATTCTACGAAAGGTATGATTGACAAATTTGCAGAAAAGTCTTTTTCCTTAAATGATGAAGAAATAGAGACATATGTGATAAGTCTGGAGAAGTTTATAGATCAGTTAGATATTTCCAGAAAATATTTTACAAAGAAAACATTAATAGAAGGGTTATATGTGGTATTTGAAAAGCAGCATGTGCAATGCAGAATTACAGATGAAATTTGTGAAGAAATTGTAGAGAAAAAATTTTTCAGGGATTCAACTGCAGGCAGGACAATATCAATAGCAAATATGAATAAGCGATGGAAAGGCATATATAATGTGTTATCAAAGTACAATAAATGAATTGACTGATATGATACAGGGAAATGCACTGCCCCATAAAAATACAATTATTATCGGCAATAATTCAAGCGGAAAATCAGAACTTTTGAAAAGATTGTTTATAAAATCAGGATTTTTAAGTTGGTATTTAATTGATTCTGTAAACAGATATTTCAGTGTGGCGCAGGTGTTCCAAATGAGTGGAGAAGCTGCCAGACTTCAATTTTCCGAAAAAATAACAGAACAGAGGTTGCGAGAGGATAATTATAATCTGAAAGATACCTTTTATTATATGGGAGTCCCCACATCAATAGAGAACTTTTATTTTGAATTTGCACAGGAAATTCAGCGGTTGATGGATCAGTTTTTGAACGTGAAACTGGAAGTGAGACAGGCAGAGACGGGTTATAAAATATATCTGGATGGAGTCGAGTCAACACTATCCAGTGGGTATCAGGCATTAATTCGCATATTTATGGAAATGGAATATGTGAGCCGCACGATGAAAAGCGGTTGTATTGTGATTGATGAAATAGATGAATTCCTTTTTGCTCACAATAGTGGACGTATTTTTGAATTTTTAAGAAAGGAATATAAAGAATTTTCTTTTATTGTCTCAACGCATTCCGCAGATTTAATTGCAAATTCCAGCTCAGCCAATATCATATTGCTGTCAGATGGTGTGTATGAATTGTTGGATGTGGAAGACTTTAACAGTGTATCACAGGTTTACAATATTTTCAGTAGTATTTTTCAGGGCAGCAGGGATGTTAATGAAAAAGAAAGACTGGATGCACATTTGAGAAGATTGTTAAATAATAAAGTAGCAGGAATATGGAACGAAGAAAATCAAAAAGAACTCATGAAAATCAAAAACATGGAACTGACAAAGGTTCAAAAAGTACTGGTCAGACAGATTGAGGAGTGGTAAATATGGATAAAAATATCTATGTTTTGGACATGCCGGATTTTAAGCCGGTATACTCACAAAATGTCCAATATGGATATTATGGAAAGCGAGGTGACAGGTTAAAAGAATTACTATTGAAAACCAGTTGTTATCACTGCATGTATTGTTTTGCTTCACTCAAGGGAGATCGTACAGATTTAGGGGAGATTGAGCACTCAATAGAAAAAACACTGAGTGAATATCTGGTGGAATGCGTTCCCAATATGTCTATCGTTTGCAGTAACTGTAATCAGTCTTTAAAACGTGTAGGAGAAAAAAAGCGTAAAGAGAAAATAAAGCCCTATATGAAAACGTATGAGAAAAATGTAGAATGCCAGGGAATGGATTGCAAAGCAATCTGTGGGCCATATCTTGCACTGCGAAGACAATATTGTAAATTAAATCAACTACATTTACAACCATATGGCATAGAAGGGGAAAACTCAGGTCAGGAGTACCGATTACAGTATGATATTATGAATGCTGAGTTTATACCAAGTAAAAAATACGCTTATGATGACAGTGACCGAAAAATACTGGAGCACCATATCAGACAATTCAAATTGAATGATATACATTATAAGACAGAAGCATTACTGAAATTTGTCGAGGATACAATCGAGGCAGAGGGAAAATACAACAAGCATAAAAACAGATATTCGAACTATATAGTTGATTTATTTGTCGAAAAAATTAAAGGCTACTCCACAGAAGATGTATTAAAAATTTGTGAAAACATATACATAAATTATCAACTTCGTCATATTATCAGGAATCATGGCTTTTAAATGGAAAAGTGCTTTTTTGAGAATGAAGATGAATTTTTGCACGAAATTGAAAAAATAGGTTGAGATAACAGAATATATTCAGTATTTTCCAGGTGTTCGAAGCCTTGCCTTGATGTTAGGGTATCGGAGAGGATATTCTGTAACAGTGTTGTCCATGGCCTGGCTGATACCTTCTGTGGCCCGGAGCGACAGATTTTTTCAGAAAATGATTGCAAAAAACGGCAAAATTTTTTATGATAGAATAGTATATAGAAAGATATTTCAGGGGAGGAGATCAAATGGCGATCGGAAAGAAGAAAGCAGTGCTCATGAGAGCAGTGTCAGAATTGAAGGAAGCGGATTACTCCAATGAGCCGGAGTTAAATAATATTTACCGGAGGCTTTTAAGGGGAAGGAAGCAGTTTGCAGAAATCTTTGAGAAAAATATCAAAGCAGTCATGCAGATCAGTTCTCTTGATTTGACTATGCAGCATCAGACGGACAAAATAATTGATATATCCAAACGAGTGACGAAGGCCACGGAAGCGATTTTTGGTTCCGGGGATTCATTTGTGTCTGGCAGAGCGAACAACCAGCATGAGGAAATGACCAACACGATCATCACTGTTTCCGAAGAGACGGAAGAGGTATATAAAAAAATAGAGGACAGCCAGGATGAACTGACTGCAGTCAAGGAACTTTCAGGACAGACCATCGAGGCATCCAGGGAGATGCAGAAGGATATGGATGAGTTGCAGCAGGTAATTGCGCATATGAATGAAGTGATTACCGGTATTGATTCCATCTCTTTGCAGACAAATCTGCTGGCGCTGAATGCATCCATCGAGGCAGCCAGGGCCGGGGAAGCGGGCAGAGGCTTTGCGGTTGTGGCAGGCCAGATCCGGGGACTGGCGGAGGAGACACAGAAATTGACGGCAAGTATGGGAGACTTTGTAGAAAGTATCAAAAATGCTTCCCAGAAAAGTGTGGACAGCGCCAAAGGTACGATTGACGCATTGGATACTATGTCTGAAAAGATTGGCATTGTATGGGCACTGAATGACGAAAATCAGCGACATGTTTCCAAAGTCAGCGAATCTATCAGTTCCATTGCCGCTGTCAGCGAAGAAATCAGCAGTTCCATGACCGAGATGGAAAATCAGCTCAGAGACAGCACAGAATTTATGCGCGGTGTCAGCGATGAACTCAGAAAAGCGGCGCAACCGGTTGTGGATATTGAAAAGACACTGGATGAAACGGTGAAGCAGATGGGTGCCATGTCTGAAGATGCATTCTTCCATCTGGAGAATCAGGAATTTGCAAAACATGTGAGGAACGCAATTACCGCCCATCATGGCTGGCTGGATAATTTGAAAAAGATGGTAAACGGGCGTGAGATCATACCCCTGCAGCTGGATTCTTCCAAATGCGGCTTTGGCCATTTTTATTATGCCATGACGCCTAAAACTCCGGAAATACTGACTATTTGGAATGGAATCGGTGAAAAACACAAACGGTTCCACAATTATGGTGCAGGTGTGATCAATGCTCTGAATAACGGTGATTATGGGCAGGCCGAGCAGGTATACAGGGAAGCCGAGGTGTATTCCAGGGAGCTGATTGCGGATCTGGAAAAGATGAGCCAGATTGCAGAGCGGAAGTGATAAAGAGTGACTTTTCATGGTGGGCAGGACGCAAAGAGGCAAGTAGAAAGCCATTGCCAAAGCGGCCTGCCCATCGTGGGAAATTTTCCCGTTGGCTTGACGGCAGTAACAATATGTGATAAAATTCCGTTTAAAATATGGCTGTCGTTTTGATAGTCGCCAGTTTTCTGCGGAGGAATGACTTTGTGGCGACAGAAGGCTTACAGAGATTGCTTTCTGCTGTTTATGACAAAAGAAAGTCTGCAAGGCATACTTTCTTTTGTTTTTTGTTCAAATGAATGGGTCGAACTGTTCATGCCGGAAAATGCCGGTTGACAAAAAATCTGCATGAGATTAAAAAGTAGCTGAAAAGGGTATAAGTTATGAGAAAGGCACAGAAACGACAGGCACTGGATTTTGTAAAACTGCTGGGACAGGCACATGATACAGTGAAAAAGAATATTGAAAAGAGAGAAGCCACACAGGCAATGGAACTGTTGGGACAGTGTCAGCAGGGTGCCATTGAGCTGGGAAATCTGATTGAAAGTACGGAAGGCGAGGGCTTTTCAACAATTACCGTATTGGAAGAATACTGTGAACTGGTGTGGCAGATTTATGAGGAAATCAGTCAGGGCAGTGTGCTGAATGCCAGCGGAATCTACAAGAATCTCCGTAAGCAGTTGATCCGGATAGAAAACAGTATCCGGAACGAGATCAAAGTACGTTATCAAATGGTGTTTCTGCCATACAAGGCATCCATGTGGGATTCTCTGGAGAGTGTCTGGATGGCGGCCGATGCAGATCCGGACTGTGATGCATATGTGATACCAATTCCCTATTATGACAGAAACCCGGATGGCAGTTTTGGGATTATGCATTATGAAGGGCGCCAGTATCCGGACTATGTGCCAGTGATGGACTACCAGACCTTTGATCTGGAGAGCCAGCATCCGGATGTGACTTTTATTCATAACCCTTATGATGATGTCAACTATGTGACAAGCGTACCTCCGGAGTTTTATTCCGGGAACTTAAAAAAGTATTCTGATTTATTGGTGTATATACCTTATTATTCTACTGCGGGTGGTATGAGTGAAGCTCAGGCCCAGTGTCCTGCTTATAACAATGCAGACTATATTATCATTCAGGCAGAGAAGTATCGGGAATTTTTTGATCCTGCCCTGCCAAAGGAAAAGTTTGTGGCGCTTGGGTCCCCCAAATTTGACCGTGTGATACGGCTGTGCAAGAATCCCCCGGAGCCTCCTGCCGGGTGGGCGGAAAAGATAAAAGGGCGGAAGGTGTACTTTTATAACACAAGCCTGGGAGGGATGCTGGGGAACACGGAAGCATTTTTAAAGAAGATGGAGTATGTGTTTTCGGTGTTTCAGGGGCGTGAGGATGCGTGCCTGTTATGGAGACCCCACCCGTTACTGGAATCGACCTTTGCATCCATGCGGCAGGAATATAAGCCATGGTTTGACCGGCTGAAGGAAGAATATATCCGTGAGGGATGGGGGATTTATGATGACACCCCGGATATAGAGAATACGATTGCATTATCGGATGTGTATATCGGGGATTCGGGGACGAGTGTTACCTCATTGTTTGGGGTGGCGGGGAAACCATTGTTTATCCTGAATAATCTGATTCACAGCCTGCCGGAAGGGGATGACTGGAGAGGGGAGCGGATTCGTATTGCACTTGATGAATGGGGAAATGACCGGTATCAGGTGACTGCGAATAACCAGCTGTGGTTTTCTGAAAAGAATGATTATCATTATAAATTTTATATGGATCTGGAGAGTGGATATTCCGGCGGCGGATATTATTTAGGAGTAATAGAAATTGGAAATAAAATTTATGTAATTCCCGGCAATGCTTGTCATATATTGATAATTAAAAATAAAAAAATAAAAAAAATAAATTTTAAAATTCAGATTACACAAGGTAATGCTTTTTTTAGTTATTTGTATACCTCTAAATATATTTTTCTGTTTGCAAACGAATATCCAGTATTGATTCGATTTGCTGTGGACACTGAGAGTGTAGATTATATAGATGGCATAAAGCCATTTAATATAAGAAAAATAAATGGCAGATTGTGCATCGGTGGTATTGCAATGTATAGAAATGAATTAGTATTTGCTTCTCCTGAAAATAATCAGTTTATGTTTTTAGATATAGATACATTGAAAACCAGAATATGCTGCAGCTATTCAAGGTGTAATCTGGGGACACAGGGAATTATATTGAATGGAGATGAGTTATGGCTTCTCCCATTGTATGGTATGACAATTACATGTTGGAATCCGGATACGGGGGAAATAAGAGAATATGATAATTTACCAATAGGTTTCAAATCAATCGGATGGCCGTATGAAAATGTGTGTAATGAAAGGCCGTTTGGGAATATAGCTTTTTCTGGTGCGAGAGATGAGGAAACGATTATTATATCACCATATTGGGGGAATATGTATGTAAAGCTTGAACGGGAAAGTGGGAATATGGAGGAATGGAAGCCTGGTGTTGGATATAGGAACCGTGGGAAAAATGGGTATTTTATCTCCAGCGGCATGGGAGGATTTCGGGATGGTGTCGGACAACGGGGCAAAGCGAATCATCGCTTATGGGAGGCATCGGAAAGACGGCTTTATGAGATTAACATAGAAACAAAAGAATATAAAGAGATAGAAATTACATTTGATATGGATGACTTATATAAGCATGAACCGGGTTTTATGGAAGAATCCGAGTGGATGCAATACTGTTTAAGCGAAAATGCATTCAATTCTCTGAAAGACTTGCTGGATGATTGTATTACAGGACAACCGTTCGACCGTGAGAGACAGTTGAGGGCTTTTGAAAAAATAAATGCGAATACTGAAGGGACATGTGGACAAAACATTTATTGGTTTGTAAGAGAAAAGCTATCGTCTAGAAACCTATGATATCGGAATTTGTTTGAGAGATAAATTTATTAAGAGGAAATGAGCAGATATATGAAAATATGGGCACACAGAGGGTGCAGCCAAAGGTATCCGGAGAACACGCTTTTAGCATTTAAGAAGGCTGCGGAGATTGAAAATCTAACAGGAATAGAACTGGATATTCAGTTGACCAGAGATGGACAGCTGGTTGTAATTCATGATGAGAGAGTGGATCGGACAACGGAAGGAATTGGTTGTGTAAAGGATTATACACTGACAGAATTAAAACGTCTACACATTTATGCAGGCGAAGCGCCATCCCAGTTTATACCAACTATGGAAGAAGTATTTGGTGTAATAGAAGAAAAGACCCAGGCAGGGATGAAACTGAATATCGAATTAAAGACGGGGACCTTTCCATATCCGGGTATTGAAGAAAAGATTGTGGAGCTGGTCTATAAGTGGGGACTGCAAAAATCCGTTGTATACTCCTCCTTTTATGCCCTGTCATTGGAGCGGATCAGAAAACTGGATCCGTCGGCTGAAATTGGAGTGCTGGATGGCAGAGTTTCGGACTGCCTGTATAAATTAAGAGGGCTTGGAGCAGATGCGCTGCACCCCTCCTGGAGGGGAATGGATCTGCCGCCGGATCGGCTAAAGGGCTATACGGTGCGTGCATATCTGTCGGGGCACTTGTATCCGGAGAAACCAACCGGCGCCAGGCTGGATATGGACATGCTTGAGAAACAGGGGATTACGGATGTGTTCCTGAATGAACCGGAAGTATATCTGGGATGAAAAACAGTAGTGGGACAGAGAGGTAACAGATTATTAGAAAATCAGAAATGCCATAGAAGCCACATTTATCCGGGGGGGGGTAAAACAGTATATTATCTACCCGCTCGGAGAGTATGGGGCACTGACAAAAAAGATACTGAACGAGAGCTTTGGAATCTGAGAGAAATACATTGCAGACAACCGGCTGTCAAAATTCAACAGGGAAATAAAGAGTCTGGATTACTTTGCAGGCCGGGATGTTTCAGACTGTATTATTCTGCTGACAAATGCCAATCCGTAAATCCACGAAGAGGTGTGTCAGGCCGGATGAAAAGATCCGGGCATGTTATGATGACTTTTTTGAACCGGTTGAAGTGTTTATAGAAAGACACAGACACGATCAGAAGTGATAAGAAATAAAAGCGCAATGAGAACAAGGAAAAACAGATACAGAGGTTGAGGGAGATATGGCTGCCGGAAAAAAGCAAGAGTACCATATATCGGAAGAAGAACTGAAAACAATACAGGAAATCCAGCAGGAACTGATCGGAGAAGTGAAGCGGATCTGCAAAAAATGCGGCATA
>CAJUSK010000004.1 GCA_910589075.1 uncultured Lachnospiraceae bacterium
AATCTATCCGCGGCTCTCCGGGGCTCTGCTGTGTTGGGATTCCAGTTCCGCAGATCCCCTCCCTGCCGCTCACAGGGATAGATTTCCGGTCGCTCTCGCTCACGTAAATCTATCCGCGGCTCTCTGGGGCTCTGCTGTGTTGGGATTCCAGTTCCGCAGATCCCCTCCCTGCCGCTCGCAGGGATAGATTTCCGGTCGCTCTCGCTCACGTAAATCTATCCGCGGCTCTCCGGGGCTCTGCTGTGTTGGGATTCCAGTTCCGCAGATCCCCTCCCTGCCGCTCACAGGGATAGATTTCCGGTCGCTCTCGCTCACGTAAATCTATCCGCGGCTCTCCGGGGCTCTGCTGTGTTTGACTTGCGTTCGGCAAAAAATTGGTTCTGAATTTCTCTCTGTAATCTTATTCTTCATCCCCGTCATCTTCGCTCTCTTCTTCGTCTGTTTCTTCTTCATTGGCCTCTTCGTTTTGCTGTTCGATCAGTACTGCCATCCAGGCAATGAAATCTTCGTCTCCATATGGCATATCCAATGCGCCTCCCGGTCTGCTCTCCTCACTGTCCGTCTTTCTGTATCTTAATCACGCCTCCGCCACAGGAACAGATCGCCATGGAATCGCTCGTCAATGCCGGCATTCCGCCCACCATTACATTGGTCTTCCCATTCAGCCAGGTTCCGGCAATCACAGGGGTACAGGGTACGGGGGGCGCCATTTTGGCACAGGTGCCAAAGGGTTTGATATTCACCATCGGCTTGCAGTCACCGATATTCGCCTTCGCCTTGCCGCCCACTTCAACCCGGTTCATTGGCAACACGGTCAGGGTGGACGGCGCCGCCCCCAGAACGCATTTTAAAGTAGCTCCATTCACAACATACGATTTCCCCATTTTTAAAACCTCCTGTTCCAGTTCCGCATCCGCCCTGACAGCCACAGCCCAAACAATAGATTGCAGGCTTCGCCAGCAAACCTATTGTCATGAACAAAAGATTACAGGCTTCGCCAGCAAACCTATTGTCATGAATACACTTGAGGATGCTTACACATCCGGAAATTGATCCGGGGCCTTGGGACTTCTGCTGTTTTTGTTTCCCCTTTGGGAACATGTTCCCGATATATAAAGTTCAAAAATACTGTGTTTTCCGATCTGTTCTGCCATGCCTCAGTCTATAATCGTCTTGCCGATCATGCCCCTGGAACGCTGGCGCACTTCGCTGCCGGAGACAAGTCGGGTATAAATGCGGGCAAGGCTCTGATACATCTGCAAATTGCCCCGGGGGCTTTCTTCGCCGTGTTCTCTGGCTGTTATGTAATTGCAGATCAGCTCCGCGGAAATCATGGGACTGTTTAAGCAAAGAGCTGCGAAAGACAGATCCAGCGGCGCAGCTTTTGCAGAATGCAGCACGCCCTTTCCATACAGCCTCAGAATACAGGGCGACAGAGTACTGTTATGTTCACAGGCAAAGGGAATATACACAGGATTTAAAGTATTGAATCCGGTCACAAGATCATGAAAATCCTTATAATCCTCATATGTCCGCAGTCTCGCGCCCTGCTCCAGAAGAAAGCGTCCCAGTTCGTATTCTCCCGGTCCCAGCGCCCGCACCGGCTCCAGGGACAGACCATAACGCTGGGTCTGAAAATCCGCTGTAGCACTGCCGCCCAGTTTTCGCAGCAGAATCTGCACCATCTGACCCTGCATCGTGTATTCCAGTCCGGCTTCTTCCCTCATGCAGAAAAAGGAAGCGCCACTTTTCAAAATACCGGGACTTACCCGGATCTCTCTTCCCTGTCCATAAATCTGAAATCCTGCCACCACACCGTCTCCGTATGCCCGGAAAAGAAGGGAGAAAAAATCCGGCGCATAGTCCCGAATCATATTCAGCGCATCTTTTTTCAGAATACGCCCCTCTTCAAATAAAGGATAAAACTGTTGTATCTCCATATCGTAACCTCCGGCATCAGAAAGACCCGCAAAAATAATCCACATGGTCATCATCAAAGAGAAACCGGCTGGCCTGGCCCACAGACAGCGCCCCCTGTCTTCTGGCCACAGGAAGCACACAAAAATCCCAGTTTTCCTCCCGGTAGACAAACAGACGGATCTCATCCTCCCCGATAGAGTCAAAGTCTCCCTGAAACGCCTGAAACGCGGGATAGGCCATAAACAGTTCCTCATAGGTCATCCGTGAAAATGTGTGAATATCCAGTTCCACCGTCCGCCTGCCCGTTTCATTGCCCAGTCTGTCGCATATGGTAAACTCCACCGTCCGGGTAACCCCGTGCCGCCTCACATAGCCAAAGACTTCCTTTCCCAGCCCTGCCTGAGACACAATCCTGACTGTTTCTCCCTGATGAGATTCCACCGTCACAAGATAGGAAATCTCCGCCTCTTCCTCTGTGATCTCCGGAACGATACGCCCTGTGCGCTCCATCCGGCTGCGCAAAATGGCCCCCTCCAGTGCGCGGAGTTTCAGCCCTTCCACATTTCCCTTTTTCAGTCTTGCCCTGCGCCCCACTGTAAATTCCCGCAGTGCATCACGAAAAATGGGAAGCTGACAACTCATGCCCGTAAATTTGATCCGATACCCCATCAAAATTCCATACTCATTACACAAAGGCTCGATAAAACGTTTCACAATCCTGTAAATCTCCGGCGACATCACCAGCTCCAACGCATCTTTGTGAATGGTAAAGGCAAGCCGGTATTCCATTCTGCCAGACTTTGTGACTGCATTCACGGCACAGAATTCTTCAAATTCTCCCGGCAGCTCAATGGTATTCACCGGATCACCAGAGAAAAACGCCAGCTTTAAATGCTCTGCCAGAAACCACAGCCTGTAGAAATTCTGGCGCTTATAAAGATCGGCCTCCTCCGCCTGCCCAAATCTGGTAGGAACGATTCCTTCCGCCTGTTCATATAACCCGTCAAACCGCTCATAGACCTCCCTGGTCCCGCCATACTCGTCCACACAGGAATAAGGATCCTGAAATCTTTCCCCGAAAATTTCCTCCCCGCTCTCTGTAATGGCAAGCATCACCCGGATTTTCAGATACATGAAAATCAGACAGGTCAGACGATTGCCGCCAAATCCGCTGTCCCCATTCAAATACCGCTCCTTTATCCGCACCTGGTACGCCACACTGGTATTTTCCACCTCATATTCACAGGCTACCAGGGAAGCCGATCCCGCACCACAGTGAAAAGCCAGCTCCGTT
Organism: uncultured Lachnospiraceae bacterium; assembly: GCA_910589075.1. Taxonomy (GTDB): domain Bacteria; phylum Bacillota; class Clostridia; order Lachnospirales; family Lachnospiraceae; genus VSOB01. Next base: position 3,215 of record CAJUSK010000004.1, read on the forward strand.
ACCACCTCCGGGCCCTCATAATCCGCCCGCTGAATGATCTCCTGATACACACTGTTTACCGATTCCGAACGGACCCCCTCCACCTCATAATCCGGCAACAGGCTGCGCAGTCGTGCCAACGCCAGAGACCCCCTTTTCTCCGGCGTCAGAAAACAAAGTCTCTTATAATTCTTCCCATGCTCCCCTCTGGCAAGAGAAATCATATAAGCAAAAAACCCCCTGAGCAATTCATCTGATGAAATCCGCGCCACGTTTCCGTCACTGTCACATACATCCAACTGTTTTTCTTCATATAAAAACAGTCGCAGATTATGAAAAAACGTCATGCCACAGCCATAACCGTCCCGTTTGATCAGCCGCAAAGCTTCATATCCAAAACAAAACGACGCCTGTCCGTCCCGGCACCGCTCCACTGCCGCCACGCTGGGACAGAGACGGCTGCCATCCTGAAAGAGCACCTCCCGGATCTCATCCGCGCCTTCCTGCGCTGCCGACGCTGTGGTATATCCCGCCCCAAAATCAATGACCAACGGCTCCACGGCATCCTCTGGCTGCATAATGGAAAAAATCGGGAGTTTTGCCTTTGCCGCAATCATCCCACGTTCCCTGAGCGGATCGCACTTCTGACTGTTGTAGGCCCGGATCACTTTCTGGCTGGATACCGCATCGAACAATAGCACCGTCAGCTCCTGCCAACTGCCGATGGGAAGCGTCTGTAACACACGGCCCGGCGCAAGACACATCCGCCCTCCGCGCACCTCAAAGACAGCCATCACATCCTCTGATGCATCACAGAGAATGCCCACAAAATGATCCCCTGTAAATCCATGCCGAATCAGCACGTCTCCCGCCTCCGAAAGCGGCACGTCCTTCTGAATCTCTATCTTATAAGGAACCTCCAGCTTTTCCGCAGCCAGAAGCGCCCTCCGGGACAAATCCTTTAAAATTTCCGCCGACTCCGGGGACAGATCGTCTGTCAGATAATCCTCTTCCCTGCCCCTGTACCGAAACAGCAGTGCAATCAGCTCCGCCCGATCCAGACGCCGTGGATCAACCCCCGCCCACCGGGTCATGATCTTTTCCCTGACGCAGATATCCCTGAGCAGAAAAGTGCCCATATCTCTCAGTTCATGTAATGTATAACGGCGGTTCTCCTGCTCTCTGCCGTTTTTATAAAGTCTGTATCTGTATGACATATATGTTTATCCCAGTTTAAAATATACACAAAGGTTTTTGTTCCTGTCAGAATAATACAAAGTTTCCGATGGTTGTCTCGCCGCATTCTATAATGCCCGGCGGAATATCCCAGAAGATACGGCAGGTACGGCCCGCCTGTAAAAAGATGCTCCGCATGGCATCCACCCGGCGTTCGTCCGCTGGCGACGGAGGGTGGTTGACAATCAGCACCACACTGCCTTCTTCCCGCACATTTACCCACGCATTCCGATACAGACTGCGCATGACATCACAAAAGCAGCGCTCCTGGTTCCCCGTCCGGCACAGGCGCAGATAAAAATAGGCAATGCTCCGGATCTCTTCTGCGGTAAAATCCTCCAACGGCAGTTCCACTCCGAAAGCCCCCTGTAAAATATCCTGCTCCAGAAACCTGACCTGAAATGCATCCCGGCTCATCCCGGAAAAGGCATCTATCTCCCACAGATGATGAAGCAAAAGATCACATAAAAACTGTGTCAGTCTGGGAATCCTTCCCGGTTTTATCACCGGGCTGAATATGGCTTCATAGCTGTAATAAGGATTGACGGCAATCCTTCCCTCTGATGGCCCATAAGGATTGTACGCATTTTTAACCGTTGCTTCTCCATAAGGCGAGCTTGTGTCCATCACATCAAAAAACAGATCATTTTCCCGTATTCCGTTTTCCAGTGCCTCCATTGCGGCCTGCCATAAATGTTTCATACCTTTCGTCCCACACGCAGAAACCTTCCAGCCCCTGTCCGAAACAGATTGCCAGTCATTCCGCAGCCGTAAACCCATCGGCGGGGACTGGGAGCTGTCTGCATTTCTGCCCGATTGATTTTTTGTACCATTCCCGCCAGCCCCTGGCCGGAAGTCAATCCACTGCGGCACTCATGCGTTTGTTGACTGATTCGGGACTGTTTGGAATTTTACTGTTTTGGGGTTCGTTCATCAGTTGCCCGGTAATCACAAACTGTGGGTAATCATTCTGTACCTCCTGCACGAGAAAGGATACCTGGTCCTCCAGCAGGAATCCGTCCTGACGGGCCCGGAATTTCAGGAGAAACTGTTCCCGTCCTGCGGGGCTGTAATGATACAGGCCATCTTCCCCGCCAATGGGGCCGCATTCGCCCTGGCTGATCTCCAGAAGTTCCAGATTCTCTCCGGCCTCATAGCTTGTGACAATCCGTGCCATCTCCGCCCTGGTGCGGGGGCGGAAAAGGGCATTGTCCGCCTGACGGTCAATATGGCGCATCCGTCTGAAATTTGATGTCAGGGGATAATGAGGGATATTAATATCTCTGCGAACCGCAATCCTGTACAGAGAAAAATCTCTCTGCACCTTCTCCTCCGATATGACTTCCAGACCGGCCTGGCTCATATAGACATGCTTGACCGCCTGCTCCATTCTCACCACATAGCCATCCTGTACAAATGGCAGTCTGAGTGTGTGCCGGTAGTTCCATTCGTCGATTGCCGGAATGGGAAAAATAGTACATTTCAGGCTGATGGGTTCTACATTCCACAGCGGGATCAGATCCATTCTGACCGGAATATCCCTCCCTTTGAAAGAGATGCTGTGTATGGGTGTTTCCGGCTGAAACGTTTCACAGAATACATCCCCAAATCTGTCCACGTAAGGCAGATGCGGCGTCCGCCAGTAAACGCCGTTATCATAAAAAACATTTTGCAGCTCTTCTATTTTCCGCTGAAAACGCCTGCAGGGCCTGATATCGGCAGTGATCTCAAAAGTTCCTTCTTCTGTCAAAACCACCATTTCCTGGCTGTTTTCAAACAATTCTTCCATTTCAGCCCTTGAACACTGACAGAAGATGGTGGCAAGCCTTCCCTCCACCGGCTCTTCTTCCGGCAGCATGGGAAACAGAAAATCATTGATAATCGACGCGTCCCCCGCCGGCGCCACGGCTCCATACAGATAAAATCTCTCTGACACATCCCTCAGTTCTCTGCGAAGACTCTCTTCCAGTTCCTGCAATGCGTCCCTGTTATAACGGACAATCTCCTGAAATGCCTTGCTGATATCCCTGTATTCGGAACGCTCCACGCCACTGCTGAGAGCCTTCAGCCGCTCATAGATAAAACTCTCATCCATCCGTATTCCCTCCGGCCTCCGCCGTCTGCTCTTTGGCCTGCAGCTTTTCCAGTCCTGCCACCATGGCATCCATCTGCGCGGCTGTTTTTTCGTCTCCGTACTCTCTGCAAAGCGCCGCTATTTTCCTATAAGATTCTATGGCCGAGACAAAATCCCGGTTGGCCGTATCTTTGAGCGCTGTTTCCAGAATGGGCGTCATAGCCTGTTCCAATGCCACCCGCCCCATCTGATCCAGCGGATTGCCCGTCTCCTTCTCTTCCTGCACCGCCGCCCCTTCAGGCACCTGTTCCGGTATGGGAACCGTTTCCGGCACAGGAGGCACCTCCTCTTCCGCCGGTGCTTCCTGCCCCAGAGAAGCGATGATATTCCCGATCTCCTCTGCCTTTTCTTCATCTTCCAGCGCAAGATATGCTTCCTGGACCTTCGTATACAATGCAAGAGCCGTCTGTGTATCGCCCGCCAGAACAGCCTCAAACGCCGCGGCCTCATCTGCGTCAATGTTCTCCTGGGAAAGTTCTCCTGACGCTCTGGCCTGCTTTTGCAGAGAAAGAATGATCTGCGTCGTCTCCTCCGCCTTTTCATTCTCTTCCATCTCTATGTAGGAATCCCGGATCTTCGTATATGCTTCCAGCGCTGCCTCAAAATCGCCCGCCAATATGGCGTCCAGTGCGGCCTGTTTATCCGCATCTATGATCACTTCATCCCTGTCCCGCGCTCTCTCATCCTTCTCTTCCTGCGCTTCCTGCCCCTGCACCCGCAGCAGAGCAAGCTGGGCCTCCTTCAGCCATTCCGGATCATCCACAATCCGCAGCATGGCCTCCGCTTTCGCATACAATGCCCTGGCCATAGCCAGATCACCCTCGGCCTCCTTCATGACAGCGCTCTGCATATAATGATCAATTTCCATGCCGGTGCTGACCAGCTTCTGTTTCTGCTCAATCAGACTGATCAGCGGAGCCAGCTCTCTGTATTTTTTTGCCAGTTCCAACGCCTTCTTATATTCTGCCCTGGCCGTTGTATAGTCCCTTGCCTCATATGCTGATACTGCATTGTCCAATAAGGTGCTGATATTGACCTTTTCGGAAAAAAGCTGCTCCATTTCCAGGCGCTCCGCATTTTTATTCAGCTTCTTGCTTTCTTCCGCTGCTTTCTCATACTCCTGTCTTGCCAGCAGACAATTCAGATCGGCCATATAGGTATCCCCTGTATCTTCATATACGGCCATCGTACTGCGCACTTCCCGTTGTTTACGCTGCCTGATCCGATACCATATGACCACAACCGTGGCCACAATGGCCAAAATCAACAAAATAACAATGGTCCAGATCAATATCTTCTTTTTTAAAGTTTTGTTTTCCTTATAGGTCTTTTTAATATCCACGGCTGCGATACAGCAGCAGGGAATGGAATCCACACTGCCGCGCAGGTACAGTTCCTGCAAATCGCCCATAAACTCATCCACTGACTGAATGGATTCATAGGCGTCCAGTATCTCCACCCGGTTTACCCGGCCCCAGAGTCCTTCTGTGGCAGCCAGAAGCAGATCCCCGTCTGCCAGCCGTATTTTTCCCGAAACGGTGATGCCTGCCTTACCACCCAGATAATGATACAGATTTCCCGTCTCCTGCTTGGGGCCGGTTCCCTTTTCCGCTGTCTGGCCCTGAACCTGCATCGTCTGGTACACCGTATGAGTAATACTCTGATGATAAATCCCGGCTTCACGCAGCGCAAACAACATGACATTGCCACAGACACCATACCGAAATCTGGTATAATCCGAAACCAGCAGCAGAATCCCCGCTTTCAGCCGAATCCGTATACTCTGCCCCATCAGGCTTTTATGGGCCTTTTTAATACACGCCCGTATCCGCCCCGCTGACATCCCCGGCTTTTGTACAAATGCCTCAATGGCCGCATCCACGGCCAGCTTTGCACTCTCCTGTCCGCCGTCTCCATCGTATCCTTCCGCTACTGCCATACAATAATAACGGTCCATCTCCACAAAGCCATAATATGTCCCGTTCTGACCGCCCAGACCTGCCTCCGATACAAAGGTGGTCACAAACTGGCTGTTTAATTTTCTCATATGGTACCTCATCTATAGAAACGGCAATTCATGTCACGATTACCGCCAGTGCACTTCTCTGGTCTTTCAGATTTCTGCGGTTCACCGCTTCGATCATATTTTGCGCCTTTTTATAGGGATGTCCGCTCCCTGAGAGCAGTTTTTCCACGTCAATCTCTGACAGTGCCTGCCAGATACCCGGACTGCAGAGCAGCGTAAGCCGCCCCCGTTTTTCCATCTGCCCGGCACCTTCCTCCATGACGGTCACATGTCTGCCGTCAAAGTTTACCAGAGACAACTCGCCCACACTGCGGTAAACCATGCCATCACCTGCAAAACAGGCGGCCAGAACCGACATCCTGGGCATGCGTCCCTTATACAACCGCTCATGCAGCAGCGCCGCCGCTCGGACAAACTGCCGTTCCAGTTCCTTTTCCGCATCTTCTGTGGCTGTCATACCCTTTGCAATACTCTCACATGCCAGAATGGCCCCATACGCTCCTGTGACACTGTCAATGGTGCCGTCTGCCAGTACAGCCAGGAAACCGTCCCGGAGCTGTTTTGTCATAAAATAGGTATTCTGATATACGTTGCTGCCGATTGTCTGGGCATTGCCGTACCGTCTATTCATCTTCCTCTTCCCACTCAAAATTTGCGCCACACAGAGGAATAAACAGCAGCTTGCTCTTGCCCAGCTCAATCTGGTCAAACGCCTCAAGCTGCGTTGGCGCATAGACCGCTTCCCCGTTCAGATACACCAGTCCCTGCGCATCACCAGGCAGCAGGAACGTACTTCTCTTCTTTGCATCATAAGAGACGATGGCGTGATTCTTATAGGAAATATTGTTATCCCCCAGAATCCGGATATCCATTTCCGGACTTCTGCCGATAAAATTTTTTTCCGCAATCATCCGATAATCTTTGCCTTTGGACGGCCCTTCAATACAGACCAGCCATCCCACCACAGGATGCATTACTTCCAACTCTTCCAGATAGGTCGTGTCCCTGAGGACGCCATCTACATCTTCTCCTTTTTTTCTGGCTATATTGACAGCCGTGCTGCAGTAAGGGCAGATGGTTCCATACCGCTTCTCACTGAATAAATGTCCGTTTTCACATCTGATCAAACCCATGATTAGCTCCTGTCCGGTATCGTTTTATCAGATCATTCTCTGATTTTCCTATTGCAGTACAATCTTCTCATAAGAGATATATATCATATCGCCCCGCTGAATCCGGTAAGGTATGCCGCTGCGTAATTTATACACCACGTTCCCTTCCTTCTGCCGCAGTCCCACCATGCCATTTTTCGCTCTGGCGCACACGTACCAACACGATCCATAACGCACAAGAGCCGCATGTTCTTCCTCAATGGAAGCTGCATATGCGGAATCGGAGAAGTCAATATTTACCATCTTCGCAGGCGTGGATTTTCCAATCAACAGTTCTTTCTGTTTTCCCAACTCATGCGTATCCCTTACCCCACCCTGACCGTCCATGACCAGCGCACGGATACGCGTCCTTTTCTTTATGTATTCCGATATATGGATACAGGTAAGCCAGATCACAATCCCCCATAAAGCTATCGTGGAAACCACCAGGAAAATACAGAGTGTACTCTGGTCTGCCATAGAATCCTCCCACCTCTGACGACTGATCCGCCCACTGCGCGGATCTGCCCTTTACGTAAATCATACGTTACTTCAGGAGAGAATCCATACTGCCCGACTCTCTCCTGCACTGAACAAATAAACTTATAAACTGATGAAATGCCCTGCTATGTGAAATTTGGCTGTTGTTGATTATTCTACGGTTATATCTGCCAGCCTGTCTTTCTTCTGTCTTACTACCAGTGTGAATTTCTTCTCCTGGTCAGCATTCTCTTCCTTGTAGGAAACAGGGAAAGCGTGGCTGAATTTGTATTTGGTGGTCACATCGTTATGTGTGTAGGAAACTTCCACCGCTTTGTAGCAGTCCGCACTGTTGGATGCTACCAGAGACCACTCCAGCATCTTCTTGGACTCGTCTCCGAGGATCTTCTTCTCGGAATCCATGTTGATCACACCCTGGATAACCAGTGTGCAATAGATGTCTGCAGAACGTGCGTAGGAGCGTTCGTCAATGGCAGAGGTAAACTCCACATTGGAGATTCCTTCCGTAATTTCTGCGATGTCTGCGATTTTAAGGCTGTTTGCCTGTACTGTTAAAGCCATATGTATCCCTTCTTTCTCATAATTGGATCCAAATCCCACATGCAGGGCATGCAACTTTCATAGGCTGCACACCGCGCCGTTATTCATTTTCCATGATATTGATGGAAAAGCTCTCGGATACGCCCTTGGACTCAATACGGATATCACAAAGTCCGTCTGCGATATTTTCCAGTTCCACACTTTCGCCTTCCCGTATGATGGAATTGTCCCAGGTGCCAAACTTCATCCACTCGCTGATCTGGCCGCTGGCCGCGAAATATGCGCGGATGCTGCGCTCGTCTTTGTTGCGCAGCTGCGCCGCCATCATACGTTCTATGTATGTACGCCTGGTCGTCTGGAAAATACTCCTGTATGTCCGGCGGTCCATGTGCATGCTTCTGGCGCTCATAACCGTTACGCCGCTGATGGATTTGCCGTCCAGTGTATAATTATCCGAAGAAAAGACAAAGCCAAACTTGTTCTGGTCAATTTCTTCTTTTACATCATTGGTAAAGCCGGAGATCTCCTTGGCAAACACAATGGGCAGCCGCAGAGAATTCTCATCCTCCTCCAGGTCAAAACGCACACCCGGAAAATCCGGATATACCTTTTTCAGGTATGTCTTCAGATAGTTGGGACACTGGCATGCTGCCACAATCCCTGCCGCCACAAATTCCGCCCCGATATAGACACCCTTCATCCAGAACTTCACATCGTTTTCCATGCCTTTGGGGAACTCCACGCCGCCTGTCTCATTGAGCCGCGCACCTCTGGAAGTCACCACTCTGGATTTGTCTTCCGGCACCACCGTCATATTGGGGAAGCAGGCAATGGCATATTCGTCATATACGCTGCCTGCGATCTCCTCCGCCTTTTCCATAAAGGAGGAAGCGCCGTCGGTGGCCATCCTGGAGAATGTGCTCTCTTCCCCGGTCTCAAAGCCGAAGAAAGTCTGTATCTTATATTTTTTAATCCCGTTTAACAGATTCTGCAAAGTATCCATGGATGAGAAAAAGACCATATCGTCCTCATCGTATTCCCCTGCATACCCCCATTTCTCTGCAAAATCCACTGTCATTTCCGTAGAGTAATCATCCAGCGGCGTCTCTCTCTGTAATTCGATTCTGGGCACAATGCCAAACCAGATGGTATCCGTATAGTCGGTCTTATTGTTGACAGTCTCCAGATACAGCCGCAGCTTATCCATGTTCTGGGATTCCACCAGCTCTTCAATGGGCAGGTTTGTCACCAGCAGGGAAGGCGCCATGCCTTTGATCTTGGGAGAATATGCGTCAAAAAATGCCTTAACCCCCAGAATACGCTCAAATACCGGCTTCGCCACCTTGATGAAATCTTTCTGCCAGGTATTGTACAGAGCGCTGTAATTGTTAAACAACTCCACTTTTTTCCCGGTTTCCATCACAGCCAGCTTAGAGGACATCTTATTGGTAAAAGCGGAGACAACCAGTTCCTGCATCAGAGAAGAAACTTTCTCCATGCCGGTCTCCTGCTCTTCTTTAAAGCCCACTGCCGCCCGGCGGCGCTGTTCAATCAGATTATATCGTTCCTCTATCTCGGACACCAGAAGCTGTGTGGCCTGATCATCCACTTCCAGAAGCGGTATATCCTCGCCCGGTTTGAACGCGATGGTCTTCATCTCGCCTTCTCCGTCAAAATAGGGAAGCGCCGGAGCGGGTGTGCCGCCGCCTGCTTTGCCTGCCGCTTCAATGGCTGCCAGATTTTCACGGATCGTCCCGATCATCAGTGCGATCTGCGTGGGAAACTCATTGTAAAAATTTTCTGTCTCATTGATCTTCTTGGAAAGCATCTTGAGACGTTTTAACTTGGCAGGAGAATCGCTTTCCAGCTTCATACTCTCCTTTGCCAGATAATTCACATCCTTATTCAGACGCTTCATGTCATTGAGCGTCTTCTGGGGAGACAGCATTTCCAGCATGGACTCATAGTTAAAGGTCACATTCGGCTTGTTGGAACTGCGCTTCTCATCGATCAGCCGTATGAATGTCTTCAGGAAATTGTTATTGCGGTCGATCACGATCTCTTTTACAAACTGGGCCGGAATCCCCATGGGCCGCTCCAGTGTATACACCATACGTTTGCTGTCGGCATCAAAATAGCTGTAGATCGTGGGTGCGAACTTTCTCAGGAACTCGTCAAAACTGCGCACCAGCAGATGACTGTGGATCTCTTTGATCTTCTCGTCCGTAAGACTCTTGTCGGTCGTCTCGATTCCCGCCATCAGGTTGATCAGATCCAGACATTCCGGATTGATGACGTCAAAGAGTACGGTTCGGTTGGTTTGATTGATAATTTTCATTGGTCTGTTCCTCACGCTTTTGGAGTCTGTCCGCCTGCCATATCCGGCAGACAAAAATACTGTCGATATTTGACGACAAGATACAATTCTGCAGCGTATCTTGTGTAAATTGTAGCATTTTGGATCATTTACATGGGAAAATATGACCAATATTTACTAAAATTTTCTAATAATTCCGTCTCTGTGACTTAATTCCTATAAGCATTTAAAAACGTCCCTTCCCCCTGTGAAAAAGAGCCGGCCATCCGGAATGCTTCACTTTACAAATGGTCCGGCAGTTGCCAAAGAGCCGGCAGCGCATCCAGTTCCTTCTGTGTGGCATAGCTCCACTCCAAAAACTTCTGTGTCACTGCTTCTGCCTGTGATATACCCGGAAGCAAAATATCCAAACCGTCACGGATGGTTTGCTGCGTAGTATGCAGCAGATAAAATTCCACCTTTCTCCCGCAGAAGTCAATTTTGCGCACCTTTCCTTCTGCATTCAGATACCCTGACCGGTCTCCCACCCAGTAGCTTCCCGACTCTTTTACATGGTTCCGATAGAGCAGCAGATACCGCGTTGCATCGCGCAGCAACAGAATGGAACAGTACCGCTCCTGTTTGTTGTCCCAGCCTGCCTGCAGCATGGTAATACGGCCATCGAAATAATCCGAAATCAGCTCCGGCAGCGTCTGCTGAAATCGCTTCCAACCCTGATATGTCGTGGCTGTTCCCTCCGCATCCACCGCATACATCCAATCCGGGGAATGAGGCGTCTCCATTCTGTCCTTTGGCTTATTTCTGGCTGTTTCATCCTCAAACTCTCCCCACTCTCTTTTCGCCCGCTTAAATGCCACCACATCCCCTGTCCGCACCGGCAAAAAACTCCACTGAGGAAAGTCCATGGAAGCAGTCCCCGCAGACCCTATCTGCCGCAACAGATGATAAACCAGTCCCACCAGACGATCCCGGTTGAGATACACAAAATATCCGGGAACAGGCCGGCCTCCAAAGGTGTCCATTTCATGATTGCCACTGGCTTTGTATAAATCCCTCCGTGCTATGGCACCATATATGGACAGATACTCTCTGCCCGCAAAATACAGCGCCATATACCTGCCGTCCTTTTCCAACAATACCAGAGAATCCCCGGCCTCCCCGGTTCCCGGTTCAGCCATCCGATTTCCCCAACTGAGTTCCAGGCGGGTTACGCGTTGCATGGCCGCGGGATGATCTTTCAAAAAGTGTTCCACCCAACAGGCCGTGGATTCTGGTGTCACTTCTTCGGGTCCGCCCAGACGGATGCCCGAATCACCATAACGCGTAATGCAAATGGTATCCGGCAGATGTTCCCATGGTAAAAGCGGCGTGTCCTCATATAGCGACTCCATCACGGCCAGCCACTCCATCCCCTGTTCCACGGCTTCCTGTACAGTTGTATACACCTGTCTGTACTGTCTGTTTTCATGCTGTCCGCAGAAACATCTCAGCATCCTGTTCTGATCCACCAAAAAGCTGTACAGTACCCCATGGATTTCTCTGCGGGCCATATGCTCATTCCGAACAGTTGCCGCTCTGTGCGTCAAATACTCGGTCAGCAAAGCGGCTGTTTTTTCATGCCTGCAGCCCGGCAGAAGAAGACGTGACAGACGGCGCCGTATTTCCGGCTCCATCTCTCTGCTTTGACTGGCATCCCCCGATGTCAGAGGAAGGAAAAACCAGAACAGGATACCGTCCAGACACCGCACCCATTCCCAGTCAAACAAGGGTTGCCATACCGGCTCATCATCCAGATAATATTGCAGATAACTCCTGTGGAACTGGATGTGCAGAAATCTCTTTCCCGCCGGTATGGAAATCATTCGTCCCAGCACAGGTAAATCCTCATCCGGCATGACAGCCAGCATACGCTCCTCCCAGTGCAGGGGAGGCAGATCCTTTTCCATCATATCCGCCAGATTCCGCCCCGATGTATCCGTATCGTCCATGCTCCGGATAAAAGCCACCCGCAGGAAATACCACCAAAAAGGTCCGTTTTCCGGCTGAAACAGCGCGGTGTCCGGCCGCATTTCCGCTACCCTGCCCTCTGTCAGCAGCCGCTTCGCCTGCAACAGCTGCCCACACAGAGGCGCAATCCGCTGGCAGCTCTCCGCTTCCGGATGACTCCGGCAAAAATCCTGCAAAGTCACAAGGAATTTGTCGGTCCTGTGCACATTCATCCAATAGGGAAAGATATAGTTCCTTGCAAACTCTCCATCCTGCAACGCCAATTTAAAATTTTCAAAAGAAAACAGCTTTTCCACCCGCTTTGCATCCGCTTCATCATCTATACACTGTCGGTCAAAGCTCCATGTCCGGTATCCGTCATACGCCCGCAACGCCACCTGAAAGCTCTTCTGCTCCTCAAATTCCAGCCGGGGCAGCCGCTCCAGCACAGCATGCCGCAGAGAACCATACCAGTAACCCCTGCGCCCATTGACAGCATGTTTTAAATCCAACACCTGAAAGACCAGTTCCAAAACCGAATCTTTTGTATCGCTCAGACGCACATACTCCTCCAGCAGCCTGAGTCCGCAGGCATCCCGCCAGGGAATGTCCCACCACTGGTAGCCGCTGACCCCCGCAGGCTTTTCCAGATGCTCCGGTTTATACATGGAAAAAATTTTTTCATAATCCTGCCGCATAAGTTCCGTCCCATATTGACCCAACTGGTCATTGCAGAGCAACAATGACCAGAAATCGCCAAATCCGGCAGCCCGTATCACTTCATCCTGATGACTCAGACCACAGACCGGCTCCCCCATCTCTGTAATCCGCACAATGGAATCAATACCGGGAAACGCCGCTCCCTGAATCAGGCAGGGCCTGTATTGATATTGCATGGACCCATCCGACATTGAAATACCCAAACGCCGGTATCGGATACCATAGGTTATGCACAACTGACGCAAAAGCGGAATGGGCGGCGCCCCTTCCTCAGACTGTACGATTTTCAGCAGCCCGGCAGTAAACTCGCGCCGACGCCATACCTCAAGAAATGCCGGAGACATAAAATATTCCATCCACACACGTTTATTCTTTCGCTGTTTTTTATCTGTATACAATGTACAGAATTGCACAGCTGCCGGCAAAGAGACATCCGGCACCGCGCAGTCGGATAAAAGCTTTGGCGCGTCACATCCCGCCGCCTTACAGACATCCACGGTAAACAGATCCGTTTGCTTCTCCATGTCAAAAGCACCGGCTTCCCGACCCCTTTCCCCAGGCTGCAAACCGACCCTGGCATGCAGGCAAAACAGGGCTTCCCTTTCTTTCGTATCTGACAGTCCCGCCTGTCCAATCAACCCGTTTGTGCGCAAATCACCGGTGTCTGACAAGGGAAATTCTCCTGCCGCCACGTCGCCAGCCGACGACCAGAACCGCTCTTTTTCCCCCTTTTTGGCGAACAGCCTTCCGAACAGTACACGGGCCGCCCATTGCAGAAATCCCTTTTTCTTCGCAGCAGGCACATTTGTCCGGATCCATCCGGCCTCTTTTCCTTCAGATGACAACAGACAGATCCCTGCCTTTATATCTGCCTGTTCCAGAGGCGGCACTGTCATCCGCACGCCGTCAATCTCCAGATGCCCCGGCAGCGGCTCATTTTCCTGCCGGCTCATAAGATATACCCAACTGTACCATGTTTCTTTCATTTTACATCCCCCATTCCTACCAGTAAAATACACACGGAATCAAGTATTGAAGAGCCATCTCCCCCTGCTCGCCGCGTGTCCCATGCGCCGCACCAGCATATCTCACCTGCACGGTCTGTACATAAAAAAGCGGCGCTCTGCCTCGCACTGTCAGGAAGCAGCAGGCGCCGCATTTACATTTCCGGCAATAAGCTACCATAATTGTCCGGCGATAAACTTTAACTGATTCTTGTACTTATCCACCGATTTATTCACACTTACCCTTAATCTGTCAATCACTTTTGTTTCTCCCTCTTTCAGCAGTTCCATTGGTTTTGATTCAAAAGAAGAAATACGTCCAGAACCCAGAAAATCATCAAGCATAAATAAATGATTTTCCGGATTACCTGTTGACAACAAGGTTCTGTTTTTTGATAAAATATCATATACTTTCTTTAGATAAATTTTCGTTTGCTGATTCGGTTCATTTCTGGCTCCTGCAACAGTTGACCAACCGCAGTGGGTTAATACCACCATTTGTATCATTGGTACATTCATATCATTCTCCGGCAAATACTTTCTAAACTCACTTTGTGGGTTATTCAGAGTATTAATAAGTAATTCCAATGATTTAATAGATTGCTGATCGGTACGAACAGGTATAACCAAAGCATCTGCAGCATACCAGGCAAGCTGTGTTGCTCCTGCAAAAAATGGCGATGTATCAATCAGACACTTGTCCAGAGAATTTTCTGAAAGTTCTCTGCTAATCTCCGTTTTCAGAGAATAGAGAATACTTTTTAACGCCTGCTCCTTTTGAACCTGCTGTAATCCCGCAGTTTGATTGATGGCTGTAATTAATTGTGACGGCAACAAATACAATTCTTCTGATGATGGAATATAAAAATTATTTTTGTCAGAAAAAAACTCGTTTGTTGCTCCAATATAAGCAGCAACTCTCGTTGCTTTGCCCAAACCGGGAACCAAGTATGGCAATAACATATCTTTTACATTTGTCTGATGTCCGGCATAGTAATCCTTATCGTAAAAATAAGATAAATTTCCCTGTGGACAAGTATCCACTGCCAACAAGTTATCCACCAGATAACTCAAATTGAATGATAATGTCGTTTTACCAATGCCGCCACGCAAATTGCACATTGCATAAACATGATATTTAGGCAATTCTATATCTTCGGCCTGATTATTCGCTATATCAAACTGTCTGTTAATAATTGTGTCTATCGCCATGGTTGTCCCTCCTGTTCTATATTAGTTTTACTTTTTCTTTTGTTTTATGTAAAACTAATAGAATTATACAGTATTCATACAATATGTCAATACAGCGATTACAAAAACCCTCTGTCTCTTTTTTCAATATGCAAAAAAGACAGCCGCCTTTCATAAGCAGCCGTCTCTTTCCTTCCGTTACTCCACATCCTGCAGAGCCGCATAATTCTCTTCGCCGGTACGGATTTTCACAACTCTGGACACATTGTAGACAAATATTTTTCCGTCCCCGATATGTCCCGTATAAAGCGCCCGTTTAGCCGCTTCCACCACCTGTTCCACCGGTATTTTACTTACAACCACCTCAATTTTAACTTTTGGCAGAAGCGTAGCATCCATTTCCACGCCTCTGTACATTTCTCCCGCGCCTTTCTGAATACCGCAGCCCATTACCTGTGTTACAGTCATCCCCGTAACACCCAGGCTGTTCATCGCCTTTTTCAGATGATCGTACCTCTCCAGTCTGGCAATGACCACCACTTTGTAAATACTCGATGCACTCTCGCCAAAATTGGCAGAAGCGGCGTCATCCATAGTCTGTGCACCCACAGCAACATCACACGCATCTGTTCCCAGATCCGTATGCTCATTCAGTTCCATTGTCATCGTATTGGAAATATCCATAATGCTGAAGCCAGCGTATGCAGAGGCCAGTCCGTGTTCTCTGATGTCAAGGCCTGCAATTTCTTCTTCATCCTGCACGCGCAGTCCCACCAGCGCTCTGATGACACAAAATGCAATAGCCATGGTAACTGCCGTCCAGGCGGCCACGGCCGCACAACCCAAAAGTTGTATTTTCAGCTGGCTGAATCCGCCGCCGTAAAAGAGTCCGACCACACCGTCATTACCCGGCGCAGCCTTCGTGGCAAACAGGCCCACGGCGATGGTACCCCATATACCGTTTAAGCAGTGAACAGCAACAGCACCCACCGGATCATCCACCCGCAGCTTATAGTCCAGGAACCAGACGCCAAATACTACCAGAAGTCCGGCCACAGCCCCGATCACAACGGCACCCAGACAATCTGTTACGTCACAGGGTGCAGTGATTGCCACCAGGCCTGCAAGGGATGCGTTCAGGCACATGGAAACATCCGGTTTTCCATATCTGACCCATGTAAATATCATGCATACCACCGTTGCAATGGCCGGAGCCACTGTAGTGGTCAGTGTAATGGATGCCAGCTGCGCTACACTTGTGGCCGCCGCCCCGTTAAAACCATACCAGCCCAGCCACAATATAAAGACGCCCAGACAGCCCAGAGGAAGATTATGTCCCGGAAACGCATTTACTTTTGTAATTTTTCCCTCTTTGTCCGCTACGAACTTCCCGATGCGCGGCCCCAAGATCGCTGCGCCGATCAATGCGGAAATACCACCTACCATATGTATGGCGCAGGAGCCTGCGAAATCATGAAAGCCCATCTGTGACAACCAGCCGCCTCCCCAGATCCAGTGTGCTTCAATGGGATAAATCACCGCTGAAATCACTGCCGAATAGATACAATAGGATAAAAACTTTGTCCGCTCTGCCATGGCACCGGAAACAATCGTTGCAGTCGTCGCACAAAATACCAGATTAAATACAAAATTAGACCAGTCAAATCCTGCGTAATCCGTAAAAATATCCAAACCCGGTTTTCCGATCAGCCCCATCATATCTTCACCCAAAAGCAGGCTGAATCCAATCAGTATAAAAACCACGGTCCCGATACAGAAATCCATCAAATTCTTCATCAAAATATTTCCGGTATTCTTAGCCCTTGTGAAGCCTGCTTCCACCATAGCAAACCCGGCCTGCATCCAAAATACCAGCGCTGCCCCGATCAGGAACCAGACGCCAAACACTTCCACACTTACAGCGCTCATTAACTCTTCTGTCATACTGTTTCCTCCTCATCCATATAGAAAGCATACTTTTTCCCTGCAGGGGTTTGCGTATAAAAGCGAAGGCGCTATGGATATGCTCCACAGCGCCTTCGCTTTTATGAATGCAAGTTTATCACCCCAAATGTTAAAAGTCAATCGCTCTTTCCCACAAATAAATGGCAGAATTTTGAAAATCTTTGGTACTATTTTTCTGCCTCTTATTCTTCTCCGAAATTCAGTACCACCTCAGTCTTCTCCCACGCACATCTGCCCGTCTCCGCCAGCAGCTTTGTATCAAAACCAAGTACACTCTGCATATAGCCGGCATAGTGAAACCCACGCTCAGGTACCGGGCCCCACTCAAATATCCCTCCGGGCACCGTAAAGTAAAAGTCTCTGTCCGCATAGATACCCATCGTTGAATCCCGATACGGATTTTTACGGTCAACCGTTGAGAAAAACAGTGGGCCGTTCTGCTGTTCAGGAAGGGCCAGGCAGAATTCCCGGTCAGACTGATCGCTCACCCAGAGCAGCAGATTCTGATAGGTTTCAAAATTCTGAGCATGGTGTATCTTTTCAAAGTTTGGAAATTCCAGACATACCCATTCCGGGTGTTCCGGCAGGCGTGCATAGTAAAATGCAGCGGGTACTTTTTTTACATCACAGCAGATATCTGCATACTCTTTCAACAGTTTGTCAATCTGCTCTGTTGTGATGCCATGTAACAGCATGATTTTTCTATGGTTTGTCAAATCCGGCCACCATTCTCTGGAAGGCCTGTATCCGGCCATATCCGGCGTTAACTGTCCCATCTCTTTGTTTTGGTTTGTATCCGATGTGTTCATGTGCCATCATCCCCTCTGCTCCTGCCCGAAAACAGGGCAGGCATTCTCTGTTGTAAATTACATAATACCTGTTACTTCATATCCCTGCGCTTCCACCGCAGCCTTTAACGCTTCATCTGTTACATCTCCAGACAGCGTAACCACTGCCGTACCCGCTTCATGGCTGGCTGCCGCCGCTTCTACCCCGTCCATTGCCTCCAGCGCTTTTTTGACGCTTGCCTCACAGTGGGGGCACATCATGCCTGTAATCTGTAATGTTTTTTTCATTCCGGTTTCCTCCTTTTTTCCTGTTGATTCCTGATCTGCCTGATGATTGTTACGCCTGATGTCCTGTTCGGGTTCCCTGACCGGATGGGACACAGGACCATGCTTCTTTCTCAACTTCTTATCTTTACTGCCGTCATGCATACGGAACAGGTTCAACCGCAGTGCATTGGTGACCACGCAGAAACTGGACAGACTCATGGCAGCCGCGCCGAACATAGGATTTAATTTCCAGCCAAACAGAGGAATCCAGATTCCCGCCGCCAGCGGAATGCCAATGATATTATAGATAAATGCCCAAAACAGATTTTCATGAATATTCCGCAGTGTAGCCCTGCTCATCCGGATTGCCGCGGGCACATCACTCAGTCTGCTCTTCATCAACACCACATCTGCCGCGTCAATGGCAATATCGGTTCCCGCTCCGATGGCAATGCCGATATCCGCCCGTGTAAGCGCCGGCGCATCATTGATTCCATCTCCTACCATAACAGTTTTCCCCTGTTCTTTCAAGCTGCGGATCACACTTTCTTTGCCATCCGGAAGCACGCCTGCGATCACCTCATCCACCCCGGCCTGTGCACCGATGGCTCTGGCTGTCCGCTCATTGTCCCCTGTCAGCATGACCACGCGGATTCCCATATTCTGTAATTCCCGCACAGCCTGGGGGCTGTCTTTCTTAATCACATCCGCCACTGCAATCATACCCAGCAACTGCTTTCCTCTGGCAAAATACAGCGGCGTCTTGCCCGCCTGCGCCAGCTCCGCCGCCCTTCCCCGCAGCGCCTGCGGCAGGGATGTGATCTGGCTGATCAACGTTTCGTTGCCGCCCGACAGTACATCTCCATGCAGGGATGCCGTCAGCCCGTTTCCCGGCAATGCCTGGAAATCCGCCACTTCTTCTGCCGTCATTCCTTCTGCCTGTGCCCTGTTCACGATTGCCCTGGCCAACGGATGCTCGCTCCGGTGTTCCAGTGTGGCAGCCAGCCGCAGAAGGGTTTGTGCATCTGTCCCCTCTGCCGGGATCAGGTCAGTAACCTCCGGTTCCCCGGCAGTGATCGTACCGGTCTTATCCAGCGCCACGATTTCCGTCTTTCCTGTTTCCTCCAGAGATGCCGCAGTTTTAAACAGGATACCGCTTTTGGCGCCCATACCGTTCCCTACCATAATCGCCACCGGTGTAGCCAGACCCAGCGCACAGGGACAACTGATTACCAATACCGAAATCCCTCTGGCCAGCGCAAATCCAACGCCCTCACCGGCCAGCATCCAGACAGCCATGGTGACAAAGGCAATCAGAATGACAACCGGGACAAATATGCCGGACACGGTATCCGCTACCTTTGCAATAGGCGCCTTCGTTGCCGCCGCATCACTGACCATGCGGATAATCTGGGACAACGTGGTATCCTCTCCCACGCGCAACGCCTCACAGCGCAAAAAGCCGGACTGGTTCACCGTGGCGGCGGAAACCATGTCCCCCGGTTCTTTATCTGCCGGAATGCTTTCGCCGGTCAGCGCGGATTCATTGACCGCACTGCTGCCTTCAATGACAATCCCGTCCACCGGGATGTTTTCACCGGGATGCACCAGATACACATCCCCTTTTTTCACCTGGCTCACAGGCACTTCCCGCTCCCTGCCATCCTCTACAATCACAGCGGTTTGGGGCGCCAGCTTCATCAGGCTGTTCAGTGCGTCCGTAGTCCTGCCTTTGGAGCGCGCCTCCAGCATCTTGCCCACAGTAATCAGCGTCAGTATCATAGCGGCAGACTCAAAGTAAAATTCGTGCATATACCCCATGACCCCGGTCATATCCCCTTTTGCCTGCGCGTCTGTCATCGCAAACAGGGCATAGGTACTGTATACAAAAGAGGCGCCTGCCCCCAGTGCCACCAAGGTATCCATATTGGGCGCGCCATGCAGCAGGCTTTTTACGCCACTGATAAAAAATTTCTGGTTAATCACCAATACCACAGTGGTCAGCAATAGCTGCAACAGCCCCATGGCCACATGATTCTCCGCAAAAAAGGATGGCACTGGCCAGCCCCACATCATATGTCCCATGGAAAAATACATCAGTACTGCCAAAAAGCCCACCGAATACCAGAGACGCCGTCGCAGCTTTGGCGTTTCGTAGTCTTTCAGCGGCTCCTCCGCCCCGGCCACAGGCGCCGCTGCGCCGTCTTTTTGCGAAGCGCCATATCCCGCCGCTTCAACCGCCGTAATAATGTCCTTTGGCTGCGCCGTCCCTTCCACGCCCATGGAATTGGTCAGCAGACTCACCGAGCAGGCTGTCACGCCCGGCACCTTCGATACTGCCTTTTCCACACGGGCGCTGCAGGCCGCACAGCTCATTCCTGTCACCGAATATTGTTCCATCCACACCTCCCCAGGCAAACGCCTGTTATGTAAATCTCCGTAATACAACTATGATACAGTTTTGCATGTAGCCCCCGGAAAGAACCGTTGGTCCTATACATTCCATACTGTACAGTTTACCCATTTTCTCCCACTCCTATTTCATCAGCTTCTGCAAAACAGCCAGCAACTCATCCATCGTCTCATCCCGGCCTTCCCGGATGTCCCTGGCCACACAGGTACGGATATGATTGCCGAGCAGTTCTTTATTAAATGCGTTCAGCGCCGCGTTGACTGCCGCCACCTGTACCAGAATATCCGGGCAGTATGCATCCCGCTCTAACATCCCCCGTATTCCCCGTACCTGTCCTTCAATCCGGCTCAGGCGATTGACCAGGCTTTTGTATTCTGCCGCGGAACGCTCCTTTGTTTTATGGCAGCACACCTGCATCTCTTCCCCGTTCCTCTCCTGTCCGTCTGCTATCGGTTTATTCTCCCTGCGAGATGTGGACTTGTCTGTCTGCAATGTATCCCCATGGTTCATCTATGACAACACTTCCTTTCTGACGCCTTGTATGATTTCCTATATCATATACCCCATGGGGGTATATGTCAAGTATAAAAGCAGTCAAATCCTTCTTTTCAATCCATGGTTTCATCCAATGGAACTATTGACAATCACATCCCGCCCTATGGTAAACTGATAAAAAAGGAGCGAAGGAGGAAAAAGGCATGAGCATCGACTTAAATTTCTGGAAGTATAAAAAGGACGCAGCGCCGGATCATCTCACCGTATATCAGCAGGCGTGCTGCGATCATGAAACACTTGAAGAATTGGAAGTGCTGCCCATAGACAATCTTTTGGAAGAAGTCAGATTAAAATTTGGCCACTGGCAGTTCATTGACCCGTACAACTACGAAGCGCCAGACGGCCAGGGCTCTTTTCAGATTACAACAACACCGCAAACCATCCGTTTTGACTGTTATTCCATGGCACCATCAGACATGAAACAGTTTTCTTCTCTGATGGCAAAATTCGACTGCCCCCTGTACGATCCCCAACAGAATATACGTTTTGACAAAATCGCAATTATGGTGGATACAGGACTGACCGGATATACGTCGTACATTCAGCAAAAAATCTCGAATCTCCTCCCCCGTCTGGAGAGAACTGCCCGAACCATGGAATGGGATGAATATATGCAACTCTCAAAAGAGCTTTCCTGCATTCACCTCCATGTAAATATACATCGTGGAAAAAGTATGACAAAGGTGATCACCTTTATGAGATTCGGAAACGGTTGGACAAACCGTCCCTGCCAGGGTAAAAACACACTGCTGGATGACCCTGCAAAAGCCCCGCAGGTCTTGCAGGAATTACTGGATAAATCTGTTGACCGTGCCGTCCATGACTTTTTTGAAAAAACATATTATTTATAAATAGGTATCTGAGAACCATTGCTGTGCATATATGCTCTTGACAACCCTTCCCTTCTTGCCTTTTCACCCTCAAAGAAGTATAATATCCCTGACATGCGAGACGCCGGACGACATTCCGGCAATGTAGCAACTATCTAATGGAGGATTTTATATGAAAAAATTGATACCAACCGTTTTCCTGCTGTTGACAGCCACAATGCTTACAGGCTGTGTTGCAGCAAATTCAGGGGATTCTGCCCCTGCACCCACACAGGACACTGCCATTGAAACAGTAGCGGAAAAAACAAAACCGGCTGATGTTGCAGCCACCACAACCGAACCTGCCGAACAGGAAACCGCTGTCGATGAAGCGAATACGGCGGAGAGCACGGATGAAGCAGCGGGCCAGTCGGTCGAAGATACCATGACATTTACAGTGGATATTACGGATAATCTGATTGACAAGTCCGGCAAAGTCATTGGCAATACAACCACTGCGGAAAATTATTCGGGCATCATCGAAATCTATCTGGACACTCCACTGCTTGAAAAAGCCCGGACAGATATTCAGGTAGGCAAAACCTATCTCTTTTCCGTAGCACCTATGATGACCATGTCCATACCGCCCCAGGTGACAGCGCTGGATTATACACTGGCCACAGAAGAAGATATTGCCAACCTGGAAGAAATCCGAAAGAATGTATCCAATTTCCAGGATTGCATGACTGCATATGAAACCATGTCCCTGGATCAGATGATTCAGGATGCAAATTTTAATTATGCTTTATGGACACAGGAAGAAATCGTCAAATTCCAGGAATTTATGAAAGAAAAAGGATATACGGAAGATTCAGAAGTCAAATCTTATGTACAGACCAGAGAAGAATTGAATGGAAGTGTTCCCGGAGACGCAGAGCGATAAACTGCAAATATAAAAGGCTCCCGCTGCTTCTTTCACAATAGAATGTGTGCATTGCAAACTTTGTATTGTCATAAATCATAACCACCCGTCAAACGGGTGGTTTGCTCTGCGGCTATAAGCCGCTGTTACCGGCCAGCGCCTAAAGACGCTGGCTTTCACTTTGTTCAAGCCACTACGCCCTTGACTCATCGCCGCCCTTCAAAGGGCGTTCGT
>CAJUSK010000005.1 GCA_910589075.1 uncultured Lachnospiraceae bacterium
AGCGGGGGAAATGGGGGGCACTTCTGGTCACGGTGTCCAGAAGATATACAAAAACACCGCTCCGATTTTTACCGGAAACGGTGTTTGGTGTAAGGTTGACAGCCCATTAAATTGTTGTGTTTTTGTATGCTCTTGTTAAGGAAAGATAATAATATTGATTTATACCAAAGTATTAAAAATGAAATTTTTGGATGCAGTTATGTAACAGAAAAACAGAAATTGATTAAGCAAATATTTGATGCAATAGATCATAAAAATTATTGGATTGCTTGTATTGGATTATCTACCGTATTAGAGTTTTTATTAGCAATAGAGAGCGATTTTAATTCAATAAAAATATCAGTGTTGCTTAAAAATTTTAAGGATAATGTAGGGAATATTGATATTAAAGAATATGAGGTGGGTTTTTTATTTAGTCTTGATGGATTTTTAGAAAATTATAGTATACCTACTAATGGATTTGAAAGGGAAAAAGAGCCTAAATATATCAATAGACATTGGATTGCACATGGGCGTATGTATCGTGAACTGACAAAAGTAGACACATATCAGATATTATTTGCGATATATGCTATGATTAGAATAATGGATATGGAAAGAAGGGTTAAGCTACAAGAGGATATATAAGATAAGAGAGGATTATTACTGAAAAACTGATAGATTTTCAGGAGAAAAATACTATTTCCTTCATAAAACTGTGGTCGAACTGAACCTAACGAAAACAAGCCATTTTTTGCACCCTCATATGTGCTAAAAACCTTGAAAAATAGGAATTTCTTTAGAGGGATCTGATGACAGCTTTAATTTTCCCAAAATGGCATTGAAAATATATGCATATAATGATATAATATGACTATGCTTTTAGCTTGGTTGATTTTTTATGTGTAGAAAGGATATATATTATGGAAGTAATCAGACCATCTTCAGATTTGAGAAATCATTACAACGAAATATCCAAACAATGCCATGATGAACGAAATCCTGTCATTATTACAGTAAATGGTCGGGGTGATACAGCAATTATGGGATTACAGGATTATTATCAGATGAAATCAGAACTGGAATTATTGCGGACATTGGCAGAAGCCGAGAATGATGTTGTAAATGGAAGGGTTGCACCAATACAGGACACATTTGATGATATAAGGAAAACTTTGTTGGAGAGAAAATCAAATGAAATATAATATAATTAGAACCGACAAAGCAGATGAGCAGTTAAGAGAGATTATTTTTTATATTGCTGATGACTCTGGGAGCATAGACATAGCATTAGATTATCTTGATAAAATCGAAAAAGCTATAAGCAGCTTAGAGGAATTTCCTATGTCTGGAAGTATGCCAAGGTATTCTATATTGAAAAAACAGGGATTTAGAGTCCTTGTTGTAGAAAAGCATCTGATATTTTATAAAGTTTATGAGGATAAGAAAGAGGTTGTTATATATGCAGTTGTAGATGGCAGGCGTGAATATCGGAATTTAATTTAAATAGGTCAAAAGTATAAAAAAGTTCAGTGTACAAGGGGCACAAACAAGATTAAAAAGAAATGATAGATTTGAAATATCGGATAGAGTGGTAAATTGACAAAGGTTCAAATTTTCCACTCTATCTCTACATGGTCACTCATAGCGGAAAAGATGAACTGTTCAAATTCTTCCCTGCGGATTTTGCCACAGCCCGGACAGCCTTTATTTTCTGTCCGTTTGGTACACCGGAAATATCCGGTGCTGTTCGGCACATGGGTGGCTTTCAAAGCATATCCGCAATGTCCGCATTTGACTTTTCCGGCAAACCAGGTATTTCTCGGCTTTCTTCCATGCTGGAAAGTGGTATTCGGATATCAAACTCCGGTACAGTACAGGGAAAACAACCTTAAAAAAGTTGTCTAAAAAAGTGTTGACCATCCATATTGATCTTCATACAGGGCACTGTCTGCTTCAAAACAGTGCCTTTTACGATAAAAATATTTACATTACAGAGGTGAAGCATTATAAAGAGTAGAATAGAGCTAAACGATCTGCAATATGGCCAGAACAACGATATGTTGCAGTTTCTCATAAAAAATGGTAAGATTGATATCAGCGATGTACAGAACAGTATGGAAGCTATGAAGAGAAAAGAATTATTAGAGAAGCATCCGTATAAAATCTGGCAAGGGAAGGATGGTGAGTGGTATACATATCTACCAGATGATAAAAAGGAAGGGTGCTTAAAAAGAGAAAATTTAAAAAGGACTTAGAAAGTATAATAACTGACTACTATAAAAATAAAAAAGAAATTTTGTTAAAGGATGTATTTCAAGAATGGTCTTTACAGAAGCTTGAATACGGTGAAATCCAAAAACAAACATATGACCGTTATACGACCGATTACCGAAGATTTTTTACTGATTCTGATATTTCCCAAAAAGATGTCAGAACGATAACGGAAGATGATTTGGAATTATTTATTCGTGAGACTATCAGGAAGATGAGATTAACAAATAAAGCCTATGGTGGTTTACGATTGTTGATTATAGGGATATTCAAATATGCAAAGAAACAAAAATATACAGAAATTAGTATCACACAGTTTTTCGGTGATTTGAATTTGCCTAAAAAATGTTTTGCGAAAAAGGCCATACAAGATAGCGAGTCAGTTTTTACGGATGATGAAGTCGAAAAAATATCTGACTATATTCAAAAGAATCCGTCATTGTTAAACTATGGGATTTTACTTGCTTTTCAGACCGGCGTTCGTGTTGGGGAACTTTGTACACTAAAGTATTCCGATGCTCAAGGGAATAAGCTGTGTATAAGACGTACAGAGGTCAGATACAGGGATAAAGATGGTAATTATGTATTTGAAGTCCGTGAGTCTCCTAAAACAGAAGCAGGAAACAGGGATATAATTCTAAGCTCTGAGGCAAAAAGAACATTAAAGGAAATAAGGAGACTAAATCCGTTTGGTGAGTTTATATTTATGAAAGATGGAAAGCGGATAAAAGAAAAGGCATTCAGCGTTAAAATTACAAAGATATGCAAATATGTTGGAATTAAAGAACGGTCAATGCATAAAGCCAGAAAAACTTATGCAACGAAGCTGATAAACGGCGGCGTGGATGAAAGTCTTATCATAAAACAAATGGGGCATACCTCTATTGACTGCACAAAGAATTATTATTTCAACAATAAGAATGATGAAGAAGCTATAAAGCAAATAGAAAAAGCAATAGCGTACTGATGTTCTGATTACCTTTTGATTACCGCCAAAAAGAAAAGTCTCAAAAACCTTGTAAAATCAAGGCTTTTAAGACTTCCACAAATAGCGAGAGGGGGATTTGAACCCTCGACACTACGGGTATGAACCGTATGCTCTAGCCAACTGAGCTATCTCGCCGTATGAATGAGTGGGACCTATAGGGCTCGAACCTATGACCCTCTGCTTGTAAGGCAGATGCTCTCCCAGCTGAGCTAAGATCCCATTCATGTAAGTTGCTTTCCGCAACCCGCTAGACTAATATACTATTTTTTCCATAGATTGTCAAGTACTCATTTCAACTTTTTTTCAATAGATAAAGTTTATGTTTCAAATTGTACTTTTATGACCATCAGATAAAATGGAGCGGGAAGCATCTGTGTGTATTTTCTGCCATTCGGTATTGGCTTTGTTGATGTGCGGTGCCATAGGTGTGAATGGATCATGGCCTGTGGAGCCGGGGCGGCTTTAGGTCAACCGTGCGGTGGAAAACAGGAATTGTATTTTAGGGGTGTATTTAACGGTAATTTTGGTGCTGTAAGCCGATGACAGACATTTACAAGGCGTACATGAATGGACTATAATATAAACAGAAAATTCGTGAAAACAGGCATAGGCCATGTTGCAAAATACCGGACATTCACCCTGAGATGTCAGACAGGGACCGGAGGGAGGAAAGCCTTATGGAATTTTACTTTAAAACAGTTGGTGCGAAGGTACATTTATACCGTGAAAACGGTCTTTTTGATGAGGATTTGGGAGAACTTACCAAAACGTTTACAGGGAAATTAAAAACCCGTCATATGTTTGGTGAAAATTTTGAACTGGAAGATATTTCAGGTATTTTCTCAAAGGGCACCAAATATGCCATCAAAAGTTCCAAAGGCCTGAAAGGCGTGATTGAAAAGAAGAAGTTCAGCAGCAGATTTGTTTTACAGGAGTGAGAAACAATGCGATGGAAGGCTGGACCGGCAGAGCGGGTGAGACGACAGAGGAATTAGTTTGAAGCGTTGCGAATGCCAAAGGATCAGAGATGCCTGTTACAGGTTTATCTGAGGGGGCTATGAGGATTTGGGGAAAGACAGATAAGGAGGGGAAGAGACGCATATGCAGTTAGATATTACGAAGTGCAGTTGTCCTGCCTGTGGCGGGAGGCTGGTTCTGGCGGACCCATATACGGGGCTGGTGGTATGTGGATACTGTGGCAACCGTTATCTGGTAAACGGAGAACAGTTGTATAATGTTACCTATACGGATATTTCTCAGGGCAGACCGGTGATGGTTCAGGAGAAAGGGGATGAAAGAGATAAACGGGGCTGGTATGTGGGGTTCTTTCTGGCAGCTGTACTGATGTTTATTCTGCTGACTGTTTTCCTGTTTGTCCCTGTTATCAGGACATTCCAGATGAAATTATCTGCGCCTGTATCCGGGCCGGCAGTTGAAAAGGCGGATGCGGCGCAGGAAACGGAGGCGGCCTTTTCACGGAGCAGGCTGATGGAAGCCATGCTGGAAGAGATGTTTGGAACGGGTGCCGTAACCGCAGAAAAGCTGGATCAGGTCACTTATTTGAGCATGGAACCTTCCGGGGATTCAACATATATACAGTACAGCTTTGGGGATCCGGCGGAGGACTCGCCGGAAATTTACAGTGCGGTTCTTCCGGAAAGGGAGTGGGACGGACGGGATCTGGGTGCGTTTACAGGCCTGGTACGCCTGGAGATGTCTTATGACCTGTTCTGCGAAGGGGATCTGAGCGGTCTGACCAATCTGCGGGAGATCGTGACATCAGGGGCGGAACTGTCCTCTCTGGCGGAACTGGTTGCGGATCCGGGACAGATCCGGGAACTGGACCTGCGGAAAGTGAAGTCTGTGGATGGAATCTCCATGTTTACGGGCCTGGAACGGCTGACGATAGAAAATATGCCCGCAGAGGATGTAAAGCAGCTTGTGTCCCTGGAATCTTTAAAACAGCTTTCCCTGGTGGACAATATCAGTTCTGATTCCATCTTTGTAGAGGAAGCCGTAAGAGTTGTGGATTATACAGCCATTTCCCGGATGACAGCTCTGGAATCGCTGTATATCCGGTCGGATATACTCAAAGAGATCAGTTTTCTGAGCGGTCTGCCCAGGCTGACTTCCCTGGAGTTGGAAGATACTGTGATCATCAGTCTGGAGCCGCTGAAAAGCATACAGGGACTGCAATGTCTGCATCTGTCCGGAAATGACAGACTAAAAGACTATTCGCCGGTTTCGGAATTGTCCGGTTTGCAGGATTTGCTGATTTACAAACAGACAAGTGATCCGGATCCGGATATTTCGGCCTTAAAAGAACTGAAGAAACTGGAGATCAGCGGTTTCATGTCTGTTTCCTCCCTTTCGGGTCTGACGAATTTGCAGGAACTTTCCATACATGATTGTAATGTGGAGGGGGCACAGGCGCTTTCCACTTTGACCGGTGTGGAACGGCTGACTTTTTATTCTGTCTGGGAATCCTACGGCAGACTTAGGAATCTGGATTTTCTGGACGGTATGACAGGGCTGAAATATATGGATTTCTGTGACGATTCCGAAGATGAAGAGTGGATGAGCGCTATCCCTCAGTTGCAAGTATATGGCGATATATCCTCTGTCTTCAATCATCCGGGCCTGGAAGAGCTGTATTTAAATAAAGGTATGTATGAAATAAATTTTGATCGGATTGTGGAAAATCCGACACTCAGGGTACTGCGGCTGGAGCATCAGGAACTGCATGAAAATTTTTATGTTGAGTCCTATGGCGGTATGTCCAGCATATGGTATGATGATGTGGAACTGAACGATCATCTGGATTTTCTGGGAAAATTTCCGAATCTGGAAGAGTTGTACCTGTCGGGCAATGGATTGACAGACCTGGAGTTTGTCTCTTCGCTGGAGTCTCTGACCCGTCTGGATGTAAGCGATAACGCCATCACCGATCTTGCACCGCTGATGCAGGCAAACGCCTTAATCTGGCTGGACATCCGGGACAATCCTGCAAAAGGAACGGAAAAACTGGATGCGGCTGTGGAAATAATACAATAGATGATGGAAACAGGAACTATAACAGGGATGGGGAAGGAGTATGAGATGGAAACAGAAAAGCTGATTAAACCGCCGGTGGAGATACGATATGCCGGGGAACTGGAAGCGTTGCGGGCGGTGGATACAGGACGCAGGCCCAGGAACTGGCTGATGTCGCCCAGGGCGGTGCGCACATTTATCCTGGGCAGCCGGGAGCCGGTGGAATATCAGGGCAAATCCTATCAGATTCAAAAGAAATATTTTGGGAATGATGCGTTGGTGGAACGGTGCATTGTGACGCTGGCAGGAAACAGGGGGCTGATGCTGGTAGGAGAGCCGGGAACGGCCAAAACCATGCTTTCGGAACTTTTGTCGGCTGCCATCAGCGGGATCAGTACCAATACGATTCAGGGTACGGCGGGCACCACAGAGGATATGATTAAATATTCCTGGAATTACGCGCTTTTGCTGGCCAAAGGGCCGGTGCGGGAAGCGCTGGTTCCCGCGCCTCTGTATACGGGGATGGAAAAGGGGATTATGACCCGGTTTGAGGAAATTACCAGAACTCCGGCGGAAATTCAGGATTCTCTGATCAGTGTTCTCAGTGATAAGGTGCTGAATGTGCCGGAACTGGAAGAGAACGGATTTTTGTTTGCCAAACCGGGGTTTAATGTGATCGGCACGGCCAATACGAGGGACAAAGGCGTCAATGAGATGAGCAGCGCCCTGAAACGACGCTTTAATTTCGAAACGGTGATGCCGGTGCGGGAGGCGGCGCTGGAAAAACAGATTATATTAAATGAAGTCAATGCGCTGGCCCGGGAGGCCCATGTGGAAATGCAGGCCGATGAGGATGTGGCTGAACTTCTGGCCTCCACCTATCATGAATTGCGGGAAGGCGTCTCTTCGCATGGACACAGGATTGATAAGCCCTCTGCGGTTATGAGTACTGCGGAAGCGGTTTCCGTATATTACCAGACAATGATTACCGGGTACTATTATGGGGATAGCAATATGAGCGTAGATGCGCTGGTGCAGAACCTGGTGGGAGCTGTTTCCAAGGAAAATAAAGAGGATCTGGAGAAGGTAAAATCCTATTTCAACACAGTGATCCGGGATAAGAGCAATCAAGAGGGCGGGATATGGAAAGAGTATTACGAAGCGAAGAAATGGCTGAAATAACCTTTCTTCCGATTCGGCACCACAGCCCGGCCTGCGCCTGGCATGTGAAGAATATCATCGGGGAACTGCATCCCGATCTCATTTTGGTGGAAGGGCCGGACAATGCCAATTCGCTGATTCCGGTCATGACGGATGGGGAGACAAAGGCTCCGTTTGCGGTATATTATTCCTATCGGGATAAAACGGGGCGGATTTCCGGGGAAAAGGGACATTACAAGTGTTATTATCCGTTTCTGGACTATTCACCCGAACTGGTGGCTCTGCGGGAAGGGAGCCGGCTGGGGATCGAGACAGCTTTTATTGATTTGCCCTATGGGGAAATCCTGGCGGCTACAAAGCAGGGAAAGGGACTTTTGCAGGAGGCGGAAAAACCCAATTACAATGACGACTATCTCCTTTCCAGAAACCGGTATCTGCAACGGCTCTGTGAAAAGACAGGGCTGCGCAGCTTTGATGAATTCTGGGAGAAATATTTTGAACTCAGAGGAATGGAGGAAGAAAGTGAAGTCTGGTTCTCTCATTTGAGCGAATACTGCAAACTGGCCCGGAATGATTCGCCCACGGAAGCGCTGGAAGAAGAGGGATGCCTGCAGAGAGAGGCTTATATGGCGGCCCGGATACTGGAATATACAATGGCGGCAGGGGGAACAAAGGGGAGGAAAGGGCAGAAAAAGGACCGCTACGCTGGCCATGAGGAGATACAGGAAGGGGATAAAGCCAGTCTGCGCAAAGTATTGGTGGTGACGGGAGGATTCCATACGCCGGGCCTGGTAGGGCTGGTTGAGCAGAGGGAAGCGGCGCAGCCGGGGTGGGGGAAGATACCTGCGGCGGATCAGGAAGTGTATCTGATGCCCTACTCCATGGAAGCAGCCGACGCCCTGAATGGGTATGCCAGCGGCATGCCCTATCCGGGTTTTTATCAGAAGGTATGGGAAGGGCTGGGGCAGACACCCACGCCCTGTTATGAGGCCGTGCTGGATATGATTGTTGCAACGGGAAAGGCGGTGCGCAAAAAGACGGAACTGCTTTCCACGTATGACGAGATCTGTGCGCTGCAGATGGCGGACGGTCTTGCGGCGCTGCGTGAGAAGCCGCAGCCGGGAGCGTATGAACTGAGGGATGCGGTACTCTCTTCCTTCATCAAGGGAGAATGTGGGCCTGCCACGGACCAGCCGCTCAGGCTTCTGCAGGAACAGATGACCGGAAGAAGGATGGGGAAGCTGGGCAAGGGCGCGGCCATACCGCCCATCGTGCAGGACTTTGAAGAGCAGTGCAGGGGATTTGGGCTCAAACCCCGTTCCACACTGGAGTCGGAAGTGGTATTGTCTCTTTTTTCCATGGAGAAACACCGCCGTATGAGTATGTTTTTCCATCGCCTGACCTTTTTGCATGCCCTTTTTGCCAGACGGGTAAAGGGACCCAATCTGCAACAGAAAAAAGACAGCAATCTGATCCGGGAAATCTGGAGATACAAGTGGAATACCCAGGTGACGGCGGCCCTGATTGATGTTTCCGTATACGGAGGCACAGTGCAGGAGGCGTCCGTTGCCATGGTGAAACAAAAACTTTCAGAGGATCTGGATGCGCAGGCAGGCGCCCTGCTTTTGACCCGGGTATTTGAAATGGGCCTGGAGACGCAGATGGAACCTGTCTATGACAAAGTGTATGCGATTCTGCTTTCCGATGCAGACTTTTACTCTCTTACGGGGGCGTTGCAGTATTTTCTGGATATGCAGCGCCTGCAGGGACTGTACCGGACATATTTGCGCCTGGAAACACTGACGGAAATTTGTTGCAGGAAACTGATTACACTGCTGCCGTCTATGACACAGGTAAAGGAGGAAGACAGTGGGAAGTGTATGAATGCCTGTAAACTTTTGTATCAGATTACGGGCCGCGAATGCATGCATCTGCGGGAAGCATTTTTTGAGGCGTTGTCCGTCATGCTGGCAGATATGCAGCTGCATCCGGGGCTGGATGGCTGTATACATGGTATTCTGTATGGATGTGGACGGGAGGATGCGGCGGAGGTGGAGACGGCCTGCCGCAGTTATCTGATGGGAACACGGGAGCAGCTTTTGAAAACCGCCCGTTTTTTCCGGGGCCTGTTTTATACTGCCCGTGATCTGGTATTTATCGGAGATGGGTTTGTGAGGATGCTGGACAGCTTTCTGGGAAGTGTGGAAGGGGATGAATTCCTGGAACTGCTGCCGGAGCTGCGAATGGCGTTCGGCTATTTCACACCGGGAGAAACGGATCGTATTGCCGCCGTGGCAGCAGGACTGCACGGGAGCAGCAAAGAGAAGCTGCAGGCGGGGCATGAAATCCTGCCGGGCTGGTATGCGTATGGAAAGGCGCTGGATTCTTATGTGACAGGAATGATGGAAGGAAACGGACATGGCGGATGATCAGGAAATTTTAAACAGATGGAGGCTGATGCTGGGAAGACATGCCCAGGGACAGATTTCCTTTTCGGAAAACAATCTGCGCTTTATGGAAATGGAAGATGTGCTGGAGTATCTGTACGAGCGGGAATATGGAGAAGAGCAGGAAATCAGGAAGGAAAGGCAGGGTGGCAGGGAGGACTCCAGCCTGACGGTTCCTTCCTGGATTGAAAAGATCAGAAAGCTGTTTCCCAAACAGACTGTGGAGATTATGGAGCGCCATGCGCTGGAGCAGTATGGAATGAATGAACTGCTGACAGATCCGGAAGTACTGAAAAAACTGGAACCCAATCAGGCACTTTTGAAGACCATTCTGGAATTCAAGCATATGATGAAGGGGGAAGTGCTGGCGATGGCCAGAGAGATTGTGCGGAAGGTGGCGCGGGAACTGACGGAAAAGATGGAGCAGGACATGCGCTGCAGCCTGGTGGGCAGGCTGGATAAGACTTCCAGCAGTCCCGTGAAATGTGCCCGGAATCTGAATATCAAAAAGACAATCCGTATGAATCTCAAATATTATGACGCGGACAGGGAGCAGATTGTTCTGCGGGATGTATTTTTTCATTCCAGGATGAAGCGATACCATAAGTGGCGGGTGATTATCTGTGTGGATGAAAGTGGTTCCATGCTGGATTCGGTGATCCATAGTGCGATTATGGCCGGCATATTTGCAAAACTGCCTATGCTGGAAACCAAGCTTGTGATATTTGATACAAATGTGGTGGATTTGAGCGGTTATGTGGAAGATCCGGTGGAAACGCTGATGAGCATCCAACTGGGCGGGGGCACCAATATTGCAGGGGCACTGAAATATTGTGAAAAGCTCATTGATTTTCCATATCGTACGATGGTTATTTTGATCACCGATCTGTACGAGGGCGGCGGTTATCAGAATCTGTACGGGGTTAGCCGGGGGATTATGGAAAGCGGCGCAAAGCTGCTGGTTTTAACGGCACTGGATATGGATGCCACACCCAATTATGATAAAAATGCCGCCAGGGTGCTGGCAGGTATGGGCGCTCATGTGGCGGCTATGACACCGGAACAACTTTCAGAGTGGATGGGGAAAATAATGGGATGAGGGATTTAAAAAAACTGCTGATGGAAACGGATGAGGAATATCTCATCGGCCTTTCCAATAAAGGGACTGTGAAGCGGGCCCGCAAAGATATGGAGACAATCAAAGCCGGGGTTGTCACTGTTGCCGGGGAAGCGGTGGTAACAGTGGGCGAGGAGACGGTGACGATCCGCCGTCCGTTGGGGGAGAGCGAGTGCACCTGTCCTTCCAGAAGTGTATGCCGTCATATCATACAGGCGGTTTTCACCCTGCAAAAAGAGTTGGCTGGCGGGGCGTGTGATAAAGAGCAGGAAGGCGGGGCAAAAATACAGCCCCAGGACGGAGCGGACAGCCGGGAGGAAGAGAAAAACCCTGGAAATGAGGCCTTGTGGGAAGAGATTTGTGCATTTTCTCTTCAGAAGGCGAAACGTACCATGGGAAACCGGAATTTCGGACTGTTTGTTCAGCAGGTACATGCGGATATTCTGCCGGAGATTGTGGAGACTTCCGTGCTGACTGTCCGCCTGCCGGGGCAGGAGCATACGGTGAAACTATTGTCGCCGCTGGAGTATGCGACCTGTACCTGCCATAAGAAGGATCTCTGCGCCCATAAGGCGGCGGCCATTTTATGGTGCCAGTATCAAAAAGGCTTGCTGAAACGGGAAGAACTGCAGAAAGAAGGGACAAAACAGCAGGAATTTGATCCCACACTGATACGGGAAGCGGCCGGAGCGATGAAGGAGTTTCTGGAAATGCTGCTGGATACGGGGCTGGCCAGAGTGGCGCCGGATGTATTACAGGATATGGAGCGGATGGCAATTATCAGCCATAATGCGGGTCTGGCCCGTTTTGAAGGGGATTTCCGGGCACTTTCAGGGACCTGTGACAGATATTTCAAGCGGGCGGCTTCTTTTACGGCGGCGGAATTTGTAAATCGGCTTACCCGGCTGTACCGGATGGTATGCGGCGTGGGAGAAGCGCGGGGGATGGATGAGATAGCGGCATATGCGGGGAGTTTCCGCGCCAGTTATCAGCTTGCAGGGGATCTGGAGCTTACGGGCATTGCCCTGGAATCCTTTGAGAGTAAGGCAGGATATGCCGGAGAAACCGTTTATTTTCTGGAAGAAAAGAAGCAGAAATGGTATACTTATACATATGCCCGCCCTCTGTTTTATGAGGGGACGGGCAGACGCAGAAATGCCGCCTCGGTTCATACGCCCTGGGGACTGTCTCTGTCCATGGAGGAGATAGCTTCCGTACGGCTTTTCCTCAGAGATGCGAAAGCGGATGAACGGGGCAGGCTGTCGTCTTCCGGGGAGACAAAGGGCGAATGCGCAGGTATGCGCAGGCTCACGGAAGAATTGCTGAAAGACTGGTATTATGAGGACTTTTATACACTGTTTCGGGAACGGATCCCAGGGTATGAAAGCAATGGGGAAGAGACGGAGGATACAGAAGAGAATGCAGGCGCACTCAGGGACAGTGGGCGGACGCTGGTGTTTGTGCGGCCCTGCATTGTGGGACAATCGGATTTTTCGGACGTAAAACAGAGTCTGACATTGCCGCTGGTGGATGGAGCGGGCAGGGAACTGCTGATTGAAGTTGTGTACTCCCGGCGGGAATCCGCCACCATACGTTATCTGGAGCGGGTGGCGAGGAGATGGAGCCAGGACCGGCCGGAGGAGGGAACAAAACCGCCCTGCTTTTTCGGCAGGATTTATTTGGAGGATGACAGGATCCATATGTATCCCCTGGCAATCTTTGAAGACCGGGAACTTGGGGAAATCACCGGGGCGCATCAGATACACTTATCCGACGACAGGGCAGAGAACGAAGGGATGACAGTGGTGGGAGAAGTGGTGGATGAGGCGATCCGGCTGATGGAAGAAATCTGTCAGAGCGGTTTTTATACAGTCCATGACGATACGCTGGAAGCACTGGGAAACCTTGTGGAAACGGCGGCGGAATTCGGTCTGGCAGGGCTGTCAGACAGTTTACATACATTTGTGGAAGGGATTTCCATGCGCCGTCACAGAATTCGCCAGGAAGAGGATGATCTGGCGAGGCAGTATGGAAATATAAACAGGTATCTGTATCTTTGCAGGGAAAAGATACGATGGGATAAAGCATGTGAATATTACAGAGGAGGTACAGAGATATGATGCAGCCGCGGAATATCCATCTGCAGAAAATGATGGAGCTTTTGGAGGAATTGCATTTGTCAGGAGGGCAGATGGAAAAGATCGAAGACTACCTGGCGGGGGAGGAGATGAAAGCAGTGCCGGAAGGGCTGCCTTTTCAGGATTTGTCCGGACTGCCTGACAGTGTGAAAGATCAATTCAGGGTAGCGCTGCGCAAAATGGTCAATCATGGAAGAAAAAAAGATGCCCTGAGGCTGTTTCATGTGCTATTTTCCGTGGGAAAATCTACAACCAGCAGTGTGTTCCCTACCGATTTGCTGGTGTATCAGACGATTTCTGAAAAAGATTTTTCATCGGATTTTATGCCTGCAGAGCTGATATCCATATTTGCAGAGATGACCGGGGAGAATGTGTACTGGATTCGTACAGGCATGATCGAGCGGATAAAGAAGTTTGCGCAAAATGATGTGGCCCAGGTGAAAAAAGCCATGGAATACCATAAAAGCAGCCCGGATAATGGTCTGTTGATTTTGTATACCACATATTTCTGGATAAAATATCCGTTTTCCCGGTACGCAGAAAAAGAAAGTTCCGGTGACAATAGCAAAACAGGAGGCGGGCTTCTCCAGTCCGTAACGAAACTGTTTTCGTCCCAGGGCGCTGCCTCGGCGGTTGCGGAAGAAGACCGGGAACTGCTTACGGCCTATGAGGATTTGATTGTGGACAGCCTGGAAAATCTGTTTTGCAAAGGCACGACGGCAGAGGAACTCAATTTAATAACAGGTGCTGTGAATCAGAACCGGATAAATCATGAAGTGTTGGCGGCAGCCAGAAAGCAGAAAATCAGTTCCTTTTTGATGAAACTGTTATGTGGGTGCGCTTTTGCCAATTTTACGCTGTCCTACCGTCTGAAAAATGTGGTACAGATCTGTCTGGCTGCCCGGTATCAGGATGCGCTCGGGGCTATGGATGATATGGACATTCGATATGATTTAAAGGGCAGAGGCGGGAATTTTGACAGTGTATTCGGCATTGACCCTGTTCTGTTTATTCAGTGGGCCAGGGACAAACACAACAAGCCGCTGCTCAGCAGTCTGTTTAAGGCGCACCGCGATCTGTTCCTGCAATGTTATGAAAAAGCAGACCTGGGAACAGCCTCATTTTTACTGGAGATTATCCGGGCAAAGGATGCGTCTCTTTACAGAGAACTGACCGGCAGGGGAAAGGAGAAGCGGCAGGCACAGATCCTGAAAGAGGTATATGTTTACGACCTGCCTGTTCAGGGGGATATTGAGGCATATCTGACGGGAAGAAGCGGGGTGGAAACCCTGTATCCGCTAAAAGACCAGATCCGCTCCGGTTCCCGCTATGCCGGCATCGGGGAATACCAGGCTGTACAACAATATATGGCCGATTACGGAAAGGATGCATTTTACCGGCGCTGTCTGGTTCTGTGTGTCCTGCGAGGGAGCAGCTATCTGTTCCGCCGGTTGCTTGTGGATCAGGATTTTAAGCGCAGTGAGGTAAAAGTCATATTTGACGGCCTGTATGAAGAAAAGCTGGATATGACGCATCTGTTAGAAACTGCAATGATGATGTGCGAAGCGATTTATGGGGGAAAATGGCATGATGCGCTGATGGAAGAGCTTGACAAAATTTTTACCGATTATGCAAAGGAGCACAGGGATGCACTGATTGAGGCTTTTGGGCAGGCAGATGCGCCGGGCCGGTGTTTCGGGCTGAGAATACTGAACATGGACGGGGAGACAAACCGCCAGGAGATACTTCGTTATTCCAAAGACAGTTCCAAACAGGTGAGAGAAACGTTTTTGGATATATTGAAAGCACGGCGGGAATGGGAAACGGATGTGGTTGCGCTGTTGGCATCCAAAAAGGCGGCGGAACGGGAACTGGCAATCCGTACATTGCTGACCTGGGATGAAGAAGGCTATCGGGATGTATTGCAGGAGGCTTTTGATAAGGAGAAAAACGGCAAGGTGCGTGTTCTTCTGGAGGGACTGTTTGCGGAGGCCGGGAGTGCGTCTGCGGAAGTATCCCAGGCAGATCTGGTAAAAGCACTCCATAAAGGAGGAAAGAAGCGGACGCTTGCCTGGGCCTATGCAACGCCCTTTTCCCCTGTGCGCCGAAAGGACGGGCAGGAGGCGGAAGAGGCGTATCTGCAGGCCATACTGCTCTGTTATACTTCCATGAACAAACCGGGGATCAGTAAGGACGCGGCAAAACTGGCCCAGGCGCTGGAAGAACGGGAGCTTGCCGTGTACATGTGTGAACTGTTTGACAAGTGGATGGAAGCCGGCGCGGAGGCGAAAAAGCGGTGGGTTTTGTATGCGACGGCCATTCACGGCGGTTTTGAGATTGTGAAGAAACTGCAGCATCAGATTCAGGAGTGGCCTGCCCATTCCAGAGGGGCCATTGCCGCAGATGCGGTATGCGCGCTGGCTTTGAATCCGCTGCCCCAGGCCTTGTTGATTGTGGACGGTATTGCAAGAAAGTTCAAATTCCGTCAGGTGCGTTCGGCCGCGGGAGAGGCGCTGGAATTTGCGGCGTCGCAACTGGGGCTGTCCAGAGAAGAGCTGGCGGACAGGATTGTGCCGGACTTAGGGTTTGACCATCAGATGCAGCGGATATTTGATTATGGGGAGCGGAAATTTACAGTGACCATCACACCGTCTCTGGAAATGGAGATTGCGGATGAGACAGGAAAGAGGCTGAAAAATATGCCGGCGCCGGGCAAACGGGATCAGGAGGAGACGGCCAAAGCATCCTATGAAGCCTTTAAAGAGATGAAGAAACAGATGAAAACCACGCTGGCCAGCCAGAAAACCAGACTGGAACTGGCGTTGTCCGCAGGACGGGAGTGGGAAATCGGGGCATGGAAAGAGCTGTTTGTCCGCAACCCCATTATGCACCAGTTTGCCATGGGACTGATCTGGGGAATGTATGAGAATCATAGTCTGCAGAGCTGTTTCCGGTATATGGAGGACGGCACCTTCAATACGGAGGATGAGGAAGAGTTCACCCTGCCGGAGCAGGGACGTATCGGTCTGGTACATCCTGTGGAGATGGAAGATACGTCCAGAGATGCCTGGAAGGAACAACTGGAAGATTATGAGATAACGCAACCCATCGAACAGTTGTCCAGGAATGTGTACCACAGGACAGAGGAAGAGTCTGCCTGCAAAACGCTGGAACGTTTTGGCGGGATGCTGGTCAATGATCTCTCCCTGAACGGGAAACTGACGGCAATGGGCTGGTATCGCGGCGACGTGCTGGACGGGGGCGGTTTTTATACATATTACCGTGAGGACAGAGAAGCCGGGCTGGGTGTGGTATTGTATTTTTCCGGAAGTTATGTGGGTGGTGGAAATGAGGATGTAACGTTGTATGGCGTCAGGTTCTATCCGGCAGACCATGTACGGAATTATGATAACAGTTATCTGCGCAGTGAAGAAAAGGACAAGGATGCCTGCCTGCTGCAGACGGTACCGGAACGCTATTTCAGTGAAGTGGTATTGCAGCTGACAAAAGCAACAGCTTCCAGCAGGGAGCGTAATGAAGATTGGAAAAATGAGAATAATTAAATTGTGAATTAATAATAACGCAATCTAAACAGGGATTTTCCACAAATAAAATCATAGAAGGCATGCTTTGTAAACTTTCTGGTGTTATGAATAAACTCCACAGAGGAATATCCTCTGTGGAGTTAAAATAACATTAGTTATATAACTGTTGATATTGTTAAAAAAGATTGAAGAAAGCATTTTCTAAATATAGTTTTCAATCAAATGTACCAGGATATGTCTGCCCAGTATTTCACTGCCCAGATCGTCCGGGTGGATATCATCCTTGAAAAAGGCGTTTCTGATTTTGGAATCTCCGCTGTCCATAAAGCCTTCCTCATACAGGTTGATTACATGGAAATCAAATTTCTCTGCCAGTTCAATCTGTACATCCGCATAATCCTGCCAGTTTTCATTGATGTATTCCTTGTACTCCTCCATTTTATTGGGATAGGTGATTACCACGTGGATATCTGCGTCCGGATGCAGTTTGTGTATTTGCTTGAACGTCTGATAAATATCGCCGCAATAGGTGCCTTCTTCCAGTTCGTCCAGGGAGCCAAAGTTTTCCGAACCGGCAAAGAGGTCGTTGATTCCGGCAAACAGAACGATGATATCTGCATCCCCGGGAATGTCCGTATATCTGTGTACCAGGGCGTCGTCATTGTCATTGCCTTCAAAAGGGGCGCCGCCAATACCGAGATTGACGATTTCGGCCTCTGTATATTTGGCTATAAAATTCGTATAATCCAGACCGCTGCCATCCGGTGTCAGAGTGCCGCCGTTGCCGGCTGTAATACTGTCCCCCAGAAATACGATCTTTTTATCTGACAATGGATCGCCGCAGA
Source organism: uncultured Lachnospiraceae bacterium (assembly GCA_910589075.1). GTDB lineage: Bacteria > Bacillota > Clostridia > Lachnospirales > Lachnospiraceae > VSOB01. Next base: position 17,528 of record CAJUSK010000005.1, read on the forward strand.
AATTCAAAATAAAGGAATCAATGCTGTCGATGGTCTTTGTCTTTTTAAAGCGGTCTCTGATTTCGTATGCGCTTTCCAGCTCTTTGTACTTTTCGTCGATCATTTCTTTTATTTCTGAATCAGAATAGATATTTCCCGACGGGTAGTCACCTTTCAGAGCATCATCGCTCTGGTCATCGTCGCTGTCCGCATCAGATTTTTTACGGTCAGAATCGGGCTTGTCTTTTTCATCGTCTTTTTCGGAATCTTCACCCGGCTTATTTTCCGATTCCGTTTTTTCGTCTGCTTTTTCATTGTCTTCCGATTCGGCGTTTCCTGATTTATCTTCGTTAGCCGAACCGGTCTTGTCATCCGTATCGTTTCCTATTTCCCATTCTTCCATATGGGAATTGCCGCTGTCTGCCTCATCCTCTGTCCCGTCTGAGACGATGGTCCAGGAAAGTCCTTCGCCGGCATAGGTGCAGATTGGGGCGCACAATATGTCAAGACACAGAAGCAGGCAGATTACCCGTAATTTTTTCATCAGCACACCTCCTCGTATTATTAGTATCGTACATCATTTCAAAGAAATATGCAAATAAGATAAAAATTATCGTTGCATTTTTTAAAAAACAGAGTTAATATGTAGCATGCTACATAAAAAGGAGGTGAAAACATGTCCGGTAATGAAGTGGGAAGAAATTTTAAGAAAATCAATATCCTGCTGGAACGGGGCAGGAATCATGATTTAAAACTGTGGGGACTGACCGGAACGCAGATGGAAATCATGGAATATCTCCATGACCGGAATGGGGAAGAATGTGTGTTGTCCAATATTGCAGCATTTTTCGACGTAAAACATACAAGCGTGCTGCATGTTGTGAAAATCCTGGAAAAGAAGGGGCTCATCGGCCGGGAGGAGAAACAGGGCGGCCGGCTGCGCAGAATCTATTTAACTGCGGCCGGAAAGGCGCTGATGCAGGAAACCGACAGAAAAAAGTCCCGGGTGGACCGGACTATGCTGGCAGGGATGACAGAAGCGGAATGTATGACGCTGCAGCGGCTGCTGGAGAAAATCTATCGGAACCTGAAAGCGGGAGAAATGGAATGTAAACATGCAGACAGTGAGAGGAGTACTGGACTATGAAAGATAAATCGACAGAGCTTTTTCAAAACGCACCGGTTCCCAAAGCGGTGCTGAGTAATATCATACCGTCAATTATCAGTATGATGATGGTTCTTTTGTATAATCTGGCTGATACCTTTTTTATTGGTAAAACGAAGGATGCCTATATGGTGGCCGCCGTTTCCGTAGCTACACCGGCATTTTTGTTTTTTATGGCTGTGGGCATGCTTTTCGGTATCGGCGGCACTTCCCTGATTTCAAGAATGTTAGGGGAAGGAAATGAAGAAAAGGCAAAAAAGACTTCCTCATTCTGCTTTTGGACAGGGCTTGTCATCGGGGTTGTCTCAATGGTGCTGATCTGGATATTTGTAAAACCTGTCTGCCGGATGATCGGCGCCAGCGCAGATACAATCGGATATGCGTCCCAGTATCTGAATATTGTGGCGGCGGGTATTCCGTTTTTGATTCTCAGCAACAGTTTCAGCAATATTATCCGTGCGGAAGGCAATGCGAAAGTTGCCATGGCGGGGATGGTATTCGGAAATATGATGAATATTGTACTGGATCCCATTTTAATACTGGGATTTCACTGGAATGTGGCGGGCGCGGCCATTGCCACCACTTTGAGTAATATGATTTCTGCCATATTTTATATTTGTCATTTGCTGTCCCGGCGGACGATGCTCTCCCTCAGACTGTCGGATTACCGGATACGGGGCGGTATCGCGGCAGGTGTGCTCTCCATTGGAATTCCGGCTTCGCTGAACAGCCTGCTGATGAGTACATCCAATATTCTTGTCAATAATATGATGGCCGGGTATGGTGATATGGCGCTGGCAGGGCTGGGGGTTGCCATGAAGGTCAATATGATCGTGGTGATGTTGCTAATCGGACTGGGAACAGGCATACAGCCGCTGCTGGGATACTGTTATGGAGCCGGGAACGGGAAACGGTATATGGATGTGCTGAAATTTTCACTCTGCCTGGCTTTTGGAATGAGTGCAGTGATGACAATCATCTGTTATTGGGGTGCGGGGCCACTGGTTACGGCTTTTCTTGACAATGGGGATGCTTTCGGATTCGGGATGTCCTTTGCCAGGATTTATATTCTGTCCGGGCCCATTATGGGGATTTTGTTTGTTCTCATCAATGCGATTCAGGCAACAGGGGCTGCGATGCCGGCGCTGATTTTATCTGTCAGCAGACAGGGGCTTTTGTATATTCCGATTTTGTTTACGTTTCATCATGTGCTGCATTCGGCTGCAACGCTGGCGCTGGCGCAGCCTGTTACAGATTATCTGTCGGTGGTTCTGGCGGCCTGGCTGTTCGCTATGACATATCGTAAATATATCAGAAAATTTGCGGCCGGATCGGAAGGGAAGGCAGCGCAGAGAGGATGAGGTGTGGCTGGAGATTGGCCGGCTGCGTCCGGGGACCCGTCTGGCGTTGCCGGGCCCTTGTGTGCCATAGGATGGATGGCCGTTAAAAGTGCCGGGACGGCATTTAATCAACGCCCTTTGGTTCCTTATCTTGACGCAACCAGGTTCTTGCATTATAATTTAAGAAATGACAGGCTTTTTGGGTCATAATACCCGGATAAGAAGGTAAAATGCAAATATGATAAAGAGTATGACAGGGTTCGGAAGATACGAGGTTTCTGAGGCGGACCATAAATTTACAGTGGAGATGAAGGCAGTGAACCACAGATACCTGGATATGAATATCAAGATACCCAGGAAGCTGAATTTTTTTGAATCCTCCATCAGGGGCCTGCTCAGACAGTATATTGAGCGGGGAAAGGTGGATGTGTACATCACCTATGAGGATTATACGGAGAATACCGTATGTGTCCGGTACAACAGGGATGTTGCTGCGGCATATATGAAATATTTAACGCAGATGGCGGAGGAATTTTCACTGGAAAATGATATCCGTGTGTCTGCGCTGTCCAGGTATCCGGAAGTCTTTACGATGGAAGAGCAGGGGCCTGACGAGAAGGAACTCTGGAAGGGGCTGGAGAAGACGCTCCGCGGAGCGGCGGAGAACTTTGTGCAGACCCGGATTGCGGAAGGGGCCAATCTCAGGGATGATCTGGTGGGCAAGCTGGATAGAATGCTGGTACATGTGGATTTTATTACGGAACGTTCACCGCTGATTATTTCCAGATATAAAGAGAAGCTGCGGGAGAAGATACAGGAGCTTCTGGAGGACACCAGGGTTGAAGAGCCACGGATTCTTACGGAAGTGACCATATTTGCAGATAAAGTATGTGTGGATGAAGAACTGGTACGGCTCAGAAGCCATATTTCACAGACAAAGGAAGCGCTGGCTGTGGGAGGCAGTGTGGGACGTAAGCTGGACTTTATCGCGCAGGAGATGAACCGGGAAGCCAATACCATTCTTTCCAAAACGACAGATCTGGATATTTCCGGCTGTGCCATTGAGCTGAAAACGGAAATTGAGAAAGTGCGGGAGCAGATACAGAACATTGAATAAGCTGTATTCGCGGAGCGGTGGAAGAGATTGAACCATTTAATTCATATAGGATTTGGCAATATTGTAAATACGGATAAAATCATAGCGGTAGTGACACCGGATTCCGCGCCGGTGAAGCGGCTGGTGCAGAGGGCTAAAGAAAACGGTACGGCGATTGACGCCACGCAGGGCAGAAAGACGAAAGCGGTGCTGGTGATGGAGAACAGCCAGATTGTATTGTCGGCGCTTCTGCCTGAGACGATTGCAAACAGAGCACAGGCAGAAAAGGTGGAAGAGGATGAAGCGTAAGGGAATTTTGGTTGTGGTATCCGGGTTTTCCGGCGCCGGTAAGGGAACTCTTATGAAACAGCTTGTCAGGACATACGATCAGTATGCCCTGTCGGTTTCCATGACTACAAGAGCGCCCCGGCCGGGAGAGACAGACGGCAGGGAATACTTTTTTGTGTCACGGGATGATTTTGAAGAGAAAATCCGGGAGCATGGACTGATTGAATATGCACAGTATTGTGGCAACTATTACGGGACGCCCAAAGCATATGTGGAAAAGCAGCTTCTGGATGGAAGAGATGTAATACTGGAAATTGAAATACAGGGCGCGCTGAAAGTAAAGAATCAGTTTCCGTCGGCGTTGCTCTTATTTGTTATGCCGCCCAGTATAAAGGAACTGCAGCGCAGGCTGTGCGGCAGAGGGACGGAAACGGAAGAAGTGATACGCGCCAGACTTTCCCGCGCACAGGCGGAAGCGGAGGGAATCGAGGCATATGATTATCTGGTGATTAACGATCATCTGGATACATGTGTGGCGCAGATGCATACATTGATTCAGGGCGCGCATTGCACACCCGGAAGAAACGGAGTATTTATCGAACAAATCAGAAACCAGTTAAAGGAACTGGCGAAAGGAGAATAGCTATGTTACATCCATCTTATTCCGACCTGATGAAGGTCGTAAACAGCGAAGTCGAGGAAGGGGAGGCACCGGTAGTCAACAGCAGGTATTCCATTGTCATGGCTGCTTCCAAACGTGCCAGGCAGTTGATTTCCGGTGATGACGCCTATGCGGATTCAGAGAGTGGGAAACCGCTGTCCACTGCCATCGAAGAGCTGAACAGTTCCCGCATTAAAATTTTGAATGAAGAAGAATAAATGACAGATACGATGAATGTATTATTTATATCTCTCGGATGCGATAAAAACCTGGTGGATTCGGAGAGGATGCTGGGTTCCCTGGCCAGACGGGGATATGGATTTACCAATGAGAGAGAACTGGCGGATATTGCCATTGTCAATACATGCTGCTTTATCAATGACGCCAAAGAAGAGAGTATACAGGCTATACTGGAAGTGGCAGAACTGAAAAAAACAGGGAGATTACAGTTTCTGATTGTAACAGGCTGTCTGGCCCAGCGTTATCAGGAGGAAATACATGCGGAGATAGAGGAAGTGGATGCTGTTCTGGGAACGGCCGCCACAGATTGTCTGGCGGATGTGCTGGATGATGTCAGGGCAGGCAGGGGTCGGAATTGTTTTCCCGATCTGAATGGAGTCTCACAGACCGTCTCCGACAGGCGCTATCTTACCACAGGCGGCCATTATGCCCATCTGAAAATTGCAGAAGGCTGTGATAAGCACTGTACCTATTGCATTATTCCGCAAATACGGGGCCGTTACCGCAGTGTGCCTGTGGAAACGCTGCTTGCGGAAGCAGAGCAGCTTGCAGCGGACGGGGTGAAGGAACTGATTCTTGTGGCACAGGAGACGACGCTCTATGGAGTGGATCTCTATGGAAAGAAAAGTCTGCCGCTGTTGTTGCGGAAACTCTGTGGTATAGAGGGACTGAAATGGATTCGCATTCTGTACTGTTATCCGGAAGAGATTACCGACGAGTTGATTGAGACAATCAAGTCAGAAGAGAAGATCTGTCATTATCTGGATATACCTATTCAGCATGCCAGTGATTCCATACTTGGCAGAATGGGCAGGAAAACTTCCAGGAAGCAGCTTCAGGAGATGATTGAGAAGCTGCGCAGGGAGATTCCCGACATCTGCCTGCGCACTACGCTGGTTACCGGATTCCCGGGGGAGACCCAGGCGGATTACGAAACACTGTACCGTTTTGTCAATGAAATGGAATTTGACCGTCTTGGGGTATTTGCTTATTCTCCGGAGGAAGGCACACCGGCGGCCGAAATGGAAGGACAGATACCGGAAGAAGTAAAGCAGGCGCGCAGGGAGGAACTGATGGAGCTGCAACAGGCGGTGGCTTTTGATCGGGCGGAAGAAATTGCGGCGGAAGGCCCGGTGCTGGATGTCTTTGTGGAAGGATGGCTGGCGAAAGAAGAAGTTTATGTCACCAGAACCTATAAGGATGCGCCGGATGTGGACGGCCTGCTGTTCCTGCATGCCAACAGGGAACTGATGAGCGGGGACTTTGTCAGGGCAAAGGTTACAGGATTTCACGAATATGATTTGACAGGAGAGATATATGATGAATTTACCAAATAAGCTCACAATGCTGCGTATACTGCTGATTCCGTTCTTTGTGGTGTTTATGCTCCTGTCTCCTGCGGAATCTGCGTACCGGTGGATTGCGCTGGGAATTTTCATAACAGCCAGCCTGACAGATCTGCTGGATGGCAAAATCGCCAGAAAATATAATCTGGTGACCAATTTTGGGAAGCTGATGGATCCGCTGGCTGACAAGATGCTGGTAAGCGCGGCGTTAATCTGTCTGGCGGCGCTGGCTAGGCTGGATGCGTGGATCGTGATTGTGATTATCAGCCGGGAATTTATTATCAGCGGCCTGCGTCAGATTGCAGCGGACAATGGCATTGTGATTGCCGCAAGCTATTGGGGGAAATACAAGACTACATTTCAGATGATTATGATCTGCCTGTTGATTGCGGGTATCGACTCGTTATATCTGGTCACAGAAATCGTTACCTGGGCTGCCGTAATTCTGACAATTGTGTCATTGGTTGACTATATGATAAAGAACCGTCAGGTATTTATGGAGGACAAATAAGATGACCGTAGAGCTGATTTCGGTGGGAACGGAGCTTTTACTTGGCAATATCGTGAATACCAATGCCGCTTATCTGGCGGAACAGTGTGCCGGTATGGGGCTTTCCTGCTTTTATCAAACCGTCGTGGGGGACAATGAGGAGCGGCTGGCACAGACGCTGAAAACTGCCCTTGAACGGTCGGATATTGTGATCTTGTCAGGCGGGCTGGGTCCCACACAGGATGATCTGACCAAAGAGACTGCGGCGGGTGTACTGGGGAAAAAGCTGCGTATGGACGGACATTCCAAAAAGCGGCTGCAGGAGTATTTTGCAAAACGCAAGATGGAAATCACGGACAATAACTGGAAACAGGCTATGGTGCCGGAAGACGCCATTGTAATAGACAATGAGAACGGGACGGCGCCCGGTATCATTATGGAAGAGGGCGGAAAGCGTGTGATCCTCCTGCCGGGTCCTCCCGGAGAACTGATCCCCATGTTTGAGGGTGCCGTATATCCGTATCTTGCGGGAGTGGAACCGGGGGTTATCTATTCTCAGACTGTAAAATTGTGTGGGATCGGGGAAAGCAAGGCGGAGACGGTGGCGGCGGATCTGATTAGCGGACAGGAAAATCCCACAATTGCACCCTATGCCAAAACCGGCGAGGTACATTTTCGGATTACGGCGAAAGCATCTGCAGAAAAGGAAGCAAAGAAACTGATTAAGCCGGTGGTGAAAGAACTGAAAAACCGCTTTGGCATGAATGTGTATACAACAAATGAAAAAGTGACATTGGAACAGGCGGTTGTGGATTTGCTTCTGGCGAACCGACTGACCGTTACAACGGCGGAATCCTGTACCGGCGGGCTTCTTTCGGCCAGGCTGACAAGTGTGCCGGGAGTTTCCGAAGTGTTTAAATCAGGACAGGTCACATATTCCAACAAGGCGAAGCATAAACTGCTGGGTGTTAAGAAACCATCCCTTGACAAGTATGGTGCGGTCAGCGAAAACGTGGCAAAAGAGATGGCAAAAGGCGCGGCGGCGGCTTCCAGGGCAGATGTGGCCGTTGCCATAACCGGAATTGCAGGCCCGGACGGAGGAAGCAGTGAAAAACCGGTGGGTCTTGTATATATTGCCTGCAATGTGCGGGGAAAAACAAAGGTAAAATCCTGGCATTTTTCCGGTAACAGGACAAAAGTGCGGGAAAACAGTGTGGTTGCGGCGTTGACTCTGATGCGTCAGTGCATTCTGGAATATTACAGTGAAGTAACATTCCGGTAGGCAATCAAAGCAGTATTTTATAAAATCTTTATTCATGACAATAGGAAATTTGCAAAGAAGGCTTTCTTATGTTCATGACAATAGATAGTTCGCGAAGCGTGCCGTCTATTGATGAGATAAACGATCTATGAGAGCATCGCATATTGCAGACATTATGCGATTGCAGGAAAATGGGCAGCAGTGCCTGGAAGTATGAACAGAGGGAATGGGATTGACCTTTGTGTCGTCAGGAGGCGGAGTATGAATCAACAAACGGAAGAAAATTATAGCTTTTGTCCGAAATGCGGTTCTTTGATGGAAAACGGTGTTTGCCCGGAATGCGCAAAACAAAAGGACCAGGGGATCTATTCTTCACAGAATTTTCCCCAGGGATTGACGGAGCAGCAGCCGGATACAACCGGTGCTTATTCGCCGGCAGGCTACAGCCAGGCACATGGTCAGAGCCAGCCGGGTGCATATCAGAACCAGGCAGGCCAGTACGGACAGGGTGCATATCAGAGCCAGGCAGGCCAGTACGGGCAGGGTGCGTACCAGAGCCAGCCGGACCCGTATGGACAGGGGGCATACCAGAGTCAGCCGGGTCAATATGGACAGAATCCATATCAGAATCAACAGGGGCCATATCAGCAGAACCCATATCAGAATCCGTCGGGATATTATGTGCAGCCGGGAAACCAGGGGGCAGGCTTCAATCCTTATATGAAGCCTAAAAAAGACAACCAGGTCTGGATGATTGTAGGGATTGTGGCAGCGATTGTAGTGCTTCTCTTAACGATTATAGGCAGTTTCCTGTACGGATATTTTATTACCAAGATCGTTACCACGGATGCCGATTTCTATACGGGACGGTATGATTTTGACAATGGAGACAGGAACTATGGCGGCAGCGACTATGCAGATGAGGAAGAGCCGGATTCCTATGAGGAAGCGGGAGACGACTATGTTCCCTCACTGGACGATGAATATTATTACGGACCCTGTGATGCCATCAATGAGGATGTGGATTATTCTTTTATTACCAAATCCTATAACAATGAAGATCCGGACAATGACATAGATGTAATTATCAATTATTTTGAACTGGAAGGGGACAGTATCCCCAATATAGATGAATTGAATGAAGCGCTGGAAAAAGTGGCGCTCTATTATGCGGTGGATTTTCCGCAGTACGCCTCTTATGCAGAATATGGTGAGAGCTATGCGGTTTATATCACATCCTATGTGACTTACAATGATGCGGATATGATCAGCATTGTTCTGGATGAGTATATTATGGTGGATGACCGGTACCATGTGGATCTCTATCCGATTAATATTGATATTAAGAATGGTGTGATTCTGGACAATGACAGTCTGTTGCAGATAGACGGTGATTTTGCCGAGGAATTCAGGCGGCGGAATGACGAACAGAATGGAAGTATTGATTATCTGGATGCACTGTCAGACGAAGAACTCACACTGTCGCTTCAGGACGGGGACAATATGATTGCCTTCTATACCCCTCTGGGTATGGAAATTGGCCTGAATTATGAGGATGTTGGCTCCAGCGGCTGGTTTACGGTCACTTATAAGGATTATGACAGATATTTGTCAAAATTCTAAGATTCTTGTAACTGAGAAGTTTTTCAGGTTTTTCTATGGGGTTAAAGCCGGATGTATCCGGTTTTAACCTGCATATCTATTATCTATTGTATAGGAGGTGCGGGGCAGTCAGCGGCCCCATATCCCGTAAATATTCCGTTGCTGCGGGCTTTACCGCAGATCTTTCACCGTTTCCCGGTATTGCACAGATATTGAAAAAAATGATTGACAAATTCGAACAGATGTTTTATTCTATTAACAGAACAAATGTTCCAGAAGCATGTAAGGAGAACAACGATGGAAAAAGAAGATAAATTAAAAGCATTGGATGCCGCATTGGGGCAGATTGAACGTCAGTTTGGCAAGGGTACAGTTATGAAGCTGGGCGATCCCAGCACACAGATGAATGTTGAGACGATTCCAACCGGGTCGTTGAGCCTGGATATAGCACTGGGGCTGGGAGGCATTCCCAAGGGCAGGATCGTGGAGATATACGGACCGGAGTCCAGTGGTAAGACGACCGTTACGTTACATATGGTGGCTGAAGTACAGAAGCGGGGCGGCATTGCCGGATTTATTGATGCAGAGCATGCACTGGATCCAGTTTATGCGAAGAATATAGGCGTTGACATAGATAACCTGTATATATCACAGCCGGACAACGGGGAGCAGGCCATGGAGATTACAGAGACGATGGTGCGTTCCGGCGCCATGGATATTATTGTGGTGGACTCGGTGGCGGCGCTGGTGCCCAAGGCGGAGATTGACGGTGAGATGGGAGACAGTCATGTGGGCCTGCAGGCCCGGCTGATGTCCCAGGCGCTGCGCAAGCTGACAGCCGTAATCAGTAAATCGAACTGTACGGTGGTATTTATCAACCAGTTGCGTGAGAAAATCGGCATTATGTTCGGCAATCCGGAGACAACCACCGGTGGTCGTGCCCTCAAGTTCTATTCTTCCGTCCGCCTGGATGTGAGAAAGATCGATACATTAAAGCAGAGCGGAGAAGTAATCGGGAACCGTACAAGAGTCAAGGTTGTCAAAAATAAGATTGCCCCTCCATTTAAAGAGGCAGAATTCGACATTATGTTTGGCCAGGGTATCTCACGGGAAGGCGATATTCTGGACCTGGCCGCCGGATGCAGTATTATTAATAAAAGCGGGGCCTGGTACGCATATGAGAGCAGCAAGATCGGTCAGGGCCGTGAAAATGCAAAGCAATATCTGAAAGACAATCCGGAAATCTGTGTTGAAGTGGAAAACCGTGTCAGAGAGCACTATGGGCTGAACGGTGGTACTAAGGAAGCGGAGCCGGAAGACAAAAAGGAAGCGGCAGGCAGGAAACCGGCGGAGAAGAAGAGCACAACAGAGAAAAAGGAAGCCGCTGCCACAGAGAAAAAAGAGAGTAAGCAGAGTTCATGACGGTAACAGGAATCGAAGCAATATCAAAATCCAGAAGCAAAGTGTTTCTGGACGGGGAGTTCGCCTTTGTATTATACAAAGGCGAACTGCGCAAATATCAGATGAAAGAAGGCATTGAGCTGCAGGAGGATATTCTGGAAGAATTGCAGACGCAGGTACTTCCCAAACGGGCGAAATTGCGCGCGATGAATCTTTTAAAGAACAGGCAGTATACTGAAAAGCAGCTGATGGATAAGCTGATGGCAGGAGGTTGTGGGCAGGAGATAGCCAGGGAAGCGGTGGATTATGTAAAATCTTATCGGTATGTAGATGACGATCGGTATGCCTGTGAATATATAGCCTGTCACATGGAACGGCACAGCCTCAGGGAGATTGAGCAGAAACTGCTGATGAGAGGCATTAGCCGTGAGCAGTTCCGGCATGCGTTGGAAGCGCTGGAAGCACAGGGCAGCACATTTGATGAAGAGGCGATGATACGGAGCATCCTGAAAAAAAAGTATTGTACGGAAAATATTGTGAGTGACAAAGAAAAACAGCGTATTTATGCGTATTTTTACCGAAAAGGCTTTTCGATTGAGCTTGTCAGGCGTGTGATGGAGGATAGTTTTGCTTGACATAACATGAAAATGCGTATAGAATTAATGTGTTGTAAATTTTGACAATTAGGATTGCATTATTATCCTATATCAGATATTTGTACAATGAAAAATGAATAAGGAGGTGCTCCTGTACATGCTCTATGTAGTAATAGCAGTCATTGTTACACTTCTTATTGCTGTACCTGTATCCGTTATGGCGGCCACATCTTATCATAAGAAGGTTGTGGAAACCAAAATCGGCAATGCGGATGAGAAGGCAAGGGAAATTATCGATGAGGCTTTGAAAACTGCAGAGGCTAAGAAGAGAGAAGGCTTACTTGAGATTAAAGAAGAGTCCATCCGTACCAGGAATGAACTTGACAAGGAAATCAAGGAACGCCGTGCTGAGGTACAGCGCTCTGAAAGAAGGATTCAGCAGAAAGAAGAGAACATTGATAAGAAGGCGGATTCCATTGAAAAGAAAGAAGCTGCCCTGACAGTGAGAGAAGAAGAACTTGGCAAACTGAAAGTCGAGGTTTCCAAGTTGAATGAACAACGAGTACAGGAACTGGAACGAATCTCTGGATTAACCTCCGAACAGGCAAAAGATTATTTGTTGAAAACTGTTGAAGACGAAGTAAAGCATGAAACAGCCATGATGATCAAGGAGATGGAAAGCCGGGCTAAGGAAGAAGCGGACAAGAAGGCAAAAGAATATGTAGTTACTGCGATTCAGAAATGTGCCGCCGACCATGTATCCGAAACGACGATTTCCGTTGTACAGCTTCCCAATGATGAAATGAAGGGAAGGATCATCGGCCGTGAGGGCAGAAACATTCGTACCCTCGAAACCATGACAGGTGTGGATCTGATTATTGATGATACGCCGGAAGCTGTTATTTTATCCGGTTTTGATCCGATCCGCCGGGAAGTTGCCCGTATTGCCCTTGAGAAATTGATTGTTGACGGACGTATTCATCCGGCCAGAATCGAAGAAATGGTTGAAAAGGCGCAAAAAGAAGTAGAAGTGATGATCAAGGAAGAAGGGGAGGCCGCTACTCTGGAAGTCGGCGTACATGGTATCCATCCGGAACTTGTGAGACTGCTTGGAAAGATGAAATTCAGAACAAGCTATGGACAGAATGCTTTGAAGCATTCTATCGAAGTGGCTCAGTTAACCGGATTGCTGGCAGCGGAAATGGGTCTGGATGTCAGACTTGCGAAGCGTGCCGGATTACTGCATGATATTGGAAAAGCAGTGGACCATGAAATGGAAGGCTCTCATATTCAGTTGGGTGTTGAGCTTTGCAGGAAATACAAGGAAGGACCAGTTGTAATAAACAGTGTGGAGTCCCACCATGGGGATGTAGAACCCCAGTCCCTGATTGCATGTCTTGTTCAGGCGGCGGATACCATTTCCGCAGCAAGGCCGGGCGCAAGACGGGAAACAATTGAAACGTATACAAGCAGGTTAAAACAGTTAGAAGAAATTACAAACAATTTCAAAGGTGTAGACAAATCTTTTGCTATTCAGGCAGGCAGAGAGGTTCGTGTTATGGTAGTTCCAGAACAGATTTCTGATTCTGACATGGTGCTTCTGGCACGTGATTTATCCAAGCAGATCGAAGCTGAATTGGAATATCCGGGACAGATCAAAGTCAATGTCATTCGTGAATCGCGCGTAATCGACTATGCAAAGTAGAATAGTTTTGGCATGAAACAGTTTTATAAAAAGGAAACGCGTTAACGTTTCCTTTTTTTTACAGCAGGGAACAAGTTGGAGAAGGAGGTTTCATATGTTGGTGTTAATGGGTGGTATGCTTGTAATTATCATTGCGGTGGTAGTGGTAGCGGCAGTGTCGTCTGTTGTATCTGCAGTTGCAGCCAGCGAAGACATTGATTCCTGAGAACGGAGATACAGGCAGTCAACAGGGGAGGTATTGTTCAATTTGAAGGCAGATAATTGAACAATGCCTCTTTTTTTGTTTCATAGGAAAATGCGTCCTATGAAACAAAAGGGATGCGCAGCTTCGCGCGCGGAACAAAAGCTGCGCTTTCCGGAAAATTTGGACGCGGGAGTGTGCGAAGCGCACTTTTGTTCTTTCATAGGAAAGTGCGTCCTATGAAACAAAAGGGATGCGCAGCTTCGCGCGCGGGAACAAAAGCTGCACTTTCCAGAAAAGTTGGACGCGAGAGTGTGCGAAGCGCACTTTTGTTCCTGTGCCTTGTGACAAATTTATCCATAAAGAAGAAATTTCTCTTGTGTATTTCAAATTCTTGTAGTAAAATAGCAAAGGTGTGATGTTTAATTGTATACAATTATCCAATCACACAAATAAAATTATGAAGATTTAAGGACGGTGCTGGATATGAAGCCATACAAAGAGTTAAGCAGGGAGGAACTGCTTGCATGTAAAGAGGAACTGGACAAACAATATAAAGAGGCACAGGGAAAAGGTCTGAATCTGAATATGTCCAGAGGAAAACCGGAGAAGGGTCAGCTCGATATGGGTATGGGCCTGATGAGTGTACTTGGTGCGGACTGTGACATGAAGTCGGAGGATGGTACGGACTGCCGGAACTATGGGGAACTGGACGGGATTATGGAAGCCAAAGTCCTGATGGCCGGTATTATGGGGGTCAGGAATCCGGAAGACGTAATTCTGTTTGGTAACGGGAGCCTTTCCACGATGTATGATGCTGTTTGCCGTTCTTTTGTAAAGGGGGTATTGGGAAGTACGCCATGGTGTAAGCTGGATCATGTGAAATTTTTATGCCCGGTTCCGGGATATGACAGACACTTTGCGATTACAGAACATTTTGGGATTGAAATGATCAATATTCCCATGACGGCTACAGGGCCGGATATGGATCTGGTGGAACAATATGTGACACAGGATCCGATGGTGAAAGGTATCTGGTGTGTACCCAAATATTCCAATCCTCAGGGTATTTCCTATTCCGATGAGACAGTAAAACGATTTGCCGCACTGGAACCTGCCGCAGAAGATTTCCGGATTTACTGGGACAATGCCTATGCGGTACATCATCTGTATGAGGATGACCAGGATGAGATACTGGATATTCTGGAGGAATGTGAAAAGGCCGGACATCCGGATATGGTGTATATCTTTGGTTCTACTTCTAAAATCAGTATGGCGGGCGCCGGAATCGCAGCCATGGCCGCATCCCGGAAAAATATGGATTCCATTAAAAAGTCCATTGCCATCCGGACAATCTGTTATGATAAAATCAATCAGCTCCGTCATGCCAGATACTTCAACAGTATGGAAGCAGTCAGGGAGCATATGAAAAAACATGCCGATATTCTGCGGCCAAAGTTTGAAGCAGTATTGGATGTGCTGGAACAGGAACTGGGCGGTCTTGGTATCGGAAGCTGGGTGAAGCCGAAAGGCGGTTATTTTATAACCTTTGAAGCTATGGAAGGCTGTGCGGGAAATATTGTGAAAAAATGTAAAGAGGCCGGCGTAACCCTGACCAATGCAGGTGCTCCGTTCCCTTATGGAAAAGATCCTCACGACAGTGTAATCCGTATCGCGCCTTCTTTCCCTTCGCCGGATGAACTGGCGGCAGCCACGGATCTGTTCGTACTGTGTGTTAAACTTGCCAGTCTGGAAAAACTGCTGGAAGTATCAGGAGGAAAAAATGAGTGACGAAGTCAGAAGAATTGACAGGACTCTGATTCATAAAGGATCAATTATTGAATATTATGTGGATACCATGGAGCTGCCTGACGGCAAATATGCAAAGTGGGATTTTATCAAACACAATGGAGCCGCTGCGGTGGTGCCGGTTATGTCAGACGGGAAGATTTTGATGGTATCACAGTACCGGAATGCATTGGAGAGGTATACGCTGGAGATTCCTGCCGGTGGGCTGAATCCTGAAGAAGCCACAGACACGGCGGCTGCAAGAGAGCTGGAGGAAGAGACCGGATATGCGTCCGGGGATCTGGAATTGCTTCTGTCCCTGCGCACCACAGTTGCCTTTTGCAACGAAAAGATTGATATTTACGTTGCCAAAAATCTGGTAAAGACACAGCAGCATCTGGATGAGGATGAGTATCTGAATGTGGGGGCGTATACGCTCACGGAGCTGGAAGAACTGATTTTTGACGGAAAAATCCAGGATTCCAAAACAATCGCTGCTTTAATGGCATACAAAGTAAAATACGGCATATAATTGTAAAAAAGTCAGAAGTGGATATGCTGTGAGATTTACAAAAATACGTTGGAAGAGGGCAGAAAGGCCAAACTGGGCGCTGCCCTTTTTTGCCGGATTGGTGGCTGGTGCCGCGCTGGTGTATATGAATGCAGGTATCTTTATCACCGATATGGGATTTTTAAGCCGGATGAGCCTGGAACGGTTTAAACGGGTGGAACTCAATGAAAACGCCTTTTTTTTCTATGCGCTCAGCAAACGCATGGGTCCCCTGTGGCTGGCCGCCATGCTTTCTACAACCTTTGCCGGCATTGTGACAACCTATCTGTTTGTGATGTGGCTGGGAGTTTGCATGGGAGTCGTGGCATCGGTTTCGATTATGCGATACGGAATAAAGGGCATTCTGCTCCTTGCAGGCAGTATGGTGCCGCATTATCTCTGTTATATTCCGGCGTTTTTCATGCTGGCAGACCTGTGCTTCAGGATCTGTACCAAACTGTATTATCCCGTGCGGGATTTTACGGAGACCTATGAGGAAAAAACAAAAAATTTTGGTATTCTGGGAAATTTTCTCATGGTGCATGCAGTTGTCATAATAGGGGTGGTTTTGGAAAGTTATGTAAATCCAAATGTAATGTCGGAATTATTAAAAATATTTTAATATGTCGGATTTGCTGGAAAATACCAATTGATTTTCAGAAAAAACTTGATTATAATAAAATTAGTTATACATAAAATTCCCTGCTACAGGGAGGATTTGAGGGTGTAGTTTACGATCAGAGGAAGGGCACGGATTCCATGCAGAACGATATTTCAGCTTTTATTTTTTATTTACATAATATAAAAAAGACTTCCGGAAATACCGAGCTGTCTTACAAAAGGGATTTGTGCAAGTTTGTGAATTTTATGGAAGAGAGAGGGATTACTGCGGTGACGCGTATTTCCCCGGAGGATTTACATGCCTATATCCGTTATCTGAATGAGCGAAAGTTTGCCCCGTCCACTGTTTCCAGGAATATTGCTTCCATTAAGGCGCTGTACCAGTATCTCAGCCGGGAGGGCCGGATCAAGGACAATATTGCGGAAGCGCTCAAGGCGCCTAAAATAGAAAAGAAAACACCGGAGATTCTTTCCATGGAAGAGGTGGTGCGTTTGCTGGAGCAGCCATCGGGAAACAGCGATAAGGAAATCCGGGACAAGGCAATGCTGGAACTGCTCTATGCCACAGGTATCCGTGTAACGGAACTGATTACGCTGCTTGTGCAGGATGTCAATCTCCAGATGGGCGTGATCCTCTGCAGAGATCTACATAAAGAAAGGCTGGTGCCTTTCGGAGAAGCGGCAAAGGCCGCATTGATACGGTATATGGAAGAGGCAAGGAGCAGCATGCTGTCAAGCAGCAGGGAAGAAACACTGTTTGTAAACTGTTCCGGTCAGCCCATGAGTCGGCAGGGATTTTGGAAATTAATTAAACATTATGCCCGGAAAGCCGGGATCCAGGCGGATATTACGCCGCATACGCTGCGCCATTCCTTTGCGGCCCATTTGGTGGAGAACGGGGCCGATCTGAGGAGCGTACAGGAAATGCTGGGACATTCAGATATATCCACCACACAGATGTATGCCAATATAGGGCGTAATCGAATCAGAGAAGTATATGCAAAGGCTCACCCGCGGGGGTGAGCCTTTTTGTCTGTGTCTGCCATAGTTTGCGGTTAATCATATTCTGCAATGTCATAGATTAGCTTTTCCGTGTCTTCCCAGCCCAGACAGGGATCTGTGATGGATTTACCATATACACCTTCTCCGATTTTCTGAGAACCTTCTACCAGATAGCTCTCTACCATAACACCTTTGACCAGCTTATGTATATCCGGACTCAGCTTACGGCTGTGCATCACTTCTTTGACAATCCGGATCTGTTGTTTGAACTGCTTGTTGGAATTGTTGTGGTTGGCATCAATGATGCAGGCCGGATTGAGCAGTTCCATGCCCTGATAGAGTTCCAACAGACTGTTTAAGTCTTCATAATGATAATTGGGGAAACTGCGGCCATACTTGTTGACCGAACCCCGCAATACCGTATGCGCCAGTGGATTGCCGGGCGTGTTTACTTCCCAGTTCCGGTAAATGAAGGAATGGGGGTGCTGGGCGGCGAATACGGAATTGAGCATAATGGAGAGATCGCCGCTGGTTGGATTCTTCATGCCTGCAGGCACATCAAAACCGCTGACGACCAGCCGGTGCTGCTGATCTTCCACGGAACGGGCGCCAATGGCCACATAGGAGAGAATATCCTGTACATAACGCCAGTTTTCGGGATAGAGCATTTCATCGGCTGCGGTCAGCCCGGATTCCGCAATGGCCCGGATATGCATTTTACGCATTGCAATCAGCCCCGCCAGAAAATCAGGCTTTTTATTGGGGTCGGGCTGGTGCAGAATACCTTTGTAACCTTCCCCGGTTGTCCGGGGCTTGTTTGTATAAATTCTCGGAATCAGAATCAGCCTGTCCTTTACCTGTTCGTTGATTTTCGCAAGGCGTGTAACATAATCGCATACGGCGTCTTCATTGTCAGCGGAACAGGGACCGATAATCACAAGGAATTTGTCGCTTTCTCCGGTAATTACCTTTTTAATTTCTGTATCTTTTTCGTTTTTTAAAGCTGCCAGCTTTTCCGGTATTGCATACTGTTCACGTATTTCTGCGGGATTGGGCAGCTTTTTCACAAATTCGAATCCCATAAAGGTCTCCTTTCCATGCCGCCGGTATGCAAAAGCATACGGACGGTAAAATACGTGTACCATTATAATATAAAAAAGCGGACAGAGCAAGCGGGTGCGGGGGACAAATTCAGGGACTGGCAGGCGGGATGCGGCTCTTTGAAACCGCTTATCCCCGCTTTCTCACATAATATTTGACTGCCCCCATTTCCATGAGCATCATTAAAAACTGACTGAGCAGCAACCCATACAGATACCCCTGTATACCAATGGCGGGAATCAGCCAGAATACAAAGAAGAGCCTGGCAGCCAGTGCGGTTATGTTGAAGAAAAATGTAATTCCCGTTTTTCCCAGGCCATGGAGGACACTGGAGAAGGCGCCGGAGAGATACAACAGAGGGCAGATAAAACTCAGGGTCAGTATGAAAGACCCGGCCATTTCGCTTTTGAACAGCATTCTGCCCGCAAATCTGCCCCCAAGCAGAAAACAGACAGTGCAGAAGATACCGAAAAGACTACAATAGGTTGCCGCTTTTCTGACTACATTTCGGATGGCTCCCTGGTTATTGGTTTCATCCGCTTCCGAAATAACGGGGAGCAATAAAACACAGGCGGAATTTATCAATGCTGTGGGAAACATAATCAGCGGAAGCGCCATACCGGTCAGAACACCATAAACAGAAAGGGCCTGGGCCTGAGAAAAGCCGTGGATGACCAGGCGTGTGGGAATGGATACGGCTTCTATACTCTGCAACATGTTAACGGCAATGCGGCTGGCTGTCAGCGGCGCTGAAAGGGTAAGAATTTTGCCGGTCATAGCCACAATACCGGTATGGTTCCCTGCATGTGTCTGCCTGGCGGGTATGGTGCAAAGCCGTATGGCCCTAAGATAGACTGCCGCCAGAGAAACCAGCATGGAGAAACATTCTCCTATGGTCAGGCCAATTACGGCACAGGCGATTGGGGGGACCTGGTTGTGTGCCCTTAAATAGTCACAGAGTAAAAATACACTGCCAACTCTTGCAAGCTGTTCCAGGATCTGTGTTAATGCCGGTATTCCTGCCCGCTTAATGCCATAGAAGTAGCCGTTGATCAGGGAATGGACGGAGCAGAAAGGAATGGAGAGGGCAAAGATGCGAAGAAGGGGCGCAGTGCGGGCTTCCAATAGAAAGTCTGTTGCGATCCGGTCCGCATACTGGTAGATAAACCATGTACAGCCCAGGGAGAGCGGCATGGAGAGCAGAAACCCTGCACAGAGGACACGAAAAGAAGCTCTGTGGTCATGGGTGGTTGTTTCTGAAGCCGTAAATTTGGAAATAGCAGTCTGGATGCCTGCTGCCGTCAGAGAAAAGGAAAGGGCCATAGCGGGGGCGAGAAGCTGGTAGATGCCCATGCCTTCCTCGCCAAAAGTCCGGGACAGAAATGCTCTGTAAAAAAAGCCGATGAAACGGCTTAAAAATCCTGCCAGGGTCAGGATGAGCGTGCCGGTTACAAAAGGGTTGTTTTTTCTCATAAAATACCTGAATTTCCCCTGTTCTTGATAAATTATATGTGTCCGCATTTATTGACAGAACCGTCAGGCGGTGCTATAGTGTAATCACTGAATTCATAGTACAATACTAGAAAATAAAAGGAGTGATATAGATCATGAAACCTCTGATATATTTGGATAATGCAGCGACGACGAAAACGGCTGCAGAGGTGGTGGATGCCATGCTGCCTTATTTCACGGAACAGTACGGGAATCCCAGCAGTATTTATTCGCTGGGCAGGACGGGGAAGGAAGCTGTGACAAAGGCACGGGAAACCATTGCCCGCTCTCTTGGTGCACGGAGCGATGAAATATACTTTACGGCCGGCGGTTCCGAGGCCGATAACTGGGCAATAAAGGCTGTAGCTGAGGCATATGGGGAAAAAGGGAAGCATATCATCACTTCTGCCATTGAGCATCATGCAGTGCTGCACACATGCCAGTATCTGGAGAAACATGGCTTTGAAGTTACCTATGTAGGTGTGGATGAGCAGGGGATTTTAAAACTGGACGAATTAAAAGCCGCCATCCGGCCGGACACCATACTGATCAGTGTGATGTTTGCCAACAATGAGATCGGTACTTTGCAGCCCATTGAAGAAATAGGTGAAATCGCGGGGAGCCATGGCATTTTGTTTCACACAGATGCGGTGCAGGCATACGGACAGCTCCCCATTGATGTGGACCAGTACCATATTGATATGCTCAGCGCCAGCGGACATAAGCTGAACGGGCCTAAGGGGATCGGATTTCTCTATATCAGAAAAGGTCTGCGGATTCGTTCCTTTGTCCATGGCGGCGCGCAGGAGCGGGCCAGAAGGGCAGGTACGGAAAATGTACCGGGTATTGTGGGAATAGGCGCCGCAGCCGGGCGGGCTTTCAGAATCATGGAAGAGAAAACGGCAAAAGAGACAGAGCTGCGGGATTATCTGATTGACAGGATTGAACAGGAGGTTCCATACTGCCGTCTGAACGGAGACAGGCGTCTGCGTCTGCCAAACAATGTAAATTTCAGTTTCCGCTTTGTGGAAGGGGAATCCTTGCTGATGATGCTGGATATGGAAGGTATCTGTGCCTCCAGCGGGTCTGCCTGCACCTCCGGTTCTCTGGATCCGTCCCATGTGCTTCTCGCCATTGGACTGCCGCATGAAATTGCGCATGGATCTTTGCGGCTGACACTCAGTGAAGAGAACACAAAAGAGCAAATGGACATGGTGGTGGCTGCGGTAAAACGAATTGTGGAACGTTTGCGCGCCATGTCTCCATTGTACGAAGACTTTATAAAACAAGAAAGTAAATAAGAGAGATAAATACGGAGGAACAGGCAATGTATAGTGAAAAAGTGATGGACCATTTTCAGAATCCCCGCAATATGGGTGAAATAGAGGATGCCAGCGGTGTCGGTACGGTTGGAAATGCCAAATGCGGTGACATTATGCGGATTTATCTGGATATTGATGAACATCAGATTATCCGGGATGTAAAGTTTAAAACCTTTGGCTGTGGTGCGGCGGTAGCTACGTCCAGTATGGCGACGGAACTGGTCAAGGGAAAGAACATCCGGGAAGCGATGCAGATTACGAATAAAGCGGTTGCAGAGGCGTTGGACGGTTTGCCGCCGGTGAAAATGCATTGTTCCCTGCTGGCTGAAGAGGCGATTCATGCAGCGCTTTGGGATTATGCACAGAAACATGAGATCACCATTGAAGGACTGGAAAAGCCCAAAACGGATATTCATGAAGGTGAGGAAGAAGAGGCGGAAGAATATTAATGCCTGCTGCCCGGGGCAGGGGCATTGCGTAATTTCGCCATGGAGAGAGCGGATATGAAAAAGAAGGCAGTGGTAGGTATGTCGGGTGGCGTGGATTCTTCT
Source organism: uncultured Lachnospiraceae bacterium (assembly GCA_910589075.1). Classification (GTDB taxonomy): domain Bacteria; phylum Bacillota; class Clostridia; order Lachnospirales; family Lachnospiraceae; genus VSOB01. Next base: position 39,305 of record CAJUSK010000005.1, read on the forward strand.
GTTGCGGCCTGTCTGTTACAGCAACAGGGATATGAGGTAATCGGTGTGACCATGGAGATCTGGCAACAGGAAGATGCGGATACGCTGTCTGAAAACGGAGGCTGTTGCGGCCTGTCTGCTGTGGAGGATGCCCGGCGGGTGGCACAGACACTGGGAATCCCCCATTATGTGATGAATTTCAGAGATGTGTTCAGGTCGTCGGTGACAGAGTATTTTATCCGGGAATATCTCCGGGGCAGGACGCCCAATCCCTGCATTGCCTGCAACCGTTATGTAAAATGGGAAGCATTGTTGGCCCGTTCTCTTGCCATCGGCGCGGATTATATTGCCACAGGACATTACGGGCAGATTGTGAGGCTTGCCAATGGCCGGTATACACTGCGTATGTCGGGGACGGCAAAGGATCAGACCTATGCACTGTATCAACTGACACAGGAGCAGCTCTCCCACACGCTGATGCCGCTGGGAACATATGATAAAGAAACAGTGCGCCAGATGGCCCGGTCCTATGGTCTGCCTGTGGCTGCAAAACCGGACAGTCAGGAAATCTGCTTTATTCCGGACAATGATTATGCAGGGTTTATTGACAGAGAAGCAAAGGATGCGGTTCCGGGGCCGGGAAATTTTGTGACGGCAGACGGACAGGTGTTGGGCAGACATAAGGGGATTACCCACTATACCATTGGCCAGCGAAAAGGCCTGCAACTGGCTTTGGGACATCCTGTATTTGTGACACAGATTCGGCCAAAGACCAATGAAGTGGTGATTGGTGAGGCGGAGGATGTGTTTACGGATGAACTGTTCTGTAATCAGATAAATTATATGGGTGTGGAGAATTTTCATGCCGGTGACAGGTTTCTGGCGAAAATACGGTATGGACATGGAGGGGCTGTCTGCCGGGTGGAACCGGTGGAGACAGACAGGCTCAGGTGTATTTTTGATGAACCTGTCCGGGCGGTAACGCCCGGACAGGCAGTGGTGTTTTATCAGGATGGTTGTGTGGCCGGCGGCGGGACGATTTTGTGACAGCCCTGATGCAGGCAATCATAAGTGACTGTGAAACTGGCAATAAAGTCGATGATCTCTTTGAGAAAAATATGTCAACGGATAATGACACTGTGTATTTGTATAGCCCGGCCATAGCCGGGCTTTTTTTCATAATTGACATTTAAATAGAGGAAGGGTATGCCATATGTATTGACGTCATATTATGTGTATGGTATTATGACACAGACTTTCCAGTTTTTGCAGCAAAGCTGTAATCATATAGCGAAACTATACGAATATTCTGTACTTGGGGGTTGGGGTAGAGAATATTCCGGTGCCGGTATATGGCATGGTATTGTGGAAGGAAAGCAGTCTATATGGAGGACAGGCTTATGGGTTATTCAGGAGGACTTTTAGAAGGGAGCGGTGAAGGTGCGCCGATGGCCGGGGATTGTGAGCAGCATAATGATATGCGAAGTGTTCAGAATCTGGAGGCTGTCATCAACGAGGGCCTTCGTGTTGCGTTGTTGGAAGAAACGCCGGATCAGTCTCTGGATGTGTTGCTGAAGCATCTGGGCAGAGCATTGCATGGGGAACGAACTTACATATTTGAGCAGAACATGGCGGGCGGCGATGATAACACCTATGAATGGGTGGCTGAAGGAGTGGAGCCGGAAAAGGAGAATCTTCAGAATCTTCCTCCGGAGGTATGTGCCAGCTGGTATCGGAATTTCCGCATTGGCAGGCATATTGTGATTGAGAGCCTGGAGGACATCCGTGAGTCCGATCCGCTTCAGTATGAGAATCTGGAGCGACAGGGGATTCATTCTCTTGTGGTGGTTCCCCTTTATGACGGCAAAAAAATCATCGGGTTTTATGGCGTGGATAATCCACCTGTGAAATTGTTGGAATATGCATCAAATATGCTGCAGACTGCGGCATATTTTATCGTATCCTCCCTGAAACGCCGTAACTTGGTCCGAAAGCTCCAAAATCGCAGTTATAATGTTCTTCATGCCCTCAGCGTGGACTATCTGGGCATCTATCAGGTAAATTTCGACACAGGCGAATGTGAAACCTATCGAAACAGCGAAGGGACAGGTATGGACTGGGCCTTTCATTTTAAGGATGGCTATCAGGCAGCCATGGAGCAGTATATTACGCAATATGTTATCCCACGGGACCAGGACCGGCTCCGCGCCGTGACAAAAAAAGAGTATGTGCTCGCTCAGCTCAGAACCAACAAGAAGGTTTCTGTTCGCTATCAGGTAAAAGACAGTGCATCCGGACTGAAGCATATGGAAATTCATTTTTCCGTTGCGGAGAAAACAACAGAGGAGAATTGTGCCATTTTTGCCCAGCGGGATGTCAATGCCGTGGTAGAGCAGGAAGAGAAGTATAAACTGGAAGCACGGCGGAATCTGGAGGATATTCTGGAAGGCGCCAGAACCGGTATCTGGACGATTGAGCTGGAGGAGGGCTGTAAGCCACGAATGTATGCGGATCGCACGATGCGGATACTTTTGGGCGTTCCGGATGAGATCGACCCGGAGGAGTGTTACCAGAGCTGGTTTGAAAATATTGAGCCGGACTATGTGGGGATGGTACAGGAGGCAGTTCTGGAAATATTGGAAACCGGGCGTTCTGAGGTGATTTATCTTTGGAATCATCCGGATCTGGGGAAAATTTATGTCCGCTGCGGTGGCGTACCGGACAAAACCTTCAAAAAGCCCGGCGTCTGCCTGAGCGGATACCATCAGGATATTACGGAAACCATGGTGACGAGGAAGAAACAGGAGCAGTCTATTCTGGAGTTATTGGAGAGGGTGAGACGGGCAAACCTGGTAAAGAGTGAATTTCTGTCTCATATGTCCCATGACCTCCGCACACCCATCAATGGGATTTTGGGAATGCTGTCTATCCTGGAAAAAAGTCAGGATGATCCGGAGCGGCAGAGAGACTGCCATAAGAAAATCCGTGTTTCGACGGAACATCTTCTGTCCCTGGTGAATGACGTTTTGCAGGTCAGCAGGCTGGAGAGTGGCATGCCTGCGGAAGTGGAGGAACCCTTTGACCTGCGCGATACATTGGAGGACTGTATCACAATCCTCTCTTCCCAGGCGGAGGAGAAGGGAATCCGGCTGGTGCTGGAGGAAGTCAGTCTGCGGCATGGCAGGTTGATTGGAAATGCCCTGCACTTGAAGAAAATCCTGATGAGTGTCATTGACAATGGTCTCAAATATAACCGCCCTGACGGTTCTGTTTTTGTCCGGGTAAAGGAAAACGCCTGCCGGGACGGGATTGCAGAGTACAGCTTTGAGATTGAGGATACCGGAATCGGCATTGGAGAGGAGTTTAAGGAGCATATTTTTGAGCCGTTTACACAGGAGCATCCGGACGCGCGGACCAATTATAACGGTGTTGGCCTGGGGATGTCCATTGTGAAGAAGCTGGTCGATGAGATGCAGGGAAGCATCAGGATAGACAGCAATCCCGGAGAGGGGAGTGTGGTGCAAATCATGCTGCCTGTCCGGGTGGATGAGACATGGAGCGGGGATTCTGTGGATGAAGAGCAGGATATGCAGGACAATATTGCCGGGATGCGTATTCTTTTGGTGGAGGATAATGAGATTAACTGTGAAATCGTAGAGTATATTCTCCAGGAGGCGGGTGCGGAGACTGTGACTGCCAAAGACGGCAAAGCCGCTGTGGACGCGTTTGAGGCATCTTCTCCGGGCACTTTTGATTGTGTGCTGATGGATTTGATGATGCCGGTTATGAGTGGATATGAGGCAACCCGGGTGATCCGGGGACTGGATCGGACGGATGCGAAAGCTGTGCCGATTATAGCGCTGTCAGCGAATACATTTGAGGAGGATATTGCACTGGCAAAGGATGCCGGGATGAATGAACACCTGGCAAAGCCGGTGGACATCCACAAAATGTTCCGGGTCATGAGCCGGTTGCGGTGATGGCAGAAATATGAATCGGACAGTGAGCGGCGCTCAGGTTCACATGACGAAAATGTTAAAAATAAGGAGATGAAAAAGTATGAAAAACATGCCTTTGCTGCGTTCTTTAAAAGTGAATGTAGCAGTAATCATTTGCTTAAATATTTTCGTGTTTTCTTTTCTCGGAATTTCTATCAACAATATGTGCGAGAACACCATTGAAAATATAGGCACTGATTATATGGCTGGAATGAATGAGCAGGTATCTTTACATTTTGAAACGGTTATTGATCTTCGCTTGACGATGGCGGAATCCATAGCGCATATTGCGGCAGGAGAAGAGAATTCCGGTTATGGATCAAAGGAGGAGATCGAATACGGCGCACAGGCAAGGCATTTTTCATGCGCTGCCCTGTATTCATCAGACGGCGGGATCGAAATGGTTTACGGAGATCCGGTAGAACTGAATCACCCGGAAACGTTTTTGGAAAGCCTGAAAAACGGAGAACGCAAAGTTGCGTCTGCGACAGATAATCATGGGAACGGGATCATTTTGTTTGGTATTCCCTGCGAATATCCTATGTCAGACGGTAGTGAGAGTCTTGCGATTGTGGTAGGACTTTCCACCAAATATATGGGAGAGGTTCTCTTTCTTGAGTCTGACAGTTCGCAGATGTATTCCTTTGTTATACGTAAGGATGGTACTTATGTTGTCCAGAATCAGGGCGACAAAAATGAAACTTATTTTAACCGGCTATATAAAATCTTCGAGGGCCAGAGGGAAGAAGCGGATTCCTATGTAAAGCAGATGACAGACGCCATGGACGCAGGTGAAGATTACGCTGTTATACTGAAAAGCGATGAATCGCGTTGTCATCTGTATTGTACAAATCTTCCCTATTGCGAATGGTATCTGGTGACGATCCTTCCTTTTGACGGACTGGATCAGGCGATTTCGGGGATGGGAAGACATTGGCTTACCCTCGTTTATACAGCGTCTTCTCTGGTAATCATTATGCTCCTTTACTTGTTCTTTCGGTATTTGCGAGTGTTCAGGAACCAGGTATCTGAGTTAAAGCGTATGAACACAGAAATGGATGCGGCCCGGAAAGCGGCTGAAGAGGCGCAAAAGGAAGCAGAACATGCCAATGCGGCAAAGCAGGAATTCCTTTCCAGCATGAGCCACGACATCCGTACACCTATGAACGCCATCATTGGTATGACGTCCCTGGCCACAACCAATGCGCATAAGCCGGAACAGGTTCAGGAATATCTGCGGAAAATAGCATTGTCCAGTAAACATTTGCTGGGGCTGATCAATGATGTACTGGATATATCGAAGATTGAAAGCGGAAAAATGACGCTGAATGTGGGGCTGGTGTCATTTAGAGAAGTAATGGACAGCATTGTCAATATCATACAGCCCCAGGTGAAGGCAAAAAATCAACGGTTTGATGTCCTGGCTTATGAAATTCTTTCGGAGGATGTGTGTTGTGACAGTGTGCGGCTGAACCAGGTATTGATTAATCTGCTGGGCAATGCCGTCAAATTTACGCCGGAAAACGGCACTGTTCAGGTGATTGTATATCAGGAACCACTGCGGGAGGATACTTCCTGTGTCCGCACGCATTTCCTGGTGCGTGATACAGGGATTGGTATGTCGGAGGAATATCAGAAGAAAATATTTGACTCTTTCAGCAGAGAAGATACCACGCGTGTACAGAAAACCGAAGGGTCCGGGCTGGGAATGGCAATCACCAAATTTATTGTGGACGCAATGGGCGGTACCATTTCTGTCAGCAGCGAACAGGGACGGGGAAGCGAGTTTCACGTTATCCTTGATCTGGCAAAAGTGGCAGAACAGGAGATGGATACAGTACTTCCCGCCTGGAATATGCTCGTGGTCGATGAGGATGAACGCGTATGTATGAGCGCAGTCCATTCCTTACAGTCGCTTGGTATCCGCTCTGAATGGTGTCTGAGTGCAGAACGTGCAATGGAACTGATTGCTGAACGACATGATGGCAATGACGATTATCAGATAGTCCTCTTAGGCTGGAATTTGCCGGGGATGAACGGAATCGAAGCTGCACGGAAGATTCAATCGAGTTATGGAAAAAACAGTCCGGCGTTGTTCCTTGCGGCCTGTGACTGGAGCAGTATGGAAAAGGAAGCACGAGAGGCAGGAATCTCCGGGTTTATTACCAGGCCTCTGTTTCAGTCTGCCTTATATGATGCGCTCAAAGCATTTGCCGGTGTTACCGATAAAAAAGATGTCAGTGGAGAAGAAGAGATTGGCCTGGAACTGAGCGGGAAGCATGTCCTGCTGGCAGAGGACAATGAGCTGAACTGGGAAGTTGCCAGAGAGCTGCTTTCTGTCCTTGAGATGGAATTGGAATGGGTTGAAAACGGGCAGATCTGTGTCACAAAATTTGAAGAGTCTCCGGTTGGCTATTATGATGCGATTATTATGGATGTGAGAATGCCGGTGATGAACGGTTACGAAGCGACCAGGGCCATCCGGGAAATGGAGCGCGAGGATGCGGATATTCCGATTATTGCAATGACGGCCGATGCTTTTTCGGAAGACATTCAAAAGTGTTTGGAGTGCGGTATGAACGACCATCTGGCCAAACCGATTGATATTCAGTCGGTTGTCTATAAACTGAAAAAATACCTGAAATAAGCATTTGCTTTCCCAGGACCGCCCGGTATTTTGGGCTTTGTGCCCGTCATGGAGTGTGATATTTGTGGGCGCCGTCTCCGGGTGGCAGCGGGGACAGTGCCCTTACCGGAGCCAGAACAAGGATTTGCCAGCGCAAATCCTTGTTTTTTCGTTCCTGTACATCCCGGTTCCGGAATAAAGCCGTTTTCACTTCTTCGTAATCGCTGGTTCCGGATACCATGGATACCACCGCCGAAACAATGTTCTTTCCTTGTGCCGTTGGGCTGATAATCATTCTGTATTTGCTGACAAAGTTTGCATGAGAACAAAGAACTGTTGCGCTTCGCCGGTACAGAAATACGCGTACCATGCGTCTAATGTATTTGGATGGAAAACGTCTAAATATGCAATGATCTGTTTTGCCCACAGCAAGGCTCCGGTGGAACTTGCGGTAATCAGGTTGTGATCCGCAACAGAGGGGTTGTCCACATAAAAATTTTGTCCTTTGTAGATGGGTGAAACCATTTCAAGATAGCCCGCCCCATTGCTGGTGTGCCGTCTTTTATCCAACAGACCGGCATTTGCCAGCGCAACAGTTGCGCCACAGATAGCGCATACCACAGCACCTGCGGCAAGCAGTTCACCGGCTTTTTTGACAATGGTGCCATGCGCAGGATGGTCCCAGGTATTTGCTCCCGGTAACAGCAGTACGCTTTTCTCATTTACTGCAATATCCTCAATGATACAATCGGGAATGACGGTCAGCCCGCCCATTGTTTTCACGGGTTTTTTTGAAACGCCCACTGTTTTGACAGATACTTCCGGCGCTCCTTTTTTGAAAAAACGTCTGGAATTTAATTCTGCTGTAACATACCCCAGCTCCCAGTCTGCCAAAGTGTCTAAAACATATACATAGATTGTGAACATAATTTCCTCCATTTGCTTTCGTATTTGGTTTGCTTATGCCTTTATCCTATCATCCAATCATTGACAACAATATGGCAACAATTTATTATAAAATATAAGAGTTTATGAAAAGGCGGCTGCCAAATGAAAGTTGACAGGCTTGTTAGCATTATTATGACACTTCTGGAGAAAGAGCGTATAGGCGCACAGGCGTTAGCAGATGCGTTTGAAGTTTCGCCCCGCACAATTTACCGTGACATAGAGGCAATCAATATGGCGGGTATCCCTGTTCGTTCAAGACCAGGGGTTGGCGGCGGCTTTGAAATTATGCCGGCATACAAACTTGATAAAAAGGTTTTTTCCACGGCTGATCTCTCTGCAATCCTGCTGGGGCTTTCCGGTCTTTCAAATGTGGTACGAGGCGATGAACTGGTAAATACCCTGGCGAAAGTCAAAAGTTTGATCCCTGCTGAAAAAACGAAAGACATTGAAGAAAAGGCAAATCAAATCTGCATAGATGTAAGTCCGTGGGCAGGGAATAAATCTGTCCAGCCTTATTTGGAAATCATCAGAACTGCTCTGCAGGATCATAAGCTGCTATGCTTTGAATATACGGCGCATCATGGGAATAAAACTGTGCGGACGGTGGAGCCATATCAGCTTATATTGAAAGGCAGCCACTGGTATTTTCAAGGTTATTGCCATATCAGAAATGCGTATCGTCTATTCAGGCTGTCCCGTATGTCAGAGCTGCAAATGAAGCAGGAAACTTTTATTCCGCGGGAGTTCCCAAAACCCATTCTGGATTTTACGGAAATTGTGGAAACGATGCAGACAGAAATCAAAATTCGCATTCATAAATCTGTGTTGGACAGGGTGCTTGAATATTGTACATATGATCACTTCGTGCCGGATAATGACGAGTATTACATAGTAAATTTCCCATTTATTGAAAACGACTATTATTATGATATCCTTCTTGGTTTCGGAGATAAATGCGAGTGCCTTGAGCCATTGCATATCCGTACAGCGATAAAGGGCAAAATACAGGATATGGCTGCGTTATACGATCATGTTGGGGTAGAATGAAAGTGGCAAAAGAAGAAAAAGAAAGCCATTCCGGATACAGGCAGGAAGGATTCTTTGTTTAGAAAAAACCAGGGAGAGACTATGAAAAAAAAGATAAAAAATGTTGTATTTACGTTGCTGTTTTTAACAGGGGGCATTTCTGTTGTTTTTTTGGCATATTTGCATTTTTTTGCATCGGATGATAAAGATCTTGCCGGGGAATGGACTGCCGATCTGGATATGACAGAACAGGCTGCAATCGCAGCTTTTAGCTGGCTGCAGGACATAGAAGGCGTTTCCGTCTCTCTGGAGGAGATGGAGGACTGTATGCAGGGATTGACCGTACAGGTCAATCTGACATTTGAGCCAACTTCCCGTCGGGAGGGGACTTTCCACTGCATGGTTGAGCAGGAAAGCTATGATGCCTGCACACAGGCAGCCTATGGGGCATTTGCCGCAGCATTTTGGGAACTTCTGGCTGAGCGGCTTTCCATGGCGGGTTATACGGGCAGTATGGACGAGGAAGCCCTGGAGGCTCTTGTAACCGAAACATTTGGGATGCCCACGGATGCCTATCTGATGTCTTATGGCCCGGAGCTGTTGCCGCCTCTGGAAGAATTACAGGCACACTATGATGGCAGTGGCACGTATAAGACCACGGAGGATATTCTGACCAGACAGTTTGACGGAGGCGGCGCTGCTGTCACAAGGGAAGAATACTATATCCGGAAAGATTCCAGCCTGCTCCTGTCAGAAGGAACAGAGGATGATGGATCCGGTCTTTCTTTGGCTCAGGATCTGGTGCTATACACTTTACAGCAGCCCGCAAATGCGCAGTGAGGGAGAGTTTATGAAAACGATTTTGCAGAAAACAGTTTCCATTCTATTGCTGTTGTCCGCAATTCTGACAGGTTTCATTCTGCCGGTCATGCAGGCAGATGCAAGTTTCGAAATTCCGGGGACTTGTCAGGTTCAGACAGATGCCGGCGGTAGCGGCACTGTAAAAACGCTGGATTATAGCTATGATGACAATACCTATTTTTCGTTGCGGGATATAGCCATGCTTCTGAAGGATACGGAGCAATCGTTCTCGCTGGAAATTACGGGCAGTGCCGTTTCTCTGAATCCGGGCAGTGCCTATACACCTGTGGGAGTGGAAAATGTTCCCTGGGAAGGCAGCGGCGCCATGGATATTGCCTTGCGGAGAAATGAATTTAAAGTGAATGGAGAAAAGGTATTTTACTATACGCTGATTACGCAGCTGCCCTCCGGGGATTATGATTGTTTTATGATGGCAGCGGATTTGGCTATGATTCTGGATATGGGTGTTACCGTTTCGTCAGCAGGATCCTTACAGATCCATACACAAAAGCCTTTTGATCTTTCTCCTGATGCGCTGGAAGAAGCCGGGTATTTTTATGGGGTTAACAGCGTACTGGTGGGGGATGCCACCACAGGGGAAATATATTATCAGTATCAGTCAGATACGCCTTACCCTATAGCCAGCACCTCCAAACTTATGACGTGCCTTTTGACCATGGAGGCCATTTCGGCCGGACAGCTTACTCCTGATTCACAGGTTACAATTTCTCATGCAGTTCAGTCGTTGGCCGTTTCAAGTGATGGGGTGGTTCCTCTGAAAGCCGGAGAACAGATTTCTGTACAGGAACTTTTGGTGGGGGCTCTTCTGCCCTCCAGTAATGAATGTGCATTGTGCCTGGCCGAATCAGTGGCCGGCTCGGAGGATGTGTTTGTACAAAGGATGAATGCGAAGGCTCAGGAACTGGGACTTTCCCAGACGATTTTCTATAATAGCAATGGTCTGCCCTCTTTTACAGAGGATTTTATTCCGGCAAAGCGTCAGAACAGCATGAGTGCAAAGGATATGTTCCGGCTGGCATCTTACCTTTTGAACGTGTATCCTCAGATTACGGACATCACATCCCTTGAAGAAGCCACACTGGAATCTCTTGATTTTAAAGTGCGCAATACCAATCCGCTTCTGCACAATTTGCCCGAAACCACCGGTCTGAAAACCGGAACGACCAACAGAGCGGGTGCCTGTCTGGTGACTTCTCTGACTGCGGATGACGGAACGATGGAACATGACCTGGTGGTTATCGTACTTGGTGCAGAAGATTCCATAGAAAGGGGACGTGTTTCCGGAATGCTGGCAAGGTATGCACTGAATACTTTTGCAAGTGGGACAGAAGGAACAGAATCGGGAACGGATGTCCAGACCACCAAAAACCTGCCCACACATGCGGAGGCGGCAGTAGACCGGGTGATCCGAACCGCAAGAAAACATCAGCTTTCTGAATGACAATGCTATGGACGTGTTTAAAAAATACTTTCATAAAGTATGGGTGATGATATGGACAAGAAAAAAATAACCAATATGGAAGTAAAGAGGAAAAACAGGAATGAGGTGTTCCGCTATATCTGTAAACACGGAACGGTGTCAAACCCCGATATTTCTTATAATATGCAGATCAGTCTGCCTACGGCAACACAGATTACAAAAGAGCTGTTGGCGGAAGGCTTGTTGGAGGAAAAGGGGGAATTGCAGTCAACCGGAGGGAGAAGGGCGAAAGCCTTCTCGGCGGTTGTAAATGCAAGGCTGGCGGTGGGGCTGGATATTACCAAAAACCATATTGCGCTGGTGCTGACCAATATCGTGGGAGAAATACTGAAATATGATCGTATCCATCAGCCATATGTTTCCGGAGAGGCTTATTATCGGGAAGTAAGTGAAAGGCTGGAACATTTTCTGGATGAAAACGGTGCTGACAGGGATAAGATCTTAGGGGTGGGAATATCCTTTCCGGGAATTATAGATTTGGATAAAGGGCAGATCACGTATTCCCATATATTAGGCGTAGAGGATATACCGCTTGCTTCCATAAGCGCCTTTTTTTCCTATCCATGTTTTTTTCTCAATGATGCAAATGCAGGGGCTTATGCGGAGGGGTTCCATGGAGACAAGTCAGAGCGCTTTTTCTATCTTTCATTGAGCAATACGGTGGGCGGAGCGATTTTTGGCGGCAATGAACTGATACAGGGTAAGAATTTCCGGTGCGGCGAAGTCGGGCATATGACGGTTGTTATGGATGGAGAAATCTGTTATTGCGGGAAGAAGGGATGTCTGGATGCTTATTGCGCTGCATGGCATTTGTCTGATGCGGCGGGCGGAAAACTGGAACAGTTTTTCTGTCTGTTGGATCAGGGGGATGCAGAGGCAGTAAGGATATGGGATTCCTATACGGAGTATCTGGCCATTGCAGTGAATAATATTTATATGGTTCTGGACTGTGATATTGTTTTAGGGGGCTATGTAGGAAGCTGCATGGGTACACATCTTCAGGAACTATGGGGTAAAGTGGCCGGGAGGAATACTTTTGGAGAAAAAGAACCCTATGTGAAAGCCTGCAATTATCAGGTGGCTGCGGCTGCATTAGGGGCAGCTCTGAAAGTGATAGAGATGTTTGTCAGCCAGATATAAAATTAAGGTTAAATAGTGTTAAAAAGAGGTTTCAGAAATGAGGCTTCTTTTTTTATGTGTATTTTTAACAGAAGAGAAGGTATTGTTTTAGTGAAGGTGACGAAAGCGTTGAAGTTACAGAAAATATCTTGACAAAATGAGTTTCCGGAACTAATATAAAATACATAATAAAACTATTTAATAAAGTAATAATAAAAGTCAGATTTAAGCAGAGGAATAAGTGGAGAGAAAGACCAATGAAGCAGGTAAGATCAGCAAAGTTGGTATATTGCAGGAGCACACAGACGGGCTGCGGCGAATGAAGTGCGCAAGAACCATTCACTGGTTAAATACGCCAGACCAATAAAAATGAAAGAAAGATGGAGGGAACGATCATGGAAGGAAAAATGAAGGTAGCGGTAATGCTGGGGACTGGAAAGATAGGATTTGAAGAACGGGATATCCCGAAAGCAAAAGACAATGAAGTGCTCGTCAAGTTGGAGTATGTGGGAATCTGCGGCAGCGACCTGCATTATTATGAGACGGGGGCAATCGGTGATTATGTGGTAAATCCGCCCTTTGTGCTTGGGCATGAGCCGGGTGGAACAGTGGTGGAAGTCGGGAAGGATGTGAAGCACCTGAAAGTGGGAGACAGGGTTGCGTTGGAGCCGGGTAAGACCTGCGGACACTGTGAGTTCTGTAAGACGGGACATTACAATCTCTGCCCGGATGTGGTCTTTTTTGCAACGCCGCCAGTAGACGGGGTATTTCAGGAATATGTGGCACATGAAGCGGATCTCTGTTTTAAACTGCCTGATAACGTAAGCACCATGGAAGGTGCGCTCATTGAGCCTCTGGCCGTGGGTTTCCATGCCGCTATGCAGGGAGGTGCAAGAGCAGGACAGACAGCGGTTGTCATGGGGGCAGGCTGTATCGGCCTTGTGACAATGATGGCTTTAAAGGCAATGGGCGTGTCAAAGGTGTATATGGTAGACATTATGGAAAAACGTCTCCGGAAGGCACTGGAGTTGGGGGCTGACGGCATTATCAATGGTGCTCAGACAGACGCCGTGGAAGAAATAAGGAAATTGACGAATGGGAAAGGCTGTGACCTGGCAGTGGAAACCGCTGGCACACAGATCACCACAGTGCAGACGATACATATGACAAAGAAGGGGGCAACGATTGTGCTGGTAGGTTACAGCAAGAGCGGAGAAATGATGCTGCCCATGAGCCTTGCACTGGATAAGGAGCTGACGTTTAAAACGGTATTTCGTTACCGCCATATCTATCCGATGGCGATAGAGGCTGTTGCGGCGGGCAAGGTAGACCTGAAAGGTATCGTGACAGATATCTTCGGGCTTGACGAGACACAGAAAGCCATGGACTACAGCGTGAATCATAAAACGGATATTGTAAAAGCAGTGATAAAAATTGCAGAGTAGCCAGTGTCAGTCAAAACGCCTCAAGGGGGCAGGGGAAAGAGCAACTTTCTTACGGGGTATAGTTTTTTACCCTTACGGATCGAACAATGGGAAAATCGAATGCAGCCAGTATTGATAGCAGGAGAGGTGGATTGTAATGGAACAGAAGAATACAGATGTAAAAGTGCCATTGATCAGTAAGATCGCCTATGGCATGGGGGATGTGGGATGCAATTTCAGTTGGATGTTTGTTGGTAATTTCCTGATGATATTCTATACGGACGTTTTTGGGATAGGAATGAGTGCGGTGGCAGGACTGATGCTGTTTTCAAGATTTTGGGATGCAATCAATGACCCTGTGATCGGTGGCCTGAGCGATAAGACGCATACGAGGTGGGGGAGATACCGTCCGTGGCTTTTGATCGCTGCACCGCTGACCGCTTTGGTATTGATACTGACCTTCTGGGCGCATCCGGATTGGTCATCTGCCACAAAGATACTATATATGGCAGTTACCTACTGCATTCTGGTATTGGGCTATACTTGTGTCAATATTCCTTACGGGACTCTGTGTGGCGCAATGACACAGAATATTGAAGAGCGGGCGAAGATCAACACGTTCCGTTCCGTCAGTGCGATGGTTGCCATCGGCATTATCAACATTATAACGGTTCCCCTGATTGAGGCGCTTGGAAAGGGGAACGATAAAAGGGGCTATCTCCTGATAGCTGTCATATATGGGTGTATTTTTGCTGCATGCCATATCTTTTGCTTTGCGAAGACAAAGGAGGTTGTGGAAGTACCAGAGAAAGAAAAAACACCCCTGAAAGTACAGTTGTCTGCTGTTGCGAAAAACAAGCCGTATTTGATCGCGGTGGCAGGACAGTTCCTGTTCGGGGTGACGCTTTATGGGAGAAATGCGGATGCGCTTTACTATTTTACATATGTGGAGGGAAATCAGGCGTTATTCAGTACCTATTCCCTTTTTATCATCATCCCTTCTATCATTGGCGCAGCCTGCTTCCCGGTGGTGTTTCGGCTGACAAACAATAAAGGGCGTTCTGCTTCCATATTTGCGCTGTTTACGGGGATCAGCATGTTTTGTATGTACTTTTTTACGGTTGAGAAGTCGCCGGTTCCATTTTACCTGTTTTCGTGTCTGGCACAGTTTTTCTTTTCCGGATTTAACACAGCGATTTACGCCATTGTACCGGACTGTGTGGAGTATGGGGAATGGAAAACAGGGCTTCGCAATGACGGTTTCCAGTATGCGTTTATTTCTCTGGGGAATAAGATCGGAATGGCAATAGGAACTTCTGTACTGGCAGGTGTTTTGGGCAGCTTCGGATATGTGGCAAACCAGCAGCAGAATCTGGCAGTGTTGGCTGTGATTAAGCATTCTTTCACTACAGTTCCCGGCGTGTTATGGATTATAACAGCGGCAGTCTTATATTTTTACCGTCTGAATAAAAAAGCCTATAACAAGATTGTACAGGAAATTCAGGAGAGAAAGGAGAGTGGCGAACATGTTTGATGTAGTTGCGCTGGGAGAACTGCTGATTGATTTTGTTGAAAGTGGCAGCAGTACGGCAGGGACCCCGCTATTTGAGGCAAATCCGGGCGGATCACCATGTAATGTACTGGCAATGCTTTCGCGTCTGGGGTATTTGACCGCATTCATTGGCAAAGTAGGAGAAGATTCTGTTGGGCGGATGCTTGGGAAAACGATCCGGGAAATCGGAATTTCCGATGAGGGGCTGATTTATGACCGGAATGTGAACACGACACTGGCTTTGGTGCATATACTGCCGGGTGGAGACAGGGATTTTTCATTTTACAGGAAACCGGGAGCGGATATCATGCTGACGGAGAAGGAAGTGAACAGGAAACTGATTGACGCATGCAGAGTATTCCATTTTGGTTCTCTTTCACTTACAAACGAGCCGGCTGCAACGGCAACGAAAGCGGCTGTAGCATATGCAAAGAGTAAAGGGAAACGAATTTCCTTTGCTCCCAATTTGCGAGAACCTTTATGGGAGAGCGAAGAGCAGGCGAAAAAGGCAATCTGGTATGGAATCGGGGAATGCGATGTATTGAAAATTGCGGATCATGAAATAAAATGGCTGACTGAAAAAGAGGATTATGATGAAGGTGTACAGATGATCAAAGAGCGGTCAAATGTGAAGCTGATCAATGTAACTTTGGGGAATGAGGGGAGCCTTGCATACTATATGGATCAGAACGTTTATGGGAAACCATTCCTGAGTGACAGGACTGTTGACGCGACAGGAGCAGGAGATACCTTTTGCGGCTGTGTGCTTGCCTTTCTGCTGGAGCATGGTCTGGATGGTCTGACGGTGGCAGATTTGGAAAGTATGCTTTCTTTTGCAAATGCGGCGGCATCCCTTGCAACAACCAGAAAGGGTGTAATCTGTTCTATGCCGGACAGGGAAGAGATAGGTGCCCTGCTTGCAAACTATAGGCAGGAGGGGGAGGAACCAAAGGTTGCAAAATCATTTGATATTATGTTGGGTTCTGTAGATAAGGTAAAGGCATTTGTTAATGACATGAGTAAAATAGAAGGGGATGTATTTCTTTGTGTGGGGAAGTATGTGATTGATGCAAAATCCATTATGGGGATTTTCAGTTTAGAGTTGTCAAAGCCATTGCGGCTTGAAATCGAGAACTGGAAAGAAGGGTATGGGGCATTTATTGAAAGATATTTGCATCAATAAGAGATGGTTGTCAATGTTGTAGAACGGCAGGAAAGCGCCCACAGTGGCTAATCTCCAGCCCGTCCGCCTGATTGCCGTCCAGAGCAGTGAAGGGCTTGCGAAGATTGGGAAAGGGGCGAACCTTTACGGAGCGCCGCTGGCGGATCATCTGGAGCCGGTCAATATCCTTGCAGTTGGGTATGCGGACGAGGAAGCGGCTGATTCAAAGCGCCATTCGCAGACTCGCATCCCGGTGGAAGAACTACGCTATAGACAGGCTTATGCTGTGACAATGAAATAATATGAAATACACAAAAGCGAACCGCCGCATTATGGACTTCATTTGCCATATGCGGCGGTCTGCTTTTTTTCCAGGCCGGGCGGCCTGATAACGGAAATTACTTGGAACGCGGCAACCTTAGCGGTAATATGCTTACACGGCCTGTATCGGCTGTGTGCCGATAGTCATTTCGTGCAATTTATGGGAGTTTCGTGCAATGGGATTTGATAGACTACCCCATAATCCGATATATAATTTATGCGTGGAAAAAACACAGAATTGAGGGAAATGTGATGAAGATAGCAGTCTGTGATGACAGCAGGCCGCCGCCGCGCTTGCGGAGCGGCTGACGGAGAGCATATTGGTGGAGATGTCGGCGGTCAATACAAACCATCCGGTGGCGGACGCGGTCTTAAACCAGAAGTTCCATGCCGCAAGGGAGCAGGGCGTGTCCATGACATTCCAGGTGGGCGATATGGGCGGGCTGCGCCTGGACGAGGAGGAGATGGTGATCCTGCTCGCCAATCTGCTGGACAATGCCATCCGTGAGGGGGTGAAGGTGGCGGGGCAGGGGAGGAAGGCCATCATCCATGTCAAGCTGGTGCAGGAGGGCGGGAAGATGATCTTCTCTGTAAGGAACCCCGTGGTGAAAAAAGTGTAGGTCACGGAAGGCACCGGCCTGTCAAATGTGAAGGCTGTGGCGGATAAACACGGAGGCGATTTTGCCGTTTCCTGCGATGGGGAAAAGTTTCAGGCTGTGGTGATGTTATAAACTTTATGGTCATTTCGTTGCAATTTATAGTCACTTGGTGCAGTCATGGTTTGCAATGCAGGTGTATTTGCCGATAGATTTTATGAGGCGGGAAGCGCATATGAGAATCATGGAAGGGAGGGCTGTAGACCGTTTGACATGGCAGCAGTATGAGGGGAAATACCGTTCTACGATATATGCGGCGGTCAAGGCGGCAAATCCTGAGTGGGAGCCGGGACAGCCGTTTTCTCCCGGAATACTGGATAAGCGTTATAAGGGAATCCGTTCGGACTGATTACAGGGGAGCGGGTGGGGCTCTGACTGACAGAGGGGCTACCGTAAGAAAGAAATGGAGGACTGAAGGAAATGGGCATTAACGGAATCGGAACAGTGGGATATCCGCTGACAGGATACACGGCAAGAAAGGCTGGAAGAGGTGCGGGATCCGGGGCTGTGGAATTCATGGAAGCGGTGGAAGAACAGGCGGCACAGGGAAAGGCAGCCGACCAGGATGAGAAAGCCTTTGAGATGGTCGGCCGGGGTGCCCCGCAGGAAGTGAAGGACGCGTGGATGGATGCGGCGAAAGAAGTAAATGCGAATGGCATGGGAATCCGGGGCAACGGAATGATGAGCCATATATCGCAGATGATGGTGCAGCGGCTTAATCAACAGCTGAGCGGGGAAACGGAAAATTTTGACATTCTTGGAAACACGGTGGAATCTGCGATTCAGGCAACGAAAAAGGCATTGTATGATTTGGAGCATCCCATTGTATATACGCCCAGGAGCATAGAGGTTCAGCAGGCACGTATCAAGGAAGGGGAATTTTACAGGGCGTTTTTAGAGAAATTGGAGAATTTATAGGATACAATAATACGAGGATTTGAAAAATGAGCATAAATGGAATAGGACGGAATGATTATCAGAATAATGTATCAAAGAATAAGTGCAACAGGAGCAGGGCAGGACAGTTCTGCCTGCAGAAACAGGCGGCAGCGGCATCTGCGCCCGAAAATACAAGGCAGAATGCAAATGTGCAGGATATATACGGTGCACTTAAATCAACAAATCCATTCATGGAGCAGGAAGAAAGCAGCATATCAAACGATAGCGGCCTGACAACATGGTACAAAGGCAAGACATTGGACGAATGGGCGCTGACATCACCAAAATATACAGATTCGGCAACGGGCCTTTCCTGGTATGTTATAGATGGCAGACAGCCATATATGACAGGGGAAGATGCCGAAAAATTTTGGAAGATGTGCAAAGAGACAGGGGAATTTCCGGTGAAAAAATTTGCGGAAATGACAGGAATGATACAGCACCTTGATGATAATACGGTTGCTTATGTGGGTGATAACGGCACCGTAATCAAGTCAAAGGATGGAAAGGAACTGGAGATTGACACATCATCCATGACGTATGATATGATCATGAATATGTTCAAGAATCTGTCTAAAAACGGGAATTACTTTGACAGCTCATATTGGCAGAAACATATGGAAATTGCTTCATCACAGAGAGGATGAAAGGAAAACACGGAGGGAAACGGAAATGCCTTATATTACAGTGGAAAGCGGGAATTTATCAGATGCTCAGAAAGAGGAACTGATAAAGAGGTTAACAGAAGTGTCATCAGAGATTATGAAAGTACCGCAGGAATTTTTTGTGACGACAATCAAAGAAGTGTCAGATAAAAACTTTGGCATTGGGGGTAAGACCATTGACAAAGTGAAAGCTGAATATATGCAGAGACAAAAGGAAGCTTTTGATGATCGGACTATGCCGGCAGGGAAGGAATGACTGACTGGGTGGTTGCTTTTTAGACAGCCGGGTATGGAGAAAGTATGAGATATTATCAATATGAAAAATATCCAATCGAGCTTGTAGTGTCAGAGAATATTGACAAGCATTTTGATTCCCATAACCATGTGGGGCATTATGTTTCAGCGGTGGTTATTCAGGGAGTGGTTACCGTTTATCAGGAAGGCAGGGAATGGGTGTGTCATGGAGGGGATATATTTATCATCCCTCCTTATGTTGTGCATTCGGTGTGCCAGGGAAGGGATGTGCGTCTGTTGTCTATGTGCATGGAAACGGCATTTATTGAGGAGACAGATTTGGAAACAGCAGAGGGCATCGTCCGGGCGGCGTTAGAAGATGCAGTTGCGCAGGAGATTTTGGGAGAAGTGCAAAAAGAAAAACTGCTGGCTTCTGTCCGGGAAGTTTTCCACATTCGGAATAAAAGCGGCAAAGAGATGGATGCGGGTATAAAAATTCTTGCGGATAAGATTACCAGCCATCCGGAATATGAGCTGTCTGTAGAAACAATGGCGGCGGAGAGTTTTGTCAGCAAATATTATCTCATAAGGAAATTCAAAAGAAATGTGGGAATGACACCACACCGGTTCTGTATCCAGAACCGCATACGAAAAGCCCAGGGACTTTTGCATGGGAAAAAGGCAATCGGCAGGATTGCGGCAGATATGGGATTTTATGACCAGAGCCATTTTGACAAGGCTTTTCAGAAGATTGTCGGGATTTCCCCGTCAGAGTATGTTGATTCCAAAAGGCTGATACAGCGGTCTACATAGGGCAATTTTTTACAAGACGGGGCATCCTCCCATCGATATAATGCAAGTGTAAGAAAAAGCACATATTTGAGCGGAGGTGTCAGAATGGATCTATTAGAAATGTTTCATCATGGGAAACTAATCTTACCGGAAAAAGAAGCTGATTTCGGGGAAATTGCGTGGTCAAATCATCCGACATTTAAAGGCGTGGAACTGAAGCATATCATCACGGCGAAGGACACGGAAGGGAAATTCAGTTACCATTTGGTGCGGATTGCGCCTGGCTGCAGTATCGGGAACCATATTCATGAAACCCAGACGGAAACGCATGAGGTGATAAAGGGGAGTGGAAGGTGTGTAAATGCAGGCAGTACCATTCCATATAAGCCCGGAATAATCTCCATTATGCAGGCAGGTGTGCCGCATGAAGTTACTGCGGCTTCGGAGGGATTATATCTGTTTGCCAAGTTTATACCTGCCTTATGTTAAGTAAAAGCAAAACAGGATAAGCGCAGACCGCCGCTATAGGTTTACTTCATATAATTATTCAATGCCGGTAATCCGGCTTAAAAAATCAGCGGCAGAACGGTTTGCAGTGCCATTTTTACCACAGGCAAACCCGATTTTTCGTTTGGGGACAGGGATGGGGGCGGGCAGGCGGATCAGCTTCCCGCTTTCCAGATCTTCTTTTACGAAATCGGAAATTACACAGGCAATTCCCATATCGATTCTGGCAAATTCAATCAGCAAATCCATGGTGGTCACTTCGATAATCCGGTCGTTTTCCAATATTTCAGGGCTTAAATAATTGTCCACATACTGCCTTGTCAGATTATTTCTGTCCAGCAGCAGGAGCGTTGCGTGGGAGTAGATGGATGCATGGCTTCCCGGATGATTGATACGCATACGTTTTTTCAGATTTTCCAGATAACTGTCTGTGGCAACGAAAATATCCTGGATTTCCTGTAAGGGATAAAAGTGCAGTTTACCATATCTGGCCGGTTCACCGATCAACCCCAGGTCTATGTCACCGTTTTCCAGGGCGCGGATGGTCTGGTAACTGGACTGACAGGAGACAGAGATGCGGATATGGGGATTTTCATGGATAAAGCTGCGCAGCCAGGGCAGCAGTACATAACGGCAGAGGGTGGTGCTGACGCCGATGGAGAGATGGCCCATGCCCAATTCCCCTGCCCTGCGAAGCCGGTCTTCCCCTTCCCGGATAGCGGTAAAGGCGGTTTCTGCCTGCCTGAAGAGGATTTCTCCTTCCATGGTCAGGGAAACACCGCGGGAACTACGGGTAAACAGAGTTACTCCCAGATTTTGCTCCAGACGGGAGATGGATTTGCTGATGGCGGGCTGACTGATAAAAAGCTGATTTGCGGCAGCAGAAATATTCCCGCATCTGGCAACGGTATAAAAAATATGGTACAGGTTCAGATTATGTTCCATAAATCCTCCAATAGTTATAATAGAAAATATTATCATAATATATAGTTATAGTAAACATAAATAACAGGTATTTTAAAAGCAATCCCATTCATGATAAGATAGAAAACAGAGAATAAGCCAACAGGCAAGGAGGATATAAAACATGGGAATGACGATGACGCAGAAGATTTTGGCAGCCCATGCCGGGCTTGCAAAAGTAGAAGCGGGGCAGTTGATCGAAGCGGATTTGGATCTGGTGCTGGGGAATGATATTACAAGCCCGGTGGCGATTAAGGAAATGGAAAAGATCCAGGCGAAAGGTGTGTTTGACAGGGATAAAATAGCTCTGGTGCCGGATCATTTCGTACCGAATAAAGATATTAAATCTGCCGAACACTGCAAATGTGTCCGGGAATTTGCACAGAAGCATGAAATTACCAATTATTTTGAAGTAGGAGAGATGGGGATTGAGCATGCCCTGCTGCCGGAGAAAGGACTTACCGTTGCAGGAGATGTGATCATTGGTGCAGACTCCCATACCTGTACATATGGTGCGCTGGGCGCGTTTTCCACGGGTGTGGGCAGTACGGATATGGCGGCCGGTATGGCTACGGGTAAGGCATGGTTTAAAGTACCATCCGCTATTTTATTCAGACTGACGGGCAGCCTTCCCAAATGGGTCAGTGGAAAAGATGTGATCCTGCATATTATCGGGATGATCGGTGTGGACGGTGCGCTGTATAAATCCATGGAATTTGTGGGGGACGGTGTTGCCAGCCTGTCTATGGATGACCGTTTTACCATTGCCAATATGGCCATTGAAGCGGGCGGCAAAAACGGTATTTTCCCGGTGGATGATAAGGCCATTGCCTATATGAAGGAACATTCCAAAAAGGAATGGACCATATATGAGGCGGACGAAGACGCCGTATATGATGCGGTATATACCATTGACCTGAGCACGCTGCGTCCCACCATCGCCTTTCCGCACCTTCCGGAAAATACAAAGACCATAGATGAGATCGAAGAAGAGGTGAAAATTGATCAGGTGGTAATCGGTTCCTGTACCAACGGCAGGCTGGATGATATCCGCACGGCGGCACAGGTGCTTGCAGGGCGGCATGTAGCCAGGGGAATACGCTGTATTATTCTTCCTGCCACACAGGCCATTTATTTGCAGGCAATGGAAGAAGGTCTCCTGAAAATATTTATTGAAGCCGGCGCTGTAGTCAGCACACCGACCTGCGGCCCCTGTCTGGGAGGTTATATGGGAATACTGGCAGCAGGAGAGCGTTGTGTCTCCACCACCAACAGAAATTTTGTAGGACGTATGGGACATGTGGATTCCGAAGTGTATCTGGCCAGTCCTGCTGTGGCGGCAGCCAGTGCGATCACCGGGAAAATTTCCAGTCCGGAAGAACTTGATTAAGGAGGAAACAGGTATGAAAGCAAAAGGAAGTGTATTTAAGTATGGAGACAATGTGGACACGGATGTCATTATTCCGGCCAGGTATCTGAATTCTTCCGATCCGGAAGAGCTGGCAGCACACTGTATGGAAGATATTGACAAAGAGTTTATACAGAAGGTGCAAACAGGGGACATTATGGTAGCCAATAAAAATTTTGGCTGCGGTTCTTCCAGAGAACATGCACCCATTGCGATTAAAGCATCAGGCATCAGCTGTGTGATTGCCGAAACCTTTGCCAGAATTTTTTACCGCAACGCGATTAATATTGGCTTGCCTATTATCGAATGCCCGGAGGCGGCACAGGCGATTGAAGCGGGAGATGTGGTGGAAATTGATTTTGACAGTGGATTGATAACAGATGTTACTAAAGGGCAATCCTGGCAGGGACAGGCTTTCCCGGAGTTTATGCAGAAAATTATAAAGGCGGAGGGACTGATTTCTTATATTAATCAGAAATGATCATCAGAAATAACCGGGCAGAAACCATGTGTATGGAAAGTTCGATTTCATAAAAGAATAGGAAGTACAGATGTCATATTTCTTATGGTACAGTACGTTATGAAATATAAACTATGAAATGTAAGAAGAGGAGACAGAGTATGGAATATGAAATCGTAACGCGGAAAGAAATGATAACGGCTGGTATTTCTGCCCGTACAGGCAATCATGCACCTGAAATGATGCAGGTAATCGGAAATTTATGGAATCGTTTTTTCAACGAAGGGATGTATGAAGCCATACCCGGCAAAGTAAATGGCAGAGCCCTGGGGATTTATACGGACTATGCCGGCCATGAAAAATCAGAGTACACTGTATTGACGGCCTGCGAAGTGGAGCGGGAACCGGCAGGAGAGGAATTTGCGGTTTGCCGCATTCCTGCCGGGCGCTATGCCAGGTTTACGGTCAAAGGAGAAGTGCATCAGGCGGTGGCTCAGGGGTGGGAAGAAATCGGCCGCATGGACTTGCCCAGGGCGTTTTTGTGTGATTTTGAGGAATATATGGACAGCCAAACGGATCATGCGGAAATTCATATCTATATTGGACTTAGGGATGTATAAGAGAAAGATGACAATCTGAATTATGAAAATTCTGCCCATGGAACAGCGGGATATAATCTGCCTGTTTTCGCAAAATATAAAACGCATTCTGCTGCCAGAGACAAATCGTCCAGTGCAAACCGTTTGGGAACAGGGGACTGTCCGCCGATTTCCACGGGCGCATCCTCCTCCACACTGTCATATTTGTCATTTACAGGTTGGAAACAGACCGCTTCGCCGTCTTCATTCCAGATATTGTATATGGGAGCGGCCCAGTTGTCCTCTATGTCCATTGTAAAAAAATTTTCCTCTCCACATACATCCAGCGCCAGACAGAGGGAATGTATCTGTCCTTTTCGAACCAGTCGAACCAGTTTTTCTACCACATCCTTTGTAATTTCCTGATCCGTACAAGTGACAGAGCCATATTTCAGAAACCGAATGGCAAAGCCGTCAGGAGGAAGTGTCGGAACCTCCTGCACAGGCAATACTTTATAAGAAGGGAAACTGTCATCCTGATAAAACGATTCGTCTGTGCAGATGGTGCATCCGGACAGGGTATCCAGTACTTCCGGATGGAGCAGCTTTTTCCGGGCGGGAAGGGAAAGCTGTTTCAGTTCGTTGAGACCGGTGAGCAGAGAACAGTCTTTGAATCCGGTATACTGCAAATCCAGATGTTTCAAATGGGTCAGCCTGGGCAAAAACGAAAAGTCCTCAATGATACCTGGCGGGGTACGCCGGGGAAATTCCAATACCTGCAAGCCGGTCATTTCCCCCAGCAGTGCCCAGTCTCCTTTCCCGGATGTAAGAAAATTCTGCAGATAAGCCAGTTTCTTCTGTGTATATTCACTGTGAGGGACAGGGAAATCTTTGCCTGTCAGTCTCTTTATCTTTTTCAGATCATAAGGCACCGACAAATGCCTGGGTGCTATTGCAAGGTCAATCCAGCACAGCAGATATGGGCTGGTATGGCGGGTCAGTTCTTCCAGAGTCATAGTATCACCTCGATGTAAATTTTATGAACGGATCGTATGTAGGACTATAAAAATTCGTGCAGCATGTTTTCTACGATTATAGATGTTTGGGGGGATTTTTTCAAGGTATTCTTTGCCTGCATTGTGCTGTGAGCCTGTTTCTGATAAAATATAGCTATCTGCCAGGCCCCTTGGGACCGATTCAGAAGGAGGAAGGCCGGCCGGGCGGTTGGCTGGGGAAACTCTGTATGTGCTGAGAATGGCATTGAGCCATACCTGTTGCACGATACAGACAGGGAGCTGTAGCTGTACAGACTGAGGGGGATGGAATTTGTTTTCTTATGAAGAGATACAGAAGTATAACGAGACGGATTTTCATATATATCAGTATATTGTTTCCAATCTGGATAAAATCCGCTATATGACCATCAGGGAACTTGCGGAAGAAATCCACATATCAACTTCCTCGATCCTGCGCTTTTGTGATAAAAACCATTGTAACGGATATCTGGAACTGAAAGATGCCCTGAAAAGGGAGCTGGACAGGAAACATACATGTCCGCCTTCAGAAGATTTGCAGGAGCTGTCTGCTTTTTTCGCAAGAGCGGCTTCCAGTGCATTTGAAGAAAAATTGCTGTTTGCAGTGGAAGCGTTGCGGAAAGCCGATCTGACAGTCTTTATCGGTATGGGTTCCTCCGGGGCGCTGGCTAACTACGGGGCAAGATATTTTTCCAACAGGGGCCACTTTGCCGTGGGAATGGAAGATGCATTGTATCCTCTAAATTCTTTCCGGTGGAAAAATACGGTTGTGATTGCCTGTTCGGAGAGCGGCGAGACAGAAAAGCTGATTGAGGCGGTGAACCAGTTTCAACAGAAAAATTGCTGTGTGTTAAGCATTACCAATTCTCACACATCAACACTGGCAAAACTGTCGGACTGGAATTTTTCCTATCATATGCACCCGGTCCGCTTCCATGGAGGATATAATGGAACCACCCAGATTCCGGTTATCTTTATCATTGAAGCCCTGGCAAAGAGAATCTAAAGAAACAGCCTGTTACTTGCTTTGTAACAGGTTTTCTTCTATTCTGGAATCCGGAGGTGGTACTATGGATGAACTGGAAAAATGTATGTCGGGAAAATATTATAATTGTCATGATCCGATTTTTCTGGACTTTAAAGCCCGTGCGGGAAAACTGCTGCAAGTTTACAATGGACTGGCATATGGACAAAAGGATGAAAAAAGGGATATTTTAGAACAACTGTTTGGAAAGATTGGTGCAAATGTGTCTGTGGGCACACCCTTTGTCTGTGATTACGGAAGAAATATTTATCTGGGAAACAGTGTATCGGTGAATATGCATTGTACATTCATAGACTGTAACCGGATTGTGATTGGGGACAATGTGCTGATTGCGCCAAACGTGCAGCTCTATACGGCGACACATCCTGTATCTCTGGAGGAACGGCTTACACCGGACTGGAATCCAAAGTCAGGGCAATATTTCTGCCGCACGTATGCATTGCCGATTCACATTGGGAATGGTTGCTGGCTGGGAGGCGGTGTGATCGTCCTTCCGGGCGTAACAATCGGAGACGGTTCGGTGATCGGCGCAGGAAGCGTGGTTACAAAAGACATACCCGGCAATGTACTGGCCGTGGGGAACCCCTGCCGGGTGATCCGGAAACTGAACGAAGAAGGCTGAAATGTGCAAAATGGAGTAAAAAAATGTTGAAACATACGTTCGCCTGTGTTACAATCATTCCATGAGAAAATATGATCTGATTCTGGCAGGCGCCGTGCTTATGACTACAGGCGTTTTGTTATTTTTACAGAAATCGGGAGAAGACGGGCCGGCTGAGGTCGTAGTATATCAGGGACGGGAACGGATTGCTTCTTTTCCCCTGGAGGAAGAACGGACAGAAGAATTCCTGTCCCCGGAGGGCGGCAGGAATGTACTTGTGATTGCGGAGGGCAGAGCGCGTATACAGGAGGCGGATTGCCCGGACGGGCTGTGTATCCGGCAGGGCTGGATTTCCAGAGACGGACAGACGCTGACCTGCCTGCCCAATCAACTGCAGGTGATTATAGAAGGCGGGGAGCAGCAGAATCTGGACGGAATAACCGGATAATGGATATATCCGGCGGGCCGGAGATAAGAAAGGACAACGGCGGAGATGACAAAGCAGGAAAAGAAAGCGGCGCGGAGCGTGGCCGGATGGCCGGCATATCCGGGGATGATGCTGGCTTTTGCCCTGATTTTGGGATATGTGGAAACACTGATCCCCATGCCCATTGGTATTCCGGGTATAAAGCTGGGACTGGCCAATCTGGTCGTGCTTCTGACGCTGTATCAGTCAGGTGTGAGGAAGGCGTTCCTCATTGATGTGCTCCGCATTTTTCTGAGCGGATTTCTCTTCGGCAGCCTGTATGGCATTTTGTACAGCCTTGCAGGAGGGCTTCTGAGTTTTCTGGCCATGGCGGCTGCAAAGAAACTGCGGTGTTTTGGCATATCCGGCGTCAGCATGGCGGGCGGTGTGTTCCATAATGTGGGACAGATTGCGATGGCGGCGTTTGTGGTGGAGACAAGGGGGCTGTATTATTATCTGCCGCCGCTTCTGATCGCAGGAGTGATAACCGGATTTCTGAACGGCACACTGGGAGGTCAGATTCTGAGCCGGATACCCGGTCCATACTACCAGAAAAAGGGGTTCTGATAAACTGTATGGGAAGAAATCTATGGATGCAGGGAGGAAAAGCATGAAAGTATTAATGTTAAATGGAAGTTCCAGAGCAAAGGGCAATACATATACGGCGCTGCATGCGGTGGGGGAGCAGCTTGAAAAAGAAGGTATACAGTATGAAATCGTACAGATTGGCGCAGACCCTGTCAGGGACTGCATCGGATGCGGCAGGTGCAATGAAAATGGATGCATATTTACGGATGACGCAGTAAACGCATTTATTGCAAAGGCAAAGGAGGCAGACGGGTTTGTATTTGGGACGCCGGTTTACTACGCTCATCCCAGCGGCCGTATCCTCTCTTTTTTAGACCGGGTATTTTACAGCAGCAGCCGTCTGTTCAGGTTCCGGCCGGGGGCATCGGTTACGGTGGCAAGAAGAGGGGGTATGACGGCGTCTTTTGACTGCCTGAACAAATATTTCGGTATATCCCAGATGCCGGTGGCCGGATCGACTTACTGGAATATGGTCCATGGCGCAATGCCCGGAGAAGCCGCCATGGATGAAGAGGGTCTGCAAACCATGCGGAATCTGGCGCGGAATCTGGCCTGGATGATGAAATGTTTTGCAGCAGGAAAAGAGAACGGCATTCCTTTGCCGGAGACAGAAACAGGAAACCGGACAAATTTTATCCGCTAATCAAACAGGCTCCGGGCGGCTTGTAAACAGACGGGGACGGAAAACGGGATTATGATTGCATATGTAAAAGGAACACTGGAAGAAATTTCGGAAAACAATGCAGTGGTGGAAGTAAACGGAATGGGATACAATGTAAAAATATCTGCCGGGACGATGAACCGGCTTCCCAGGCTCCACCAGGAGATAAAATTGTATACCTATACTGCTGTACGGGAAGATGCTTTCTGGCTCTATGGCTTTCTCACAAAAGATGAACTGGAGATTTTCAGGCTGCTGATTACAGTCAATGGTGTTGGACCCAAGGGGGCGTTGGGGATTTTGTCGGTTATGAGTGTATCCGATTTGCGTTTTGCCATACTGGCGGCTGACGGCAAGATGCTGTCCAAGGCGCCGGGGATAGGCAAAAAGACGGCAGAGCGGGTGATTCTGGATCTGCGGGACAAAATATCCATGGAAGAGGCGGTTGAGAGCGGGGCGCAGGCTGTATCTGCCACTCCGGGCGCAAAGAATAATGCCCGCAACGAGGCGGTGGAAGCACTGGTTGCTCTGGGATATGGAGCCGGAGACGCGTTGAAAGCGGTCAATCAGGTTCCCGATGGTGATGAGGATACGGAGACAATTCTGAAGGCAGCTCTCAAGCATATGCTGTAAGAATGCGGGAGCCACAGACTGAATAAAACGGGTGTTTTAACAAAAGATGCATCTGGTATCACTGTGTCATGGAGAAAAGGATGGAACGAAGAGTCATTGAAACCGGCCTGACGGAAGAGGACGTAAAACTGGAGGGAAGCCTCAGGCCCCAGTATTTAAAAGATTATATCGGACAGAAGAAGGCAAAGGAGAGCCTCAAGATATACATTGAAGCGGCAAAACAGCGCAGTGATGCACTGGACCATGTGTTATTTTATGGGCCGCCGGGGTTGGGCAAGACTACACTGGCAGGCATCATCGCCAATGAAATGGAAGTAAATCTCAAAATTACCAGCGGCCCCGCCATAGAGAAGCCAGGTGAGATGGCTGCCATCCTGAACAATTTGCAGGAAGGGGATCTGCTTTTTGTGGATGAAATACACCGCCTGAACAGACAGGTGGAAGAAGTGTTATATCCGGCCATGGAGGACTATGTGATTGATATTATGATCGGCAAGGGCGCTTCTGCCAGATCCATCCGATTGGATTTGCCCAGGTTTACGCTGGTGGGCGCCACCACACGGGCCGGACTTCTGACGGCGCCTCTGCGGGATCGGTTCGGCGTCATCCACCGGCTGGAGTTTTACAGTGTGGAGGAACTCTGCCAGATTATTATGCATTCCGCCAGAGTGCTGCATGTGGAGATTGAGAAAAAGGGCGCCATGGAACTGGCAAGGAGAAGCCGGGGAACCCCGCGGATCGCCAACCGTATTCTGAAGCGGGTGCGGGATTTTGCCCAGGTACGCTATGATGGCATTATCACGGAAAAAGTGGCTGATACGGCGCTGGATTTGCTGGATGTGGACCGACTGGGGCTTGATTATGTAGACAGGAATATTCTGGTGACGATGATTGAGAAATTTGCCGGCGGGCCGGTGGGGCTGGATACATTGGCGGCCGCAATCGGAGAGGACGCCGGAACCATAGAAGATGTCTATGAACCTTATCTGATCCAAAACGGCCTTTTAAACAGGACACCCAGAGGCCGCACGGTTACAGATTTGACCTATCGACATTTGGGTATTGAAATTCCGTCCTGATACAGGTATAATAAGGCCATATGGTATCATATGCATATTGCCATGTTTTACGGATGAGAGGTGCGGAAATGTCGTCTAAAACGGATACGGAAGTCATTATCGGAGGAAAAGTCTTTACATTAAGCGGCTATGAAAGTGAAGAGTACCTTCAGAAAGTTGCTTCCTATATCAACAATAAACTGGCGGAGTACAATAAGGTTGATCAGTTTCGCAGACAGCCGGTGGACATTCAGAATGTACTGTTGCAGCTTAATATTGCGGACGATTATTTTAAGGCAAAGAAGCAGATCAGTATTCTGGAAGAGGATATTGAGAGCAAGGAAAAAGAAATTTACGACTTAAAGCATGAGTTGATTGCGGCCCAGATGAAAATGGAAAGTACCGAAAAGAATATGAAGGGCCTGCAAAAGGAACTCAACGAAAATGCGAAAAAGATCGTCCGTATGGAGACGGAATTAAAGGGACAAAAAAAGGCATGAAGAAAGTTGAACTTTTAGCTCCCGCAGGCTGTTTTGAAAGTTTCAAAGGAGCCATTCACGCAGGAGCAGATGCCGTGTATATTGGTGGCAGAAAATATGGGGCCAGAGCATACGCTGATAATTTTACGGAAGAAGAGGTATGCCTGGCTATTCGTTATGCGCATTTGTTTGGGAGAAAACTGTATCTTACAGTGAATACGCTGGTGAAAGAGGATGAGCTGAAAGAACTGCCGGCGTATTTGCGTCCCTTTTATGAAGAAGGGCTGGATGGGGTTATTGTGCAGGATCTGGGAGTATTTTCCCTGTTGCGGGAATGCTTTCCCGGACTGCCTTTGCATGGCAGCACCCAGATGACAGTTACAGGTCCGGGCGGGGCGGCATTTTTACAGTCCCTGGGCGCATCCAGGGTGGTGCCGGCCAGAGAACTGTCACTGAAAGAACTTGAGGAAATCAGGGCAACGGGGATTGAGGTGGAGGCATTTGTCCATGGTTCCATGTGTTACTGTTATTCCGGGCAGTGTCTGTTTAGCAGTATGCTGGGCGGCCGGAGCGGGAACCGGGGGCGGTGCGCCCAGCCTTGCAGACTGCCTTATGATATTGTGGGGCAGAAGGGGCGTGGGATACAATATCCTCTGAGCCTGAAAGATCTGTGTACATTGTCCTTTTTGCCGGAACTGATACAGGCAGGTATTGATTCCTTTAAAATAGAAGGAAGAATGAAGAAACCGGAATATGCAGCCGGTGTAACTGCGCTGTACCGGAAATATATCGACCGGTATTTAGCAGAGCCATCCGGGGTATACACCGTTTCGGATACAGATATGGAAAAGCTGCGCTGCCTGTATATTCGCAGTGAAATACAGGAAGGCTATTATAAAAGACATAATGGCAGAGAGATGATTACGCCTGACCGTCCGGGCTATCTGGGTACGGATGAGGCATATCTGAAACAGATCCGGCATACGTTTCTGGAGCAGGCCCCCAGGATTTCTGTCAGGGGAGAGGCGGTTCTGAAAAAGGGTATGCCGGTGGCTTTAAAACTTCTGACTACAGACAATCAGGGCGTGGATATCTGCATACAGGTCCTGGGACAGATGCCGCAAGATGCCAGGAAACAGCCTCTGACCAAAGAGGACGTGAAGAAACAACTGTGTAAAACAGGAAATACCCCCTTTGCACTGGAACCTTTAGAGATAGATATGGATCCGGACTGTTTCCTGCCGGTGAAGGCCCTGAATGACCTGCGCAGACAGGGACTGGCGCAACTGGAAGAGGCCCTGCTGGCGCAGGCCCGGCGGGATCATTCTGTGAAACCACATGCGAAAGACAGCGGCAGTAAATTGGAGTGCCGGGAACAGGCCGGGGAACCCGCGTGTGGAACAGGACTGGAAAGGGTCAGGGGAAAGGAACCCTATATTTCAGTTCAGGTGGAAGATAGGAAGCAGCTTGACATTCTTTGGGACGTTTCTTTTATCGGGCGTCTTTACCTGAACGGGGACATGCTGTTTCAGGAAGGCCGGGAAGAACTGCATCAGCGGTTGAAGGCATGGAAGGTGCAGGGACGGCAGCTGTTCCTGGTTATGCCACAGATTGTCCGCCTGCGGGATGATGGGTTTTTGGATGGACTGAGGGCGGAACTGAAGGCGTACGATTCTCTGTGGGATGGCATTCTCATACGAAATCTGGAAAGCCTGCAGTTTCTGCGGACAGAAGGGTATGAAAAGGAAATCGTGGCGGATGCCAGCCTGTATGTGTGGAACAGCCGGGCCAGGGATTTCTGGAAGAGCCAGGGAATTGTGGCAACGGCTCCGCTGGAATGCAGTAAAGAAGAGCTGCACAGGCTGGGAATAGAAGGCATGGAAGTGATTGTATATGGACGGAGTCTGTTGATGGTGACGGCAAATTGCCTGCGTAAAACTGCCATGACCTGTCCAAAGGAGTTGCAGGATAAAAAAACTAAGAAGTCACAGGAAGAAGGACTTTTGCTGCGGGACAGATACAGTACTGATTTCCCGGTGCGGACAGTATGCTTGCATTGTTATAATGAGTTGTATAACAGTGTTCCCCTGTCCCTGCATGCCTATGGGAATTCCATTATGGGGGAGTCCCCGGCAGGCGTGCGGATCTGCTTTACGGTGGAAACTGCCGGGGAGATGTGGCAGGTACTCAACTGCTACAGACAGTTTGTTACAGAGCCGGGAGCGTTACGGCAGGTTGATTTTCCTTATACGAAAGGACATTATAAAAGAGGGGCGGAATAGTTTGGTGAGCCAGTATATAACAGAATTTTCCAAATATTTTATTGCGCTGTTTGCTTCTTTTTACACGTATGAATGTTTTTCCGTATTCCGGTTTCAAACAGAAGGGGAAAGAAGCGGCATCTATATAAGACAATATATTTTCATGTTCCTTGTACATGTGTCCTGCTTTCTGCCCATCTATGTAAAAACAGGTAAAATCGAATACATTTTCTTTTTCCTGTTTCAGCAGATAGCTATGTATGCCACCATTGTGCTATACCATCTGATTTATCCGCAGGCCAACCGTCTGGTCATTAATAACATGTGTTTTTTGACGGCGGTGGGATTTACCATACTGACAAGACTGTCTTATAACAGGGCAGTGCGTCAGTTTGTAATCGCAGTATTCTCCTCGGTGGTTGCAATGGTTGTTCCGGAGGTGATTATGCGTGTCAAAAACTGGCGGGCGTACACCTGGGTATATGGCGGCGTTGGTATTGTTGCACTGGGGGCTGTGCTGGTTCTGGGGGCTGTGACCCATGGCGCAAAACTTTCTTTTTCCATCCTGGGCGTATCCTTTCAGCCTTCCGAATTTATTAAAATTGTATTTGCCTTTTTCATTGCTTCCCTCTTGTGCCGTTCCCGCTCGTTCTGGAATGTGGCGCTGTCCGCCGTGTTGGCAGGGGCGCATGTGATAATATTGGTACTTTCCAAGGATCTGGGCAGCGCGCTCATTTATTTTGTGGCTTATGTGGTGATGGTCTATATTGCAACAGGACAGAAATGGTATCTTCTGGCGGGATTGTCCGGCGGCAGTGGGGCGGCGTATTTGTCTTTTCGGATTTTTAGCCATGTGCAGGTGCGTGTACAGGCATGGCGTGATCCGTGGAGTGTGATTGACAGAGAGGGGTATCAGATTACCCAGTCGCTGTTTGCCATTGGCTGTGGCGGTCTGTTTGGATTGGGGCTTTGCCAGGGAAGCCCGTCTTCCATTCCCTTTGTGACGACAGATTTTATTTTCTCGGCCATTGCGGAGGAGATGGGGATTTTATTTTCACTTTGCCTGATTCTTGTGTACATCAGTTGTTTTGTTATGTTTATGCAGATTGCCATTTCCATAAAAGATGATTTTTACCGTCTGACTGTGGCCGGGCTGGGAGTCACATATCTGTTTCAGATATTTTTAACAATTGGCGGTGGGATTAAGTTTATCCCCCTTACCGGTGTGACACTGCCCCTGATCAGTTATGGCGGGAGCAGCGTACTCAGTACGATTATGATGTTTTCCGTTATTCAGGGTCTGTATCTGGCAGGAGGAAAAAAGAATGCCACAGGCAAAGCAACACAGAAAACCGAACGAACAAAAAAAGAGAAAACAAAAAAGCTGGATCGGCAGGAACACAGGCGCTGATTATGTGCGCAGCAAAGAAATCATGCATGTGACGGTTTTCTTTGTGGCGCTGTTTCTGTGTATGATGGGGTATTTTACCGTCTATTCCCTCACCCATGAAGAAGAGCTGATGAATAACAGCTACAATAACCGACAGCAGATTCTGAGCGAACAGAATCAGCGGGGGAGTATTCTGGCAAGAGACGGGGAAGTGCTGGCGGAAACGGTGGTGGACGATTCCGGCAATGAGAAACGGGTGTATCCCTATGAAAATCTGTTTGCCCATGTGGTAGGGTATGTGGATAAAGGAAGGGCCGGACTGGAGGCCCAGGCGAATTATTATCTGATTCAGTCCAGTATACCGACAGTGTCTAAATTAAAGCGCGGAGGCAGCGGAGAAAAAAATCCCGGCGATTGTGTCTATACCACACTGGACGTGGAATTACAGGAAGCGGCAGGCAAGGCACTGGGCGTATACCGGGGCACCATTATTGCCTTAGATCCGAAAACCGGTGAGATTCTTGCCATGGTATCCCGGCCGGATTTCGATCCAAACCGGATTTCCCAGGACTGGGAGGCAATACTGGAAGACGAGGAAAGCGGTACGCTGTTAAACAGGGCGACACAGGGATTGTATCCGCCCGGATCTACCTTTAAGATTATAACTGCCCTGGAGTACATCCGGGAACATCCGGATTCCTGGCAGAAGTATCGTTATACATGCAGCGGCAGCCTGCGGGAAGGCGAGGATGCCATCAACTGCTACCACGGCACCAGGCATGGGGCGGTGGATCTGAAAAAGTCCTTTGCCAAGTCCTGTAATACTTCCTTTGCCAGCATGGGGATGGAATTTGATAAGGTAATGTTTTCCGATACGCTGCATTCCCTGCTGTTTAATCAGGAACTGCCTCTGGAGGGTGTTTATAACCAGAGCCGCCTGGAAATACTGGAAGACGACAGCCGGGGTGAGATGATGCAGAATGCCATCGGTCAGGGCCGGACACAGATTACACCCATACATCTGGCCATGATTACTTCGTCCGTCGCCAACGGCGGCATATTGATGAAGCCTTATATGGTCCGACGGGTGGAGAGTGCCGACGGGGTGGTGGTGAAGACTTTTTCTTCCGAAGAATACGGCGAACTGATGAGCAGCGAAGAGGCGGCTATTCTGGCAGACTATATGAAAGAAGTGGTGGAAAACGGCACGGGAACGAAGCTGTCCGGTCTGTCTTATACGGCGGCAGGAAAAACCGGTTCAGCGGAATTCGGAACGCTGAAAGGGGAAAGTCATGCATGGTTTACCGGATTTGCCCCGGCGGAAGATCCCGGGCTGGTTGTAACTGTGATTATAGAGGGAGCCGGATCCGGCGGGGATTATGCCGTGCCGGTGGCTAGGCGCGTGTTTGACGCATATTTCAACGAAGATTAGGGGAAGAGGCGAAAAGGTTTGCTTAATGGGACAAGATAGGATATACTGTTATAGATAGTCAGGCTGGCACACCAGAGGCAGGAGGAATTGCAATGATTGAGGCAACGAGCTGTGGCGGTGTGGTTGTTTTTCGTGGTAAGATACTGCTTTTGTACAAGAATTATAAAAACAAATACGAAGGCTGGGTCTTACCCAAGGGAACTGTAGAACCAGGGGAAGAATTTAAGGATACCGCTCTCAGGGAAGTGCGGGAAGAATCCGGAGCCAGAGCATCCGTCATTAAATATGTGGGCAAAAGCGATTACACCTTCAATGTGCCGGATGATACGGTGGAAAAAGAAGTGCACTGGTATCTGATGATGGCAGACAGCTATTACAGTAAACCACAACGCGAAGAATATTTTGAAGATTCAGGATATTATAAGTTTCATGAGGCATATCATCTTTTAAAATTTGCAAATGAAAAGCAGATATTGGAAAAGGCTTACAACGAATATCTGGAGCTGAAAAAAAACAATCTATGGGGAAACCGGAAATATTATTAAAGAGTGCATACGGGATGAAATTTCACAGAGAGTTATATGTTGGCAATTCGGTTCATCATATCAGACGGGTAAAGTGGAAATTGAAACATGGCGCCGGACAGATGCGGATTTTTGTGATTATGCTGGCAGGGGGCAGCGACCAGCTTGCCATCATGCACTGTGCGTTTTTGCAACAGCGGTATTATAAAAAGTATCCGCCGTATATTGTGGGAATTGCAGGCGGATATGAGGAAGCGCTGGAGCTGGTTCAGAAGATGGTTGCGGATATATATCAGAAAACAGGCGGTTATCAGTTAAAAGAATACTTTTTAAAAGACCATAGGTAGCAAAGGGGCTTTATGCTGTATATATTGGGAATGATTGGAAAAGGATTGGGAATTGCACTGCTATGTATCCTGATACTGGTGGTAGCCATGCTGCTGGCGGTACTGTTTGTCCCAATCCGGTACAGCCTGCGGGGCAAACGGGAGGAAGCAGGTGCGCCGGAGGGAAAGATCAGGGTATGCTGGCTTTTTTCCATAGTATCCTGTTTTGCCACCTGGAAGGGTGGAATACATTTTGGACTGAAACTGTGCGGCATTCCTGTGTATGATAATCTCAAGCAGGAGCAGAAAAAAAAGAACCGGGAACAGAAGAAGGACAGGAAACAGAAAAAAGAGAGGAAACAGAGCAGGGAAAAAACAGAGGAAGTGTGGGCCGGTAATGATACAGAGCCCGTTGAAGCCAAAAAGCAAGAACCTCAGTCCCCTGCCATGCAGTCAGCGAAGGAAAGCCGGGGGCCCGGTGCAGACGGAGCAGGGCAGAAAATAACGCCCTGTGAGGAAACATCGGACGGTGGAACGGAGCGGATTCAGGATCCGCCGGAAGAAAAAGCGAAAATACAGAAAAAGAAAAAGCTCAGTATAAGCCAGAAAGCCAGGGCTGTCTGGCAGAAGATCTGTTCGTTTTTCCGCAGTCTGGAACGGTTTTTGCAAAAGCTGGCGGATTTGCCAAAAAACATATCTGAAAAAGTTAACGCTTTGAAAGAAAAAGCAGAAGGATATATTGCATTTTTGCAACGGGATGATTTTCAGCGGGCGCTCTCTCTCTGTAAAAAGCAGCTTTTCTCTCTCTGGAAGAGCGTCCGGCCAAAGAAAATCCGGGCAGATATTCATTTTGGGTTTGCAGATCCATCTGTCACAGGTCAGGTTTTGGCTTTTGTGGGAATGATATATCCCCTGTTGGGGAAACATGTACTGATAAGACCAGATTTTGAGCAGGTGGTATGCAGTGGCACTATTGTAATCAAAGGCAGAATCATTCTGTTTTCTTTATTAAGAGTCATTTGTATTCTGTATTTTAATAAAGATATAAAAAGATTGATCCGTGTATGGAAGAAGGAGGAAGCATTACATGGCAGACAATAATTTTTCGGGTGTGGTTGAATCTCTGTTGAAAGGTATGGATACTGTGCTGTCCACCAAAACAGTGGTGGGGGAAGCGACTAAAATCGGGGATACCATTATCCTGCCGCTGGTGGATGTGACGTTTGGAGTCGGTGCAGGCGCTTCCAAAGGGGATAAGAAAGACAGCGGTATGGGCGGTATGTCCGGGAAAATGACACCTTCGGCGGTTCTGGTCATTAAAAATGGTCAGACGAAACTGGTAAATGTAAAGAATCAGGATATGGTTACGAAGGTGTTGGATATGATTCCGGATCTGGTAGATCGTTTTACTTCCCCGAAAGAGGATATGCCAAAGGATACGGAAGCGGTGGACATCGCTTTCCCGGAGGAGAAGAAGTAACCCTGGAGCAGGGCATTGCATATCATAACTGGTAAGAACCATTGAAATGAATGTCTGTTATGAAAAAGCTGGTTGGGTTTGCATCTATCTGTATTGCCGTCGGTATGCTGCTGATGCTGTTGCTCGGCAGCCGTTTTACCGGGCTTGTGCTGATGGGTGTATTTGCGCTACTCGGTTATGTTGCCGTATTCTGCGAATAACCGGGTTGGTGTTTATAATACAGGAATGATTGGATACAGGTATATATGAAGGTTGTCGGGAGTAGGAAAGAAGTGATGAAAGAATTGATGGAGAGCGAAGAGTCGGAAATGGAAACAGCATCCGGTCAGCGTGTCCGGATGGAGGAACAGTCTGCGGATGTATGGCTCCTGGAGGATGAAGACCAGATTCAGCTGGCGAGGAAGATGCTCTGGGCGGAAAAGGTACGCCTGCAGGAAGAAAATGCACAACTGCTAAAAGAACGGGAACAGCTTTCCGGAGAGCAGGAAATGCTGCGACTGGAAAAAGAACGGTTCCAGGAAGAAGTACAAGAGATGCAGAAGGAAATGGCACGTCAGAATCAGAGTCTGCTGGATATGCAGAAAAAACTCAAGAAGGACGAGCTTTTCTTTCAACAGAAAATGGAAATATTGAAAGGTGGTTTTGCGCAGCTCGCGGCAGACAGGAAAGAAGTGGAGCGGGAACGCATTTTGCTGGATGGAAAGCGGGACGAGCTGCAGCGTCAGGGGAATGTGAGCAGCGAATCTATCCGGCTGTTTTTCAGTGGTGTCAGAAATCCGCTGACTCTCAAGAAGCGGTACCGGGATCTGATTAAGATATTCCATCCGGACAACCTGTGCGGGGATACGAAGCTGTTGCAGCAGATTAACCGGACTTATGAGACGTTGTTGGAAGAGACCGGATGGCAAAAAAAAGCATAAGGAAAATCCTTATGCTCTTTCTACTTTGTTGGACTTTAAACATCCGGTACAAATGTGCATTCTCTTTACTGTGCCGTTTATGTTGCATTTTACTCTCTTGATGTTGGACTTCCAAATATGATTGGACCTTCTATGAGAATGGCTTACATTATTTCCAAAATGAACGCCTTTGCCACAAATTTCACATTTAGCCATCTTTGCACCTCCTAGCGATATAGTCTATTGTATCAGGTGTGAACTGTAATGAACTCACGCTCACAACATTGAAATTTTAGCATATTTGGTATTGAAATGCAAGTATAAATATCTTAAAATTATGGAAAGAATGAATTGAGGAGGTTATTGCCCCATGAAAGGAACTTCGATGAATACCCGGATGGGAAATATTCTGATTGATAATGAAGTTATAGCCCAGTATGCAGGCTCGGTAGCGGTGGAATGTTTTGGCATCGTTGGGATGGCATCCGTGAATATGAAAGACGGTATTGTCAGGCTGCTGAAAAAAGACAGCATTACCCATGGCATTGCCGTGTCCGTAGGTGCGGACCATAAGCTGACACTGAATTTCCATGTGATCGTTTCTTATGGTGTCAGCATACTGACAGTTGCGAATAATCTGATGGACAGCGTTAAATATAAAGTGGAAGAATTTACAGGACTTGAAATAGAAAAAATCAATATCTTCGTTGAAGGTGTCCGAGTAATTGATTAAGGAGGAAATGACTGTGGCATGTAATTCTATAGATGCCGGAATGATTGCAAAAATGTTTCTGGCAGGCGCCCGTAATCTGGAGGCAAAAAAAGACTGGATCAATGAACTGAACGTATTTCCGGTACCGGATGGTGATACCGGTACGAATATGACCATGACGGTTCTTTCCGCAGCGGAAGAAGTGGCCGCACTGAAAGATCCGGATATGAAAGAACTGGCCAGGGCCATTGCTTCCGGTTCCCTCAGAGGTGCAAGAGGCAATTCCGGTGTTATCTTATCCCAGCTTTTCCGAGGATTCACAAAGGGGATTGAGGGCTATAAGCAGGTGACAGTGCCCGTTCTGGCGGATGCCTTTACGAAAGCGGTGGAAACCGCCTATAAAGCCGTTATGAAGCCCAAAGAGGGTACAATCCTCACAGTTGCCAGAGGTGGGGCGGAAAAGGCAGAGGAACTGAGCGAAGAAGGTGAGACAGATCTGGAAGTATTTTTCCGGGAGATTCTGGATCATATGGACTATGTGCTGAGTCAGACACCGGAGATCCTCCCTGTCCTTGCGCAGGCAGGCGTGGTGGATTCCGGCGGCCAGGGACTGCTGGAAGTGCTCAGAGGCGCTTTTGATGCCTTTCTCGGAAAAGAGACGGATTATGAACCGGTGCAACCCGCTGTACATGTCCAGGAGATAGCAGCATCCCCCCAGGAAGAAGCCGATATCCCTTTCGGTTATTGTACGGAATTTATGATTATGCCCGAAAAACCCCTTCCACAGGCAGAAGAAGATGCTCTCAAGGCTTATTTTTCTTCCATGGGGGATTCTCTTGTGATGGTGGCAGACGAAGAGGTCATTAAGGTACACGTACATACCAATGATCCCGGTCTGGCCATTCAGAAAGGCCTGTCCTATGGGCCTCTGTCAAGGATGAAGATTGACAATATGCGTCTGGAGCATCAGGAAAAACTGTTTCGGACAAAAGATACAGAGCCGGAGGAAACGTTACCTCTGATGCCGGCAAAGGATGTGGCGCTGATTGCCGTCTGCGCAGGCAGGGGACTGAGCCGCATTTTCAGTGAGCTTGGTGTTGACTACATTATTGAGGGCGGACAGACCATGAATCCCAGTACGGAGGATATGTTAAATGCCATCAAACATGTAAATGCGGATACGGTTTTTATTTTCCCCAACAACAAAAACATTATTATGGCAGCCAACCAGGCAAAAGAACTGGCGGAAGATAAACGGATTATTGTGATTCCCACCCAGACAGTTCCACAGGGGATTACCGCTGCCATTACCTATGTGCCGGAACTTTCCGCAGAGGAAAATGAGAGCGCCATGCTGGAAGAAATCGGCCATGTCAGAACCGGGCAGATTACCTATGCGGTGAGAGACACATCCGTAAATGGTAAGGAAATCAGGCAGGGCGACTATATGGGGATTGACGATACGGGAATTGTGGCAGTCAGTTCCCATAAAGACCGGACCGTACTGGAAACAGTTGAGGCAATGGTGGATGAAGATACGGAGCTTTTGAGTATTTATTATGGTTGTGAGACAGACCAGAAGGATGCACAGGCGCTGAAAGAAAAAATACAGGGGAAATACCCGTCTATAGATATTGAACTACAGGACGGCGGACAGCCAGTGTATTACTATCTGCTTTCGGCAGAATAATAGAAAGTGCAAAAACCCACAACAGACCATGCACTGGAAAGTGTTACCACAGGTCAATGTTGTGGGTTTTTTAATATCAAAATCTGTAAATCAGGTACGCATTTTGGTCAGTACATATCCAAAGCGGATCCATTTTTTTGAGGCGGCTTCATCCTGCCTGTCTATCGTGATGGCTTTTCCATATCCGTTGATCGGTTCCAGAATCCAGGAAGCCGTAACCTGTAGCTTCCGGATATAGGCGCAGCCCGTTTCCCTGTTCAGAAAGATGCCTGTATCGCCTTCGCGTATCGCTTTTCTGCATATGAGCAGAATATCTCCCAGATTGTAAACGGGATTGAGATGCTCTGAAGTGACCTGTATCCCGCAATAGAGATCATCTCCGAATTTTTTGCGGTAGGAGGCCGCGTTTACTTTGAAAAAGTGTGACGAGTCATAGATCATACCGTCCTCCATATTTCCGGTGGGTACAAAAACGGTAATATAATCTTCCGGCTCGTCATGGCCTGCGGAAAATGCTGCTTCGAATTCTATGATTCCTTTAATAAAACTTTTCTGACACTGTGACAGTTCTCGCAGAGAAAGAATCAGTTCCATATCTTCTTCACAGTCGTCGATCAGTTCAAAAATCCATTTGCCCGTCATATTCTGTAATAGATATGCAGTGTATAAATCTATTTTGGTGGTTACACCCGAAATCATTTTTTTATAACCGGAAAGTGACATATCCAGTTTTTTGGCCATTTGAGCCTGTGTCAGCTTTAATTTTAAGCGTTCTTTTTCAACATTCAGGGTAAAATTTTTAACAAGTTCCTGTTTTGTCAGCATGGTATACCTCAGATCTTATGGTTACTTTTTAATCCATTTCCTCTTTTCGTACCAGGAGAAAAGCTGTCTTTGGTTTATGACAGTGACGCCCTTCTCATTATATAATTCGAATTATAACATACGTATGTAAAAAAAGAAAGAATGAAAGGGTGGGGTAAATTATGAAAAGGGAGTTTGTGGAGCATGCGTTGATCTTAATGGGAATGCCCGTGAAGTTAAAGGGTTTCAGGTATATTACAGATGCAGTTATGCTTTTGGATACTCCTGAGTGGCAGAATCCCAAGTGGACTGCACTGTATTACAAGATAGGCATATTGAACCATGATACTGCGTCACGGGTTGAGCGTGCAATCAGAAATGCATTCATGACTACGAGAAACAGAGTTGCCAATTACGATATGATTAACCATTATATCGGATTTACAAACTGTGAAAATTCCAATTCCATTACTTTTCTTTATAAAAATATCAAACAGGAGTATTTGGCTGCTCAACAGGAAGAAGCGCGAAAAGAAGCACAGCAGGAAGAGTCTGTTCCTGAACAGCTTCAGTCATTTAATGAAGTGACAGCAGAAATGATCAGAGAGATTGTACGTCAGACTTTAAAGGAGATGCTGTTTGAAATTGCATAATACATAAAAACGACGGCTGACTGGGGAACTTGTGTGTCAACCGCCGTTTTTGCTTTGTCATCATTTTTTCTTTCTAATACAAATCTGCTTATCTGATCAGAATATCATCCAGTCCTGCCGTATCGGCAATGGGATTGTCTTCACAGAGAACGAACTTGAGTGCCGGCAGATCGGCAAGGGGAGTTAAATCAACCACATAGTTATCTGTGATATCCAGAAATTCCAAACCAGTCAGATTATATTCCGTAATAAAAGAAAGATTTTCCAGTTCATTTCCCTTGAGAAAAAGCTGCTGTAAATTGGGAAAATTTGCGAACATATCCGTGTGCTCAGACAGCGACATTTCTTCTCCCTGTAAATTACTGGAAGCGGATAAACGGGAAAGGGATACCTCATTCATATTTAATACGGCCAAATTTTCATTGGGCGTCAGTGCTTCCGGCGAAAAGCCAATATGGCAGTCCTCCATATAGAATTCTTCCAGGGTAGGGATGGAAAGAAGGGAGGCCACATCCGTATATACCGTACTGCGGCTGATATCCAGCCCCAGGAGGCCAGGCAGCTTTGTCACAGGTTCCAGATTGACATAATATCCGGACATATCATATAAATCCAGATAAGCCAGCTCCTGCAGATTTTCCATGAAAGAAAGATCTTCACAATTACAGTTGTCAAGGGACAGGTAATACAGGTTTTGGGCATCGCCAATCCTGCTCAGGTCGTCGGCGCCATATACTGCCAGATATTGCAGATTGGAGAGGTTGGCAAAGGAAGGAAGACTGTTTTCGTAAGAGAGTGTCAGTTCAAGTTCCGTTAAATTCGTCAGGTTTTCAATCACACTGAAATCATCCAGTTTCCAGGTATCTTCCAAATACAGCTCCATCAGAGAATCGCTGCAGGATGAAAGAGATTCAATTGACATCAGTTCATCCGCATCGGAGATGGAAAAATGGTACAGTTCGGGCATATTTTTTACAAAGCCAATATCCTTCAGGGAAGAAGATTCAATGGCCAGAAACTGTAATTGGCTCAGATCATAGAGGGAGCTGAAATCCGTCACCCTGTCACAGTCGGTCAGTACGACGCTTTTCAACTCCGGCAGAGAAGAAAGGGCGCTGATGTCCTGCATATCCATACAATCTGCCGAAAAGTGGGCCAAATTGGGAAACCGTTCAATGCCATCGCAGGAATCCATAAAAATAGTGGAATAAATCTGGATGTATTCAATATTCTGTGGATCGGGAACCGCCTCATACAGTTCATCCAGTGTCATATCAGAGGCAATGGAAGTAAGGCTGTCCATCCCCTTTAAGTCGCCAGGGTTCAGATAACCATACTCCAGAGACAGCCAGGAAACATTTTTGAAACAGGAGAGATCTGCCATGTCCATATACAGTGCTTCGTTCAGAAAATAATCCAAAGAGGACTCATCATCCAGATAACAGGAAATACATTTTCTGTTATCGTCATCATAATAAAAATCCAGTTCTGTAATCTGATTCAGATCTGCCTGTGTGATTTCGGAAAAATCCTTGTCGAATATCTGGCTGACAAGCGTCTGGAAGGATTCGGACTGAGGAAGCATGGATTCCACAGCCGGGGTATCATAAGTTTCGTCTTCTGTTTCCTCCAAAGTTGTGGAAACGGTTTCCTCACCGGAATCTCTCAGAACAAAAACGAGTGCGACCATCAGTACGAACGTTATTGCAAAAACAATCCAGCCGATAATTGCAGCCGGACGGACAGAATTGTTGTGAGGCGATGCAGAAACTGTGATGCCACGTTGATTTGGCAAAGTATCGGTGTGAGAAATTGAGGGCTGGGCAGGATGAAAGGGCGGACCTGCAGGCTGCTGCCATGGGGAAGACGAAGGATTTGTGGG
Source organism: uncultured Lachnospiraceae bacterium (assembly GCA_910589075.1). Classification (GTDB taxonomy): domain Bacteria; phylum Bacillota; class Clostridia; order Lachnospirales; family Lachnospiraceae; genus VSOB01. Next base: position 83,642 of record CAJUSK010000005.1, read on the forward strand.
TATGGAAGCGGCGTCTCTGTCAATGATCTGATAATAGCCACAATTCTGACAGACCATTCTTCCGTCCTGTTCCCGCATTCTGGTAGAACAGATGGGACATTTTTCCAGTTTCATAGATAGTTCATTCCTTTCTTTATAAAAGTGACAGATCATTGCGAAACAGATCGTTATGACGCAGTATTTCGCAGGGATCTGTAATCGTGGGATTGAATTTGTTTCCAGTGTATCATAAATTGAGGATTTGCGAAATAGGGGAAAGGGATGTGTGGGCGCCGGGTTATCATTTGGGTGTGCTTTGGAACACTGGTTTTAAGGAAATGACCACGGCAACCCATGGGGAAATGACGCTTTGCGCTTGTGTAAAACCGGAAGAAAGAGTAAAATATATGGGGATTCTTTCCTGGAGGGGGTGTTTGGCAAATGAACGACAGGAAAAACGGGCGCCGGGAGGCTGCGCTGTGGTTTTTGTTGATTGTGCTGTGTATTCTGATTTTGAACGGTTCATGGCTGCTTGAGAAGGCGGATGAGGCGATCAGCATGCAGCACAGAAAGATCCATGCAGAGGAGCCGGTTGTGATAGAGGATATGCGTGGGTTTGCCAAAGATGCGGCCTATAAGTACAGACTGGAGAATTATACGCGTTATGCGTATGACGGGGATCATCTGGTGGGGGAATACAGATATGATGCCGGCGGCCAACTGACAGATCAGACGCTGTGGGAGTATGACACGGACGGGAACATCCTGTGTGAGAATGTCCGGCAGAACAGCGACGTATTTGCGCCAGGTGAGAGCAGAACCGTTTCTTCTTATGATGACCGGGGGCGTGTTGTGAATGAGCGGATGTATGAGAAGGGTGTTCTGAAAAATGAGTGTTTTTACAGATATATGGAAGATGCGTCTGTCTGTGTCACTTATCAGTATTTTGTAGAAAAAACAGAACAGGGCACATATGAGCGGTTTGTTAATTTCCACAGTGAAACGGTATATAACCGGGAAGGAAAGGAAGTATACCAGTGCAACTATTATGGAAGGGACGATGTACTGGAGAATGTGATTCGGACTACATATGATGAAAAAGGCAGACAGATAAACAGGCTGGAGGGAAACGACCAGGAGGATGTGCAGTGGGCATGGAGATATGACTGGGTAGAGCTGGAAGACGGTCAGTGGGAGAGTACCATCTGGAAAAACGGTGAAAAGGAACGGGTAGAACGGTATATAGACTGTCCGGATACAGATACCATGTATATGACAGGGCTGCTGGACCGGGATCAGTGGGGAAATGTGTCACATCTGTATGAAGCGGCATATGACAAAGAAAGGCTGCTCTGGGAACTGGATTGTACCCTGGGCAAACTGGAATATTTCAGGGCATTTTGTTATCATGAAAACGGTGAGACTGACAGGATGCTTTTATGTAACAAGAGCGGCGTGTGGCTGTACTACTATCACTATGACGAAGCAGGCCGTCTGATTGGCAGATATTGTTATAACAGCTTTGAATCGGAGTATCCCTATGGGCAGGGGGATCGTGGCGGGACTGTGGATGTGGAGACGGAAATGTCTGACGGGGATCAATTTCTGTATTTGTCCGGTATTGTTCTCCATGGCCCGGGCGGGGAACGGATCTTTGCCTTTGATGAAGCAGGCCGCTGTCTGGGAGCGGACCAGGAAGAAACAGGAACGGGAGCGGATCAGGAAGAATAGGAACGGGGGCGTATCATTATGGCAATGATTGGAATCGATTTGGGGACAACCAATTCACTTGCGGCTGTCTGGAGAAAGGGGCGTGCGGAGCTGATTCCCAATTCATTTGGGGAATATCTGACACCTTCTGTGGTCAGCATAGGGCAGGATGGAGAGATCCATGTAGGCAGGACAGCCAGAGAAATGCTGATTACCAATCCGGGAAATACCTTTGCAGAATTTAAACGCAATATGGGGACGGATTACAGATACCATTGTAAGTGGGGGCAGACGTATTCGGCGGAAGATCTGTCTTCCTTTGTTTTGCGCAGGCTGAAAGAGGATGCGGAGGCATATCTGGGGGAAGAAGTGACGGAGGCGGTAATCAGCGTACCGGCCTATTTCAATGACGACAAGCGGTGTGCGACAAAAAATGCAGGGAAACTGGCAGGGCTGAAGGTGGAACGGCTGATCAATGAGCCCTCGGCCGTGGCACTGAAACATCATATGGGTGTGGAGGAAGCAGAGACCTTTATCATATTTGACTTTGGCGGGGGTACGCTGGATGTGTCTCTTGTGGAGGCTTTTGACAATATGGTGGAGATTCAGGCGGTGGCGGGGGATAATTACCTGGGCGGCATGGATTTTAACGGGCTGATTGCAGAAAACTTTTATATGGAACATAAAATTCCGGTGACCAGTCTGACCACAGAGGAACAGGCGATTGTGTTCCGGGAGGCGGAGGCTCTGAAACGGGATCTGACCAGGCAGAACCAGGCGGAGCGGAAAATCCGTCTGAGCAGTGGAGAGTATACTATGTGTATGACCAATCAGCATCTGATTCATATCGGGGCGGAGCTGTTCAAACGAATGTCCAAACCTATCCGGCAGGTAATCAATGACAGCGGGTTGGAAACAGAGGAAATCGACAGGCTGATTTTGGTGGGCGGTTCTTCCAGAATGCCCATCGTGTCCCGGTATCTGGACAGTCTGGTGGATATTTTGGTGGTGACAGATGAGCAGCCTGATGAGAGTATCGCCCTGGGCGCAGGGATTGCGGCGGCGATCAAAGAACGCACGGGGGATGTAAAGGATATGATTCTGGCGGATATCTGCCCTTTTTCATTGGGAACAGAGTTGTATGACGGCAGTTTTTCGCCCATTATCCACAGAAACGATACCCTGCCCTGCAGCAAAACCGAGTCCTATGTAACGGTCAAAGACAACCAGACGACTATGGAATTTCCCATCTATCAGGGTGACAATCTGATAGCCAGAGAAAATCTGCTTCTGGGTACAATGGAGGTGACGAATCTGCCCAAAGCGCCCAAAGGAGCAGTGTGGGCCAATGTGACATTTCTGTATGATATTAACGGTATTCTGGACATTCGAATTACCAGCAGAAGTCAGACTGTGCACAGAGTTATGATGAATAAGCGGGCGGGATTGAGCGAGGATGAATTAAACAGGCGCCTGGAAGAACTCAGGCAGATGACACTCAGCCCCATGGAAGATGAAAAGAATCTGTATCTTATGGAAAAGGCACAGCGCCTGTATCGGGAATGCAGCCCTGCCCTGCGGGGGTATCTTTCCAGCCAGTTGATGGCTTTTCGCCGGATATTGGAGACAGGAGGCGACCGGGAAATCCGGGAAGCCTATGTGCGGTTTTCTCTGTATCTGGAGGCCGTGGAACGGAGCGGGTTTGATTTTGAAGCGTTTGACGACTCTTTTTTTGAGGATGATATGGAGGAAAAGGATCTGTCATAGACAGAGGGATTGGTAATATGAATATATGGGAATGCCTGGGAATCAGACCTACAACAGACCGGTCCGAGATTCGGTCTGCCTATGCTCAAATGGCAAAAAGTTGTCATCCGGAAGAGCATCCGGAGGAATTCAAGGAATTGCAGAAGGCATATAAGGCGGCATTGCGGTACGCAAAATACAAGGCGCAGACGACAGAAATCCATAGGGAAGAAGATGGGCCGGAAACGGTTTCCGCCCCGGAGAACATTCCGGAACCATTGCATAATTTTGAAGAGACAGCCCCGGAGACTGTCTTTGATTTCAGCGGGATAGATTCCTATGGGGAACAGGAGCAGTTTTTCAGACTGTTTTTCCTGATTGCATACAATCCCTGCCTGATAAACAATCTCCTTGCGTGGGAGATATTTCTGCAGCATCCTTCTTTCGGGGAATTGTTCCACAACCCCGTTTTCAGGCTGGAGTTTGTCCACAAAATCTGCGGTCTGTATGGACTGAAAAGGGATACAGTCCTTTTGTTTGAGCGGCATTTACAGGCATACCAGAATCGGGAGCCGGAAAATCAGCAGCCGGCCGGTGTACCGGAAACAGAACTTGCCTGCTTCCGGAAACTGAAACGCCGCTGTAGCTGGCCTGTGCATTTTGGAGCGGAGTGTTTTACAGGAAAAGAGGGAAAGAAGTTCCAAAATGCGGTTATGACGGTATTTGACCGGCAGGGACGCGTTCTGGACCTTGGCCGGAAGGCGGATATGGAAGATTATATGGGAGTCTATTTTTCCTTTGCCTGTGCAAATGAAGAAAAACTGGCTGAGATGTACCGGTCCCGGAAATCCGATCAGCGCATGAATCTGGGATGCGCCGTGTTTCTGATTGCCGGCGTCCTGGCCATTACCGGTGAGTGGCTGGTGGGGAAATGGGATGAAAGCAGAGAGAGGGCTGCATATGCACAGGAAATGGAACAGTTGCAGGAAGACCCTGTATGGATAGAGGAAATGAAAATGCGGGCGGAGGCAGATATGGATCATATATGGAATGCATATCAGCAATGGGCCAGAGAGCAGGACACTGACTGAGGGAGGGGAGGATATGGAAGAAAAGGCAAAGCTGAAAACCCTGAAAGGCATCGGTGACAAAACGGCAGCGCTTTTTGCCAGGTTGGGGATTTTTACGGTAGAGGATCTGCTGCGGCATTACCCGCTGGGATATGATACCTTGCAGGAACAGGTATCTATGCGGGAGATCAAGGCCGGTGCTTTTTGTGTGGTGCGGGGAAGGCTGGCAGGCGCCATATCCACCCGGCATGTGCGGGGCCGCTCCATTTCCGTCTGCAAAGTGAGCGATGGGACAGGAGAGGTATCCCTGATCTTTTTCCATATGCCCTATCTGAGCAGGATGATACAACCGGATATGGAGTATCTGTTCCGGGGTGTGGTCCAGGGCAGGCCCGGAAGCTGGAAAATGGAGCAGCCCGGTATTTATACACCAAAGGACTATGAGGAACGAAGACGTACTCTGCAGCCCGGTTATTCGCTGACCAGCGGTCTGACCAATAATACGGTGACAAAAGCCATGCGGCAGGCTTTGTCTCTGGAAGCGGAAATTCGTGAGTATTTACCGGCGGAAATCCGGGCACACTATAAGCTGATAGATTATAAGGACGCGCTTTGGGGAATCCATTTTCCAGAGGACCGGGATATGCTGCAACAGGCCAGACGACGTCTGGTGTTTGATGAATTTTTCCTGTTTATGGTGAAACTGTTACAGTGCAGGATGCAGATTCAGCAGGTTGCAAACCGGTGGCCTGTGGAGGACGTGGAGGATACGGCAAGGCTGCTGGCGCATCTGCCCTATTCACTGACCAGCGCCCAGATGCGGGTCTGGGAGGAAATCCGGACGGATTTGCGGAAAAATACGGTGATGAACCGTCTGGTGCAGGGGGATGTGGGAAGCGGCAAGACCATTCTGGCAATCCTGGCACTGCTGGAGGTGGCGGCCAACGGGTTCCAGGGGGCGTTGATGGCGCCTACCGAAGTACTGGCCAGACAGCATTTTGAACAGATTGAGGAGCTGACAGAGCGTTACGGCCTGCCCTTTTCACCGGTGTTGCTGACCGGTTCCATGACAGCCAGGGAAAAACGGACATGCTATGGCCTGATTGAAGGGGGAGAAGCCAACGTGATCATCGGCACCCATGCCCTCATTCAGGAGAAGGCTGTTTATAAAAATCTGGCGCTGGTGGTGACGGACGAACAGCATCGCTTTGGCGTGCGGCAGAGAGAGGCGCTGGCAGGAAAGGGAATGGATACCCATGTGCTGGTTATGAGCGCCACACCCATCCCCAGAACATTGGCGCTGATTCTGTATGGGGATCTGCATATTTCCGTGGTGGATGAGCTTCCGGCGGATCGGCTGCCTATTAAAAACTGTGTGGTGGATACCGGTTACCGCGAAAAAGCATATCGGTTTATCCGGGGGGAAATCCAAAAGGGCAGGCAGGTTTATATCATCTGCCCCATGGTGGAAGCGGGCGAACTGGAAGGCCTGGAAAATGTTATGGATTACACCGAAAAGCTGCGGGACGTGTTTTCTGACGCTGTACGGATTTCCCATCTCCACGGAAAAATGAAGCCGGCGGAGAAGAACCGTGTGATGGAAGCCTTTGGCCGCGGGGAGACAGATATTCTCGTCTCCACCACGGTCATTGAAGTGGGGATCAATGTTCCCAATGCCACGGTGATGATGGTGGAAAATGCAGAGCGGTTCGGGCTGGCACAGCTTCATCAGCTCAGAGGCCGGGTGGGCCGGGGAAGAGAGCAGTCTTATTGTATTTTTGTCAGTGCTTCCGATAAAAAACAGACGATGGAACGGCTTTCCATTCTGAACCGTTCCAATGACGGTTTTTATATTGCGGGGGAGGATTTACGGCTGCGGGGACCGGGGGATCTGTTCGGCATCCGGCAAAGCGGCAGTATGGAATTCAAGCTGGCAGACATTTACCAGGATGCGAAAATCCTCCAGGAAGCCAGTGAGGCTGCGGAAGGATTTCTGCGGGAACATGGGGGCCGGGGCGAGACGTCTCTGGCAGTGTTTTCTTCACAGGTTGACTTTGGAAGCATCTGACCGTAAAATAGATACAATTATGTTCAGTAAAACAGGCGGAAAGGAAATAAGACGTGATTGCAATCGTAACAGACAGCAACAGTGGTATTACACAGAAAGAAGCAAAGGAGCTGGGGATTTATGTACTGCCCATGCCGTTTATGATAGAAGATGAGATTTATTATGAGGAAAAGGATTTAACCCAGGATGCCTTCTATGAAAAAATGGCGGCAGGAGCAAAGATCAGCACATCCCAGCCCACACCGGAGGAAGTGACAGGGCTCTGGAACCGGGTGCTTGCTGCCCATGAATCTCTGGTCTATATTCCTATGTCCAGCGGGTTGTCCGGATCCTGTCAGACGGCACAGCTTCTGGCGCAGGATTATGGAGACCGGGTCTTTGTGGCAGATAACCGGAGGATTTCTGTGACACAGCAGAGGAGTGTGGAGGATGCCCTGCACCTGGCGCAGAAAGGGGATATGAGCGCCGGGCAGATTCGGGATTTTCTGGAACAGGACGGAGGGAATTCCAGCATTTATATTATGCTGGATACACTGACCTATCTGAAACGGGGCGGCAGGATTACCCCTGCGGCGGCAGCCCTTGGCAATATTCTGCGTCTGAAGCCGGTGCTGCAGATTCAGGGAGAGAAACTGGATGCCTTCGCCAAAGCCCGGACAAAAGCACAGGGGAAAACCACCATGGTCAATGCCATCAAAAATGATATTGCCCACCGTTTTGGCGGCAGTGTGAAGGATGTGCGGCTGTTTATCGCCCACAGCCATGACAGTGCAGGGGCAGAGGCCTTTCGGGAAGAAGTGAAAACGGAATTTCCCGGCTGTGAGATCGTACTGCGGAGTCTGTCGCTGAGCATCGGTTGTCACTTAGGGCCGGGGGCGCTGGCACTGGCCTGTGCGCAGAAACATGTTCCATAAAGAGAACCGCCCGGTGGCAGAGAGACGGGATTCGGTGCCGGTGGAGCGCCGGTATGTGTATAAGGATCAAAAGAAGCTGCGCCGGGGATATACCACAGGGACATGCAGCGCGGCGGCTGCCCGTGCGGCGGCATGGATGCTTCTGTCCGGCCAGGCAGTGGAGCAGGTACACATTACAACTCCTGCGGGGATACCACTGGCACTGATCCCGGAAGAGGTGGTTTTGGAAAAAGACCGTGTCAGCTGCGGAATCCGGAAGGATGGCGGGGATGATGCGGATGTAACGGACGGGATTTTAATTTTTGCCGAGGTAAAAAGAAAAGAAGAGGCCGGGGTTTCCATTACGGGAGGCCGGGGCATCGGAAAAGTCACGGCAAAAGGGCTGGAACAGGAACCTGGCAGTTACGCCATTAACAGGGTGCCGCGCCACATGATCCGGGAAGCTGTGGAAGAGGTGATGGAAATCCATGGATATGAAGGCGGCCTTCTGGTAACCATTTCCGCACCGGAGGGAGAGGCGCTGGCGGCCAGAACCTTTAATCCGCACCTTGGAATAGAAGGCGGTATTTCCATCCTTGGCACCAGCGGGATTGTGGAACCCATGAGTGAACAGGCGCTGGTGGATACCATTGCCCTGGAACTGAGTATGCAGGCGGCCGCGGGAAGAAGCTGCTGTATGATGACACCGGGCAATTACGGGATGCAGTTTCTGAGCGGCGTACTGCAACTGGACCCGGGACTGGCGGTGAAATGCAGCAATTTTATCGGAGATACCATTGATATGGCACCGGCTTACGGCATGAAGGGACTGCTTTTAGTGGGACACCTGGGGAAACTGGTGAAGCTGGGCGCAGGTATCATGAATACCCATTCCCGGTACGGGGACGGGCGGATGGAAGTGCTCTGCGCCTGCGCTCTGGAAGCCGGAGCGGAGCGAAAGCTGCTGAAAGCCCTTCTGGAATGTGTCACCACGGATGGGGCGGTATCGCTGCTGCGGGAAGCGGGGCTGGACAGGCCGGCCCTGGGGATTCTGATGAAAAAGATCGAGTACCATCTGAAAAGACGGGTGTATCCGGGGATCTGTATCGGTGCGCTGGTTTTTTCCAATGTACATGGATTGCTGGGACAGACAGAGGATGTGCCCCGGCTTCTTGCATGGGTCAGAGAAGAAATGAAAATGCCTGGGAGAGAATTCGAAACGGGCTGAAAGGAATGACATGATCTATTTTGTAGGTGCGGGCCCAGGCGCCAGCGACCTGATTACGGTGCGGGGCCAGCGGCTTCTGGAATGTGCGGAAATTGTGATTTATACCGGTTCTCTTGTAAATCCTGCTCTACTGGAATCTGTGAGAGAGGATTGTGAAGTACATAACAGTGCGTTTATGACACTTTCCCAGGTATTGGAAGTGATGGAGCGGGGTGCAGAAACGGGGAAGGAGATTGTCCGGCTGCACACGGGTGATCCCTGCCTGTATGGCGCCATCCGGGAACAGATGGACGGCCTGGACGCCCGCGGCCTGCCTTATGAGGTCTGTCCCGGTGTCAGCAGCTTTTGCGGTGCTGCCGCTTCTCTGAAAGCGGAGTATACGCTGCCTGGACTGACTCAGTCAGTCATTATTACAAGGGCGCCGGGAAACACAGATGTGCCCCGGCAGGAAGCATTGTCAGCCCTGGCGTCTCACGGTGCGTCCATGGTCCTTTTTTTAAGCGCCGGACTGTTGCCGCAGGTGCGGGACAGTCTGCTGCAGGGCGCCTATACGGAGGATACGCCCTGTGCCATTGTATATAAGGCGACCTGGGAAGATGAGATCATTGTCCGGGGGCCTTTGCACCGGCTGCCGGAAATGGCACGGGAAAACGGGATTGAGAAAACGGCGCTGATTGTCGTGGGAGAATTTCTGGAAGGCGGATATGAACTGTCCCGTCTGTATGCGCCTGATTTTTCCACGGCTTTCAGACAGGGAACAAAGCCTCCTGAATAATCGAATGGAAAGGCAGGGCGGTATGGGACGTCTGGGTGTGATCGCATTTTCAAAGCGGGGCGGAAAACTGGCAGAGAAGCTGATGGCAGGCTGCCGGGAACTGGGCTGGGAGACAGAGGGCTATCTTCCGGCAGGATATGCCAGGGCGGGGATGAAGCCCTTTGGCAGTCTGCGGGATCTGACGGGACAACTGTTTGGCCGGGTGGATATGCTTGTATTTATGGGCGCCTGTGGGATTGCGGTACGGGCGGTGGCGCCTTACATAAAAAGCAAGCTGGAAGATCCGGGTGTGGTGGTCATTGATGAATGTGGTACATTTGCAATCTCCCTGCTATCCGGCCATGTGGGCGGGGCCAATGCCTTCGCCCGTCTGGCTGCCCGGATCGTGGGCGCGGCACCTGTGATTACCACAGCCACGGACCGGTCCGGCCTGTTTGCCGCAGACGAATGGGCGGCCCGTCACTGTCTGCGGATGATGGCGCCTGAGACGGTAAAGGAAATTTCGGCCCGCCTTTTGGCTGGTGAACAGGTGGGATTTTTTTCCACATTGCCCGTATCGGGAGAACTTCCGGCAGGTCTTGTGTGGACAGAGCCGGGAGAAAACAAAATGACAGCAACAGCGTCTGCCGACTGTCTCCGGGCGGGGATTGTAGTGTCTCCCGGGCCGTTGGATGACGGGGGGCGGTTTCCTGTCTGCTGCCACCTGCTGCCCGCAGATCTGGTGGTGGGCATGGGGTGCAGAAAAGGAAAATCCTTTGACGATCTGCAGGCATTTCTGTACAGAACATTACAGGAGAACGGACTGACATGGGAGCGGGTGGGAATGCTCTGTTCGATTCGGGAAAAGGCCGGGGAGGAAGGCCTTGTAAGGCTGGCAAAGTCTCTCCATGTCCCTTTTCGCACCTGGAGCGGAGCGCAGCTTTTACAGGCAGAGGGAACCTTTGCCGCTTCTGATTTTGTCCGGGGGCAGATGGGTGTGGACAATGTCTGTGAGCGGAGCGCCGCCCTGGGAAGCGCAGGCGGAGAGAAGCTGGTGGAGAAGCAGGCGTATCATGGGATGACCCTTGCCATATACCGGCGCAAGATCCGGCTGTCATTTTAACGCACACTGGGAGAGGAATATCTATGTGTTTATTGATCGTGGGAATCGGACCGGGAAAACCGGAAGGCATGACAAAAGAGGCGCAGGCCGTACTGGAAGAATGTGAAGTAATCGCCGGCTATACGGTGTATACGGCGCTGCTAAAAGAACGGTTTCCGGAAAAAGAATATTATGCCACACCCATGCGGCAGGAAACAGAGCGGTGCCGGTGGGCGCTTTCCCAGGCGGCCCTGGGGCGCAGAATCGCCCTGGTATGCAGCGGGGATGCAGGGATATACGGGATGGCGGGGCTGGTTTTCCAACTCTCGGCAGGGATGGAGAATCCGCCGTCTATCCGGGTGATTCCCGGTGTCACGGCAGCCAGCAGCGGCGCGGCGCTGCTGGGCGCTCCCCTGGGCCATGATTTTGCGGTCATCAGTCTCAGCGATCTGCTGACAGCCCCCGAGGTGATCCGCAACAGGCTGCGCTGTGCTGCCATCAGCGATATGGTCATCTGCCTGTACAATCCCGCCAGCAGAAAACGTGCGGATTATCTGAAGAAAGCCTGTGATATTGTGCTGGCATACCGCAGCCCGGATACGGTCTGTGGCTATGTGAGAAATATCGGCCGGGAAGGAGAGGAAATGGGGGTTCTTTCCCTGGGGAAACTGAGGGAAATGCGTGCGGATATGTTTACCACGGTATTTATTGGCAACTCTACGACCATGGAAACCGGGGGCAGGATGATTACGCCGAGAGGGTACCGGACAATCCGGCCTGACCGGGTCGGTCAAGAAAAGGGGATGGATCCTGGCGGTACAGGGCATCAGGCCCTTTCCACCACAAAAGCAGGAAGGGTTGTCATATTCGGGGGTACAACAGAGGGGCGGCTGTTGTATGAAGGCTGCCGGAAACAGGGCGTGGAAGTTTCCGTCTACGTGGCAACAAAATACGGCGGCCGCATATTGGAGACGGACGGCCGGGCGCCGGGCCTGGAATCCGGCGGGGACGGAATGCAGGGAGCGATTCACTGCGGCCGGCTGGAGCCGGAAGAAATGGTGCGGGCCATTGAACAGGAGCAGGCACGGCTGGTTCTGGATGCCACCCATCCCTTTGCCCGAAAGGTAACAGAGCATATCCGGGCCGCCTGTGCGCAACTGGACATACCATACAGACGGGTATGCAGGACGGCGCCAGAGGAGGAAGATGTGCCGGAAGGCATGTATTTTGACAGCATAGAAGAGGTTGTTTCCTTCCTGGAAGGGAAGGACGGCAATGTACTGGTGACAACGGGAAGCAGGGATCTGGATGTATACAGACGTCTGGACGGATACCGGGAACGGCTGTATGTGCGAATTCTGCCGGATGCGGCCACGATTTCAGACTGTCTTGCCATGGGTATCGGCGGCAGGCATCTGTCAGCCATGCAGGGGCCCTTTTCCGAAGAAATGAACTATGGTTTTTTGAAAGAATTTGGGATCAGATGGATGGTGACAAAGCAATCCGGCGCGGTGGGCGGTTTTCCCGAAAAACGGAATGCGGCAAAACGAGCCGGCGCGGCGCTTCTGATCATCCGGAATCAGAAAGAAACAGGCATCAGCCTGCAGGAAGCATTGGATATATTGGAGGAGTTAAAATGAGCAAACATATCAGTATTGTGGGAATCGGCATGGGAAATCCCAATCTTTTGACGAAGGAAGCAAGATGTGCTCTGCTGGAAGCGGAACTGATTATCGGAGCCAAACGGATGCGGGGCACACTTCCGAAAAACTGTAAGGGCCAGTATCTGGAAACCAGTGACGGGAAAGAAATTCTGACGATGATCGAGCAGGCTGAGGGAGATCATATTGCAATCTGCATGTCAGGTGACAGCGGTTTTTTCAGTGGTACAAAAGGGATACTGTCCATGCTGGAAAAGAAATATGAGGTTCAGATTATGGCAGGTATTTCCAGTATTTCCTATCTGTCCGCCAAAAGCGGTATTTCCTGGCAGGATGCCTGCATTGTCAGTCTGCATGGAAGGAAGGAAAACTGGATACAGGCGGTGAAGACCCATGAAAAGACCTTCCTTGTGATGGGCGGCAGCCTGCGTACCATTGTGGAAAAACTGTGTCTTGCCCATCTGGAAGAGTGTATGCTGACCATCGGTATCCGACTGTCCTATCCGGATGAAAAAATTGTTACGGCCATGGCCAGTGAACTGATGGAAAAGGAAGAACGTCTGGATGAGCTGGATCATGCCCTGAGCGTGCTGTTCATTATGAACGAGCAGGCGGCCTGCAAAACGGCTTCTTTTGGCATTTCGGATGAAGAATTTATCCGGGGACAGGCGCCCATGACAAAGAGTGAGGTGCGCGCAGTGACCATGAGCAGACTGCACCTGAAAGAAAATGCCATTGCCTACGACATTGGGGCCGGTACGGGTTCCGTGTCCATTGAGATGGCGGCGCAGGCATGGCGGGGCAGCGTATATGCCATCGAGAGCAGTTCACGGGCACTGGAGCTGCTGCGGGCGAACCGTGAGAAATTCATGGCGGATAATCTGGAGATTGTGGAAGGCAATGCGCCGGATGCCCTGCTGCCTCTTCCTGCGCCTGACACGGTGTTTATCGGCGGAAGCAGACGGGAAAAGGAAGGCATTCTGAAAGGGGTGTTGTCAAAAAATGCCAGGGTACATATCGTGATGAACCTGATCTCCCTGGAATCTCTCGGTGAAGTGCTGGAACTGGTTAAAAAATATCATCTGGAAAATATGGAAATTACGCAGATTACGGCAGTGCGGGGCCGGGAAATTGCGGGACAGCATCTGATGGACGGGCAGAACCCCGTGTTTATCGTATCCATGGACGGAAGCGGGTTTTAAAATGGGTACGTTGAGCGGAAAGCGGCTGATGATTGCGGGCGTGGGCAGCGGCTGCGGAAAAACCACCGCAGTCTGCGGCATTTTATACGGGCTGAAAAAGCTGGGGCTGTCGGTGCAGGCTTTTAAGAGCGGGCCGGATTATATTGATCCCATGTTCCATAAAAAGGTGCTGGGAACGGAAGGCGGCAATCTGGATCTGTTTTTTTCCGGAGAGGACGGTGTGCGCTGTCTGCTGGCAGAAGGGATGGGGCAGAGGGATATTGCCATCGTGGAAGGTGCCATGGGATATTATGACGGTATCGGCATGACAGAAGCGGCCGGCTGCCATGCGCTGGCGCAGGCGGCGGGGCTGCCGGTGGTGCTGGTGGTGGATCCCGCCGGGATGGGCCTGTCCGTATGTGCCATGATACAGGGGTTTTTGCGGTACAGGCAGCCAAGTGCCATCAGAGGGATCCTGCTCAACAGGGTATCCCGGACCCGTTATGAAACCTTAAAACCCTTTGTGGAGAAGCTGGGAGTCAGCGTTTTGGGCTATATCCCGGTGCAGACGGATCTGGTTCTGGAAAGCCGCCATCTGGGGCTGGTGACGGCGGATGAAATAGAGGGATTTCTTCCAAAACTGGAACGGTTTTATAACCGGATCCGGCATACCATCCACTGGGAGCTGTTGCTGGGCCTGGCGGCAGAGGCACCGCCGGTTTTGATTCGTGACAATCGGTTTGCGGATGAAGCCTGCAATCTGTTGTCTGGGGACAGAGACGAGAAAAAGGCGGTAAAACTACGGATTGGCATTGCCCGTGACGAGGCGTTTTGCTTTCTCTACGAAGAGAATCTCCGGTATCTGGAAAGGCGGGGATGTGAACCGGTGTTTTTCAGCCCCCTCAGGGACAAAGGGCTGCCGGCGGGATTGGACGGTCTGATTCTGTGCGGCGGCTATCCGGAATTGTATGCCGGCTCATTATCTGAAAATACAGAGATGCGATCATCTGTCCGGGAGGCGGTTGCCGGCGGCATGCCCTGTATTGCGGAATGCGGCGGTTTTCTGTATCTGCAGACAAGCCTGACGGATCATACAGGCGCAGTTTATGAAATGGCAGGTGTGCTGCCAGGCCGGGGATGTCTGGCGCGGGGGCTGAAACGGTTTGGATATATTGAGCTGACTCTGGAGAAGGGACGGCTTTTCGGACTGGAAAAGCTGTCTGTACACGCTCATGAATTTCATTATTGCGACTGTAGTGAGCCGGGCAGTGATTTCCTGGCAAAGAAAGCCTCCGGGGCGGGCAGCTGGCAGACGGGGGTGGCAGCGGACAGACTGTATGCAGGGTTTCCCCATATTTATTTTCGGGGGAACGAAGCGTTTGCGGAAGGGTTTCTGGCACAGGCCGGCAGGTACAAAAAGCAGATGGAAGCCGGGAAAGGAAGGGGTTTTTGATGGAGTCTTACTATCCGTATGAGTTGTATGGCAGACCTGCAGACGAGCGGGCTGTGGCGCAGGCTCTGGCACAGTGGGACAGCGTGGCCAAGCCTTTGCACGGTCTGGGCAGGCTGGAGGATATGCTGGTCAGGATTGCAGGGATCCAGGGGACTGCGGATATTGCAATCCGCAGACGGGCCATACTGGTGTTCTGTGCAGACAACGGAGTTACCGCCCAGGGCGTAACACAGACGGGCAGCCATGTAACCGCTCTGGTGGCGGACAATATTGCGTCGGGAAAAGCCAGTGTCAATCGAATGTGCGCAGAGAGCGGCACAGATGTGTATGCCGTGGATATAGGCATCCGGGATGCAGTACATGCCCGGGCCATGTTGTCCTGCCGGATCGGGAATGGCACAAAGGATTTTACCAGGGAGCCCGCCATGAGCCGGGCGCAGGTAATCCAGGCCATTGACACCGGTATCCGTCTGGTGGGCACATTGAAAGAGCAGGGGTACACGCTGCTGGGGACAGGAGAAATGGGAATTGGCAATACCACCACGGCAGGGGCTGTGGCGGCGGCGCTTTTGCATCTGCCGGCGGAACAGACCACGGGCCGCGGCGCCGGACTGTCCGATGTGGGTCTGCAACGAAAACGACAGGTCATCGAAGAGGCCCTGCAGCGCTATCATCTGTGGGAAAAGCCGGTGCTGGATGTGCTGTCCTGTGTGGGCGGTTTTGATATAGCCGGTATGGCGGGGGCCTTTATAGGAGGCTGCATATATGGTGTTCCCATTGTCATCGACGGAATGATATCGGCCGTGGCGGCGCTGGCAGCCTCCATGCTCTGCAGACAGTCCGTCGGCTGTATGCTGGCTTCCCATATGAGCAGAGAACCCTGCATGACAGCGGTGATGGAACATCTGGGACTTTTCCCGGTGATTGACGGACGGCTGGCGCTGGGAGAAGGAACCGGCGCAGCGCTTTTATTCCCTATGCTGGATATGGCGGAAAGCGTTTATCGCAGCAATGAGACATTTGAAAATATCCATCTGGAACGTTATCAGAGATATGAGGAAAGCTGAATGTTGTGTCTGATTACCGGAGCTTCCGGAAGCGGGAAATCGGAATATGCGGAAAATCTTGTATGCCGCCTTGCTCAAAGAGAGGGGATTCATCAGAAGGTATATATGGCGACCATGGAATGGGAAAGCGGCGCGGCCAGGGAACGGATTGCGCGGCATCGAAAACAGCGGGCCGGCAAGGGATTTGTGACGGTGGAATCTCTGCTTGGGCTGAGAAGCCGGGAAATACGGCCTGCAGCCCACAGAACAGAGCCGGCCGTTCTTTTGCTGGAATGTCTGTCCAGTTTGCTGGCCAATCTGATGTTTTCGGAGGGAATGGACAGGAAGGCGGCCGTGGAGGAAATTCTGTTTCAGGCAAAAATGGCGGAAAAGCTGTACTGCCACACAGTCATTGTTACGGATGAAATTTTTTCTGACGGAATCGAATATGGGGAGGACGTGCGGGCATATTGCCAGGGGCTTGGCCTGGCAAACCGGGCGTTGGCCAAAGCGGCGGATGTGTTTTGTGAAGTGGTCTATTCCATTCCCCTGTATCTGAAAGGAGAAGCGGTATGTCGGTTTTGAAAAGCCTGTGTCTGGCGTGCTCCATGTATTCCAGAATCCCGGTGCCCAAAGTGGCATGGGAAGAAAAAAACATGAAATATGTGCTCTGCTTTTTTCCCTGGATCGGTATTGTCATCGGCGCAGGCATGTATGGGCTTTGGCGGCTTCGGTCCCTGCTGGGGGTCCATATTCCCATGCCTGTGTTTGTGCTGACCGGGACAGTGCTGCCCATATGGATTTCCGGCGGAATCCATATGGACGGATTTATGGATACTGCGGATGCGCTCCATTCTTATCAGAGCAGGGAGAGAAAGCTGGAGATTATGCAAGATCCCCACACAGGTGCGTCTGCCTGTATCAGTCTGGCATGTGAAATGACGCTCTATGGGGCTGCGCTGTACTTTCTTCTGGAAGAGCGCCAGATCCTGTTTCTGGGAATCGGCTTCTTTCTGTCCCGGACATTGAGCGCTTTTGCATTGCTTACCATGAAAAATGCGCGGGGAGAGGGATTGGCTTATACTTTTGTATCCGGATCCAGCCGGCGGATTGTACTGGCTGTTTTATCCGTTTGGCTGTTTCTGGGGGTGGAAACGGCATTTTACCTGTATGGGCGGTATGGCCTTTTCTGTGTGGCGGCCAGTTTCCTGGTATTCTTTTATTATGAAATACTTGCATACAGGAAATTTGGAGGTCTCACCGGAGATCTGGCAGGATGGTTTGTTGTGGTATACGAACTGGTGTTTGTATGGCTGACAGGTATAATGGGGTATCTATGGAACTTGTAATCGGAGGCTGTTTTCAGGGAAAACTGGCTTATGTAAAAGAGAAACTGGCAGAACAGGGACATATATTGCAGGAGGCAGAAATACTGGAAGGCGGGGAGATGGGAGCCTGGAACAGAGAAACTCCGCCCAGAGTTCTGAACGCCCTGCATCTGCTGATACGAAAGTATGTGATGGACGGCACACCGGAGGAAATCAGTCCGCTGTTGGAAGGACTGTTGGCAGAACATCCGGATCTGATTGTAATCTGTGATGAGGTGGGATGCGGGATTGTGCCCATAGACGAGAGGGAACGGACTTACCGGGAGATTGTGGGACGGACGCTTTGCGGGCTGGCAGAGCGTGCCAAAGGAATGGAACGTATTACAGGGGGGCTGCCTGTCAAAATCAAGTGATGGCCGCAGCCCCCGCTTTATGTGTTACCGTGTTAACGCTCATTTAACAGTTGCTGAACAGGGCTCCATTCAATGTCAGGCAGATTCTTTTGGGTGACAGAAGAAGTCGCTTTCTTTTTGGCACTGATTTTTGCCATATTGAAAAGCAGTGACAGTAAGGCAGCCACAGCGGCCACGCCCATCACCGCGCATGTGGGCATGATTCCCCAGCCGGTTTCTTCATACACTGTGTAGATATATGTAATTACGCTGATGATGACACCGACAATCAGTAGAATAACAGGTGTTTCAAACATGTTTTTCTGCATACCGGAAACGGCCCATGACTGGGGTTTCTGGCAGTGGGGACAGGTATCTGTAAATTCTTTGGAAAATATGTGTTTCTGGGTTGCATCACTGTGGATGGTATGTATCTTCTGGACAAGGTTTTTATGGGCCTGTTTTTCCAGCTTTTCTGTTTCCTGTAGTGTCAGTACTTTGAAATTGCTGTTATGTGTGGCTTCCGGACCGGTAATGTCCGCTATCTGCTGACCGCTGTCTTTCATACAGTGTTCACAGCGGAACGAATAGGGAACTTTTGCGCTTTCTGTGCGGGTGTGTTTAAAATAGGTACTCATTGGTGAAAATCTCTCCCTTCATATCATTATTTTACTTCTTTAAAATAGCACAATTCCGGTTTTATTTCAATGATAATGACAGAAGCGGGGACATAAGGACTATACAGAAAAGAAAGGCAGGATATGCAAATGGAATTTATCTGGATCAGGCATGGGATGACGAAAGGCAACCGTGAAAAACGGTATGTGGGCGGCAGGACGGACGAAGGGTTGTGCGCACAGGGGCGGCAGGCCCTGGAAGAGATGCGGGGCCGCAATTTGTATCCGGAAGCAGACCGGGTCTATATCAGTCCGATGAAACGCTGCCTGGAAACGGCCGCTATTTTGTATCCGGACAGAGAAGGACGGATTGTGGAAGGATTCCGTGAATGTGATTTTGGATTGTTTGAAAATAAAAACGATGAGGAACTTTCACCTCTGCCCTTTTACCGGGACTGGGTGAACGGAAACGGAAAGGCGCCTTTTCCGGAGGGGGAAGATCCAAAGGCGTTTAAACGGCGGTGCTGGCAGACGCTGATTCATCTGATGGCCAGGGAAGAGATGCCTGGAAAAACAGCATTTGTTGTGCATGGCGGTGTGATTATGGCCGTGCTTTCCGGACTGTGCGAAGAACGCAAAGACTTTTATGCATATTATACGGACAATGGGGGCGGCTATACCTGCACGGTGGATATGACCACAGGGGGATTGGTGCTGCGCCATTGCCGGAAACTGTTTGAAACGGAATCAAATCAGATACCGGGGAAACTCTGAAAGGTTACGAAGCGGTTGAGAAAAAGATACAAAATCATAGACCGGGAACATTTTAAATTCACACCCGTGAAAGGAGAAACGTATGAATCTGGTATATGCCATGGGGATTGGGTTTTTACTGGACTGTGTATTGGGCGATCCGCATGTTCTGCCCCATCCCGTCCGGTGGATGGGGAGGCTGATCTCGTTTCTGGAGAACAGGCTGCATGGAAAACGGACCAGGCCGGAAAGCGACGCAGAGCAGGGACGTTATGTACAGGAGCGTACATGTGCGATGGAAAGCGAAGAGAAAACGGCAGGACAGAAGCGGCGGGAGATTTTGTGCGGGATGGTTTTGGTGCTGGCAGTTCTGACAGTAACCGGCATATGTGTATGGACACTCCGTCGTCTGGCATATAGCCTGTCCGTTGTGGGCGGGATTTTGACGGACGGCGTCCTCTTTTATTACAGCGTGGCTCCCCGCAGTCTGTATCGTGAGAGCATGGCGGTCTATGCGGCGTTGTCCCAGGGCTCTCTGCAAAAAGCCCGCAGGGCATTGTCCATGATTGTGGGACGGGATACGGACTGTCTGGGGGAAGAGGGCGTTATCCGGGCCGCTGTGGAAACGGTGGCGGAAAATACGTCTGACGGTGTAACCGCCCCTTTGTTTTATATGGCACTGGGGGGACCGGTGCTCTGTTATCTGTACAAAGCTGTCAATACCATGGATTCCATGGTGGGATACCACAATGATACCTATGAATATTTCGGAAAGGCAGCAGCCATAACGGACGATGTGTGGAATTATGTTCCGTCCAGGATGACTGCTTATGTCATGTTGCCGGTGGCGGCAGTTCTGATGAAGGGAAAAGGGATGTTTGGAAGATTGTCCTGCAAATTACATCCGTTTTTTTTTATACCCAAAAATAAAAAGACAGAATATTCAGACGATTCCAGAGATTTTAATTGTGTGAATTTTTCGAACAATTCAGAAAATATTTCTTTCAAAAATGCCATATTTTATCCTTATACGGATATAAAACGGGTGTTATTTGTTTATAGGAGGGACAGAAGGAAACATAAGAGTCCAAATTCCGCACAGACCGAAAGTGTCTGTGCCGGTATGCTGGGTATACGGCTGGCGGGAGATGCCAGTTATTTTGGGAAAGTGGTGCACAAGCCCTGTATCGGGGATGATCTGCGTCCGCCTCTGCGGGAAGATATCAAACGGGCCAATGTTTTGATGTATGGCACGGCTGTTCTCAGCCTTGCGCTTCTGATGGCGGGTAGGATGGCGGTATATCTGTAGCAGGCCCAATCCGGCAGATATATTGAAAGTATATGCATCGGTGATTTTTTTATGTACAGGACTTGCAGTATACAATCCAATCATTATAATGATATGGAAGGCATAACGCTTATGGTCTCCAATGGGGGCAGAGTATGCGGCTGCCGGGTGTTGGCAGATATACCATGTATGTTTAAGGAGAACTTATGATCAGGATTTATAAACCGGAAGAGATTGAACAGGAAAGCTTCCGCATCATAGATGAAGAACTCAGACAGACGGGCAGGAAACTTCCTGAAATGTATGCGCCTGTTATCAGGCGGGTCATCCATACGACGGCGGACTTTTCCTATCTGGACAGTCTGTATTTTTCGGATCATATTATGGAAACGGTATGGGAGGCCCTGGATCAGGGCAGCAGTGTTGTCACTGATACCAATATGGCCAGGGCAGGGATCCATGCGGGGACTTTGGGCAGGCTGGGCGGAGAGGTGCTGTGTTATATGGGAGATGCGGACGTGGCGCGGCTTGCCAGACAGCGGCAGGTCACAAGGGCGTGCATAAGTATGGAAAAATCGGCGGAAGCGGCGCAGCCCTATATCTATGTGATCGGCAACGCACCCACGGCCCTCCTGCGGGTGGTGGAACTGGCCGAAGAGGGCCGGATCCGTCCCTGGTTTGTCATTGGCGCCCCGGTGGGGTTTGTCAATGTGACAGAGGCAAAAGAACGGTTGATTGCGTCGGGTATTCCCTGCATTGTTCCCAGAGGCAGAAAGGGCGGCAGCAATGTGGCAGCGGCAATTATGAATGCGTTGTTGTACGAAAAGGCAGGCCGGTAACAAGACTGTTGATAGAGGATAAGCAGGCCGGCAATAAGACCGGCAAAAAAGGATAAGCAGCGAAGGCAAAGAAAGAGGTGGGGGATCCATGGCAGGACAATTACACGGAGGCAATCGGTATGGGCAGAAGGTTATACTGGATTTTTCTGTCAATACCAATCCGTTGGGGCTGCCGGATTATATTGGGCGGACATTGGAGCAAGCTGTCCGGGGAGACCGGGGACTGTGGGAGTGGTATCCGGATCCTGCCTGTGTGCAGTTGCGAAAAGCCCTGGGGGCATATCATCAGGTGCCCACGGAACAGATTGTCTGTGGCAACGGGGCGTCAGAACTGATCTTTGCCGTTGCCCGTATGTTTGCCACAGACGGGCCGGTAACAGCAGTTTTGCCAGGCCCTTCTTTTTCGGAATATGAGCGGGCACTCTTTGCAATCGGAGCAAAGATACGGTATGATAGGCTCAGGGATGCGGAAGACTTTCTTTTGACGGACCGGATTCTGGAGCAGCTAAAGGCGGATGTGGATTTGCTTTTTCTGTGCAATCCCAATAATCCTACAGGCAGCCTGATTGAACCGGGGCTGCTGGAGAAGATTCTTGCAGTGTGTGCGCAGAAAGGGATTGCCGTTGTGCTGGACGAATGCTTCCGCGAACTTGCAGAGAGAGACTGTCTGTCAAACGAGGAGAGTGCTGCCCGGGGATTTGCCGGGGGAGTGGCATCGGGAGATTATGGCGGCCTGGGGGCAGATGCATATCCCCATCTGATTTTACTCAAAGCGTTTACCAAACTCTATGCAATGCCCGGTTTGCGTCTGGGCTATTGTATCTGTGGGAACAGGGAAACAGCCCGGAGGCTGCAGGCGCAGCTTCCCTGCTGGAATGTCTCCAACATGGCACAGCTTGCCGGATTGATCGCATTGGACCCTCAAAAAAGTCTTGACTACATAAGTCAATCAAGGAAACTGATAGGGGCGGAGCGCCGGTTTCTGACAGAAGGGCTCAGGCATCTGGGCCTGCGGGTACTTCCCGGCCATGCCAACTTCCTCTGCTTCTATTGTGAGGATGGCAGGGTGGAGACAGGGACGTTCAGCCCCGGGGTACAGCCTCTTTATGAAATATTGCTGGCCCAGGGGATTTTAATCCGGGACTGTGCGGGGTTTGAAGGTCTGGGGCCGGGCTGGTACCGCATTGCCGTTAAGACCCGGCAGGAAAACCGGCGATTGCTGGACGAACTGAAAAAAAGGATAAGGGGATGATACATATGAAGGGAAATATTATGATTCAGGGAACCATGTCCAATGTGGGCAAGAGTCTGTTTACCGCTGGGCTTCTGCGGGTACTTGTGCAGGATGGCTTCTCGGCAGCTCCCTTCAAGTCACAGAATATGGCATTGAATTCCTATATTACTGCGGAAGGGCTGGAAATGGGACGGGCACAGGTGATGCAGGCGGAAGCGGCCGGCATTCTGCCGGAGGCTGCCATGAATCCCATACTGCTCAAACCCAACTCCGAAATGGGTTCTCAGGTAATCGTAAACGGAGAAGTGGTGGGCAATATGAAGGCAGTGGAATATATGCACAGGAAAAAGGAATATATTCCCCATATTCTTGCCGCCTACGAAAAACTGAAACAAAAATACAGTGTGATTGTCATAGAGGGAGCCGGCAGTCCCGCCGAAATCAATTTGCGGGAATACGATATTGTCAATATGGGGCTGGCAGAGTTGTTGGATGCGCCCGTACTGCTCATTGGGGATATCGACCGGGGCGGTGTGTTTGCCCAGTTGTACGGGACCGTGGCACTGCTGGAGGAACAGGAAAGGAAGCGGGTAAAAGGGTTTATTATGAATAAGTTCCGGGGAGACGAGCAGCTTCTGAAACCGGGTATCCGGATGCTGTATGACAAATGCCGCATTCCGGTGGCGGGCGTGATCCCCTATACGGAACTGGATATTGATGATGAGGATTCCATGGCGGAACGCCTTCTTTCGGGCCGGCGTCCCGAACTGATTGATATTGCAGTGATCCGTCTGCCTCATATTTCCAATTTTACGGATTTTAATCCCCTGGAAACTATAGAACATGTCTCACTGCGCTATGTCTCCACATTGCGGGAACTGGGCGTGCCGGACCTGATCCTGCTGCCCGGTACGAAAAATACAATGCATGATTTGTTCTGGATGCGGGAAAATGGAATGGAGAAGAAGATCAAGCAGCTTGTCCATGAAAGCTCCAGCCTGCTGATGGGTATCTGCGGCGGATTTCAGATGATGGGCGAGGAACTTATGGATCCCCACTGTCTGGAATGGGAAGGCCATATGCAGGGCATGGGACTGCTGCCTTTGCAGACCATATTTAAAGAGATGAAAGTGCGCAGCCGGATTACCGGTGAAATCCTGCCGGTAAGAAGCAGCGGCAATCAGATTTATCAGGCTCTGTCCGGCAGTACCTTTTCGGGATATGAAATTCATATGGGCCGGACGGACAGCCTGGCAGGGGTGGGGCGGCTCGCTTCCATTGTCCATCAGGACGACGGTACAAGACAGTTGGACGGCTATGTGTCAGGAAACTGTATGGGGACATATGTGCATGGGATTTTTGAATCCGGTACATTCCGCAACAATCTGATCCAGCTTTTGTTTGACAGAAAAGGGCTGGTGTGGAAGGGCCGGAAGGAAGTGGACTATCTGACTTATAAAAACAGCCAGTACGACCTGCTGGCAGATATTGTCAGGGAACATACAGATATAAAAGCCATTTATCATATGATCGGCATGTCCTGAAGGCAGGATTTGACGAAACTTTGGCATTTGGTATATATTGTAAGAGATAAATTTGGAAAAAAGAGGTTGTGGCATGGCAAAGAATGAAACCTATGATGCCTCCAGCATTACCGTACTGGAAGGGCTGGAAGCAGTGCGGATGCGGCCCGGAATGTATATCGGCAGTGTATCCACAAAGGGTCTGAACCATCTGATTTATGAAATTGTAGATAACGCGGTAGACGAACATCTGGCAGGGTATTGCAGCCGGATTACCATAATCCTGAACGCCGACGGTTCCGCTACGGTATCCGACGATGGCCGGGGGATTCCGGTGGGAATGCATGAAAAGGGGATCAGCGCGGAGAGACTGGTATTTACTACGCTGCATGCAGGCGGGAAATTTGACGATAACGCCTATAAAACCAGCGGCGGACTCCATGGAGTGGGTTCTTCCGTTGTCAACGCCCTTTCCACGTGGTTGACCGTGCGGGTCAAGAGGGACGGGCGCATTTATGAAGATAAATATGAGCGGGGCAACCCGGTGGTGGAGCTTTTAGACGGCCTTCTGCCGATTGTGGGCAAGACGAAGGAGACGGGGACCAGCATTACATTCCTGCCGGATGATACCATTTTTGACAGGACCCGTTTTAAAGAAGACGAAATCAAGAGCCGTCTCCATGAGACTGCATATCTCAACCCGGAACTGACCATCGCGTTTGAGGACAGACGGGGGGAAGCGCCGGAAGTTCTGGAATACCATGAGCCGGACGGTATTACCGGTTTTATCAAGGATATGAACCGGGCCAAGGATGTGGTGCATGAAGTCATATACTGTTGTGGTGAGAGCGAGGGCATTTCCGTGGAAATAGCCTTTCAGTATGTAAATGAATTCCATGAAAATATTCTGGGATTCTGTAACAATATTTACAATGCAGAGGGAGGCACACACCTTACCGGCTTTAAAACCGTATTTACCACAGTGATTAACAATTATGCCAGGGAACTGAACATATTGAAGGAAAAGGATGTGAACTTTACCGGAACCGATGTGCGGGGCGGTATGACCGCAGTCGTCTCTATCAAACATCCTGATCCCAGGTTCGAGGGGCAGACAAAAACAAAGCTGGACAATCAGGATGCGGCAAAAGCGGTGGCCAAGGTTGCGGGAGACGAAATTCAGCGCTACTTTGACAGGAACCTGGACGTATTGAAAAAGGTCATCGGCTGTGCCGAGAAAGCGGCTAAAATCCGGAAGGCGGAAGAAAAGGCAAAGACCAATATGCTTACTAAGCAGAAATTTTCCTTTGATTCCAACGGTAAGCTGGCAAACTGCGAAAGCCGGGACGCCTCTGTCTGCGAACTGTTTATTGTGGAGGGCGATTCGGCCGGGGGCAGCGCCAAAACAGCCAGAAACCGGATGTATCAGGCCATTCTGCCCATCCGGGGCAAGATTTTGAATGTGGAAAAGGCCAGCATTGACAAAGTACTGGCCAACGCGGAAATCAAGACGATGATCAATGCCTTTGGATGTGGTTTTTCCGAAGGATTTGGCAATGATTTTGACATTACAAAGCTGCGCTATGACAAAATTATTATCATGGCCGATGCAGATGTGGACGGCGCCCATATTTCCACACTGCTTCTGACCCTGTTTTACCGGTTTATGCCGGAACTGATTTATGAGGGGCATGTGTATATTGCCATGCCGCCCCTGTATAAAGCGATGCCTGCCAGGGGAGCGGAAGAATACCTGTATGATGATAAAGCGCTGGAACGGTACCGGAAAAAACATAAGGGGCCTTTTACCTTGCAGCGTTACAAGGGACTGGGGGAAATGGACGCGGACCAGCTCTGGGAAACGACACTGAACCCCGACACCAGAATGTTAAAACTGGTGGAAATCGAAGATGCAAGGATGGCTTCCGATGTGACCGGTATGCTGATGGGAACAGAGGTGCCGCCCAGAAAAGCCTTTATTTACCGCCATGCCACCGATGCCCGGTTGGATGTATAGGAGTGGATCATGAATGAAAGAATACTGAAAACCGAATATTCGGAACTGATGCAAAGATCCTATATTGATTATGCCATGAGCGTTATCATTGCCCGTGCCCTGCCGGATGTGCGGGACGGGCTGAAGCCGGTACAGCGGCGCACCCTGTATGATATGTATGAACTGGGTATCCGGTATGACCGGCCATACCGGAAAAGTGCCCGTATCGTAGGCGATACCATGGGTAAGTACCACCCCCATGGGGACAGTTCCATTTACGAAGCGCTGGTCGTGATGAGCCAGGACTTCAAGAAGGGGCTGCCGCTTATAGACGGACACGGCAATTTCGGAAATATTGAGGGGGATGGCGCAGCCGCCATGCGTTATACGGAGGCACGGCTGCAGAAAATCACCCAGGAAGCCTTTCTGGCGGATCTGGACAAGGGTGTGGTGGATTTTATCCCCAATTTCGATGAAACGGAAAAAGAGCCTGCCGTATTGCCGGTGCGTATTCCCAATCTGCTGATCAACGGTTCGGAGGGGATTGCGGTGGGAATGGCCACCAGCATCCCGCCCCACAATCTGGGGGAAGTCATTGATGCGGTCAGGGCTTACATGCAGGATGCGTCCATTACCACCGAAGGGCTGATGAAGTATATCAAGGGGCCGGATTTTCCCACCGGGGGCATTGTCATTAATAAATCAGATCTGAAAGAGATTTATAAGACCGGAACGGGGAAAATCCGCATCCGGGGCAGGGTGGAAGTGGAAAAAGGCAAAGCGGGACGGGTGAATCTGGTGATCACGGAAATTCCCTATCCCATGATCGGCTCCGGCATCGCCAGGTTTCTGTCGGATGTGGCGGCGCTGGCTGAGACGAAAAAGACGATGGATATTGTGGATATTTCCAATCAGTCTTCCAAAGAAGGGATCCGCATTGTAATAGAACTGCGCAAAGACACGGATGTGGAAAATTTTAAAAACCTGCTTTATAAAAAAACCCGTCTGGAAGATACCTTTGGCGTCAATATGCTGGCCATAGCAAATGGCAGACCGGAGACCATGGGGCTGCGGGAAGTGATCCGCGCCAGTGTGGAGTTTCAGTTTGAACTGGCGGAGCGCAAGTATACCACACTCCTGGCGAAAGAACAGGAGAAAAAAGAGATCCAGGAAGGGTTGATCAAAGCCTGCAATGTCATCGACCTGATTATCGAAATCCTGCGGGGTTCCAGGGACAGGACCATGGCTAAAAACTGCCTGGTGGAGGGAAAAACGGAAGGGATTACATTCAAATCCAAAGAATCCGTGGTGATGGCAGGACTGTTGCGTTTTACCGAGAAACAGGCCAACGCCATCCTGGAAATGCGTCTGTACCGGCTCATCGGACTGGAACTGGATGCGCTGGTGAAGGAGCATGAAGAAACCCTTGCCAATATTTATCGCTATGAGGATATACTGGAACGCAGAGATTCCATGGCAGCCGTCCTGATGAGTGAACTGGACGCCATCAAAAAAGAATATAAGAGAAAACGCCGTACGACGGTGGAGGACGGAACAGAGGCGGTTTATGAAGAGAAAAAACCGGAAGAGATGGAAATCGTCTTTCTGATGGACCGTTTCGGATATGCCCGAACCATTGATATGGGAACATATGAGCGAAACCGGGAGGCGGCCGACGGGGAAAACCGGTTTGTGTTTACCTGTAAGAATACGGGGCGGATCTGCTTCTTTACCGATACGGGTTCCCTCCATACGGTAAAGGCGGCAGATGTTCCGTTTGGAAAATTCAGGGACAAGGGCGTCCCCCTGGACAATGTAAGCAACTTCCATTCGTCCCGGGAGCAGATTGTCTATGCTGCCAGCCAGACGGAGCTGCATCTGCGCAGGCTGGTTTTTGTCACACAGTTTTCCATGCTGAAAATTGTGGACGGTGGTGAGTTTGACGTGGCAAAACGCACGGTGGCCGCCACCCGGCTCCAGGAAGGGGACAGAGTAGTAAGCGTAGCGGCCCTGTATGAGCAGAAAGATATCGTGCTCAGATCAGCGGCAGGCTTCTTCTTGCGGATGTCCCTGGAAGAAATCCCGGAGAAGAAAAAAAGCGCCCTGGGTGTGCGGGGGATGAAGCTGGAATCGGAAGATATGGTGGAAGCCGTGTATTATATCGAAAGCGCCGGAGCGGAAAACACCGTTTCCTGGCAGGGAAAGACAGTGAATCTGTGCAGACTGAAAACCGGAAAACGGGATACAAAGGGTGTGAAGGTGAGAGTATAACCATCTGACAGATGGACAATCAGAAAACAGAGAATGGGAGAACCAATATGAGAGTCATTGCAGGAAGCGCCCGCCGTCTGCGGCTGAAGACGCCCGAAGGAATGGGCACCAGGCCCACAACAGACAGGATCAAGGAGACGTTGTTTAATATATTGCAGCCCTTTGTGGAAGGATGTGTGTTTGTGGATCTGTTCTGCGGCAGCGGAGGTATTGGTATTGAGGCGTTAAGCCGCGGGGCGAGAAGGGCTTTTTTTGTGGAATATGACAGAAAAGCGGCAGCCATGCTGCGGGAAAATCTGGAATTTACAAAGCTGGACGGGAAAGCCACCATATTGCAGCAGGATATTTTTCCTGCTTTGAGCCGGATACAGGAGACGGCAGATATTGTTTTTATGGATCCGCCCTATGATGTGGGGCTGGAGAAACAGGTGCTGGAGAGGCTGCGGCATGAACCATATGTAACGGATGAAACAATCGTGATTGTGGAAGCCGCCCTGGGAACGGATTTTTCCTGGACACAGGAGACGGGATTTACCGTTACACGGGAAAAAAGGTACAAAACAAACAAACATGTATTCCTGAGGAGGTCGGGAGATGAAAACGGCAATTTATCCGGGGAGCTTTGACCCGGTTACATACGGGCACCTGGATATTATCAGAAGGGCGGCGTCCGTTTTTGATGAGCTCATTGTAAGCGTTTTGGATAATGTCAGGAAAACGCCATTGTTTTCTGTGGACGAACGTGTTAAAATACTGAAAAAAGCCACAATGGATATTCCGAATGTAAAGATTGAATCTTTCAGCGGATTGCTTGTGGACTATGCCCGGACAAGGGATGTTCATGTAATCGTGCGGGGATTGCGGGCGATTACCGATTTTGAATATGAATTACAGAATGCACAGACGAACAGGCTGCTGTCCAGGGGAGAGCTGGACACGATGTTTTTTACCACCAGCCTTGAATACGCATATTTAAGTTCTACGACAGTCAGGGAGATTGCCAGTTTTGGAGGAGATATAACCGGCTGTGTGCCTGATTTCGTAGGAGAAATGATCTGTCATAAATTTGGAATCCAACATGAAAGGTGCAGGAATGAGCAGTAAGATCGAACAGTTGATCGATGAAATCGAACAGTATATTGACAGTTGTAAGTATCAGGCATTATCCAATACAAAGATTATTGTGAATAAGGAAGAGATAGACGAGCTTCTCCGTGAACTTCGCATGAAGACGCCTGACGAGATAAAACGCTACCAGAAAATCATCAGCAACAAAGAAGCGATTCTGAAGGATGCCAAAGAGAAGGCGGAGGCTTTGATCAATGCAGCCACCGTACAGACCAATGAACTGATCAATGAACATGAGATTATGCAGCAAGCCTATGCCCAGGCCAATGAAGTGGTGGAGATGGCATCTCGCCAGGCTCAGGAAATACTGGACAACGCCACCATTGAGGCCAATGAGGTCAAAGCGGCTGCCATGCAATATACGGACGATATCCTCGGCAATCTGGAAACGATCATTGCCCATTCCATAGAAAGCACAAGACAGCAGTTTGACCGCTGCGTGGAATCACTGCAGGGCTGTCTGGACATCGTGAAATCCAACCGGATGGAACTGAATCCGTCAGGTGGGCAGGCTGTGGATGAGGAACCTGATCTGAAAGAGGAAGAGAGCATTACATTAATTTGATAAAAGGAGACACGGATGAATTTCAGGAAAAGAACAGTATCAGGGCTGCTTGCGGCAGTAATATTTGCGGCGGCCATCCCTTTTTATGTAAAGGCAGCACCGGCACAGGGCGTCGAAGCAGAACCGGTGGTCGTGGTAATTGATCCGGGCCATGGCGGCACCAACATCGGCGGCCAGATTCCCGGCATGGATGAAAAGAACGCCACACTGGTGACAGCACTGGCCATGAAGGAAGAACTGGAAAAATACGAGGGGGTGACCGTATATCTGACCCGGTATGGCGATCAGGACATGTCATTGTCGGACCGTCCCAGAGCTGCAGCGGCAGTGGGGGCGGATTTCTTTTTCAGTATCCATTACAATAAAGCGGTGCCCAATCGCCTGTATGGCGCGGAAGTATGGATTCCCTCTCTGGGAGAGAACTATGCCAGGGGGTATGCCTGCGGCGACCTGATTTTAAATGAGTTATGTGATACATATGGCCTGTACCGCCGGGGCATTAAAACGAAAGTCAATGACCGGGGGACAGATTATTATGGTGTAATTAAATATGCCACAGAGCTTGGGATTCCTTCCATGATTATTGAACATTGCCATATAGACAATGAGGCGGATTTCCGGTTTTTTAACAGTCCGGAGAAGCTGCAGCTTCTGGGGCGGCTGGATGCCACAGGCGTAGCCAAATATTTTGGGCTGAAATCGGAAGAACTGGGCGTGGATTATTCCGGCGTACAGAAAACGATTGTGGCTGCCCCCGGCGTACCTGTGGTGCAGGATATGACACCGCCGGAAAGTGCGGCAATCGTATCTGCGGCGAAGGCCGATGGGAAGATTACGGCCACACTCCAGGGCAGTGATGCCCAGAGCGGCATTTTGTATTATGATTACAGCCTGGATGGCGGATTGACCTGGTCCACGTTGCAGAAATGGGACAGTGTGGGAAATTCCTGCAATGTTACGATTGATGGCGACGGCCCTTCCCTGACGGTGAGACTGTACAATCGCTACGATTTGTCAACCCAGAGCGGGATCATGCCGCTCGGCTGATATACCTCCAGTGTTTTGACTGACCGGGTTGATGAGATTTGACCGGGGAATCCGGCAGAAAAATTCCATAAAAAAGCCTTGTAAAATGCAGAAAAAGCCTTATCTTTTTCTGCATTTTTTTCGCAAAAATCATTTGAAAAAAAAGGAAAGAAATAGTATACTGATACCACGCTGCATAAATCCTCCCATGAACGGTATGGGGGGATTTTGGTGCCCTATCGGCGCCAAATGCATAACAATGGAAATCCCCCTGTAATTTCCGTTGTCAGAATACATGCCCGTACACAATCCTGCGGGCAGGGAAGGAAAGCAAAGGAAAAACTTATGAAACGAATGACGGCCTGGTTGATGGCGCTTTGCATGGCTATGACATGCGCACTTCCCGTACAGGCGGAAGAACCAAAGACAGTACAAAAGGACGCCGGTTTTCAATGGGTAACAACGGCAGAGGATGAAGGAACGGAACCAAACGACAATAAGACAAATACAGGTTCCGAAACCCAGGATGGGTCAAAGCCCGATGCGGATTCAAAGAAAGAGTCGCAGTCCGACACGGATACGACGAAAACAGAGCCCGGATCGGATACGACGGAAAAAGATTCTGATTCT
Organism: uncultured Lachnospiraceae bacterium; assembly: GCA_910589075.1. Lineage (GTDB taxonomy): Bacteria > Bacillota > Clostridia > Lachnospirales > Lachnospiraceae > VSOB01. Next base: position 115,123 of record CAJUSK010000005.1, read on the forward strand.
GATACGACAGATCAGAAAACAGAACCCGATGCGGCGCCAAAGCCCGCAGAAAAACCCGAAAATGGGTCAGAAAACAAAGATGAAGATACGCAAGAGACGACTTCGGATCAGAAACCGTCGGAGGACGGAATGAAGTCACCGGAGCAGAACCGGCCGGAGGATACTACGCCGGATGCAGATGAGGCGGTATCCGAAGAACCTGTATCTGAGGAAGGAGAAGACAAACTTCCCAAATCCGGTCAGGATGTTTCGGACTGGAACAATGTCTGTGTGGATACGGCAGCCGAGGGCGGCATTGAAGTTGTCCTGGGAAACGCATTGCTGGACGGGGCCAGGACGGAATTCACAGTGACTGTGGAAGGAGACGCAGGGGGAAGCCGTTCTCAGAAAGCCAGTCTGGGAACAGGGCCGGATAAAAAGACCCTGTTGTTTGAAGGGCTGAAAAAAGGCGAGTATACGCTGACCATTACTGCGGGCGGGTATCAGGACTACACACAGAATATCCGCGTGGACGGAGATATTAAAACAGCCGTGGTGTATACAGGATTTGTGGAACTGGAAGGCTGTGCCTATACAAAAAAGGATGTCCATCCGGGGGCAATGTTGACAGGGGATGCCACCGGAGACGGCAGGATTGACGAAGGGGATCGGGATGCCATTCTGGATGCGATCAGCAGCGGCAGGATGGATCTGGTGGATTTCCAGTATTATACGAACAGCCGGGCAAGCCTTTCGGACAAGATACCGACAGACTCTTCCATGACCAGCAGGCTGTCCAAAGATGCGGTACAGGTAAACTACAATCAGGAAGGGACACAGATTACAGGAAATACCGACGACCTCTTCCGGGATGGGGGCCAGGTGGGCCTGCAAAATAAAGCAGGCGGGGCAATTACGGAGAACGCCCCGGCGGAAATTGGTTTTAATCTGCTCAGTAAGGGAGCAGATGACGGCAAAGAGGTGGAACAGATTACTCTTTCCATGAATGAAGATACATCCATTGACAGTGGCGTGATTTTACTGGAAGTGGAGGGGCAGGATGCCCCTGTGGAACTGGAAATCAAAGACGGGCAGGTGGTTTCAGGTGGCCGCATGGCAGCAGAGCAGGCCGCCGCAGACAGCCAGAAGACCCTGACTCTGGATCTGGGCGGACAGGTGGCTGTGAAAAAAGTAACCATCCGCATTACCGGAGCAGGCGGCACCGGTAATCTGGTTGAGATTACCAAAGTGGAATTTCTAAATGATATGGAAAACCGGATTCCGGAACCGGATATGGATATTCCGCAGAATCTGCAGGCCGAGGGCGGTAATAAATCCTTTACCCTGACCTGGGATGCAGCCCGGAATATCACAGGGTATGAGGTGGAACTGGAATATAACGGGGAAACCGAGTATGTGAGGACAGCCTCCAACCGGCTGGAAGTAAAAAATTTCAAAGGCAGCAAACTGAAAAACGGAGAAACCTACAAAGCACGGGTACAGTCCGTCAACGGCGCCTGGACCAGCGGTTACGGAGAGAGCATACAGGCTGTGCCGGTGATTTCCAGGAGACCGGATGCGCCGGATAACCTGAAAGTGACAGGCGGGATGCGCTGCCTGCGTCTGCGATGGAAGGATATGGAGGACACAGATTCCTACAATGTCTTTTACAAAGAGGCGGGAGCCGGGACATTTACCAAAGTCACCGGCGTCACTTCCAACAGTTATGAGATCAAGGGATTAAAGGATCAGACCAGATATGAAGTGTATGTGACGGGCGTGAATGACCTGGGAGAAAGCAATCCTTCCATCCATTCGGAAGCACAGACCATCGCTGTCATTCCGGCTCAGATGCCTATGTATGGGCTGCTCAACGAATCCAATGGAAAAGGGAAAGTCAGCGCCCATATTGTGAGTGTCACCCATGGGAGAGGAGCCATGGAATCCAGCCCTCTGGATACGGATCAAAAGAGCGCGCTGGGAACTGTGGATAAGGACTTTTCGTCTTATTATCAGGTGATGGACTGGGATGACGGCGGCTGTTATGTGGCACCCACCAAGGGCCTTGTATTTACACTGGACGATGCCTATCAGATGAACTATATTACCTTTGCGGAGGCGGAAGACATCGGAAGTTTTGACGGTGCCTCAGTGTTTTATTACGATAAAGAGCATCCGGACGGAACTTATGCGGAAAATGTAAGCGTGGTGCAGAGGAAGGATGCAAACGGAAGACGGTATTATGCAATCAAGCTGGCAAAGCCCATTACCACCAATAAAATCCGTCTGGGCTTTACGCGGTATGGAAACCTCAGGAATATTGTGGTGGCGGAGGTGAATTTCTACCGCTATGACAGCCTGGAGGACGATATTCTGGCTCTGTATGAGGACGATCTGCATACGGTCCTGAAAAAAGAGGTGACCCAGGCAACCATAGATGCATTACAGCGCCGCCTGGATACGCGGGATCAGAAGAGCGGAGAATATCATCCGGAGCGTGATGCTCTGCAGAGAGAACTGGATAATGCAAAAGGCCTGCTGGATAAGGGATTTAACGATATTGTGGAGATCCGTCCGGGCATCAATGGCCACAGAGACACCCATCTGGGCTTTAGCGGCCTGAATGGATGGCAGCCCCTGGGCATCACTGCCGCAGAAGGGGAACAGATTGTGGTCTATGTGGGACATGACAGACTGCGTACCGGCGCACAGTCGGCATTGCAGCTGATTTCCACACAGTACCATGCGGAAGCGGGCGCATTTGCCAGCGTGGTGGCCGATCTGAAGGTGGGAAGAAACGAGATTACACTGCCTGCGATTCAGAGCCTGGCCTGTGAAGGCGGCGGCGCTCTCTATATCCAATATACAGGAAACAATGACAACGACAGATATGCAGTGCGTGTAAACGGAGGCGTCAGAGAGCCGGTGCTGGATCTGTACGGGGTGACTGATCCCCAGGAACGGTCAAAACGGCTGTGCGCCTATGTGGAAGAGCTGGAAACCCATGTGTCAGGACAGGAATCTCTTCACAAGAGTGTCCATGAAGGGGCCGGCGCTGACAGTAAAGTAAACCGCGCTTATGATAAACAGAACTGTATTCTGGGCGCGACGGATATTGTGCTGGATCAGATGATGCTGTCAGTCTCCGGAGAGCAGATACTGGCGGGTCTGGGAAGCGGATCCGTTCAGGAAAAGGCTGAACGCCTGAACCAGTCTCTGCAGGCTATGGATGATATGCTGGCGCTGTTCTATCACCACAAGGGACTGAGTGATGCGGCAGATGCCCCGGCAACAGACCGTATGCCTGCCCGGCATCTGAACATCCGGTATATGAGAATGTTTGCCGGCGCATTTATGTATGCTTCCGGAAACCATATCGGAATCGAATGGGGTTCCGTACCGGGACTTGCAACAGCCAGCCCGGTACAGGAAGAGAACGGAAAATACGTGAGCGGCAGATATTTCGGATGGGGAATTGCCCACGAAATCGGTCACAACATCAATCAGGGATGTTATGCCTATGCGGAAGTGACAAATAATTACTTTGCGTTGCTGGCAGGTACGAAAGACAGCAATGATACAGTCCGCTTCAAATATCCCGATGTGTATAAGAAGGTGACTTCCAATACGGTGGGCAGAGCTTCCAATGTGTTTACACAGCTTGCCATGTACTGGCAGTTACATCTGGCCTATGACAGAGGCTATAATTACAAAAAATACGACAGCTACAAAGAACAGCATGAAAATCTGTTTTATGCCAGAGTGGACAGCTTTGCCAGGGATACCGCCCGGGCGCCGGGCAGTCTGAAACTGGACGGCGGCACGGATCAGAATTATATGCGGCTTGCCTGCGGGGCGGCACAGAAAGATCTGACGGAATTTTTTATGCGCTGGGGTCTGGTGCCGGATGCGGAAACCATCCGGTATGCGAAACAGTTCCCCAAAGAAGAGCGGGCTTTGTATTATCTGACAGATGATGCGCGGGTATATGAGATGACCCATGGCACATCCGGATCAATCCGTGGCCGGGATGTGATCAGCTTTGGTCGTGCCCAGGTGGATGAAGCCGTGCCCAATGCGGTGCATCTGAACATTCAGTGTACTGCGGACCCGGAGGTAATACTGGGATATGAGATTGCCAGATACCAGTATGAAAACGGCCAGCCGGTTCGTCAGGTTGTGGGATTTTCCACAGAAAATACTTATGTGGACTATGTATCCACAATAAACAACCGGGTACTGACCTATGAGGTTACGGCAGTGGATCAGTTCGGATACCGTTCCAACGCTGCGATTGTGGGTGATGTGAGGATTTCCCATGACGGCAGCCAGGACAAGTCGCAATGGACACTGTCTACCAATCTGATATCTGACAGCGGCAGTGAGCAGCCGGAAGGGACCGAAGACAGTCCCTGTGCACCGGAGCCGGTTCCGGCTATCTATAAAGTGATTGACAATGATTATAAGACCGATTCCTTTCAAGGCCATACCGATGGCGGGGATGCGGTGATTGAACTGCAGCTGAACCGGGTGCATGCTCTGTGCGGGCTGAAATTTACATCTGCCTCCAAAGCACAGGCGGTTCCATATAAAATTGAGGTCAGCGTGGATGGCACCAATTATACAACCGTCAAACAGGGAGAACTGAAAGCCAAGTCCGGCAGCCAGATACTTTATTTTGAAAATGCCCAGGGGGATTCCTGGATCAGTACCTACGATGCGGCCTATGTGCGGTTTACGGCGTTGGGCGCAAGAGAACTGACCCTTACGGAACTGGATCTTCTGGGGCCTGCAGGCGACAGCGTTTCCTTTGGCCTGGACGAGGGCAGTACATCGGGGGCTGTGGGAATCTTGCAGGAAGAATATGTGTTTGAGCAAAGCGGCGGAGAGAAACAGACGATACCGGCAGGTTCGTTGCTCTTTATGGGACGTTACAAGGGCAATCCTGCTTACAATATGGTCGTGCTGTATGATGAACAGGGCGCAGTGATCGGCGGAGTGGATGAAGAAGGCGCGTTGTCTGCGGAGCAGATTATTCTGGCGGATGTGCCAGAGGAAGGTATGCTGGGCGAAGTCAGTGACGGTATATGGATTTACTGGATTCGTCCGGACAGTCAGGGCGCTGTTCCTTCTGTGTCCGGAAAGGTGCGGGCGCAGCTCTATCGTGTGAACAATGCTCTGACAAACGAAGGACAGCGGATTGTAAGTGATGCCCTGCCTTTGAAAATGCCGGCTACTCTGGACAATATACTCTTAAAAGATAAGCTGGAAACGGAGGATAAGAGATGAAGCCACGGATGGGGGCAGAAAAAGACTGCCGCTTATGCGGCGGAATACGAAATTATGTGAAACGGACGGCAGGGGGATTTTTGGGAACTGTCTGTATACTGGGTATGCTGACACCTTTGCAGGCCAGTGCGGCAGAGCAGGACATGGTCACATTGATACAGGAGGAATCCAGGGTATCCGTATCTGTGACCATGACGGATTCCCTGGAAGAAGATATTACGGCTGTTTCCCTGGCGCTGCATGTGGAAGTGGTTGGCAAAGGGGATGAAGAAGATATCCAAGTGGCATTTACCTTTGACCAGCAGCTTGCGAATACGGAACATGATACCCGATACCATGACGGTGTCCTGGAGATTTATGCGGCATCGGCCAAGGCGCTGTTTCCGGCCTCAGGCCAGCTTTCATTGGGAAAGCTGGAAGTAACGCCCAAAGACCCTTCGGATACGATGCGTGTCCAGATTTCCTATGAAGCGGATTCCTTCCGGACGGCCAACAGTTCCTATGGGAGCAAAAAACCGGAGGTGGCGCGGGTATCCCCGGCCATCGACATGCAGATTGGATTAAATGCGGTTAACAGTGTATCCACCCAGACCCTGGAGGACTATCTGGAACAGGCCAGAAACTGCAACCGGGATCAATATACCCAGGAACAGTGGGAAAAATTGCAGGAAGCGATAGAAAAAGCCGAAAAATTGTTATGGGACAGCGGTGTCACCCAGGCGGAAATCGAAGAGATACAGGCGCTGCTGTATCAGGCAATGCAGAACAAACATACAGAAGAAAACACAGACGTCAGCAATCGGGATCAGGGGTTGTATGATGAGACTACAGAATTTGTCAATCATCCTTCCGATGCGAAGAAAATTTCTTCTCCGGTTGTCAAGCCGGAAGAACAGGTGAAGCCACAGGTAGATCTAAGCCAGGGGCTGCCTGCGATCATCGCCGGTACGGTGCCGGGTGCGGGGATGGGCGGTTCTGAGACGGGTGGCAGCCAGACAGGACAGAACGTGCCTGTGAGCAGGGGTTCTGTTTCCGTGATTTCCCCCAGTGACGGTCCTTCGGGGATTCTGATCAACCAGGAAGGCGACGTTTCGTCCATGGCTGTGGGCGGGGACAAGACAAGCGAAAGCGCCATGATTCAAACCGGGCAGGAGTCTCAGGAGATACTGCTGGATCAGGAAAAGGGCGGTGTGGTTTCCCGGGAAAAACATCTGTTTCAGAACGGAGTGCCCATTGTGGTCTGGGGAGCGGCAGCCATTGTCCTGGCAGCTATCCTCGGAGGAATCTTCTTACTGAAAAACAGAAATCAAAAGAGCCAGAGCCGGCGGAAAAAAACGCAACGGCAGGCAGACAGAAAAAAACAGCCAGATAAGAGTGTCGGAAAAACCGGCAAAGGCACTGGCAGTAAAACAGGCCGTAAACGGTAAGTACAGCAGGATGGCAGGAAGCCGGAAAATTTCCCCCGGTTTCCTGCCATATTTTTTATAACAATCTTATAATCATTCAGAATATTGTTCGTAAGAACAACAGAAAGCACACTTTGCGGGCATTTTATTGTCATGAACAATAGAGAGCACATTTTGCACACATTTTTATCCACAAATCATGAACCTTTTTCCAATATACATGCTCTTATAGTCAGATACGTATCGAAGGAAACAGGAGGGGACGCCGGTTATGGATGAAATAAAACTGGTATGCTGTATGAAAGCCGGTGACAGACAGGCTTTTGACAGATTGTATGAAGCATATAAAGACACACTTTTGCGTATGGCCTGTCTGGTCAGCGGTTCCATGGATGATGCAGAGGATATTGTGCAGGAAACCTTTGTCAAATGCTATCTGAACATAGGAAGCCTGCGGGAACCTGCAGGATTTCGATCCTGGCTCTATCAGATTTTATACCGGACGGCATACGCATATGCAAAAAAGAAAAAACGTGAAATTCCGGACGAACATGCAGGCATACAGGCGGATGACACAAACGGCATAACTTCTCTGGATTATGTTTTGCAGTCGGAAACACAGCGGATGGTACATTCTGCGGTGCATTCCCTGCAGTTTAAACAACGGGCGGTGGTGGTATTGTTTTACTATAACGATCTTCCTGTGAAAGAAATTGCCAGAATCCTGGGCATAACAGAGGGGACGGTAAAATCGAGACTGTTCACTGCACGGAAAAAACTGGGCGAACGTTTGAAACAGTTGGCGGAAGGAGGCGGAGAATATGAAAAAAAGTCCGGAATCTGTTCCTTATAAAGACATAAAAACGGAAGATATGGAAATCAGGCAGATCCTGCAGGACAGTGTGGCATATATCGAGGCCCCTGATCATATGAAACGGCGGATTGACTGCCGGATCACAGAGATATTGGAAAAGGAGAAAACGATGAAAAAAGGGTTTGGATGGAAAAAAGTGGCAATCGGTGTGGCAGCAGCCTGTCTGATGGTTGGGACCGTGTGCATTGCAGGCAGCGGCATCCGTTATCTTATGGGACATTCATCTGCAATTCCCACTTATACGGATTACAGTGATATGGAACAGGCACAAGCCGATGTCGGATATCAGGTAAAAGCAGTGGAGACATTTGACAATGGTTTCGCTTTTAAAGACATTACCATATCTGACCAGTCTCTGGTAAATGAGACAGGGCAGAAAGAAGAAAGCCAGAAAGGCATCCATATCAGCTACGAAAACGGAAAGGAAACCGTTGTTCTGTATATACGCCAGTTATATCAGCAGGAAATCGCTGAAGGCAATCCTCTGGAAGATGCTGTAATGGATGATACATTGCAAATAGGAGAGGTATTGGCAGGATTCAGGCAGATTACCAATAAATTCGTGCCGCCGGATTATGAACTGACCGAAGAAGATGAGAAAAATATGGAAAGTCCGAATTTCAATCTGGCCTATGGTACAGAGGAAGTGGAAATGGACACAGGCTATTCTGTGTTGTGGGTGGAAAATAACATTTTATATGAACTGTATGGCACAGATCTTTCCATCAGCGGCAGCGATATGCTGCATATGGCAGAAGAACTGATTCAGAACGGAAACTGAACAAAGATACGGGGCACACTGGGCAAGGTAAAGAGATGCCGGATACGGCGCAGATGTTATGAACTGCAGAAATTCCGGCATTACAGGGGCCGTTAAAGGCTACATTTTGGCAGAATAAATGCCGATATACTATCAAATACCAGAATCAGGGAGGATAACGGTATGGGAATAGGAATAGGATTTGGAAATCCGGACAAAGCCAGACGGATTACCCTGAAAAACCCGGATGGATCCACAGCGGCTACAATCAGTTTTCATTCACCATCGAAAAAAAAGCTGAAAAAACTGAACTATAATTTCAAGGAAATATCCGGCCAGATTTTGCGGGCCAAAACCTGTATGAGCGCAAAACAGGTGGCAGTGCGGGCCCGCAGTAAAGCGGCCATACTCCGCAGGCAGTTGAAATGCGGAGTATATGACGACATGGAACTGGAGCATGCCATTCTGCATGCGGATCAGATGGTCAGAATTGCCAAAAAGCGTATGAAGCATCTGCAGGAAGAAGAAAGAGCCGGGAAAAACAGCAGTGAGACTGTCTGTGAGGCGGAAATGGAAGAAAAGACGGAAACCATTTCTCTCTCAGACATGGAACAAGACAGTGAAAAGATCCGGGAGCTGATCAGAGAAATGCAGGACATGCTGGAACAGTTGGACTTCCCGGAAGAACTGGAGGAACTGTCAGGCATTACGGCATATGAGGACATGGACCCTGCCGATCTGGAACTGATGAAGAAAAAACACCGGGCCGATGAACTTCGTGAGATTGCGGAAGCGGATATGCGGTATCTGAAAGCCTTTTTCAGCAGACTGGAAAAGGAAAGACGGGAGGCCTCCGGCAGTAGCAATTACAACAATGGAAACGGGGTATCCCTGGAAATTTCCGGTATGGAGATACCGGTGGCGCCAATGGAACAGCCTGTTCTGGCGGAGGGCGGCTGTATAGATATGAAAGCGTAAACCATCACATAAAAAAGAATTTCGCAAAGCGGAATTCTTTTTTATTTCATAGGAAAGTGCGCCCTATGAAATAAAAGGGATGCGCAGCTTCGCGCGCGGAACAAAAGTTGCGCTTTTCGGAAAATTGGGACACGAGAGTGTGCGAAGCGCACTTTTGTTCTTTCATAGGAAAGTGCGTCCTATGAAATAAAAGGGATGCGCAGCTTCGCGCGCGGAACAAAAGCTGTGCTTTCCGGAACATTGGGACGCGAGAGTGTGCGAAGCGCACTTTTGTTCTGTTACAACATATGGAACATCAGGCTGTAATATCCCAGAGACAATGCGCTCTGGCAGAGTTTGTGCAGTACATATGCCGTCATGGACAGATCCGTATCTCCCACCATGGCGTAAGTTTGCGCTATACAGGAACAGCCGCCCAACTGCAGCATGGTAAGGATCAGCAGCGGATGGCCCATGCCCGCCAGTTTTATGCCGCCGGTAATTTCCAGCAGGAGATAAACCGGTATTTCCAGCGCGTGCAGGAATGCGGGCATACGGTGAAAAAACAATTTGGGCAGTATGTTCAACAGATTGAAAAAGATCATATATCCCCCCAGTTTGGTAATACTCCGTATACCGGAGAGGACGGAAGCGTCCAGGGCTGTGGCGAAGGCAGGGGGCTTTCCGGATATTCTGGCAGTATTTTCGCAGGCAATACGTTTTCCGTAATACAGATATCGAAGCAACAGCCCATAACACAGAGGGATCCCATACATACCTAAGAGATAGTACCCGATGGGGATGGAGGACGGCAGAAAGGCCAGTACAAAACCTGTGAAAAAGACCGGGCCGATGTTGTTGCAGAAAGCCAGCAGGAAACCGGCTTCCTGCCTCGTAATCTGTTTCATTCGATACAGATCCCCTGTAATTTTGGCGCCCATGGGAAAACCACATAAAAAACCGATGACAATGCCATAGAGACAATGGTTGTTCACCCGGAACAGAGGGTGCAGGAAGGGACGGAAAAATCCGGCAAACTGGTCCGAAAGCTGCAAAAGAATCATCATGCCGGACAGCACCATAAAGGGGAACAGCGTGGGAATCATATTCCAGAGCCAGGCATTGAGCCCTGTGAGAGCGCAGGAAAGAGCAGTTCGGGGATAACAGAGGATGGCACAGGTGATACAGACGAAGAAAAGAAGCAAACCTGATTTTTTTATAAATTTTTGCAAGATTTTTCCCCCAGAAAAGAAAAAATGTTGTATACTCATACATATGTGCTGGGAGAGGGATTCATGCGTCTGGACAAATATCTGACACAGGCCGGTATCGGGACGAGGAGCCGGGTAAAAGAATATATCCGCAAAGGGATGGTGACGGTGGACGGTGTAGCGGAAACCTGCTGCGACCGTAAAATTGCCGAAGGCGCCAGTCTGGTGACATTTCAGGGAACGCCTGTGGGGTTTCAGAAAACGGTTTATTACATGCTGAATAAACCGGCAGGCTGTGTTTCCGCCACAAAGGATCGCCATGACCGGACTGTCCTGGACTTGCTGAAAGACATAAGTACAAAAGATCTGTTTCCGGTAGGCCGTCTGGACAAGGATACGGAAGGACTCCTTCTGCTCACCAACGATGGGATGCTGGCCCACAGGCTTTTATCTCCCGGCAGGAAAATACCCAAGCAGTACCTTGCAAAGTTGTCCCAGGATCTGGCATCGGAGCAGATTGCCATGCTGGAAGCCGGGGTGGACATCGGTGAAGAGCGGCTCACCCTGCCCGCGGTGTTTGCATGGCGGGACAGACAGGCAAAAGAGGCCCTTCTGACCATTATCGAGGGGAAATTTCACCAGGTAAAACGGATGTTTGCATCTGTGGGATGTCAGGTATTGGCTCTCCGCCGCCTTTCTATGGGAACGCTGGTTCTGGATGAAGGGCTTGCGCCCGGAGAGTACCGTCCGCTGGAACCGGAAGAGCTGGCAAAGCTGCGGGAATTAGCGAAACTGGAGGATAGATAGATGCTGCAACAGAAAGAAGCCGTTATTTTTGATATGGATGGTTCCCTTGTGGATTCCATGTGGGTGTGGAAAGATATTGATATTGAATATCTGGGTCGGTTCGGGCTGGATATACCGGATGATTTGCAGCAGGAAATTGAAGGGATGAGTTTTACGGAGACCGCCAGGTATTTCCGGGATCGTTTTGGGCTGGACCGCTCTGTGGAGCAGATCAGGGCAGACTGGAATGAAATGGCCTGGGATAAGTACCGCAGCCGGGTTATGTTGAAACCGGGTGCCAGGGAATTTTTGGACTATTGTCGCTCTCAGGGAATCAAACTGGGGATTGCCACAAGCAATTCCAGGGAAATCGTGGATATGGTCATGGAAGCGCGGGGTGTGGCGGATTATTTTTCCTGTATTACCACGGCCTGTGAGGCCAAAAAGGGAAAACCGGCACCGGATGTATATCTTCTGACCGCGCAGCAGTTATCGGTGGATCCGAAAAACTGTCTTGTATTTGAAGATATTGTGTTCGGTATTCAGGCGGGCAAAGCGGCCGGGATGGAAGTATGTGCGGTGGATGATGCCTATTCCGCGTACCAGGAAGCGGAAAAGCGCAGTCTGGCCGATTACTACATAAAAGATTTCAGGGAAATTCAGGAAATAGCCAGCATATGGGAGAAGACAGATTGAGCAATGGATTTTTACCGATTTCGGAAGCAGAAATGAAAAGCCGGGGATGGGAGCAGGTGGATTTTGTTTATGTGTCGGGAGACGCCTATGTGGATCATCCTTCTTTCGGACATGCCATCATTACCAGGCTGCTGGAAGCCCACGGGTATCGGGTGGGGATCATCCCCCAGCCGGACTGGAAATCGGCGGAAAGCATCACGGTATTTGGCAGGCCCAGGCTGGGGTTTCTGGTCAGTGCAGGCAATATGGATTCCATGGTGAATCATTATTATGTGTCCGGCAGACGGCGGGAGAGCGATGCCTATACACCAGGGGGACGCACGGGCAGGCGTCCCGATCATGCGGCCGTGGTATATGGCAACCTGATTCGCCGTACATATGGGGATGTCCCGGTGATTCTGGGCGGTATTGAAGCCAGTCTGCGCCGGATGGCCCATTATGACTACTGGTCGGATTCCCTGAAACGTTCCATTCTGCTGGATTCCCAGGCGGATCTGATCTCTTATGGCATGGGGGAGAAATCCATTCTTGCCATAGCGGAAGCATTGCAGAGCGGTTTGTCAGTAAAAGACCTTTGTTTTATTCCGGGCACCGTGTACAAGACAAAGGACATATCTTCTGTACATGACAGCATTCAGCTGTTGTCCTATGATGAAATAAAACAGGACAGGCGAAGGTATGCGGAAAGTTTCTTTATCCAATACGAAAACACCGATCCCTTTACAGGCAGGACATTGATCGAACCTTATGGAAATGGGGTGTATGTGGTGCAGAATCCGCCTCAGCCGCCCCTTACCACACAGGAAATGGACGATATTTATGATCTGCCCTATATGCGTGCCTGCCATCCTTTCCACGAACAGGAAGGCGGCGTTCCGGCCATCCGGGAAATCCGGTTTTCTCTCACCAGCAACCGGGGCTGTTTCGGGGGCTGCAACTTCTGTGCCCTCACGTTCCACCAGGGCAGAATCATCCAGACACGGAGCCATGCCTCTCTGCTCAGAGAAGCCAGACTGTTGATCCGGGACCCGGAGTTCAAGGGATATATCCATGATGTAGGCGGTCCCACCGCCAATTTTCGCAGGCCTTCCTGTGAGAAACAGATGCGCCTGGGGGTTTGTAAAGACAGGCAGTGCCTGTTCCCGCGTCCCTGTAAGAATCTGAAGGCGGATCACAGGGAGTATCTGACGCTTCTCCGTTCTCTGCGGGCTTTGCCGGGCGTGAAAAAAGTGTTTATCCGTTCGGGCATCCGGTTTGACTATCTGATGGCAGATCCGGATGATACCTTTTTCAGGGAATTGGTGGAACATCATGTCAGCGGTCAGCTCAAAGTAGCGCCGGAACATGTATCGGACGCTGTCCTGGCCCGGATGGGCAAACCTGAGAATGCGGTATATACTGCATTTGCGGCAAAATTCCGGAAGCTGAACGCACGACTGGGGAAAAAACAGTATCTGGTACCGTATCTGATGTCTTCCCATCCGGGTTCCACGCTGAAAGACGCCATAACCCTTGCGGAGTATTTGCGGGATCTGGGCTATATGCCACAGCAGGTGCAGGATTTTTATCCCACGCCTTCCACGCTGTCCACGGTTATGTATTACACCGGTATTGATCCACGGGACGGCAAATCTGTGTATGTTTGCAGAAACCCCCATGAAAAAGCCATGCAACGGGCGCTGATCCAGTATCGGAATCCGAAAAATTATGAGTTGGTGAGGGAAGCGCTGCACCGGGCGGGAAGAATGGATCTGATTGGTTTTGATAAAAACTGTCTGATCCGTCCCCGAAAAACGGAACATCCAAAGGGCCAGGCCGCCGGTGCCCCAGGGGCGGCAAGGAAACAGCCCGTCGCCGGAACCATTCAAAAGAATTACAAAACAACAAGCCAAAAGAAAAAGACGATCCGCAATGTGCATAAGAAAAAGCAGACAAGGTAAATTTTCATAGAACAGTCAATCCGTATGAGAAGAAGGAGAATCGGACATGAACATTGTGATCATTACAGGCGCGTCTTCCGGTATCGGGAGAGAATTTGCATTACAGTTGGATACGTTGTTTTCAAACATGGATGAAATCTGGCTCGTTGCCAGAAGAAAAGAACGCATGGAAGAACTGAGCCGGGGACTTACTACAAAATGCAGGATTATCAGCATGGATATAACAGACCCTGTCTATATGGAACAGTTTGCGGAAATTCTGCAAATCGCAAAACCACAGATACGCATGCTGGTGAACTGCGCGGGGTTTGGTTTGATGGGAGCGGTGGAAACCCTTTCCCTGCAGGAGCAGAAAAGCATGATCGAATTAAATGCTGTGGCATTGACGGAAATGACATACAGATGTCTGCCGTACATGCGTAAAAACAGCAGAATCATCCAGCTGGCTTCCAGCGCGGCTTTTCTTCCTCAGGAAAATTTTGCGGTGTATGCGGCCACAAAGGCGTATGTGCTGAGTTTCTCACAGGCGCTGAATCAGGAACTGAAAAAACGTCACATTTATGTGACAAGTGTCTGTCCCGGCCCTGTGGATACGGAATTTTTTGATATAGCGGAACAATACGGCAAAACACTGGCGGTTAAAAAGCTGACCATTGTATCGGCTGAGCGGGTGGTGAGGAAAGCCATCCGGGATTCTTATGGCAAAAAGTCTCTTTCTGTCTGCAGCCTGCCCATACAGACATTCCATGTACTGAGCCGGATTCTTCCGCACGGACTGATATTTGACAGTATGAGGCATCTGAAATAGCCATCAACATTCGGAGGATAAAGGCAATATGACAAAAGGCTGTTACGGCTATCTCAAAAGGCAGAAAAAGATGGAAATACTCAAGACCATCCTGTATTTTGGTCTGTCCGGCGCTGTCTTTGCAGCGGGATACTTTACGACAGGAACCAAAACCAATCTGCTGACAATTGTGGCTGTGCTGGGCTGCCTGCCCGCCAGCAAAAGTATGGTCAGCATGATTATGTATCTGCGGGCGGGCGTCTGTTCAAAGCAGTGTTATGAGGCTGTCCGGGAACTGGCTGCGGAGGATATGACGGTTTTGTACGATCTGTACCTGACAGCTTATAAAGAGAATTTCCAGCTCAGTGCGGCAGTGGTGCGCAGTGGGAATCTATGCGGCTTTACAGAGGACAGTGCCTGCGACCTGTCCGCAGGGGAGAAACATATGGGAGAAATCCTGAGACAGAGCGGCTATAATAATCTGACAGTCAAACTGTTTGACAAATTGCCCGGGTTTACAGACCGGATGAAACAGCTTGCGGAGATTCCCGAAAAAGATGAAAAAAAGGATGAAGCGATTGCGGAGATTCTGCGAGATATATCTCTGTAACTCTAAAGAGTTACAGAGATGATATGCACACATGGGGCAAAAAAGCCCCATGGCGCGTGTACGGACAGCGCAGCGGGTGCGCAGTCCTGAGATGGAGGCTGTGATGAGCACGCAAGGTAACTCCTTGGAACTATAGCGATAGTTATGCATATATGGGGCAAAAAAGCCCCATGGCGCGTGTACGGACAGCGCAGCGAGTGCGCAGTCCTGAGATAAAGGCTGTGATGAGCACGCAAGGTAACTCCTTGGAATTATAGCGATGGTTATACATATATGGGGCAAAAAAGCCCCATGGCGCGTGTACGGACAGCGCAGCAAGTGCGCAGTCCTGAGATGGAGGTTGTGAGCAGATGCGGCAGGTTACAATTACATCGGGGGAAGCGGGGCAACGGTTTGATAAGTATCTGCGTAAATATCTGAAAGAAGCGCCTGACAGCTTTCTCTATAAAATGCTCCGCAAAAAAAATATTACCCTGAATTCCGGGAAAGCCTCCGGCGGCGAACGCCTGCAGGCGGGAGATGTGGTATGCCTGTATTTGTCGGAAGAAACCCTGGCAGGTTTTGGGGCCGGGGCGTCCATGCCGGCTGATAAGGACAGGCATCTGACGGAGGAAAGCTGGGCGGCTTACAGGAAATTTGGAAAGCTGCAGGTAGTATACGAAGACGAACACATACTGGCGGTCAACAAACCCGCCGGTATTTTGTCGCAGAAAGCGGCATTGCATGATCTTTCGCTGAATGAGTGGCTGATCGGTTATCTGCTGGCCACAAAAAAAATAACGGAAGAAAGTCTGCGCACATTCCATCCTTCTGTCTGCAATCGTCTGGACCGGAATACCAGCGGTATTGTGATCTGCGGGAAAAGTCTGTGTGGAAGTCAGGAAATGTCCCGTGTATTCAGGGACAGAAGCCTGCATAAATATTATCTGCTTTATGTGGAAGGGCATATGTGCCAGGGACAGACCATAGAGGGGTATCTGTATAAGGACCGGCGATCCAACCGGGTGGAAATTCTGCCCGTCGCCCGGCCCGGCTGTGCAAAGATTGTCACATCCTACAGACCCGTTCACACAGGGCAGGAGGAAACACTGGTAGAAGTGGAACTGATCACGGGAAAAACCCATCAGATCCGGGCACATCTGGCATCGGAAGGTTTTCCGCTCACCGGTGATCCCAAATATGGGAATCCGTTGTTGAATGAAAAAAGGAAACGGGAATATGGCATTACCCATCAGCTTCTCCATGCTTACAGGGTGGTATTTCCACGGTTTACCGGAGCTTTGGAAGCGCTTTCCGGTAGGGAGATCCGGGCGCCTCTCCCGGCTGTATTTCGAAGGCTGGGCGGCAGTCTGCCGGCGGAATACGGATAAAGGGTCCGTCGTTTAACAGCTTTCAGTACATATCCGGAGGAAACAATGGCAACATGGAATTCCAGGGGGCTGCGGGGCTCCACATTGGAAGAACTGATTAACAGGAGTAATGAAAAATACAGGGAACAGGGACTGGCGCTGATTCAGAAAGTGCCCACACCCATTACACCCATCCAGATTGACAGAGAGAGCAGGCATATTACGCTGGCCTATTTTGAACGAAAAAGTACAGTGGACTATATTGGCGCCATTCAGGGCATTCCCGTATGTTTTGATGCCAAAGAATGCGCTGCGGATACATTTGCCCTGCAGAATATCCATGACCATCAGGTTTTGTTTATGGAAGACTTTGAAAAACAGGGCGGTGTGGCATTTTTTCTGATTTATTATACAGGCAGGGATGTTTTTTATTATCTGCCCCTTGCCCATTTAATGGTTTTCTGGGAGCGGGCAAAAGCAGGCGGCCGGAAGAGTTTTCGCTATGAAGAACTGAATCCCGCCTATGTGATTGCCGGTAAACATGGTGTGCCCGTTCCCTATCTGGATCTGCTGCAGAGAGATCTGGATGACAGGGTTTGAAGATAACCGCTCAGATTGTTTGAACGGTTCCGGCAAAATTGTGATCATTGACAGAGGAATCGAAACATGCAGAGATTAGTGCATACACCGGAAGGTGTAAGAGATATATACGGAGAAGAATATGCAAAAAAACTACTGACGGAAGAAAAGATCCATCAGGTGTTTCACAGATATGGCTATCAGGATATACAGACCCCGACGTTTGAATTTTTTGATGTGTTTTCCAGGGAGATCGGTACCAGACCGTCCAGGGATCTGTATAAATTTTTTGACAAGGAAGGGAATACGCTGGTGCTGCGGCCGGATTTTACGCCGTCCATTGCCAGGTGTGCAGCGAAATATTTTATGGAGGAAGAGCGGCCGCGGCGGTTTTGCTATGCGGGTAATGCTTTTAGCAATACTTCAGAACTGCAGGGGAAATTAAAAGAAGTCACTCAGATGGGGAGCGAGCTCATTGGGGACGTCTCCGCCCAGGCAGATGCGGAGATGGCTGCCATGATGATTGAAACGCTGAAAAGTGCCGGATTGTCAAAGTTTCAGGTCAGCATCGGACAGGTGGAATATTATAAAGGCATCTGTCAGGAAGCCGGGCTGTCGGAAGAAATGGAATTGGAACTGCGGGAATACATTTCATCCAAAAATTACTTCGGCGCCGAAGATTTTCTGCTCCGCAAAAAAGTTCCACGCCATTACTGTAATATGCTGATTAAATCGGCGGAATTGCTGGGCGGTGTGGAGATTTTGCAGGAGGCGGGGAAAGCGGTCACAAATGAGCGTGCCGTTGCCGCTATCCGGCGTCTGGAGCAGATATATGATGCGCTCTGCGCTTATGGTGTGGAAAAATATGTTTCATTTGACCTTGGGATGCTGAGCAAATACAGATATTATACAGGTGTGATTATGAAAGCCTATACCTATGGTGTGGGAGATGCCATTGTGACCGGCGGGCGCTATGACAGTCTGCTGGGATATTTTGGCAGGACCAGGCCGGCCATCGGTTTTATGATTTCCATCGACGCACTGATGGAAGCCCTGTCCAGACAGGGAATTAAGGTGGATATACAGCAACAGGTTTCCGTTATGACCTACAGGCCGGACACGTTTGAAGACGCAGTAAAGGAAGCCGCGCGACGCAGGGCGGCCGGCGAATGGATTGAACTGATACCAGAGGAGGATGAGCAATGAAAGAAGAGCGGCGTTATCTGACGTTTGCCCTGGGAAAGGGGAGGCTGGCGGATAAAACCATGGAACTGCTGGAATCCGTTGGTATTACCTGCGAAGAAATGAAAGATAAACATTCACGTAAACTGATTTTTGTCAATGAAGAGCTGGGACTTAAATTTTTTCTTTCCAAAAATCCGGATGTACCCACATATGTGGAATATGGCGCCGCGGATATCGGCGTTGTGGGGAGTGATATTCTCAGGGAAGAAAATAAAAGGGTGTATGAAGTGCTGGATCTGGGATTTGGAAAATGTCGTATGTGTGTCTGTGGGCCCAGAGAGGCGCAGGTTTTGTTACAGCATCATGAAATGATCCGGGTGGCCAGCAAATATCCCAATACGGCGAAAGATTACTTTTATAATAAAAAGCACCAGACCGTGGATATCATCAAGCTGAACGGTTCTGTGGAACTGGGGCCCATCGTAAAGCTGTCTGATGTAATTGTGGATATTGTGGAGACCGGTTCCACGCTGCGGGAAAACGGACTGGATGTGCTGGAAGAGATTTGTCCGATTTCCGCCAGGATGATTGTAAACAGGGTCAGTATGCAGATGGAGGCCGAACGGATACGAAACATGATCGGTATGCTGCGGGACAAAATAGGATAGGAGCAACAGTATGAAAAAAATCAAATTGACAGATGACACCAAAAAAGGGCTGTTGCAGGCATTGTTAAAACGCAGCCCCAGTCAGTATGGCGCATATGAAAAAACAGTGGCGGAGATTATCAGCCGCATCCGGGAGCAGGGAGATCAGGCGTTGTTTGCCTGTACAAAGGAATTTGACCATTTCGAGACAAATGCTTCCAATATTCTGGTGACAGAGGCGGAGATTGACAAGGCAGTGGATGCCCTGGAGCCGGAATTTGTAAAGGTCATGGAAAAAGCGGCTTCCAATATCCGCTCTTTTCATGAAAAGCAGGTGCGTAACAGTTGGATGGATGTGCGGGAAGACGGCAGTATTCTGGGACAGCGGATCCTTCCCATTGCAAGGGCCGGTGTCTATGTGCCCGGCGGAAAAGCAGCTTATCCTTCCAGTGTACTGATGAATGTAATTCCCGCAAAAGTGGCAGGGGTGCCGGAAATCATTATGACCACACCGCCCTCCGGGGATGGGAGTATCGATCCTGCCACGTTGGCAGCGGCACGGATCGCGGGGGTGGATAAGGTATACCGGGCAGGGGGCGCACAGGCCATTGCCGCCATGGCTTTCGGCACGGAAAGTATTCCCAGGACGGATAAAATCACCGGGCCGGGCAATATTTTCGTAGCGCTGGCAAAAAAAGCGGTATATGGGCATGTGAGCATTGATTCTGTCGCCGGCCCCAGTGAAATTCTTGTGTTGGCGGATGAGACGGCAAATCCCCGTTATGTGGCGGCGGATCTGCTTTCGCAGGCGGAGCATGACGAACTGGCTTCGGCCATTTTGATTACGGTCAGCGAAAAACTGGCGCAGCAGGTGGAGACGGAGATAGAAGACTTCCTCAGCAGGCTTTCCCGTCGGGAAATTATGGAAAAATCACTGGAAAATTATGGGTATATCCTGTTGGCGGACAGTCTGTCGGATGCCATTGACGCCGCCAATGAAATTGCCAGTGAACATCTGGAGATTCTGACGGAAAATCCATTTGAAGTCATGACACAGATACGGAATGCGGGAGCGGTCTTTCTGGGAGAACATTCCTGCGAACCGCTGGGCGATTATTTTGCCGGGCCCAATCATATTCTGCCCACCAATGGAACGGCGCGTTTCTTTTCGCCTCTCGGTGTGGACGATTTTATTAAGAAATCCAGTATTATTTCTTATTCCAGGGAAGCGCTGGAGAAGGCCCATGGGGATATAGAACTGTTTGCCCGCCGTGAAGGGCTGACGGCCCACGAAAATTCCATCAAAGTCAGATTCGAACAATAGGAAATATACTATGAAAATTTTCAGGTGCCATGCATCTAAAATCTGCATGTCTGCCGTGCAATGTCAGTGAAGGAGTACATATGAATATAAAAAAGTTTATCCCCTGCATCTTTCTGTATAAAAAACATGCGGTGGCCGCATTTGAGGACAAGGATACGGTGATCAGTATGAATCCTGTGGAATTGTCCCGTTTTTACAGGGATAACGGCGCCGATGGACTGATCGTATTTGATCTGTCCGGCGATGACGACCGGGAACATGAAGAAGCGCTGGACTGTATCAAAGCGATTTGCAGCGGGGTGGATATTCCGGTAACCGGTGCGGGTCATGTAAAACGGATGGAAGATATAAAAAAGCTGCTGTATGCCGGTTGTAGTAAGGCGGCTTTGAACTATTCAAATCCGGATAATATTGCCCTGACGCAGGAAGTTTCCCTGCGGTTTGGCAGGGAAAAAATTGCGGCCTGTGTGGAAGACGGGAAAACCATATCGGATCAAAAGGAACTTCTGGAGACATATGTCTGTGAACTGATCCTGATCAGGGAAACCATACTGAAAGCCTGTGTGGGTTGTTCCAGTGTACCCTTTATCGCCATGCTTCCTGAAATGACTCTGGACAAGCTGTTGGATACGCTGAATTATATAGATCTGTGCGGGGTTACCGGGCGTCTTGTCAATAAAAATGCAAAAGAAATTATGGCGCTGAAAACGCTCTGTGCAGATAAGGGTGTTTCCGTAGATATTCCCGGCATGGAAGTGAAGTGGGAAGATTTCAAAAAAAATTCCGATGGGATGGTTCCTGTGGTTGTACAGGATGACCAGACCGAACAGGTATTGATGGTAGCCTATATGAACCAGGAGGCTTATGAAGCTACGCTGAAAACAGGGCGGATGACCTATTACAGCCGGAGTCGGCAGGAACTGTGGCTGAAAGGGGAGACCAGCGGCCATTTTCAATATGTTCGGAGTCTGACGGCGGATTGTGATATGGATACAATCCTGGCCAGGGTTTCCCAGGTGGGAGCAGCCTGCCATACCGGAAAGTATTCCTGCTTTTTCAATGAGATTGTCAGAAAAAAGGGAAAAGAAGAGAATCCCCTGAAAATTTTCCAGTCTGTTCTGGAAGTGATCAAAGACAGAAAGACCCATCCCAAAGAAGGGTCTTATACCAACTATCTCTTTGACAAGGGAATTGACAAGATTCTGAAAAAGCTGGGGGAGGAGGCCACTGAAATTGTCATAGCGGCCAAAAATCCCAATCCCAACGAAATCAAATATGAGATTGCCGATTTTCTGTATCATATGATGGTGCTGATGGTAGAGAGAGGGGTTACCTGGGAAGAGATTACGGAGGAGCTGGCGCAGCGATAAGAATTGGCAGCAATCAAGAGGTATTTTGCCATTATCTGCGGGTATGGCAAAATATGTTACAATTTTTTTACAAAATATTATAGAAATATTTCGAATTTTATATTATACTAAGTACAATACAAACAGGAGGAATGAAATACATATGAAGAAATATCTGAAAAAGACAGCGGCGGTACTGTGTGCCCTGGCAGTCCTTTCCAATATTCCTGCCGTGCATGCAGAGGCTGCGGTCACATCGGCCCAGGCCATTGCCAAAGGTGTGGATGTCTCCAAATATCAGGGGGCCATTGACTGGGGCAGTGTGGCAGCGCAGGGCTACACCTTTGCGTTTATCAAGCTGGGAAGCAGCAAGAGTGGTGTGGATCCGTACTTTGTCCCCAATATGGCGGGGGCATCTGCCGTAGGGATGCGGACAGGCGCTTATGTATACTCGTATGCCACGACGGTGGAAGGGGCTGTGGCGGAAGCGACCATGGCGGTCAACGCTCTGCAGAATATGCCCATCTCTTTCCCGGTGGTTTTTGACATCGAGGATACGGTGCACAAACCGCTGACGCCTCAACAGCAGCAGGAAATTGTTACAGCATTCTGTACGGTTGTGGAAAACGCGGGCTATTATCCCATGGTTTACGCCAGCAAGAACTGGTTCTTAACCCGGCTCGGTCATACGGTTTATGACCAATGGGTGGCACAATATGCCGATGCCTGCGATTATCCTCTGCCCTTTTCGGTATGGCAGGCGACCAGCAACGGCGCAGTGCCCGGCATCAATGGCAGGGTGGACATCAATTACCTGTACAAGGACTATTCTCAGGAAATCATCCAGACAGGATGGGTGATGAGAAAAGGATTCAACTATTTCTATGAGAACTGGCATATGAAAACCGGTTGGATCAATTATGCGGATGCAATCTGGTATACGGATCCACAGGGCCGTATGGTAACAGGCTGGCAGGATCTGGAAAACAATGGCACAAAACGGTATTTTACCCCCCAGGGTCCTATGGCCATTGGTATTGTGCCGGTTGGGGAGCATACCTATTATTTTGCTCCGGACGGTATTATGCAGACAGGCTGGCAGACCATCGGTGGCCTCAGATACCTGTTAAGCCCGGAAGGGATCATGCAGTTCGGCTGGTACAACGCACCGGAAGGCACTTACTATTTTGCGGAAAACGGCGCCATGGCTACCGGCTGGCTTACCCTGGCGGACCAGAAAACCTACCACTTTGACGAAGAAAAGGGGATTCTCTCCACGGCAACCTTTGTTACGACAAATGGTGTGAGATTTTATGTGGATGTGGATGGTTCCATGGTCAGAGGCTTTAAGAACATCAATGGTGCAAATTACTACTTTGCTCCGGACGGCGCTATGCAGACAGGCTTCTTCCCTATTGACGGCAAGTATTATTACTTCAATGCAGAAGGCGTGATGCAGACAGGCTGGCAGACCATGCAGGGACAGAGATTTTATTTTGATCCCGCTTCGGGTATTATGCAGACAGGCCTGATCAGCGATGGAACGAACCAGTATTATCTGGCACCCAATGGTGCGGCAACAGTGGGCTGGCAGGATGTGGGCGGCAAGAGATATCATTTCGATGAGACAACCAATGCCATGAGTGTCAACACGCTTGTTACTACAAACGGCGTTACCTTCTTTGTCGGTATTGACGGAACTGTACAGACTGGCTGGCAGAATGTGGGCGGCGTACTGTATTACTTCCAGGAAGACGGCAGCATGGCAGTTAACGTGGCTCTGACGATTGACGGTGTGCCTTATCAGTTCGATGCAAATGGCATCGGCACGGCAGTGATCGTTCCGGTACTTGACCCTGCGGCTCCTGTGCCGGGGGCAGTGGTTCCTGCGCCGGAAGCGCCTTTACCGGTTTCATAAACAAACCTATTGTCATGAATCAAGGAGATGTCCACAGGGCATCTCCTTTTTTCGGTACATAACAGCAGAATACAGACGAAGCGTTCTGTCTGCCGCCGTTTTTTTAATCATAAGCCCGGACCGATTTCCATACATATATAGAAATACAGTTACAGGAGAATTAAATGGGATCTCACATTTCCACCGATAAAAAACTGCAACTGATACGGAAAATACGGCAGGAACACCAGATGAACCGGAATACCATACGGGGAAGAGAATCATTCCTGTACGGCAAAAGCATGCCCTTTGAATCTTTTCAGGATATGGATATGGAGAATGCTTTGGACATGGACCTGTCGGTTTCCACATTTCGTTTCCGCATTGCGGCAGCGCTGCTGTTGTTTGGATTTTTCTATATGGTATCGTCCAGGGGAGAATCTGTCTTTGGCATTCAGCCTGCAAAGGTTTATGAGGCTGTGGAAACGGATTATTCCCCGATTTTATTTGATTTTATGGACAATATACCGTATACTTTACATGAAACGGACAGGGACCGGTCTCTGTCTGCACAGGAAACGGATCCTGCACAGCAGGACTGAACAACATGAAACCGATACGGATAAAGGATACACTATGATTCGACAACTTGCTTTAAGAGATGAAATACTTTTGCAGGTGGAAAAACCTGCAAGATACATTGGCAATGAAACCGGCAGTATTATGAAGGAAATTACCCCCGAAACAATCCGGTTTGCCATGTGCTTCCCCGATGTATATGAGATTGGCATGTCCCATCTGGGCATTCAGATATTATATGGTATGCTGAATGGCTATGATGATGTATGGTGTGAACGGGTCTATTCACCCTGGCCGGATCTGGATCAGATGATGCGCAGGGATAAAATCCCTCTGTTTGCACTGGAATCCCAGGATGCCGTAAAGTCCTTTGATTTTCTTGGCATGACACTTCAATATGAAATGTGCTACACCAATATTTTGCAGATCCTGGATCTGGCCGGTATTCCGCTGCTGGCAAAGGACCGCAGGGAGGATGACCCTATCGTCATCGGCGGCGGCCCCTGTGCCTATAATCCGGAACCCATTGCGGACTTTTTTGATCTGTTTTACATCGGGGAAGGAGAAACCCGCTACCGGGATCTGCTGGATCTGTACCAGGCGAACCGGGCACAGGGAGGAAGCAGAGAAGCATTTCTCCTGGAAGCAGCCCGGCTGCCGGGTATCTATGCCCCTGCGTTTTATGAAGTTGTATATTACAATGACGGTACCATCCGTGATTTTTACCCGGTCAGGGAAGGTGTTCCTGAACGCATTGAAAAAGAGCTGGTTATGGATCTCTCTCATGCCGTTTATCCGGAAAATCCGGTAGTGCCTTTTATAAAGGTAACCCAGGACCGTGTGGTGCTGGAGATACAGCGGGGATGTATCCGGGGATGCCGTTTTTGTCAGGCGGGACAGCTGTACCGGCCTGTTCGGGAGCGGGATGTGGATATGTTGAAAAAATATGCTCTGACTATGCTGAAAAATACCGGACATGAGGAAATTTCTTTGAGTTCTTTAAGTTCCAGTGACTATTCTGCTCTGGAAGAGCTGGTCAATTACCTGATTGACGTATGCGGCCGGGAACATATCAACATTTCCCTGCCATCGCTGAGGATTGATGCCTTTTCTCTGGATGTGATGAGTAAGGTACAGGATGTGAGAAAGAGCAGTCTGACATTTGCACCGGAAGCGGGCAGTCAGAGGCTCAGAGATGTCATCAATAAGGGATTGACCGAAGAAGTCATTCTGGAAGGAGCCCGCCAGGCCTTTGCAGGCGGCTGGAGTCGGGTGAAGCTGTACTTTATGCTGGGCCTGCCAACGGAAACGCCGGATGATATCCGGGCGATTGCCGTTCTGGCCAACCAGATTGCGGCAACCTATTATGACACGGTTCCAAAAGAAAAGCGCACTGGCAAATGTCAGATTGTGGCAAGTACTTCTTTCTTTGTTCCCAAACCGTTTACACCATTTCAGTGGGCGCCTCAGTGCACGAAAGAACAGTTCCTGGAAAAAGCCTATATGACCCGAAGCGCCATAACGGAGCAGTTGAACCAGAAAAGTATCAAATATAACTGGCATGAAGCGGACGCCAGTGTGCTGGAAGGCGTTATGGCAAGAGGTGACCGGCGGGTGGGACAGGTTATTTTGAAAGCCTATGAAAAAGGCTGCTTTTTCGATGCCTGGGGCGAATACTATAAAAATGACCTGTGGCTGGAAGCATTCAGGGAATGCGGGCTGGACATTGCTTTTTATACCACCCGTGAGCGGAGCCTGGATGAAATCCTGCCCTGGGACTTTATAGACTGTGGCGTGACAAAAGAATATCTGAAGCGGGAGTGGAACAGGGCGCTTCTGGAAGAATGTACGCCAAATTGCCGCGTAAGCTGTCAGGGCTGCGGCGCTGCACGATATGGCGGCGGTGTCTGTGTGGAAGAAAAGGGGGCGGCCCATGGGAATGAAAATTAGAATACAGTTTTCCAAACATGGCGTGATGAAATTTATCGGCCATCTGGATATTATGCGTTATTTTCAAAAAGCAATGCGGCGTGCGGAGATTGATATTGCTTATACAGGCGGTTTCAGCCCTCACCAGATCATGTCTTTCGCTGCGCCGCTGGGCGTCGGTATGGAAAGCGATGGGGAATATATGGACATTGAAGTGAATTCCCATCAGGGCGGTTCTTCCGTCAGGGATGCTCTGAATGATGTGATGGCAGACGGTATCAGGGTGCTGTCCGTGAGAGTGCTGCCTGAACACGCCGGGAATGCCATGGCAAGTGTAGCTGCGGCAGGGTATCAGGTACGGTTCCGTGAAGGACTACGGCCGCATTTCCTTGATGAAGACTTATTGCGCAGGTTCCGCGAAAAAGAAAGTATCCCATTTGTGAAACAGACCCGTAAAAAAGAAAGCATACTGGATTTAAAGCCTTCGATTCATGAGTTGAAACTGGAGGGGGATACCGTTTCTATGTTGGTGGATGCCGGCAGTTCTGTAAATATCAAACCTTCCATGGTTATAGAAGCCCTTTACCGTGAGCATGGGGAAACAATGCCGGAGTTTGCACTGCTGGTTACCCGTACCGAACTGTATATGAATGCAGGCACAGACCAGGAGAAGCATTTTGTACCACTCAGAGATGCAGGAGAAGAATTTTGATGACCAAATATGGCAGAGAAGAAGTCCATACAGTGAACGGAAAGGCGGGAACCGGGAACACAGCAAACGGCGGCAGGCTGTTGATCTTAAAGCGGGAAGGGAAAATCCTGACGCTTTTGTATTCTGACAACAATCGTCTGTTGCGGGCTGATGCCTGGGAGCCGGAGACATCTGTACTGGACAATATCTATATAGGCAAAGTAAAACATGTCGTCAGAAACATTGATGCGGCTTTTGTGGAATTTGCGCCGGATATGCTCTGTTTTCTTCCATTGAAAGGATGTAAAAACCCCATTCTTACCAACCGGGTATATGACGGACGCATTCTGGCGGAAGATGAGATCCTGTTGCAGATTGTTACGGAAAAACAGAAAGCCAAAGAAGCCAGTGCCAGTGCCAGTCTTTCCTTTGCAGGAAAATATCTTGTACTTACAACCGGCAGACTTCAGATGGGTTATTCATCCCGCCTGCCGGAAGAACTGAAAGAACGCTTAAAAAACTGGATTCACGAAAATCCTCTTTTTGCAGATGCAGGCAGAGAATATGGCATTATTTTCCGCACCAATGTAAAGGAACTGTGGGAAGATTTTTCCCCATTGGAAAAAGAATTGCAGGCGCTGCGGGAAGAGGCGGAGGAACTGTTAAAGAAAGCGCCTCACCGCACCTGTTTCAGTCTCTTGAAAAAAGCGCCTGAAGCCTATCTGAAAAATCTCCAGGATTATGACAGTACGGCCTATGATAAAATTCTGACAGATGATCCGTCCGTGTATGAGACAGTCAGCATCTATTTGAAACAGAATCAGCCTTCAGATATAGAAAAACTGTTTTTTTATGAAGATGAACTTCTTTCCCTGAGCAGGCTTTACAGTGTGGAGGCCCGGCTTTCAGAGGCCCTTGAACGCAGGGTTTGGCTGAAATCAGGCGGCTATCTGGTGTTTGACCGGACAGAGGCGTTGACTTGTATAGACGTAAACTCCGGAAAATATGTGGGAAAGAAGAATGCAGAGGAAACATATTTTGAAATCAATATGGAAGCGGCGCGGGAAATCGGCCGTCAGCTTTTGCTCCGGAATATTTCCGGGATAATTATCATTGATTTTATCAATATGCAGACCGAAGAACGCAGAAGGCTGTTGATGGAGGCTTTGCGCAGCATTGTGTCCGGGGATCCGATGAAAACGGTTGTTGTGGATATGACACCACTGGGCCTGGTGGAAGTCACACGGAAAAAAGAAAAAAAATCTTTATGGGAACAGCTTCATACAGCAGGTAAAATGGGGGATCAGCAATGAAATTTATCAAACTGGAAAAAGTAAAAGACGGAAAATATTTAAAAAACTATGAAATTACGTATTTAAACAAGGCAGGAAAAGAGAAAAAGTATGAAATTGTCAGTCGTAAAGAACTGCGGGAGGCAGCGGACATTGGCCGGGCTGCCAGCGGTATTTCCATTGTGGCGTTTCATGACGGAAAACTGTTGTTGCTCAGGGAGTTTCGCATGAGCGTCAATAAAACCATATTCAATCTGTGTGCCGGTATGATAGAAGAGGGGGAGACGGTTGAAGAATGTATCAGCCGGGAATTGTATGAAGAGACAGGGCTTTCCGTAAAGCGGATACGGACGATTCTGCCTCCTTCCTATGCGGCGGTGGGTATTTCGGATACGAAAACCTATATTGCCATTGTGGACGCTGAGGGGGAGTTCTCAGACCATACTTCAGACAATGAAATGATCCAGGCCCAGTTCTATACGAAGGAAGAGGTGGAAAAACTGCTGGAAACGGAAGAATTCAGTTCCCGTTCCCAGATTATTGCTTATTTTTTCGTACAGGGATTCTGATAAATACTTGACAAACAGAGTTCTATATGTTAGCATGTGTGAGTATGCCGCATGGCGAGGTATAAGCCTGTTTGAAATAGAGACAGCACCGAAACCAGCGAGTAAAGATAACAGGGAGGTGCCCTATGTACGCGATTATTGCAACCGGTGGAAAACAGTATAAGGTTTCCGAAGGCGATGTTATCCGTGTGGAAAAACTGGATGCAGAGGACGGTGCTGCCGTTACTTTTGATCAGGTTCTTGCCGTAAGCGGTGACGACAGCTTAAAGGTCGGTTCTGACGCCGCTTCCGCTTCTGTAACAGCAACTGTTATGAAGCAGGGAAAAAGCAAGAAAGTCATTGTATACAAATACAAGAGAAAAACCGGCTATCATAAGAAAAACGGCCACAGACAAGCATACACACAGGTGAAAATCGAAAAAATCAATGCTTAACTGTGAGAGCCGGGAAATCGTATGATCACTATAACCGTATTTCGGTCCGCTGCCGGAGTTTATAAGGGTTTTGTCTGTGAGGGACATGCAGGCTATGCCAACAGGGGAAAGGATATTGTATGTGCATCAGTTTCCACACTGGTGATCAATACAATCAATTCCATTGAGGCGTTCTGTCATCAGGCTTTTGAATGTGCAGAAGAGAAAGACAGTATACGTCTGGAACTTACGGCCAGTCCCACAAAAGAGACAACGCTTTTACTGGACTCTATGGTTTTCGGATTACAGGCAATAGAACAGGAATATCAAGAACGGTATTTAAAAGTAGAATGCAGGGAGGTGTAGACCCATGTTAAAGATGAACCTTCAATATTTTGCCCATAAAAAGGGAGTCGGCTCTACCAAGAACGGCAGAGATTCCGAATCCAAAAGGCTGGGCGCCAAAAGGGCTGACGGACAATTCGTAAAGGCAGGAAATATTCTGTTCAGACAGCGCGGTACTAAGATTCATCCTGGTATCAACGTAGGCCGGGGCGGAGATGATACATTATTCGCACTGGTAGATGGTGTTCTGAGATTTGAGAGAAAGGGAAGAGACAGAAAGCAGGCTTCCGTTTATCCTGTAGAACAATAATACGAATGATTTCAGGCTTCAAACAACATATGTTTGGAGCCTTTTTGACATTATGTGAATGTAAAAAGAAAGCAGTGGAGATGGTATGTTTGCAGACAGAGCGAAAATATATGTAAGAAGCGGAAAAGGCGGAGATGGACATGTTTCCTTCCGCAGAGAAAAATATGTTCCCAACGGCGGTCCGGACGGCGGAGACGGCGGCAGGGGCGGCGATGTAATATTTGTTGTGGATGAAGGCCTGAATACGCTGACAGATTTTCGTCATGTCCGGAAATATAAGGCAATGGACGGAAAAGATGGCGGGAAACGTAACTGCCGTGGCAAAGACGGTGAGGATATCATACTTCGCGTGCCTGCAGGAACAGTCATCAGAGAAGCGGAAAGCGGCAAAGTCATTGCGGACATGTCCGGTGATAATACAAGGTATGTATTGTTAAGAGGCGGAAAAGGCGGAAATGGAAATCAGCATTATGCCACATCTACCATGCAGGCTCCCAAATATGCCCAGCCAGGTCAACCGGCCCAGGAATTGGAACTGCAACTGGAGCTGAAAGTCATTGCAGATGTGGGACTGGTAGGGTTTCCCAATGTGGGGAAATCTACTCTGTTGTCCAGAGTAACCAACGCCCGTCCTAAAATTGCAAATTATCATTTCACAACGTTGAGTCCCAATCTGGGTGTTGTGGATCTGGAAGATGCAAAAGGTTTTGTGATAGCCGATATTCCGGGGCTGATCGAAGGGGCCTGCGAAGGCGTAGGGCTGGGCCATGAATTTCTACGCCATATTGAGCGGACAAAACTGATTATCCATATGGTGGATGCTGCATCTACAGAAGGAAGAGATCCCATTGAGGATATCCATGCCATTAACAGGGAACTGGAACAGTACAACGGGGAACTGGCAAAACGACCACAAATTATAGCAGCCAATAAGATTGACGCCATTGCGGAGGATAACAGAGAATCGGTGGATGCGATCCGGGCAGCATTTGAACCCAAAGGCATTCGTGTATTTCCGATTTCCGCAGTCAGTGGACAGGGTATGCAGGAACTTTTGTATTGTGTAAGTCAAATGCTGAGTGAAATGGATGATAAACCAACTGTATTTGAACAGGAATATTTCCCGGAGATGGAATTGACATCCGCACAGAATGAACCTTTTTCTGTACTTTATGATGAAGAAAGCCAGGAATATGTAATCGAAGGTCCCCGAATAGAGAAAATGCTGGGGTATACAAATCTGGAGAGTGAAAAAGGATTTGTATTTTTTCAGAAGTTTCTGAAAGATAACGGTATCTTGGAACAGCTTGAAACACTGGGGATACAGGAAGGCGATACGGTACGGATGTACGGGCTTTCTTTCGATTACTATAAATAGGAGAAGAACTATGAAATTGACAAGTAAACAGCGGGCATATCTGAAGGGACTGGCCAGTACACTGAATCCTGTTTTTCAGATTGGGAAAGCCAGTCTGACGCCGGAAGTAACACAGGCAGTGGAAGAGGGGTTTCACACAAGGGAACTGGTTAAAATTACCGTATTAAAAAATTGTGTGGATGATCCGAGAGAAATCGCTTCCATGTTGGCAGAACGGACGCATGCCACTGTTGTTCAGGTAATTGGGAAAAAAATTGTTCTTTACAGGCAGGATAAGGACAATCCCAAAATCCTCCTTCCGTTGTAACGGATACTGCTATGAAACAGAATCATTGCAAAAAAACAGGGATTTTTGGTGGGACTTTTAATCCGATTCATTGCGGGCATCTCCATTTGGCGGAAAAAGCGCTGCAGACAGCCGGATTGGATGAGATTTTGTTTGTTCCCAGTGGTATTTCTTATATGAAAGACCAGAAAGAGATTCTCCCGGCCAGGGAACGACTGGAAATGGTGAGGCTTGCGATTCAGGAATACCCTGCATTTATGGTGTCTTCCATAGAAACAGACAAACAGAGTAATTCCTATTCTCATGAAACAATCCGGGCGTTGCAGGAAGCGCAGCCAGATACAGAGTATTTTTTCCTGACAGGCGCCGATACCATATTTTCCATGGAAGACTGGAAAGATCCGGTCAGTATTTTCCGTTCTGTGACGATCCTGGCTGCATGTCGTCCGGGCGTATCCCAGGACGGTCTGAAAAAACAAATTTCCTATCTGCATAATCAATATCAGGCAGATATTCGGTTGATATCTGCAGATTATGTAGATATTTCTTCTTCTGAAATAAGAAAAGCAATAAAAAGCGGAAAATCCATACGCGGACTGGTTCCCCAAATTGTAGAAGGGTATATCCTGAAAAATCATTTATATCATTAACAGATTCTGAAACTTACGGATAGAACAAAACAGGAGTGGTAATCGTATGAAATTAAAGCAGGCAGATATTGTTAAAATCCGAAGAGCAATGGAAAAGACTCTGGACCCCAAACGCTATGAACATACGCTGGGGGTGGCATATACGGCAAGCTGTCTTGCCATGTGCCATGATGAAAATGTAAAAAATGCTGAACTGGCAGGGCTTTTGCATGATTGTGCCAAATGTCTGGATAACTCCAAAAAAATGAAAATCTGTGCAAAACACAATATCCATATCAATAAAATAGAAGATAAAAACCCTTTTCTGCTGCATGCCAAAGTAGGAAGTTTTCTTGCAATGGAACGCTATGGTGTCAGAGATAAGGATGTGATCAATGCGATCCTGAATCATACCACCGGCAGGCCAGGTATGACAAAACTGGAAAAAATTATTTATATTGCGGATTATATAGAACCAAACCGTAAGCATGCTCCCAATCTGTCAGAAATACGCAAACTGGCTTTTATTGATCTGGATCGGGCGTTGATGCGAATTTTGGAAGATACATTGTCGTATCTGGAAACGCTCAAAAGCGATATTGATCCTATGACGAAGAAAACTTATGAATATTACAGAGAGGAAAATCATATATGAAAACAGCAAAAGAGCTGGCTAAAATTGCAATAGATGCATTAGAAGAAAAAAAAGCGGAAGACATTCATATCATTGATATCAGTGATATTTCCACAATCGCTGACTATTTTATCATTGCCAACGGAACAAACAGAAGTCAGATACAGGCACTTGCTGATTATGTAGAAGAGACCCTTGGCAGAGCAGGGCTTCCTCTGAAACAGGTGGAAGGGTATGAGACTGCCAACTGGATTCTGATGGATTACAGAGATATTGTCATTCATATATTTGACAGAGAAAACAGGCTGTTTTATGATCTGGATCGTATCTGGAGAGACGGGAAGCTGATTACCCCGGAAGAGCTACAATCTTCCCGCTGACAGTTATTCGGTTTGTTGTTATATATTATGAAAACAAACGGAATACCCCATATACTTTCCCCATAATCTGACAGTCATCCACTATAATAGGCTCCATTGTGTCATTTTCCGGCTGCAGGCGGATATGCCCGTCTTCTTTATAAAAAGTCTTAACCGTGGCAGAATCATCAATCAGAGCAACTACCATATCCCCATTATATGCCGTATTGCAGGTCTGTACGAATATCTGGTCACCGTCAAAGATGCCTGCATTGACCATGGAGTCTCCTTTAATTTTTAATACAAAAGAAGGTTCTCCTCTGGGAACCATGTCAGCGGGTACCGGAAAATAATGTGTAATATTTTCTGTTGCAAGAATGGGGATTCCTGCCGCCACAGTACCTACAACAGGCAGGCTGACGGTTTCTGTCCGTACCATCTGAAAAGAGTCATCACAGATTTCAATAGCACGAGGCTTGGTAGGATCCCGACGGATATAACCATTCTTTTCCAGTGTTTCCAGATGAGAATGTACGGAAGAAGTTGATTTCAAATGTACTGCTTCACAAATCTCACGCACGGCAGGGGGATATCCCTTCTGAAGAATCTCACTCTTAATATATTCTAAAATTTCTGACTGCTTTGCAGTAATTTTTCCATATCCCATACTGTACCTCCCTTTTTTACTGTTTATAGTTTACCATAGATTTTTGGAAAAAGCAAACATATATTCCAAATATTTGTTCGGTAATTTTTGTAAAAAGTATTGACATTCGAAAATATGTTCTGTATAATGCATGCATAAAGAACGCATGTTTGCTTTTGTGGAGGAAAGAAAATGAGTGAGAGAAGAATTCTGAGAAATCGTCTGAGAAGACAGAGAGAGCGGCGCCGGAATATTACAATCTGTATGCTTACAGCATGCATGATACTGGTATTTTCATTTTATGCCAACAGTTTTCGTTCAAGTGCCAGGGAGCATACAACACAATCCGAATATAAATATTATACCAGTATCCAAATCCGGGAAGGGGATACCTTATGGTCTATTGCCCGGACATTTATGGGGACACACTATGATTCTGAAAGCGCATATATAGAAGAACTGTGCAGAATTAATTCTCTCAGTGATGAAGAGGGAATCCGTGCCGGCAGATATCTGATCGTTCCTTATTTTAATTCTCCTGACTCCCCCAAAGCAGCAGGAGAGTAACACAGCGTCTCTGCCGGACAATCAGCACAATCACAGTTCTTCTCTCAGTCGTATTGTTTTTGCGGCTTTGCGTTTATTGGCATCCTGCATTGCAGCATAGTGTTTTCTTGTCGTGTTAACATCCTTATGTCCAAGAACATCTGCCACCAGATAAATGTCTCCTGTTTCCTGATATAGAGTCGTACCATAGGTGCTTCTGAGCTTATGGGGAGTGATTTTTTTCAGTCCTGTTACCAGGGAAGCATATTTTTTTACCAGATTTTCCACAGCGCGGACGGTAATTCGCCGGTTCTGCAGAGACAAAAACAGTGCATTTTCATGTCCCGAATTGGGGATGGTATGTTTTCTCTGTTCCAGATAAGAGAGCAAAGCGCTTTCCACCTCTTCTCCAAAGTAAACTACATCTTCATAACCTCCTTTACGACGCACTTTAATGCCCATATTGTTAAAATCAACGTCTTCTATATTTAATCCAACACACTCGGAAACACGAATACCTGTTCCCAAAAGGAGTGTAAGCAATGCCAGATCCCTCACCTTCGTTTTTTCATGAAAACGCTGCTGATTTTTGGTCAGACTGGTGCCATCCTCAACCTGATCCAACAGGATCGCCACTTCATCAGGATCCAGCCGGATAATTTCCTTTTCATGCAATTTGGGCATGGGAACAAGGGCTGCCGTGTCATTTTTGATCAGTTCACTACAAAAATAATAATGATAGAAACTTCTGAGTGAAGCCAGTTTCCGCGCTTTACCGCGTTCATTATTTGTAATTTCCTGCCCGTCCCGTATATACAGGGAGAGATATTCCATATATTCTTCAATATCTTCTCTGCCGATTTCATCCAAAATAGACATGGGATAATCCACTATATCCATTTTTTTATAAACGCCATTGGTTTCGTGAAGAAATTCAAAAAACAGACGTATATCATACGCGTAAGCAAGCCTTGTCCTTGCAGAAGTCTGATTTTCAATACCACGGAAAAAGCGCTTGCAGAAAGGCGGCAAGGTGGATAATACTTCGCGCATACGCAATATGTTCTTTTTATTTTCTTCTTCATGATAATTTTGCATTTGTTGTGCCATAATTTTTTTATTATTCCTTAGTAAGAGTTTTTGAATGATTTATTTATATGATACTGTATATGGAAAAAAACGTCAAATGTATGTGTAAACAGTTGTTGGAATTGGATTCGTTGTGATTTTATGAAAAAGTGAGAAGATTGAAGTGATTTCCAACTATTCGCAAAAGAATAGTTTAACGAATAGTTGGCTCCAAATCAAATGTTTTTACGTTTACATGCGTACTTTCTATTTACCGGCTACAGCCTGTATATACTGCCGCGATTCAGGCAGATATAGTTTCCCGGTCACAGGGATTGGGAAAATTTATTGTCCGTAGATACCTGTGACATTGTCAAAGGCTATTTTCAGAACATTTTGTGCACCGTTGAATTTTTGTCTGCAGTGGATGTTTCTGATGCCTGCATGAGCCCCCTGAATGCTTTCAGATGGCTTTCTGGCCGGGCTATGCTTGTGCCTGTCATCAATATATCTGTTTCCTGACCGGCTGCGTATATCAAAATGTGCAAGAGGACTTCGCCCTCTCCTGACTCTCCCGCAGTCGCCTTTTGCGGCTGTCAGGCAATTCGGATGTATAAAGTTTTTATGCATTTTTGTCAATATTTTTTTGTTATCATGTTTCTGATAACCGTAATTATATGATATAATTGGCGTAATATCTTACAAATGGGGGAAAAGTACTATGAAAAAAATGAAATGGGTTTCCGCACGAAAGATAAAAAAGATGTTGGCGGTGACTACTGCAACGTGTATGCTTGTGGGATCATCTCTGACAGCATCCGCTGAAACAGTCGTTTGGGATTACAATTTTGGAGGACTTTGCTGTAAAGAAGCGGATGGCAGTCTGGCCGCCAATAAATGGGTGCTGGATGATTTTTCAGGGCTATGGTTCTATTTTGATGCTGACGGGCGGGTTATCTCATCCTATTTGAAACAACCTTGTCCGATTCTGACAGCCCCTGACGGTTCACTGTATGCAGACGAGAGGGTACGCAGCGCCACAGGACAGCCAGGACAGCAGCCCATATTCAGTGTGCCAAGTACACAAAAAGATATCCGTTATAAAGGGCTGCGTCAAATGCTGGATTCTATACCGCTCTATCCCGATGCAACTACCGGTTTGCCGGAGCTGGACGCAATGCTGGATAATATTTTTGCTCAGATCATTACACCGGATATGGATACCCATGATAAACTCAAGGCATGCTATGATTATTTAATTCTCAATATAAAAGATGAAAGATACGAAGATGTGCCAGATATACCGTTTTCATATGAAATACCGGTTGGCCCTGATGCTATAGGCGCTTATAATGCTGCCTACGGAACGCTGATCATAAAAGCGGGCGTCTGCGATACATTCAGCATGACTTTTGCCGTGATGGCATGGAAGCTGGGTCTGCCGATGTATATGGTGGGCGGTTCCACCACCACAAGCGGAGGTGGATATACACCACATACATGGTGT
This sequence comes from uncultured Lachnospiraceae bacterium, assembly GCA_910589075.1. GTDB lineage: Bacteria > Bacillota > Clostridia > Lachnospirales > Lachnospiraceae > VSOB01. The sequence continues at coordinate 151,929 of CAJUSK010000005.1, forward strand.
CAGATGGATGGGCCTGACGGTACAGTGTATGTATTTGATCCCCACATTGATTATCTGATCACCCTGCGGGGAAATGGTACGCTGAGCAATGTCCGTTTCGGCCCCACGCAGGCACAGGTGGCAGGGAAATATGCAGAAAGAAAATATTTATTTGATTATAAATGATTTTCAGCCCGACAAACACTGCTGCCAGCCGATGCGTACACTTTAAAGGGGCTGTAAAACTACTCAAACAACAGAAAGCATACTATGCGAACTTTCTGTTGTCATGAACAATAAAAAACACACTATGCGAACTTCCTATTGTCATAAATAGAAAAATCGCTGAGGTCGTGAGGCTTCAGCGATTTTTTTTGTATAATTAATCAACTGTCAGGATTTCACAATCTCGTCTGAATCCAGTACAATCGTAAAAGGTCCGTCATTTACCAGACTTACCTTCATTTCTGCGCCGAATTCTCCATGCCGGACAGAGGGGCATTCCTGTTTGCAGAGAGAAATCATATATTCGTACAATGCATTGGCATGCCGGGGACTGCCGGCTCTGATAAAACTGGGCCGGTTTCCCTTGCGGCAGTCAGCGTACAGGGTGAACTGCGAAATGATGAGTATTTCTCCCTGTACATCCTGCAAAGACAGATTGGTTTTGCCTGCCATATCTTCAAAAATACGCAGATGGAGCATTTTCTGTACCATTTTTTCCACGACGGATTCTGTATCCGAATCACTTATGCCCACGAGGACTACATAGCCTTTTCCAATGGCTCCTATGATTTCTTCGCCCACGGAGACATTTCCTTTTGTTACCCGTTGAATCACCAAACGCATATGAGTTGTTCCTTTCAGCTTTTCTTACCGTTGTCGGAATGTTCCTGCTGCTCTTCCGCTGCCGGTGAAGAATTCTTTTTTCTCCTCTTCAGAAGAAGCCAGGAATCACCAAAGCCGATTCTGTTTTCTTCTGTTTCCGGTTTCCGGTCGGCTACGGTTTCATTCTGAATCAGTACACCACCCTGACCGATGCTGAATACATGAATATATTTCTCGGTGGAAACCGGAAGATTCTTTTCTTCCAGTCTGCGGTGGGTAATGGCCTTAATACCGGCATAAATAACAGCAAAAACAGGTACACCGATCACCATCCCCAGGATGCCAAACAACCCTCCAAAAAAAGTAATGGAAAAGATAACCCAGAAGCTGTTCAGGCCTGTGGAATCCCCCAGAATTTTGGGTCCCAGTATATTGCCGTCAAACTGCTGCAGAACCAGAATAAAGATAATGAAATACAGGCACTGGGTGGGGTCCACCATCAAAATCAGAATGGCGCTGGGAATAGCGCCCATGTAAGGGCCAAAAAACGGTATCACATTTGTCACACCAATAATGACACTGATCAGTACCGGATATGGCGTTCCCATCAGATTCGTCCCAAAATAGCAGATAATACCGATTATAATGGAATCCACAATTTTGCCGCTGACAAAGCCGATAAAGGTTTTGTGGATAAAACGGATATTGGAAACAAACACATTGGCGGTTTCCGTATTGAACATGGAATAAATAATTTTCTTCCCCTGGCCTGCAAAGGTTTCTTTTCCATCCAGAAGATAAATGGAAATAATAAAACCGATTAACAGGTTCCACAATGCCTTTGCAATGCCGATCACATTGCCGATCAGACCGGTGGAAACCGTGCGTACCACCGCATTGGCCTGTGGGATCAGATCAGAAGTAACCCATGTTTCCAGTTTGGGAGAATACCGGTTTAAAAGTTCCGTAACCGTTTTTTCCAGATCCCGGTTGCTGTCAAAAATACTGACAATCCATTCGTTCAGATTTTGTATATAATAGGGGAACTGCTGAATAATGCTTCGTATACTGTCGACAAGCTGCCGGATAACAACCGAAAAAAAGCAATATAAAAATATCGAAACCAGAAACAGCGTAATCAGTATCCCAAGTTTCCGGATGCGTTTTTTTGTTTTTGTACTTAAATTTTTCCGCTCTGTGTGAGTTATGGATGAAAAAGCCGGATACAGAAATTTTCTTTCAATATGGTTCAGTACCGGAGCCAGCAGGTAAGCCAGGACAAATCCATCCACAACCGGCATGATAATGTTAAAGACAAAGAAAAAACCGTCCCATAGTTTACTGCTGTGGAACAGCAGATAATAAAAACATATACTTGCACTGATCACAAGAAATGCGGTAATCCCCCAGTTTAAATATTTTTTATCCCATCGAAAATTCATGGCATCTCTCTCTTTTCTGTTTTCTATAAAATAAGGGGTTAATGATGGAACAGTCTGAACCCGGTAAATGCCATTGCCATATGATATTTGTTACAACATGCAATCACATCGTCATCCCGGACAGAGCCGCCCGGCTGGGCAATATATTGTACACCGCTCTTTTTTGCCCGCTCTATATTGTCACTGAAAGGGAAAAATGCATCTGAAGCCAGTGCCACCTCTTTCATCTGATCCAGCCAGGCGCGCTTCTCCTGGACTGTAAATACGTCTGGTTTTTCCGTAAAGACACGTTGCCATGCGCCTTCTGCCAGCACATCCATCCATTCCTCTCCGATATAATTATCGATGGCATTGTCCCGGTCTGCCCGTTTGATATGTTCCACAAAGGGTAGATTGAGCACTTTGGGACACTGGCGAAGCAGCCAGTTATCTGCTTTCTGCCCCGCCAGGCGCGTACAGTGCACTCTGGACTGCTGTCCGGCACCGATACCGATCGCCTGCCCGCCTTTGGCATAGCAGACAGAATTGGATTGGGTATATTTCAGTGTAATCAATGCAATCAACAAATCAATACGGGCAGATTCAGGAATTTCCCGATTGGTTGTGACAATATTGGAAAGGCAGTTTTCATCAATTTTCAGTTCGTTCCGCCCCTGCTCGAATGTAATGCCAAACACTTCTTTGGTTTCCAAAGGGGCAGGTACATAGGAAGGATCTATTTCGATCACATTATAGTTTCCGTTCTTTTTTGCCTTTAACAGTTCCAGGGCTTCCGGTTCATAGCCGGGGGCAATCACGCCGTCAGATACCTCCCGCTTGATGAGCCGGGCAGTTGATACATCACAAATGTCTGACAGGCTGATAAAATCTCCAAAGGAAGACATCCTGTCGGCGCCCCGCGCTCTTGCATAGGCGCTGGCCAGAGGAGATAAATCGCCCAGATCATCCACCCAGTAAATTTTTGCCAGTGTGTCTGACAGGGGCAGCCCCACTGCTGCACCTGCAGGCGATACATGCTTAAAGGAAGCCGCTGCCGGAAGGCCCATGGCTTCTTTCAGCTCTGTAACAAGCTGCCATCCGTTAAAGGCATCCAGAAAATTGATATATCCCGGTTTACCGCATAAAACGCGTATCGGCAGGTCAGCGCCGTTTTTCATAAAAATCCTGGACGGTTTCTGATTGGGGTTACATCCATATTTTAATTCCAGTTCATTCATTCTTACGTTTCCTTTCCTGTGATTCACTGTTTCTTTGGTTTGTATCGTTTATTCTTTATTTTTATTCACGATCCGCGTTTCAAAGTGACCGTTCCGAACGTCGATATAACGGACGAAAAGAGAAACTTTATTGTCTTCATTGAGATGGTTCCATAAAAGATTGGTAAAACTGTCAATATCCTCTCCGATTTCCACCAGTTTGGGTTCTCCTTCGAAGCTGGGAAGGGGATTTCCGTCTCCCATATACGTATGGATAAAATGGCCTTCTCCGGCCGCCGGATTTTCATATGCAAATGTGTATCGGCTGCAGGAAGCAGGGTCGCCGTCATTGCTCTTAATAATAGACATCGCATAATTATACATCCCATCCTCAATATGCAGAATGCCGGAGATACGAGGGGTATAATTGGGTGCGTCCGGTTCAAAGGTCCGGCTGCGCAGTGACTGCTCAAATGTAAGCTGTCTGTCCATGCCTTCATAAATGGTATCCGTCTGGTCGCCGTTGGTGACGATGGTTTTATTGCCCAGCACCCGCACCGGCGCATAGATAATCAGGCTGGGATCCGTGAGTTTGGATTCATCAAAAGCCTGTGTGCGGATCCCGTCCCCGTCTTCCACAAAAATGCGGTTTCTGCTGTTTTCACTTCTGCCCATAATAAAATATGCTGTTACTGCAAAATTTCCATCCGGTGATTTGCCGATGACAATCCCCCGTCCGGGATACGTATTGGATGATAATTCCGTTCCTATATCTGCTCTCTTCATATCAATCTCCATTCCGCCGCCTTTGACTGACGGCTCAAATTTATGACAACAGAAAGTTTGCAAAGCATGACTTTCGATTGTTTTTTCTTCTGTTGTTTCTTCCATTTAGCTGCTGTATTATTTAATCTGGCTGTAATCTATTCTGGTTTTCCATTTTACGGAAATTACGAAAAGAACCAGTATGAGCAGCGCCAGTGTGGCCAGTACGGACAATATTCCATTGCCCAGTATGCCCATCAGCACATACCCCACAGCGCAGCAGCCTGCGGCGACGCCGGCATAGACCACCTGTGTGGACACATGGTCGATATGGTTACAGGAAGCGCCTGTGGAAGATAAAATGGTCGTATCGGATATGGGGGAAATATGATCCCCGAACACAGCACCTGCCAGAATGGATCCAAGTACAGGCATAATCAGATGCTGTGTACCGGATGGCGTACAGATTGCCGCGCCAATGGGAATCAGCAGCGCCATGGTCCCCCAGGATGTACCGGTGGCAAATCCCAGAAAAGAAGCCACAAGGAATGTAATGGCCGGCAGGACAAATACCGGAAAACTGCTGTTATTGACCAGATTTCCTACAAAACCGCCTGTATTGAGATATTCTGCGCTGCAGATACCGCCGATGGACCAGGCCAGGATTAATATGGTAAATGCCGGCACCATGGATTTGATGCCTTCTGTAATACCCTCCATAAAGGAGCGGAAAGAAATAACCCGTCTGGGAACAAACAGGAAAAACGCTACAACCAACGCTATAAAACTTCCCAGGACAAGAGACAGGGAAGAATCACAGTTTCCGAAAGATTCCGTAAAGCTGCAGCCGCCGCCAAAGGCACCGCCCGTATAGGCCATGGCCATTATGGTAGCCGCAATCAGTACCAGAATCGGAATAATCAGATCATATACCTTACCTTTCCCGGATACTTCCGAATTCTGCACTTCGTCTGATTTGATCTCACCGTTTCCTGAAAACAGATCGCCATGTTCGATTGCATTTTTTTCAAATTTTCCCATGGGTCCAAAATTCAGATTGGTTACACAGATAATCAGAATCATGGCGATGGTGGTAATGGCATATAAGTTATAGGGAATCAGCCTGACAAAAGTGGACATTCCGTTGCCCACACCGGCTTCTTCGATATAGGTGGCCACAGAGGCACCCCAGCTTGACACGGGTGCAATGATGCAGACAGGCGCTGCCGTAGCGTCCAGGAGATAGGCAAGTTTCGCTCTGGAAATACGGTGCTTGTCCGTAACCGGACGCATAACCGTACCGACTGAAAGGCAGTTAAAATAATCATCAATAAAAATCAGACATCCCAGGGCACAGGTTGCGAGCGATGCGCCCTTTCTGGTTTTGATTCTCTGTACGGCCCAGTTTCCATAGGCAGCGGAACCGCCCGCCCGTGTGATAACCACCACCAGCGCGCCCAAAAGCCCCAGGAAAATCAGAATATTGACATTACCGCTCATACGGTCTCCCATGACGGTAAAAGTATTCATGATCATTCCCACAGGGTTTCCGTAGCTGTATATCAGCGCACCTGTCAGGATTCCGATTATCAGAGAAGAAATTACTTCTTTGGTAATCAGTGCCAGAATTATGGCTACAAGCGGCGGAACGACTGACAGCCAGCCATAATTCATCTGAGATAATGCTTCCATTTCTTTTCCCTCATCTTTCTGTATTGTTTTATACATTATAATAAAACAGGAAGAGGTTTTCAACCTCTTCCACTCTGTTCATGAAAATAGAAGTTCGCAAAGCGTATTTTCGATTGTTTTTCTTATACAGGCGTTGTGATGCATTTCCTGTGCTTTATTTTCTGTGGGATGTTGTATTGCCTTCGTTTTCGCAACGCTGGGCAGAAATAAACACGAGTATGGTCCCGGCTGCGGATACTCCCAGCGCCGCTGCCAGCATGGCCGGAATCCCTTTTTGATCCATTAAAAAGCCGCCCAGAAGGCTGCCAAACACACTGCCGATTGTATTGGTGGCCGTCATAAATGCCTGCCCTCTGGCATGATCGGAAGGCCGGATCAGCGCGTTGGTATAATAGACAGACGCGGGCACAAACAGACCAAACCCCAACATCTGGGCAGGCTGTGCCAGGTATATACCCATCACATTGCCCGCGAGAAGTGTCAGAAATGCCTTGACTGTAAAGAATACGCCGGACACCCGCAACAGGTTTCTGCTGGAAAATTTTCGTATCATAAAGGAGAATGCAATCATAATGGGCAATTCCAGTACTGCGGACAGCCCGGAAGCAATCCCCATCTCCCGGCTGCCTCCTTTATGGTATGTCATAATCTGAAACAGATAATTGTTTAACATATTGTGGCAGATAAACAGCAGGGAAATCCCTGTGAGCAGCACAAAAAATCTTTTATATGTTCTGAAAAACGAAGACTCTCTTTCTGTCTCTGTACAATTTAATTTGTTTTCGTCAGTATGGTGTTCCATCTCATGGCTTTCGCCTCTCTCCGTCCGGAACAGAAAACATCCTGCAGCCACAAACACCATCAAATAACAAAACACAATCAGCAACGGGATGACGATGACACCGGTGGAAAACCGTTCAATGTATGTGCCTGCCAAAAATGAAATAACTGCATAAGATATGGATCCGATTCCTCTGGCCAGACCGAAATTCACCGGAATACCACGATTCATACATTCCATGCCCATGGCGTTGATCAGTGGTGTGAGAATCTGCAGTGTGGCCAGCAAAATCCCATAAAACAGGGCATAACAGAAAAAATGGAGTCCGTCAAGGAGTAAAGCCGCTCCGCCTGCCAGCATACATACTGCCAGGATCATAACCAGTGTCCGCAGAGTCAGTCTCCTGCTCCGGTCAGCCAGGCCTGCCACTATGGGCTGCAACAGCGTGGAAATAACGCCGGCAACGGCTATTACAATCCCGATCTGCGAATTGCTGTATCCCCTGGACAGCAGAAACACGCTGGCATAATTGAACACAATACAGAAACTCATCCAAAAGCTGCCCTGCAGCCAGGAATATTTTATCGTTGGAATATAACGGTCTGCCATTTACTTTCTGCTTTCCTCAAAATCCTGAACATACTGACAAATCAGTTTAACCGTCCCCTGGACGCCGAGTACACCGCTGTTGATACATAAATCATAACTGTCGGCGCGTCCCCACTTTTTAGAGGAATAATAGTTATAATAACTCTGACGCTGTTTATCCTTTTTCAGAATCATGTCTTTGGCTTTGTTTTCATTTACCTCATATTTTTTACTGATCCGCCGGATTCGCACGGCCTCATCCGCATAAATAAACAAATGCAGGCTGTTGCCGAATTCACTGAGGGCATAGTCGGCACATCTTCCCACGATAATGCAAGGGCCTTCCCCGGCAATTTTCTTAATGGTGTCAAACTGCGCGAGAAAAACCTTCTGACTGATGGGCATATCCACAAAGGAAGAAGCGTTATAGCCAAAAGAATACGTATCCATAACCAGATTATATAAAAATGAATTGGTTGGACGTTCATCATGATTGGCCAGCATTTCCTCACAAAATCCACTTTCCTTTGCCGCCCTTGTGAGCAGTTCTTTGTCATAGCATTTGATGCCTAATTGTTCGGCAACCTTTTCCCCAATTTCCCGTCCGCCGGAACCGAATTGCCGTCCGATTGTAATAATAGTATCCATACAAAGCACCACCTTTCCTATTCAGTATACAGAAAAACTGTACAATTTTCAAGTTTAATATTCTGCCTTTCTGGTGCAGACTGCATATAGGGTTACAGTTCACACCCGGGCCGGGTACTGTATTGTTTACGGCTGACTGATATGGATGCAACCCTGTATTGCTTTAAGAATTCCCGAAAGAAGGGTGATTCTTTAATTGTTTCATGATTTCTATTCCTACAGGCGTTGCGGCAAGGCCGCCCATACCGGTCTCCCGCAGGGATGTATCCATCTTATCTCCCACCGCCTTCATGGCGTCGATGACCTGGTCCGGCGGTATCCTGCTTTCGATTCCCGCCAGCGCCATATCTGCACTGGACAGAGCGTTCACTGCCCCGATCACATTTCGCTTGATACAGGGGATTTCCACCAGTCCTGCCACCGGATCGCATACCAGCCCCATAAGATTTTTCAGGGCCATGGCGGCGGCATGGATGATTTGCTTCCCGCTGCCTCCTTCCAGAGATACCAGCGCACCGGCAGCCATAGCGCTGGCGCTTCCGATTTCCGCCTGACAGCCGCCCTGTGCGCCGCTGATGGACGCCCTGAGTGCAATCACCTGTCCGATACCTGCCGCCGTATACATAGCCTCCAGCACAGTTTCATCCTGTGAGGCGTGGGTTTCATAATATGGTATGAGTACGGCCGGCAGTACACCACTGGCGCCTGCCGTAGGTGCTGCCACAATGCGTTTCATACATGCATTGGACTCCGCTGTTTTCAGCGCTTCCGTCATCACACGGCCCATAAATTCCCCACACAGAGGTGTGCGGGAAGTACAATATGTTTCCATCTGCTTTCCCTGGCCGCCTGCCAGGGCGCTGGCTGACTTTCGCTCCGGTTCATAGTCCGCGCTGGCCTGCAGCATGGCATCCCAGGTATAACGCATCTGCTCCATGGAAGCCTCGCGGGTAACATCCCGCTGTGCCAAATCATCCTCCAGCACAGCTTCCCAGAAATGTACATGATGTTTCTCCATATATTCCATGATTTCTTCTAATGATGAAAAAGCCACTTTTAAATCTCCTCACTGTTAAAATAGGTTACTTTCAGGATACCTTCCGTATGGGACAGAAATTCGGCAGCCTCCGGGGAAATAAACTGATCCGTTTCCAGCACCATAACCGCGCGGCCATGTTTTCCGTCCCGGTATAGCTGCATGGACGCAATATTGATTTTCTTGTCCGACAACAGTCCGGCCACTGCGGCCACACATCCCGGTTTGTCCATATTGTGTACAATCAGCGTCGGTTTTTCCAGAGAAAAGTTCAGATCCACGCCGTCCAGTTTCTGTATCCGGATCCGTCCGCCTCCTATGGAAGCAGCCTGTACCTCCAGTTTCTTACCACTTTTTCCCACAAGACGCAAGAGTGCCGTGTTGGGATGGGCGTCATTGATCTCAATGGTACTGAAAGAAAAAGAAAGCCCCCGTTCCCTCGCAATGGCAAAGCTGTCAGGGATCCGGGTATCATCCGGTTTCATGCCCATCAGTCCCGCAATCAACGCCCGGTCTGTGCCATGTCCTGTTCCGGTGGTGGCAAAAGATCCATGCAGGTAAATATCTGCTTCCGCAGGCATATCATCCAGCAGCCTGTAGGAAACATATCCGATACGGGCGGCTCCCGCCGTATGAGAACTGCTGGGGCCCGTCATAACCGGCCCTAAAATATCAAAAATATGCATATCCTTATCTCCTTATAATACAGGAAAATCCTGCGGCCAGGAAAATGGGTTCCTGACATGCAGAATCTCCTATTTTACGCAGTTTTATTCCAGTGCAGCGAGCCAGTGTGGCCATACCTGCATGCGCATCTGTAGACTGCCGCGGGGATGAACAACAAAAAAACGGGCAAAACATGTATTTCTGTTGTCATCAATAACCGGGGCATCTGTCCGGCTACTGCCATAGAGGTCAGATACCCTGCAGGAAACTGCAGGGTATCTGACTTATGCTGTTTTTTTCTTACCAAACAGTGTCTGGATTCCTTCTATTACAAGGAGGATTGCCAGAATAATCAGAAGAACAGCCAGAACTGTCTGTGCATAAGGTCCCCAGTCCGCACCGCCTGCACTGATCAGTCCAATCTGATTTTTGACGGTAATCACCAGTGAACAGATCGTTACAACCATCATAAAGGCCATGGGAAGCAGGAACATTTTATTATTTCTTCCGATATTACCCAGCCATGCCGCCACTGCCAGCAGGCCAAGCCCGGCCAGAAGCTGGTTGGCTGATCCAAACAGCCCCCATATTTTGGAATAACCGGTCATTCCAAGAAGGATCCCGATGATCACAGTGATGGCTGTTGCAAAATACGGATTTACCAGCAGCTTTTTATAGCCTTTTGTAACATCTTTTGCTGTCTGTCCGGGTTCCAGCCAGAATTCCTGGAACATAAAACGGGCCAGGCGTGTGGCAGTATCCAGGGATGTAAGGCAGAATGCAGAATATGTAAGGATCAGCAGAGTATACAAAATATTTTCCAGTCCTGCCAGACCCGGTATTGCCGCTACCATGGCAGCAATACCGCCGGCAAAAATATCGGTGGCGCCGGCGGTATGGCCGGTTTCTCTCGCATATGCAATGGCGCACAGTGTCAGGATGGCCAGGACGCATTCCAACAGCATGCCGCCATAAGCAATCGGCTTAGCATCTGTTTCCTTGTTCAACTGTTTGGATGTGGTTCCGGAGGAAACCAGAGAATGGAACCCGGAAATTGCACCACAGGCAACGGTTGTAAACAGAATGGGAAACATGTACTGTATTCCGTTACCATTGTCCACTGCGAATCCTGCAAAGGCAGGGAACAGCTCCGGATTGATATCGGGATGCGCGCCCACAACGCCTACAAACGCAACAAAAAGCATTGCATACAGCAGGAAAGAACTCAAATAGTCACGGGGCTGCAGCAAAATCCATACCGGCGCCACAGACGCGATGGCAATATAAATACCCACAATAATCATCCATGTATTGGTGGACAGATACAGCGGATGGAAATTCATACCCACTGCCATAATTGCAATGATGGCCACAATACCCAGCACCGTGGAAACTGCCATGGACGCGTTTCTGCGATATACGCAGAAGCCAAATACAATGGCAATCAGGATAAACAGCAGCGATACCATGGCAACGCTTGCGTTGGAACTGCTTGCGGCTACATCCAGAACACCGGCTTCATCATATTTTGCCCCGAAAGTGGAAGCTACTATGGAAGCAAAGGCAGCCACCACCAATAGCAGTGTCAGATAGGCAAAAATCAGAAAGAGCTGTTTTGCCCGTTTACTCATATTGGCGGAAATCACCTCTCCGATGGACTGGCCATTGTGACGGATAGAAGCGAACAGCGCGCCAAAGTCGTGTACGCCGCCGAAGAAAATACCGCCCACCAGAACCCAGAGAGTCACAGGCAGCCAACCAAACATGGCCGCCCCGATTGGTCCCGTAATGGGGCCTGCACCGGCAATGGAGGAAAAATGATGCCCCATCAGGACAGGCGCCCTGGCCGGAACATAATCAATGCCATCTTCCATTGTATGAGCCGGTGTCTCTTCAGTATTCTCACCCACACCCCATTGCTTGCAGAGCCATCTGCCATAAAACAGATATCCGCACACAAGGACTGCCGTAGAGATGAGAACCAGTACCAATGTGTTCATAAAAATCGTCTCCTTTTCTTTTTCTTTTGAAATAGTATATTCTTCATAATTTTCACCACACACTTTCCGCTTTTGTTTGTACTGATCTGATGACTGGAAACTTCCAGCACAGCGGTATGGAAATCCATCCATCCATGCAGAGAAAAATGAAAACTTTTGAAAATCCGGCATTTTTTCAATGTCCTGCGAGCCTCTTCCTCACAGGTATCACAGATAAAGACCGGTGTAATATAGGTATACATATGTTCCGGGCCGATATGTGCCCGCTTCATCCCGTCCTCATAAGCAAAATCGCGGCACTGTTCAAAGGCCGCTCTGGTAAGATGCTCTATATCAAACACATAGACAAACTCTTCACGGTATGCCGACCACAGGTTTGCTTTTCTTGTCAGTACATACTGTCCGGAACGTTCAAAAAACTCACAGAGAGCTGTGAGCGGCTTCTGTTCTTCTTCGAACATCGTAATATTGAAACAGGTCCGATAGCTTTCCAGCAACCTGTCTATCGCTTGTTTTCTTGTATATTGCATAATATTTTCGGTTGTCCCTTTCAAAACAATGTACTTATTATAGCACCGTAGTTATAGATTTTTCAATCTTTTTTAATAATTATTTAATAATTGTGCATTTTCAGTCTATGCAGACAGTGTTTTTGCAAAACAACAAAATGACAGCTATACCACTGTTTCTGATATAGCTGTCACTTATTGTTCTTTCACAGGAAAGTGCGTCCTATGAAACAAAAAGGATGCGCAGCTTCGCGCGCGGAACAAAAGCTGCGCTTTCCGGAAAATACGGACGCGAGAGGTATACGAAGCAAACTTTTGTTCTGTCTTATCATCCGGATGAAAGGATGTTCAGTAAATTTTGAAAATATGCCGGCAACGGCGCTTCTGTTTCAATATAGCGGCCTGTCCGGGGATGCGTAAATCCCAATATACGGGCATGCAGTGTCTGTCCTTCCAGTGAAAAACCGCTTTTCCGTCCGGGTGCGTACACAGTATCGCCCAGCAATGGATGCCCCAGGGACGCCATATGCACCCGTATCTGATGGGTTCGACCCGTTTCCAGACGGCATTCGATATACGTATATTCCCGGAAACGGTTCAGTACGCGAAAATGGGTAATGGCATCCCGGCCGTTTTGATGATTGACAGCCATACGCTTTCTGTCCTGTGGATGTCTGCCGATGGGGGCGTGTACAGTCCCTGTTTCTTCTTTGATAACACCATGTACAATGGCGGCATAATACCTTGTAATCGTATGCTCCTTTAATTGCCGGGCAATGGAGACATGGGCAAAATCCGTTTTACATACCAGCAGGGAACCCGTGGTATCCCGGTCAATCCGATGTACGATACCGGGCCGCGCAACCCCGCCGATCCCGGACAGGCTGTCCCTGCAATAAGATAAAAGCCCGTTCACCAGTGTCCCGCTGTAATGCCCTGCCGCAGGATGGACAACCATTCCCTTGGGCTTGTTGACTACCAGCAGATCACTGTCTTCATACAAAATATCCAGCGGAATGTCTTCCGGCAGTACATCCGTCTCCACAGGTTCGGGTATGAAAACCTGCACCCGGTCCCCTTGTTTTACTTTGTAGTTGGCCTTGACAGGACATGCGCCCACATGTACATATCCGCTCCGGATCAGTTTCTGAATATAGCTGCGGGAAAAAGAATCCGTCAGCAGTAACAGACATTTGTCAATGCGGATATCTTTCATATCTTCCGGGATATGGAAAGTCATCAGGCTGTTTTCCGGGACATCCTGGTTTTCTTCTATAGCATCTTCTGCAACAATCTCTTTTTCCCAGTTCATTCCGTAGTATCCCCCATGGTTGGCCTCTTATCCTTGAACATATAAGATCCTTTTTCGCAGACAGACCCGTTTACAGAATATATTTTCTATGGTTGACTGTCGTTATTGAAAAATGCCAGGAAGTTTAAATCTTCTTCTTTATAATAAAACAACAGCAGGATGGCAAGAATGCAGGTAGCTACCGTCACATAAATATCAGCCACATTGAAAATGGGGAAATGGATCAACACAAAGGAAATAAAGTCCACCACGTAATCCAGCCGCAGTCGGTCGATGGTATTTCCCAATGCGCCGGCAGCAATCATCACCAGCAGAACATGCAAAATGGTATATTTTTTCTGCGGTGGCAGGCGAAACAATAAACTTACAATCACAGCTACAATCAACAGTGATACAAATACAAATAAAATTTTCTGATTTTGCAGCATGCCAAAGGCAGCTCCACGGTTTTCCAGATAACTCAGTTCCAGGACGCTGGGAATTATGGGAATCGCCGGTTTGTATTTCAAACGGGCCACCGCAGCGTATTTGGTAAGCTGATCCACCCCAATCAGTAACAGCATACAAAACAAGTCTGCAATAATCAATCCCGGTTTTCGTCTGTTCATTCTCGTTCCTTTCCGTCGAACACAATTTCTTCCAATGCAGTGCGCATTTCTTCTTCGGTTATGGTCTTATCCACAACCGCTTTTCCAATTTTTTTCAGCAGGACAAATTTTATTTGACCATGTTCCATCTTTTTGTCAGACCGTGTCAGACGCAGGATTTCTTCCACATCTACAGAGTCCACTGTAATAGGCAGGCCAAAGGGTACAAACATATCCCGGATTTCATAATATTCCTCCATGGACAATAGCTGCCGTTTCCAGGAAATCCAGGCAGCGGCCACACATCCCAGTGCCACACATTCGCCGTGGAACATAGTGAAATTCTTGTATTTCTCCAATGCATGGCCAATGGTATGGCCAAAGTTCAGCAGCGCCCGCTCTCCCTGCTCTAATGGGTCTTTTTCCACAACCGCTTTTTTAATCAGGCAGCTTTCGTAAATCATTTCTTCCAGCGTTTCCATATCCCGCTCGTTGATTTCTCCAAAGTGCCCAATCAGCCATTCATAATAAGCTGCGTTTTTAATCAGTCCATGTTTCAGGATTTCCGCCATGCCGCTGGCATACTGCCGGTTATCCAGGGTTTTCAGGACGGACAGATTGATATATACAAGCCTGGGCATGTGAAATGCCCCCACCATATTTTTATACCGGTCGAAATCCACCCCCGTCTTACCGCCGATACTGCTGTCCACCTGTGCCAGCAGGGTTGTGGGAATCTGTATAAAATCAATTCCCCGCAGATAAGTAGCTGCCGCATAGCCAGTCAGATCCCCCGTAACACCGCCTCCCAGAGCGATGAGCATATCCTTGCGGTCCAGATTGTGTTCAATAAAAAAGCGGTATGCCTCCTGCACGGTTCCCAGATGTTTGGAGGATTCTCCGGCAGGAAATGTATAAATCAGCACTTCCCTGCAATAAGGGGACAGGGCTTTGGCAACATGGTCTGCATACAGCTCTCCCACCTGGGAATCTGTTACAATACAGAGCCTGCGGGATCCAATATCCAATGCCTCCAGCTCACCGGCCAATTCCTGAAAGCCGTCCGTGATCATGATGGTATATCTTTGTCTGGATGGAACATCCACTGTGATTCTTTTTCCCATATAATTTCTCCGTTCTTATCTTCTGTTTTGTACAGGACAATAGAAAGCACAACTTGCCTTGCGAACTTTCTGTTGTCATAAATAAAAGTTGCGCAAAAAGAACTTCCCATATGCACGGGAAGCTCTGCCATCTCTATGTATTTAAAAAGCCGGAACATCAAACCCGCTGTTGATAATCTCCTGAAAATCTCCGGATATATCCACGCTGGCAGGTGTAACAATAAAGATATAATGAGATATTTTCTGCAGGTTCCCGCTGATTGCGAAGGTAGATCCTGATGTAAAATCAATGATACGCTGCGCAATTTCCACATCCAGTCCCTCCAGGTTGAGCACAACGGTCCGGTTGGCCAGCAGAGTTTCTGTAATTTCTCTGGCATCTTCCACTGTCGTAGGTTTGATTACACAGACCTCCATACCGTTTCCCATTACCTTTCTTGAACTCTGGCGCATCGGTGTTACTTTGGATGAGGACTTCTTGGGTTTTTCCTCCGGTTCTTCTCTGACAGGTTCTTTTACGGCAACCATTTTCCTGGGCTTTTCTTCCGGTTCTTCATCATAATAGTCATCGTCATAATAATCGTCATCATCTTCTGTCAGCTTCATGTAATTTAAAAACTTGTCCATAACTCCCATTGCAGTTATCTCCTTACTATTCTCCGGCAGGAATTCCATAATCCCGTTCACCGAATATTCCTGTTCCCACCCGTACATAACCGGCACCTTCACTGACCGCCACTTCATAATCTCCGGTCATACCCATGGACAGGACATCCATATTCACATTATCAATGTTTTTCTGCATTATGTCAACAGATAATTGTTTCAGGGTACGAAAATATTGTCTGTTTTCTTCTGCATCTTCCACATAAGGCGCCACCGTCATCAGCCCTTTTATGGAAACAGCCGGGAGTGCGGCAATCTGTTCCACCAATTCCATGACCGCCTGTGTATCCGTAAGTCCGAATTTGGACTGTTCCCCGGCGGCATTGACTTCTATCAGAATCGAAGTTGTCACCTGTTTTTTCATGGATTCCCTGCTGATTTCTTCTGCAAGCCGCAGAGAATCAACGCTGTGTATCAGATGTACTTTGCCAACAATATATTTTACTTTGTTCCGCTGCAAATGTCCGATCATATGCCAACGGATGTCTTTCGGCAGTATCTCATATTTTTCCACCAGCTCCTGCACCCTGTTTTCTCCAAAATCTCTGCAACCCTGCGCATATGCTTCCTGCAACAGAGAAACGGGTTTGGTTTTGCTGACAGCAATCAGGGTTACCTCCCGTCTGTCCCGCCCTGCCTGTTTACACGCTCTGTCAATACGCGCATTTACCTGTTCCAGATTTTTGGCTATCATGATGACCACTCCTGTTCTTGTGTTTACTCACTGGTAAAATCGTGTTCTTCCACACTGGATGCATCCAACGCAATATAATCATATACACTGAGTCCATAGGTAGTGCCTGATTTTACGATGGAATATTCTTCATTGTCTGAAAGAACCTGGATTTTCTTAAAATCGGCATATCCTTTGTTGATATTATATACACCGGTCAGTTTCCCACGCTTGCTGATGGGGTATTTTTCCATGGAATCCGGCTTTAAAATATAGTCCCCGATACGGAGTGTGGAATCATCCAGATAATATTCCCCATCCGCCTCATCATAAATCGGTGTTTCGATAAATTCTGTTCCAGCCTTTCCATCCGGGGTATAGACCTCCCGCAAAACGCCGTCCGCGCCACTGTTCCCACCTTTGGTTACATATTCTATGGGTACGAGGAAAAACTCTTTCTCGACAATGGCGGTGTTGGGAATTTTAAGTCCGGTTTCATCTTCCGTAATCAGTTCAATGTCAATATACCGGTCTGTGCAGAAAGTGAGCATGGAATTATTGAACATCAGTTCGGCATATGTACCATCTTCATTTTCGTGAATTGCCACCTGACCCCAGGAAATATTCTGATTTTTCAGAAATTTGACCTGCACATATTCTGCTTCTGTCAGTTCTGCAGCCCGTTCGGGTGTTACGGGAATGACAATGGACCAGTGTTCACTGAGGGAAATTTTATAAGCCGCATCTCCTTTATTCACCAGATCATTGCTGATAAGCGGCTTTTTTTCATACTTGTCTGTATCAAAATCTGCCATTTTCACCTGATCTGCTGTCAATTCCTCATATCCGTCAGTAGAGTAAATGATGATACCTGTTTTTGCTGCCCTGCAGAAATCCACAAGCCCGGCGTCTGTGGAGGCATTCAGCACGTCTATGTTTTCCAGGATTCGATAATTGGCCAGTTTCATAACGGTTCCCTGGACATCATATTTAAAATCATACACCTCGCTGAATGTCTGCGGAGAAAATGTACTGGTAAATCCGAGAATTTCTGATTTCAGCTCACCCAAATCTTCATTGGACAGAGAGTTTTCGTCCGGATCTCCAACGCCTACCATCTCGGCAATCTTTCCCGTTTCATCTACCGTATATACCAGATCACCTACGGCTACACGGCCGCCCTCCCTGGCATAATAATTGATGTATCCGCTGCCGGTGCTGCTGACAATCTCTTCCTGGCGGATGGCGATTCCCTTATATACATTATCAACAGACAAAGAACCTGCCTTTACTTCGTAACCGATAATATGGCTGGAAGTAAAATACAGTACCACACAGATAACAATGTAAACGGAAATACATCCAAAAATAATCATGCCCAAATTGATGTTCAGCGGCTTCCGGTATTGTCTGATTTTCCCTGAACGATTATTTGCCATGTGCGCTCTCCGTATATAAAAGCCCCTGTCCTGTGGTGGCAGAGGCTTTTATGTTGGTTCATGACAATAGAAAGTTCGCAAAGTATGCTTTCTATTGTTTTATATTTAAAGAGATACGATAACCTTATCCTTCAAACTTTCAGGAAGCTCTGGTTCATCCATGGATATGTTGATAACAAAATCTACATGGAATAAATTGCTGATTTTTTCCAGTTTTTGAATCGCCGGTTCAATGTCCTGACCTTCCAGATGGGCATTGACGAGAAAACTGTCCAGATACATCTGTTCCAGGTCATGATCCTGTGAAATAATACCGCAGATAAAACCGATAAACTCATCACAGTCATTGATGAGATAATCCGATACATTGATCAACCGGATTTTATTGTTCAATTCATACATGTTTTTGGAATTTTTATCCAGATAAACAATGTTTCCGGAGGCAGTTTTCACTGCGCTATTCACTTTATCCAATAAATGTTTTGTCTTGCCTTTTCCTTTTTTGCCAACGATTAACTGAACCATCGCAATCCCTCCTAAAGTAAACTTGTTATATCCATTATAAATTATTAAGAAATAAAAAACAACCCTTAATGCGCATCGATTTCTGACAGCAGTCCCGTCATTTCTTCATATAATACCGCCCGTTCGCTGGCGTGCAGGATGACGGAAATATACGGATTACCGGAAGCATCCTTGGAAAGCAAAATCAGACAGCTTTTCGCGGCGCTGGTTGTCCCGGTTTTGCCACCGATTACGGTGATATTCTCCGGCGCGGCATAGGCTCCCTGCAAAAACTGATTGGTCGTTTTAAAATCAAAGGTTTTTGGTTCGCCGTTTCTGTCATTATAGGTGGTGGTATAGGATTCCATGCTGATAATTTCCGTAAACAGCTCATATTTCATGGCTTCCTGGAAAATCAGGTACAGATCATAAACCGTCACATAATGATCCTCGTCGTGCAGTCCGTGAGGATTGGCAAAATGACTGCGCGTAGCGCCCAGTGCGGCAGCCTCTTCATTCATCATTTCCGCAAATCCTTCCACACTGCCACCGATATGTTCCGCAATGGCAATCCCGGCGTCATTGGCCGAATAGATAAGCAGCGCATGCAACGCCTGGTCTAAGGTCAGTGTATCCCCTGTTTTCAGGCCGCAGAGCGTAGCGCCGCTTTCCGTAATCCCGGCGCTCGCCGCACTGACCGTAATGATATCCTCCGGGTCTCCGTGCTTTAATGCCACAAGCGCCGTCAACACTTTGGTGATGCTGGCGGGGTACAGTTTCTCGTGAATTCCCTTTGCATAAACCACATCATGCTTGTTTACATCAAAAAGTCCCCCGTAGCCTTCTTCTTCCAGTTGGACGGTTGTGCCCTCTGTCACATCCCCCGCCGCCACACATAAGTCCTCCGCAAACAGATCTGCCTGTTGTGCGGTCATGCTTTCCGTAACCTGAAAACTGCTGATGGCACTGTTGGGATCATATGTAAATGTATATTCTTTTGTATCACATCCTGTCAGAATACAGACAAGCAGGGGCAGCCATACCGCCAATACTGCCCGTTTTCTCTTATTTGTAGATGTCACGCCACTCCATATCTCCTCTGTCCAGCGATTTCAGCAGCAATTCCGCCGAAGCGAGATTGGTTGCAATGGGAATATTGTGCATATCGCATAATCTGTAAATATCTCCGATATTCGGCTCATGAGATTTGGGTGTAAGCGGATCTCTCAGAAAGATAACAAGATCAATTTCATTGCTTTCTATCTGGGCGCCGAGCTGCTGAGCCCCTCCCAAATGTCCCGCCAGATGTTTATGGATATTCAAATTTGTAACCTCTTCCACAAGCCTGCCTGTCGTTCCCGTGGCATACAGATCATTTTTGGAAAGAATCCCCCGGTAAGCGATACAGAAATTTTGCATCAGCTTCTTTTTCGCATCATGTGCGATCAGCGCTATTTTCATTGTAAGTCCCTCACTTTATACTAGTATTTTTTCCCTGCAATCGAACGTTTAGAACAAACCCCATACCGATAAACAGACTGACCAGAGAAGTCAATCCTGCGCTGACAAACGGGAGCGGGATTCCCGTATTTGGCATCAGCCCTGTGGCAACAGCAATATTCATGTAACTCTGAAAGCCCACCAATCCTGCCATGCCGCTGCAGATGATCATCCCCGCCATGTCTTTTGATTTTCTGGCAATCATAACACATTCCAGCGCTATCAGAAATAAAAGAAGAATCACCGCACAGGAACCCGCAAACCCCAGTTCCTCTCCGATAATGGCAAATATAAAATCCGTCTGTGGTTCCGAAATAAAATTTCCGTTCTTTACGGAACCGATAATATTATTGTTCAGGCCCTTCCCCCATAGCTGGCCGGAACCGATGGCCGTAATGGAATTGGCCTGCTGATACCCTTCCGTATTCACATATTCGGAAGGATGCAGCCATGCAAGAATACGGGTCTGCTGATAGTCTTTGATCAGCTTCTGCTCCGGCTGCAATACAATCATCAGGAAAATAACAACCGACGGTATCACCACTGCCAGCACACCGGCAATAATCCGATAGTCCAGTCCTCCGATAAACAGTATAATACAGAAAATAATCGTCAGCATAATACTGGTGGAAAGATCCGGCTGATTATAGATTAAAAACAGAGGCGGCAGGAATAACGCTGTCATTGTTGCCAGCGTACGGAATGAATTCAGCTTTTCCTTCTGTTTCATAATATACTGTGCGTAAAACAAAATCAACAAAATCTTTGCAAGTTCTGAAGGCTGGAACCGGATTCCCAGAATAGAAAACCATCTCTGCGCACCGCCTGCTTTGGAACCCATCAACTCCACCAGCAAAAGCAGCGCCACATTTAAAATATAAAAGAGCCAGTACAGATTGAGCAATGCCGTGTAATCGAACAGAGATATAATAATCATCAGAAAAACGCCCATAACAAGCCCCATAATCTGCTTGTCCTGTACCGACTCTTCTGCGCTTCCGATTGCCAGTATCCCGATTACGGATATGGCAATCAGCATAATAACCAGCTTAAAATCATAATCTCTGATGCGATATCTTTTTAACATAACCTGCTCCGATTTTATCCATCCGTCAATGTTTCAGATCCAGAATAGGGATATTGGCATACAGAATCGGACTTTTCACGATTCTGCCTTTCGCCGCCTCTTTTGTAATCTGAATTTCCATACTCTTTGCGTCTATTTTCATATATTTGGATATTACTTTTGCAATATCGGTTTTGATCATCTCCATCATCTCCGGCGAACAGTTGATCCTGTCTGTAATCAGCAGGATACGCAGTCTGTCCTTTGCCAGTTTTCCGGAAGATTTCCTGTGAAATATATGTAGTACACCCATCTTCTCCGCCTCCCTTAATTTCTGTGAAAAATACCGCTGACCCTGGTCCAGATGGAAATCCTCTTTTCAAAATTCAGAAAAGGGGTTTCCTCACCAAGAACCCGCATACACAGATTTTTATAGGCTCTTCCGGCAAGGGTGGAATTCCCTACCAGCGGTTCGCCCTGGTTGGCAGCTATGACTACATTTTCATCGTCGGGAACGATTCCGATCAGTGGTATGGCAAGTATATCAGCCACATCGCTGACCGACATCATATCGCCCCGTCGTACCATATCTATTTTCAGCTTATTGACAACCAGATCGGCCCGTTCTATTTCATTGGCGGACAACAATCCGATAATCCGGTCTGCATCCCGGATAGAGGATACCTCCGGTGTCGTAATCACAAGCGCCCGGTCCGCGCCTGCGATGGCATTTTGAAATCCCTGTTCAATCCCTGCCGGACAGTCCAGAATAATATAATCAAACTGTTCCCGCAGTGTTCCCACCATCTTAATCATCTGTGGCGGTGTTACGGCCGATTTGTCACGGGTCTGGGCTGAAGGCATCAGATACAGTCCCGGATACCGTTTGTCCCGGATCAGCGCCTGTTTGATTCTGCATTTTCCCTCAACCACATCCACCAGATTATAGACAATCCGGTTTTCCAGTCCCATAATGACGTCCAGATTCCGCAGACCGATGTCCGTATCGATCAGCACCACCTTTTTTCCCATTGCAGCAAGACCTGTCCCAAGGTTTGCGGTTGTAGTGGTCTTTCCTACACCGCCTTTTCCTGACGTAACGACAATCACTTCACTCATGGCGAGTACCTCCCGTTTATTTATTGTCCCCTAAATTTACGTCCGTACTTTCTTTCAGTTGGGAAGTTTATTTAGTAATTCTTTTGTAACAGGTTCCACAACGATTTTACCGTCTTTTTCACAGGCAATTTTCGGCTGTACTTTCGGCCGGATAGACCACCTCCCTGGTTTTTTTGCTGGTTCATATTTCACATCGCCGATCTTGAGCTTTTCCGGAGACATTTCCAGAGCCACCACAAAATGTCCCTCTTCTCCGTCAGCTCCGGCATAAGCCTCTCCATACAGACCACCGATAATGACAATATCTTTTTTGGCTGCAATCACGGCCCCCGGATTTACATCTCCGATAATCACCACACTGGATTCAATTTCCAGCACCTGGCCGCTCTTCAGATTTCCCTTATAAAACTGTCCCTCATGTTCATCCTTTCTGGATGCCTGATGAATGGCTTTCAGATAAGTCTGATTCTTTTCCTCGTCTTTTCCTACCAGGCAGACAATATGCAGACTGCAGTTTTCCGTAATCTGCCGCACAAGCTGCGTCTCTTCCTCCGTATCCAGCTTTCTTCCCTCAAAAGAAACCGCCATTTTCGCATCTTTGAAAAAAGCTGCGGATTCCCTGAATTTCATCCCCACTTCCTCAAGAAGCTGTGGAAATGCAAGGGTTTCATCCAAAATAACTGCGATTCCGTTCTGAAAGCTCTTAATAATGACCGGACTACTCATGTTATCCTTCCTTCTCTCAGAAAACTTAATCTCCGCCCGTACCGACGGCTTCCGGTCTGATGGCGCTTCCCGTTAAAATCTTCTCTTTTTCTTCGGGAACAAAATAATACCGGAACACATCTCTTGAAATTTCAGCCGCATAAGCGGAATTATATCCAAACGCCACACGTGTGGCTATGGCAATTTCGGGGTTTTCGTAGGGAGCGTAGCCAACAAACAGGGCATGGTTCGCCCGATTTTTGTTTTCCTGCGCCGTTCCCGTTTTGCCCGCTACATGAACGGACATATCTTCATAATAAGCCTTACTTTCAATCACACGGCGCATTCCCAGATGTACCGCATCCCATTCATCCGACGGAAGTTCTATCTTTCTCACTACCTGGGGTGTAAAATCTTCGATCGTATCGCCGTTGCTGTCTGTCAGCTTGTCCAGCAGACTCAGCTTATAACAGGTTCCGCTGTTGGCAACCGTCGTGACATAACGGGCAAGGCCCACTGTGGTCAGATTGTGTGTACCCTGGCCGATGGCTGACCGGACGGCGTCAAAATCGGACAATTCCGGCTCCGATTCGGAAATCTCCACGCCTGAAGTTTCATCCAGTCCGAAAAGTGAAGCGTACTGAGCCAGTTTTTCCAGTCCCTTGTTACTGTCATAGACTCCGTTTACACTGCCCAGACGATATGCAGTTTCGTAAAAAAAGGTATTGCAGGAATTTTCCAGGGCGCCTACCACATCCAACTGGCCATGGCTGCCGCCGGACACAACAATCCAGCACCTGGGCGGCGGTGTAATCTTGTCGAAAGGACCGTGACAGCCCAGTCGTTCGTGCAGATTAATGACTCCCTCTTCCAGCCCGGCAATGGTTGAAATCATCTTAAAGGTGGAACCGGGTGCGCTTCTCTGCTGGGTTGCATAATTCCACATGGGCCTGGATAAATCATTCTGAAGCTGATTATAGTAATCAGAATCGATGGTATTTGCCAGCCGGTTGGTATCATATCCGGGATAGGTCACCAGCGCCAGCACTTCCCCGCTGTTTACATCCGTTACCACACAGGAACCGGAACAGGGATCCAGCGCCAGCTGCGCAGGGGTAATGTCCAGATGTTCAATCAGTTTTACCATAAAGGCATAAGCTGAGACTTTGCCATTTAAAAAATCCTGTTCTTCTGCTTCGCTCACCTCCACAATGCCCTGTTCCATCAGTACATTGCAGATCTGCTTTCCTGTCAGAATATCTTCATCAATCATATAACGGTACAGTTTTTTTGCAAACTCCGTATTGTTATCCAGTCCGTCAAAAATCGTCTGGATCAACTGGGCATAGATTTCTTCGGAAGAAGCATATTTGCCATCCAGCCCGATTCGGGTTACATCAATCCAGTTCATGGCAATGGCATGATTGAGAAACTCAGCCAGCGAGATGCTCTCTTCGCTTTTCCATGCCTGATACGTGGCATCCGTCGTATCAATCAGATCCTTTACGAGAATCCCCTTGCTTTCCGACATCAGCATGGATACGATATAACTCTGGTAAACCTGATATTCTTCCGGCAGATCCTGGTATGGCGTATGTGTGACCGTAAGTTCTTCCTGTAACTGGCGGAAGACGGATTCCTTTCTGTTTTCAAACAACTGGTAGATTTCCTGCTCCACAGGCTGTGCCGTCTTTTTTTCAAAATGTGAAATATTAATAATATTGTTGTTAATCAGAGCATAATATACATCATAAATAGGAATTCTGAGATTGGCGGAGGAAGCAGCCGCTTCCACACTGTTTTTTGTATTGTCCAGTTTGGACACAAGAATCCCGGCGATTTTCTGCTCCAGAATATTATACACTGCTTTTTGCAGTTCCTTATCAATTGTCAGATGCAGGTCATATCCTGCCGTGGGTTCGGTCCGTTCTGTAATCTCAATGACTTTTCCCAGGTTGTCCACGTACATGATTTCAGAACCCTTCTGTCCCTGCAGTTCTTTTTCCTTGACCTTCTCGATACCCGACTTTCCGACTGTATCCGTAGCGGTATACGTCTTGTTTTCCACGGAAAGCTCTGCCAGTTCGTCCTGGGAAATTTTACCGGTATACCCCAGGATATGGGAAAAATAAATGCTGTCCACATATTTCCTTACCGTGTCTTCCGCAATGGATACGCCTTCCAGCACATCGCTGTTTTCCATGACAATGGCCACTGTCTTTTCATTCACGTCGTAAGCCACCGTTGTCGCCACATATTTCTGATAGCTGTTGGCGCTCATGGCATAGCGGATATTGATAATCTTGAGAAGTTCCTGTTTTGTATAGCCCTGCCCGGGCACAAAACTTTTTTTATCGTTGGGATCCGTATATTCCCCAATGGCATAACGATCCGTACCGGCCAGATACATAATCACTTCTTCCGGCGTGGAGGATTTTTGTGGATAGCTCAGCTTATCGACTGTATCCATTCCATATACATCCGCCAGAAAACGCAGTCTGGCTGTATCTTCCACCGTAAACTGGAAATGGTTGTCCTTGTCCAGTACGATATTGAAATCATTGGTAATTTTATCACCATTTTTCTCAATCATCTCAATCAGCTTGCTGATGGTTTCATTCAGGTTCCGGTTTTTGTTCTTTCCGGATTCAAATACATCCTCAATGGTAACATTATAGGACAGTTCATTGTAAGCCAGCAGTTCGCCGTTCCGATCATAGATATTGCCCCTGGTGCTAGCAATGTATCGTTCCTTTCGTATTTTCAGTTTGAAATTGTCCATGTATTCCGCGCCATGTACAATCTGCAGTGTAAAGACTCTGTGAATGAGTGTTCCGCACAGCAGACAGAAGACTATGACCAGAACAAAAAGCCTGGACGTAATCAGGTTCAGAAACCGTTCCTTAAAGTTTTCAAACAAATTTTTTTGCACTCCTTTTTTCACGTTCTGCCAGTTTCTGGTCCGTTTTCAGAATCAGCGGATACATGATCAACGCCATTGCCACCGTATAAACCATCTCCGGCAGTATGATGTGTATGAAATAATATCCGATCTGAAAACGTCCTCTGAGCAGAAACAACAGGGAATACCAGAGAAAGTTGTAAACCAGGTCACTGGCTGCAATCAGGCAGAGAGGCAGTTTAATGTCTTCCGGGAAAAATATTTTGCGGAAACAACCGTTTATGTATCCGATATACATATAGATCAGTGCGGAAAAACCGATGGCTTCCCCAAAGAAAATATCCAGAAGCAGCCCACAGAAAAAACCGGTCAGCATTCCGCTCTTCCTGCCGCCCATAAAGCCATAGGATGCAGTCAGTATAATCAGCAGGTTGGGAATAATTCCGCCAAAGGCAAATGCATGAAATATGGTACACTGAAGCAGGAAACTGATCAGAATCAGTATACCGATCAAAATTTTACGCAGCATGACTTTCCGTCAATCCTCCAGACTCTGTTTCTTATTCAGTATGATCAGCACTTCCTCCAGATGCTGGAAATCAACCGCCGGCGTGACATAACCGGATTTTGTCAGGTTGTTGGATTCCATTTCCATGGTGCTGATATAACCGATTAAAATTCCGGGAAGGTATTTGTCGCTGATATTGGAAGTGACGATCTTGTCACCTTCCACCACCTGATTATCGCTGTCCACAAGCTGTTCAAACCTGATCAGTCCCTGGCTCATCAGTTCCAGATCACCGGATACGATCAGATTGTCCGATGTGGAAAGCACCATGCCGCTCACATTGGAATTGTCGTTGATGATGGATGTAACCTTGGCCCAGTTTTTTCCTACGGCGACAATCCTGCCCACCAGACCACTGCCTGCCATGACATTCATATCCACTTCCAGCCCGTCCTCCTCCCCTTTGTTGATTGTGAAGGAATGGAACCAGTTGCCGCCGTCCCAGGCAATAATCCGGGCGCCGACTTTTTCATATTCGGAATATTCGTCATCCAGTTTGTACAGTTCTCTTAAATTGTTCAGTTCATATTTATCCTGCTGCAGCATGGTATTTTCTATGGTCAGTTCATCCACCTGCCGCTTCAGCTCCTGATTTTCTTCCAGAAGCATACGAATCTGGGACAGCTCATCCGATTTATCGCTGAGCCACGTCCCCACTTCGGTGATGCCATTCTGAAAAGGCAGCGTGATATAACCCACGGCAGTTCCCAGAGAACCGTTGAATATATCTGTTGTAAAGGTAATTACCATCAGGCAGATACACAATATGGTAATGATCAGAAGGAGATATTTGCTGGGCAGCGTAAACTTCTCCCCTTTTCGTTTCACAATCGGGCTCATTATTTACCCATTCCTTCAATCGCGTAAGCCACGGATTTATAGTTGTCATCCTTGATAATCCGGGACAGGCCGATCGCCACACTGGCAATGGGCTGTTCCGCCATATTGACCTGCAGCCCGGTCCCTTTGCTGATCAGCTCTCCCAGATGGCTCACCTGGGAAGCGCCGCCTGTCAGGTAAACCCCGTGACGGTAAATATCCGCTGCCAGTTCCGGAGGCGTCCGCTCCAGGATCACTTTGATATTGTCAATGATGGTACTGAAATGTTCATGCAGAGCGTCATCCACAAGGGCCGTGGGGATTTCCCGCTCTACGGGAAGCCCGGTGACAATATCTCTTCCATATACAACGGCGCCTTTGCCTTCCTGCTCCAGATCCCGCAGGGATATTTTAACATTCTCGGCCGTTTTGCCGCCGATGATCAGACTGAACTCTTTTCTTACGGCAGACCGGATGGCCTCGTCAAATTTTTTGCCGCCTACGTTGATCAGATGGCTTAAAACAATACCGCCCAGAGAGAGGATGGAAATTTCCGTTGTGTCATATCCTACATTGACAAGCAGCACACCCTGGGAATTTTTCACATCAATGTCCATCCCCAGTCCATCTGCAATGGCCTTTTCCACCACCATGATTTTTTTGGCTTTTACATTGGCATCCTTAATCAGATCATAAAATGCCCTTTTCTCCACTTCCGTAATATCGGTGGGCACTGCCACATAATAGTCGGCTCCCTTGATATTGCCCTTGGTCAGACCGCCGATAAAAAATTTCACAAGTGTTTCCATATTTTTGATATCAGCTATAACGCCGTTACAGAGCGGATAGGAAATATGAATGTTTCCGGGCGCTTTTTCGTACATTTCAAAAGCGGAATCCCCATATGCGAATAACGTATTTTTATTTTCGATGGCGATCATATTCTTTTCGATCATGATGCTGTCGTCAGCCCTGCTGTAAATTTTGATGTTGTTGGTACCCAGATCGATACCAAATGCGCTGTTTGCCAATTCAACTTCCCCTTTCTTCTACAGGTAATCCATTTCTCTAAAACTGAAATATTTTTTATCTCCGATAATAATATGGTCAAGCAGAGGAATTTCAATCAGTTCCGAGGCTTTTTGAATCCGCTGTGTGGCCAGAATATCCTGTTCTCCCGGTGTGGGATCACCGCCGGGATGATTGTGCAGCAACATAATGTAAACGGCGCCGTAGCGCAGCGCTGTCAGAAATATTTCCCGCGGCGAAATCAGAGAGGCATTGATGGTGCCCTCTGACAATGTATTTTCAGCGATCAGATGATTTCGGTTATCCGTCATGATCAATATGACTTTTTCTCTTTCGCAGTGGCGGAGCCGTTCCATATAATAATCGGCCACAGTGGCCGGGTTTTTTAGCTGGAATGTCTTTCTTGCCGTTTCCTGCGCAATCCGGGAGGACAATTCCGCAATGCATTTAAGTTTAATTGCCTTGATCTGTCCGATTCCCCGGATACTCATAAGCTCCTTTAACGAAACGTGGTGCAGGCCCAGAATCCCCTGCCTGCGCTCTCCCGGCAGGGAAAGAACCCTGGTCGCAATGGATACCGTATCTTCACCCACGGTTCCTGTCCTGAGAATTACGGCTAAAAGCTCTGCATCCGAAAGCTGCTCTGCCCCTTTTTCCAGGTACTTTTCATATGGCCCGTCTTTGCGGGCATCTGTTTCTGTTTTCCTGTGTTTCTGCATATTTTTCTGTCATATCATGCAGACAGGCCCCCACTGTCACCCTACAGGCCCTTTGGGTATCTGTCGCCACGCCGGCCTGTTGTCTTTTTGTACAGTTTTTGTGCAAAGCATAATAGTACGTTGTTAATATTACCACAAATCCCATTTTATGTATATAAAATTTTCTGAAAATTTTTCGAGCATTTTTATTAAAAAACGCCTTTTACCAGTCCTTTTTCGACCAGATTCTGCAACGTTTTCAGGATGCCGAATTTTGCGTGCTGCCAGGTCAGGCCGCCCTGAAAATAAACGGCATACGGGGGCTTCATGGGCCCGTCTGCGGACAGTTCAATGGAAGAGCCGGAAATAAATGCGCCTGCCGCCATAATGACCGGACTGTCATAGCCGGGCATATCCCAGGGCTGTGGCGTCACAAAGCTGTCCACCGGCGCGGCTGCCTGGATGCCCTGGCAGAAGGCAATTACCATATCCGGATTGCCGAACCGCACTGCCTGGATAATGTCATGGCGCCGCTCACTGCCGCCGGGTATGACATCAAACCCCAGTTTTTCGTAAAGGCTGGCGGCAAAAACAGCGCCCTTTAAAGCGCCTGCCGTGACGGTGGGCGCCAGAAACAGCCCCTGATAGAACGCGGGCAGCGCCGTCAGAGAAGCGCCCACTTCCTTTCCCAGGCCCGGAGAAGTCAGACGGAAGGCCGCGTTTTCCACACATTCTTTTTTTCCCGCAATATACCCGCCGATAGGCGCCAGCCCACCGCCGGGATTTTTAATCAGAGAGCCCACAACCATATCCGCCCCCACATCGGAAGGCTCCAGTGTCTCCACAAATTCGCCATAACAGTTATCCACCATACAGATGACATCCGGGCGGCGGGCACGGATAAAGGCAATCAGTTCTCCTATCCGCTCCACAGACAATGTGGGACGGGTCTGATATCCTTTGGAACGCTGGATGGTAACCAGGCGGGTCTTTGCGTTCAATGCCGCCTCAATGGCCGGCCAGTCAAAGCCCCCGTCTGCCAGCAAATCCACCTGCCGGTAGGAAATGCCGTATTCCCGCAGCGAACCTCTGGAAGGCCGCATACCAATGACCTCTTCCAGCGTATCATAAGGTTTGCCCACCGGGGACAACAGCTCGTCGCCAGGCCGCAGATTGCTCATCAGCGCCAACGCCAGCGCATGGGTCCCGCAGGTAATCTGTGGACGCACCAGCGCGTCTTCGGTATGGAACACCTGTGCATACACCCGCTCCAGCGTCTCCCTTCCCAGATCGTTATATCCGTAACCGGTGGTGCCATACAGGCAGGCCTCGCTGACCTTTGCTTCCTGCATGGCTTTTACCACCTTCAACTGATTATATTCTGCCACTGCATCAATTTCTGCAAAACGGTTTTTCAACTGTGCCAGGACTTCTTCCCCAAAGGCATAAACCGGCTTTGAAATTCCCAAATTCAGATATTGGCCGCGCAACGCTTCCTGCAGCCCCTCCCCGGTATGGACTTTCGTTTCTCTTTTCATCAATCTGCTCCTATTTTCTTTTCCTGCATTTTCTGCTGTATATAATCCAGTATATTTTCTTCCCGATAGCAGAACCTCTCTTTCTCCAGCCAGATCACATCCCGTTCCCGCCGAAACCATGTGAGCTGCCGTTTGGCAAAATGTCTGGTGTCCCGCTTGATCAGATAGACGGCCCGCTCCAGTGTGATTTCCCCTTCCAGATAGGCCAGTATTTCCTGGTATCCAAGCCCCTGCATGGAAACCATCTCTCTGTTGCAGCCCATCCGGGCAAGCGCTTTTACTTCTTCCACCAGTCCGTCTGCCAGCATCTGATCCACGCGCCGGTCTATGGAGGCATAGATGCGCTGCCGATGATCATTCAGCACGAAATAACATGCGTTATATATACTCTCCCGGCTCCGCTGTATGGCATTATGCTCTGAAATCTTCTGTCCGGTGAGATGATAATATTCCAGTGCCCGTATGACCCGTTTCCGGTTGTTGGCATGGATGGTATCCGCAGAAACCGGGTCAATCTGACGCAGCAGACGATGCATCTGTTCGGCTCCCCCCTCATCCCACATTTCCTCCAGCTTTGCTCTGTATGCCACATCTTCCTGTGCCTGGGTAAAGTCAATGTCATACAGCACGGACTGGATATAAAATCCCGTGCCGCCCACCAAAATGGGAATATGCCCACGCTGATGGATTTCCCGGATGTATGATTTGGCATACTGCTGAAACATGGTAATATTAAAGGGTTCTCCGGGCTCCAGGAGATCTATCATATAATGGGGTACGCCCTGCATCTCTTCCGGCCGGATTTTGGCGGAGCCGATATCCATATGCCGGTACACCTGCATGGAGTCGGCGGAAATAATTTCCCCGCCTACCTTTTTTGCAAGCGCAATGGACAGCCCGGTTTTTCCTACGGATGTAGGGCCAGTCAGAACAAGCAGCGGCGGCTTTTTTTCCATAACATATGTTTCCCTTCTTTATACAATCCTGCTGAACTTTTTTTCCAGCTCATATCTGCTCATCGCTATGATCACCGGACGGCCATGGGGACAATGGTAAGGCTGCTCCAGCGTCATCAGTTCATCAATCAGGCTTTCCGCCTCTTCTCTGCTCATGGCATGGTTTCCTTTGACTGCCGCTTTGCAGGACATGGAAGCCAGTTTTTCCGCAATCACTTCCGGCTCTCCCCTCACCGGCCCGCCGGTCAGTTCATCCAGCACATCCTCCAACAGTTCTTTGGGGGAATGGCCATACAAATCTGCGGGAACAGAACGCACCGCATAGGCATTACCGCCAAAAGACTCGATTTCAAAGCCCATTCTGTGAAAATACGCTTTATATTCCAGCAGGGCAGTTTCTTCCTTTCCGCCCAGGCTTAAAATCAGAGGCGGATTGATCTGTTGGGACAGCGGATTCCCCTCCCGTATCTGACAGATCAGGCGCTCATATTTTATCTTTTCATGGGCGGCGTGCTGGTCAATAAACAGCAGTTTATCCCGCACTGCCACAATCCAGTAGGTGTCAAATGCCTGGCCCAGAATCTGATATTCATCGCGCAGTTCTTTCGTGACCAGTTTTTCTTCGAACAGATTCATCTGAACCGGCTTCTCCACCAGAATATGTTCGTTTTTCTTGATAATATTGGTGTGCAGCCCACCGGTTTCACTCTTATCCGCTCCGTTTTTCACCCCAAACAGGCGTCCGTAAACCCCTTCTTCTGCCACCCTGGGTGTATCGGGCGTGTTTGCTCCATAGCGGATTTCCTGAAAAGCCGGCGCCTCAGGAACAGACACAGACATGGTGTCCGGCCTGCCGTCCGGGCCATGTCCTGCTGCCGTGTCCTGCTGTTTTCTGGCCTCCGTTTCAAAAGGTTCCGGCACATGGAGGGATTTTGCAGGCATTGTTTCCTTTTGCTTTTGCTCACCTGCAAAAGTCACCTCTTTCAACATTTCCTTACCGGCCAGAGTTTTGCTCACAGCTTCAAAAACAAAATCCGCCAGTTCCCGTTCTTCATGAAACCGCACTTCCATTTTGGAGGGATGCACATTGATATCCAGCTTGTCCGGATCCAGCGTCAGGTATACGACAAAAAACGGATATTTGTGCTGCATCAGCCAGGGTTTATAGGCAGCCTCCACCGCTTTGGCAATAACGGGGCTTTTAATGAACCGGCCATTGACAAAACAATGTTCAAAATTCCGGCTGGCACGTCCGATGACCGGGGTCCCAATGAGGCCATGCAGCCCTGTACCGTCTCGTTCCGCCTCCAGTTCCAGCAGTTCTCTGGCAATATCTTTGCCATAGATCCGGTAGATTACCTCTTTCAGATTCCCATTGCCGGAAGTATGGAATCTGATCTGGCCGTTTACCATATATTTAAAAGAAATCTCCGGACGCGAAAGCGCCAGATGTTCCAGAAGATCTGTCACATAGCCCGCTTCTGTCTGGGAAGTTTTTAAAAACTTTTTCCGGGCAGGCACATGATAAAAGAGATTCCGCACCAATACAGTCGTTCCCTGGGGCGCACCGATTTCTTCCAGTTCTTTTTCCACACCGCCTTCAATCACATAGCGGACACCGGTCAGCGCTTCCTTTACCTTTGTAATCATTTCCACCTGGGCCACCGCGCAGATGCTGGACAATGCCTCACCCCGAAATCCCAGGGAACGCAAAGCCTGCAAATCCGCTGCGGTGCGTATTTTGCTGGTGGCATGACGCAGAAAGGCCCGGGGAACCTGATTTTTATCAATGCCTGTTCCGTTATCAGTCACCCGGATCAGGGATATACCCCCGTCCCTGATTTCCACCGTAATGGCGCCCGCCCCGGAATCCATGGCGTTTTCCACCAGTTCCTTCACTGCCCCGGAGGGCCTGTCCACGACCTCGCCTGCTGCAATTTTATCAATGGTGCTCTCGTCCAGAACCTGAATTTCCATATTTCCCTCCGTTCACCGCCCATGACTGTCTTACCACCGGTTTTTCAACTTGTTCTGTAGCTGGTACAATGTATTCAGCGCATCTAACGGCGTCAGATTGCTGATGTCAATCCCTTTCAGCTCGTTCAGCACATCCTCGTCCCGCACCGTGTCAAAAAGCGACATTTGTGTCAGATCTACCTCGTCATATCTGGCAGCTTTTTTCTTCTCTCCCGGAATATGAGCGGCAATGCTCTGCACCTTTTCCGTAATATCATGATCACTGAGCTGTTCCACAATTTCCTTGGCCCGGTCGATAATCATATCCGGCACCCCTGCCAGTCTTGCCACCTGGATGCCATAACTCTTGTCGGCACCGCCTCTGACAATTTTGCGGAGAAATACAATGTCATCCCCTTTTTCCTTGACGGCAATACAATAATTGTTTACATTGTTCATTTTTCCTTCCAGTTCCGTGAGTTCATGGTAATGGGTGGCAAACAATGTCTTGGCGCCCAGCAGTTTTTTATTGCTGATATGTTCAATCACCGCCCAGGCAATGGACAGGCCGTCGAACGTGGAAGTCCCTCTGCCGATTTCGTCCAGAATGAGCAGGCTGTGTTTGGTGGCATTGCGTAAAATATTGGCCACTTCATTCATCTCCACCATAAAGGTACTCTGGCCGCTGGCCAGATCATCAGAAGCGCCCACTCTGGTAAAGATGCGGTCCACAATACCGATATCCGCCTGGGCGGCCGGGACAAACGAACCAATCTGGGCCATCAGCACAATCAGGGCGCTCTGGCGCATATAGGTGGATTTTCCTGCCATATTAGGCCCGGTAATCACCGAAATGCAGTGCTTTTTATTGTCCAGATATGTATCATTGGCGATAAACAGATCATTTTGAATCATCTGCTCCACCACCGGATGCCTGCCGTCCCGGATATCTATGACGCCTTTTTCATTCAGTGTGGGACGGACATACTGACTGCGTTCCGCCACCAGTGACAGAGAGGCGAATACATCCAGTCTGGCCACTGCCTTGGCGGTCCGCTGAATCCGTTCAATCTCTCCGGCAATGATTTCCCGGATATGGCAAAAAGCATCATATTCCAGCGTACACAGCTTGTCTTCCGCGTTCAATATCATGTCTTCCAGCTCTTTCAGCCGGGGCGTGGTATACCGTTCCGCATTGGCCAGTGTCTGCTTTCTCGTATAGTCTTCCGGCACCAGATTCCTGTAGGAGTTGGTCACTTCAAAATAGTAGCCAAATACTTTATTATACTTGATCCGCAGATTTTTAATGCCCGTCCGTTCCCGGTCTGCTTCCTCCAACTGGGCCAGCCATGTCTTGCCTTCTGTTTTGGCCCGGCGCAGGGCGTCAATCTGTTCGTCAAATCCTTCTTTAATGATACCGCCCTCCCGAATGGACAGGGGCGGCTCTTCCACAATCGATCTTCCAATCAGTTCACAGATGTCCTCCAGATCGTCAATCTGTTCCCGGATTTCCTGCAGCGCTGCGGACTGTAGTTCCTCCATCACCGTCCGCACAGGCGGCAGCATGGAAAGGGAGCTCTGCAGGGCCAGAAAGTCTCTGGGATTGGCCGTACGGTAACTGACTTTTCCCAGAAGCCGCTCCAGATCATAGACGGGATGCAGATATTCCCGGATTTCGTCCCGGATGAACGCATTGCCACACAGATCCCCCACCGCATCCAGCCGCCGCTCGATACTCTGTTTATCAATCAGAGGCTGTTCCAGAAAGGTGCGCAGCATCCGGGCGCCCATGGCGGTTTCCGTTTTATCAAGCACCCACAAAAGAGAGCCTTTTTTCTGTTTTTCCCGCAGGGTTTCCACCAGTTCCAGATTCCGTCTGGTGGAACTGTCCAGCAGCATATATTTGTTGATCAGATAGGGATATAAATGGGTAAAATGCTCCAGGGAAGTTTTCTGGTTTTCATACAGATATTGCAGCAGGCTGCCGGCGGCAATCACACCGTTCTGAAAATCCGCAATGCCCAGTCCGCTCAGGGAACCCACCCGAAAATGCTTTTGCAGACAATTTTTACAGTTTGCTTCATCAAAATAAGCGGCTTCCAGGGCATAAATGGTAATGCCCAGCCGGTTTTTCAGATCCGCCACATCGATTCCACTGACAAGAAAGGCATCATTGCATATGATTTCCGAGGGCATATACTTATTGATCTCGTCGATGAGTTTTTTGCTGTCTTCAATTTCCGTCAGAAAATAGTCCCCGGTGGTCACATCTGCCACGGAAACCCCGATTTTACCGGAAAACCAGGCAACACTCATCAGATAGTTATTCTTGCCGTCGTCCAGGGCCTGGATATTCAAATTGGTGCCTGGCGTCACAATCCGCACCACCTCCCGGCGGATAATCCCCCGCGCCTGTTTGGGATCTTCCACCTGTTCGCAGATTGCCACTTTATATCCCATGGAAACCAGTTTGTTCAGATACCCTTCCACTGCATGATAGGGGACGCCGCACATGGGCGCTTTTTCCTCCTGTCCGCAGCTTTTGCCGGTCAGGGTAATCTCCAGCGCTCTGGAAGCCGTCAGCGCGTCCTCATAGAACATTTCATAAAAATCCCCCAGCCGGTAAAACAGGATACAATCCTCATACTGCTTTTTGGTTTCCATATACTGTTGCATCATCGGCGTCAGTTCAGCCATGCTTTATCTCCTGTTCTGTATGGACAATGCCCGCCCGGACCTTTCCATAGAATTATATACTGTCATTGATTGCGGGGGCTTTCCTTTCCCCCATGTAGTAAAAGCCTTTGCACTGCTTCAGCGCAACGGTTACATACTGTCCGATCAGTTCTCTGCCGCCCGGAAAATGTACCAGCATATTATTGGACATCCGCCCGGTGACCAGACTGCCATCGTGAGCATTCACATCTTCCACCAATACCTCCGCCGTCTGTCCTGCCAGCCGGGCCGCCTGCTGCCGGGCCACGTCCTGTACCACATGGAGCAGCCGGTCAAATCCCTGCTTCATGGAAACTTCCGGCACCTGTCCCTCCAT
The DNA here is from genome assembly GCA_910589075.1 of uncultured Lachnospiraceae bacterium. GTDB lineage: Bacteria > Bacillota > Clostridia > Lachnospirales > Lachnospiraceae > VSOB01. The sequence continues at coordinate 188,272 of CAJUSK010000005.1, forward strand.
GGAAGCGGCAGGCGTACCGGTCCGCTTAGAATACAGAAATGTAAATGCATTGTCAAACCGTACTTTCTGAACCACATCTATGGTTTCATCTACATCCCCAGGGGTTTCACCCGGAAATCCCACAATAATATCAGTTGTTATTGAAATATCCGGAATCTCTCTGCGGATTTTTTCCGCCAGGGAAAGATATTGTTCCTTTGTGTAGCGCCGGTTCATAGCCTGCAAAATCCTGGTGGATCCGGACTGCAGCGGCAGATGCAGATGCCTGCATAGTTTCTTTGAATCCCCCATAACGGCAATCAGTTCGTCGGATAAATCTTTTGGATGGGAAGTCATAAAGCGGATGCGCCGGATTCCCTCCACCTGTTCCACTTCCCGCAGGAGCCGTGCAAAAGACATTGGCTGCTCCAGATTTTTCCCATAGGAATTCACATTCTGTCCCAGAAGCATGATTTCTGTAACGCCATCACGGGCCAGCAGTTCAATCTCCCGCAGAATATCCGCCGGTTTCCTGCTCCGCTCCCGCCCTCTTACATAGGGTACAATACAATAACTACAGAAATTATTACAACCAAACATAATATTAATACCCGATTTAAACGGGTATTTCCGCTTCGCCGGCAAATCTTCCACAATGGCATCCGTATCCTGCCAGATATCCATAACCATACGATCCGAAACCAAACTTGTATATAAAAGTTCTGCAAATTTAAAGATATTATGGGTTCCAAATACCAGATCCACAAACGGATAACTGTTTTTGATTTTCTCGACGACAGAGGCTTCCTGCATCATACAGCCGCAAAGAGCAATTTTCATATGGGGCCGTCTGCGTTTATAGCCATGGAGCACCCCCAGCCGCCCATATACCTTCTGATTTGCATTGTCACGCACGGTACAGGTATTATAAATAACAAAATCCGCCACTTCTTCCGCCGCTTCTTCAAAGCCTGCATCCAAAAGGATACCTGTCAGCTTTTCCGAGTCTCTGGCATTCATCTGACAGCCCAAGGTCTGAATACACGCATATAGCGGACGGCCAAGGCGTTCCCTTTCCGACTTCACAATCTGCCTGCACTTCGCCATAAAGTAATATTGACGCTGTGGTTCAACATCAGGAGGACTGCCATAAACATCCACCCTGTCCAAGTCTACATGCCCTAATTCTTCTGTCCCAATATTTTGTAAATCAATATAAGAATCCATCTTTCATCCTTTTGCTTATTGTTTATTACTTTCTTAATTCCAATTGATTGCATCGTGGGGAATTGTCCCGTTTTTTGCCCTGTCCTTTCTCCCCTCCAGAATAGCCTCTATTTCATCCGGTTCCGGAACTTCTTCCGGAATAAATTTTATGATAACTTTATAAAGAACCTCAACATCTTCTTCCGGTACTAACTCTATCAGATTTTTAAGCATTTCTTTACTCATCGTTCTGCCTCCTGAATTTCTTATATTCTTTTATATGCCTGTCCTCTTGAGACAATATTATCAACATAAACTATATTGTCTTCTATCGAAAACAGTACTCTTAAATCTCCAACTCTTAAACGATAACCATTTTCAATTCCCTGTAATCTTTTAATATCTCCAAGAGGGATTTTTTCCATGGCTTCTCTCAAACGTTTCTTTGTTGGTTTATCAACGGAATTTTACAATACATGATAGTAAGGGCAGATATCCTCATACCGCCCGTCTTTCATCCGAAATCCTCCGGGAATCGTACCCAGTCCCGTAAATCCAAGCCGTTCATACAGATGCCTTGCATGGGTATTGGAGGCCACCACCGCATTGAACTGTAAAATTTCGAATCCATGCGCCTTTCCCTGGGCCAGACAGTCGATCACCAGCTTTTCACCGATGTGCAGCCCCCTGCTTTCACGGCAGACCGCATAACTGGCATTGCACAGATGACCGCAGCGTCCCACATTGTTTGGATGCAGTATGTATAATCCATGGATGCTGCCCCTTTCCACGCAAACCGCCACGGCACAGTAAGTCTGCCCGGCAAAAAAACGTTCTCCCGTTTCGGCTGTCAGCATTTCCTCCTGGGGAAAGGCATTTCCTTCTTCCACGACTTCATTCCAGATCCTGATCATCTCAGGCAGATCCCCGGTTTGATAAGCCCTGATCTGTACTTCCATGTCTCTTTCACACCTCTTTCCATATACAGTGCTTACCGTATCTGCCCGTTGCCTTCCACAATGTATTTATAAGTGGTCAGTTCCGGCAGCCCCATCGGGCCTCTTGCATGCAGTTTTTGGGTACTGATGCCGATCTCGGCGCCAAAGCCGAATTCAAAGCCGTCCGTAAACCGGGTGGAAGCATTTACATACACACAGGCAGAGTCAATTTCACGGGTAAACTGTTCCCCGTGGGAGACATCTCCTGTGAGAATGGCATCCGAATGGTGGGTACTGTAACGGTTAATATGGGCAATGGCCTCTTCCAGGCTTCCCACTGTTACCGCAGACAATTTGTAATCCAGATATTCCTTTCCGTAGTCTTCCTCTGTGGCAGGCACTGCCTCCGGAAGAATACCGCACACCGTCTGATCTCCCCGGATTTCCACTGTATGGGCCAGCTCTGCCTGCAGAGCGTGGAGGAATTTCTCCGCCACCTTTTCATGCAGCACCAGGGATTCACAGGCATTGCATACACCGATGCGCTGTGTCTTTGCGTTGATTACAATTTTGACCGCTTTGGTCAAATCCGCCGTTTCATCAATATAAATATGGCAGTTTCCCGTACCTGTTTCAATGATCGGTATGGTGCTTTCCCTCACGGCTGTCTGGATCAGCCCGCTGCTGCCTCTGGGAATCAGCACATCAATATACGCTTTGCATTTCATAAAAGCCTTTGCCGTCTCCCGGTCTGTTGCCTCGATCAACTGTAAAGCATCCGCCGGGACACCTGCCCTGGCAAGAGAATCACGGAGAGATTTGGTAATGGCCATATTGGAGCGGATGGCATCGCTACCCCCTTTCAATATGACACTGTTGCCCGCCTTAAAACAAAGGGCAAAGGCATCCGCCGTTACATTGGGACGAGATTCGTAGATAATCCCGATGACACCCAGAGGGACGGAGATTTTTTTCAGTTGCAGTCCATTGGGACGTTCCCATTGTTGTAGCAGCTTTCCCACCGGATCCGGCAGTCCGGCCACCTGCCGCAGCCCCTGGGCCATGGCATCTATCCGGTCCGCGTCCAGGCGCAGACGGTCCAAAAGGCCCATGTGCATACCGGCTGCTCTCCCGGCGTCCATATCTGCTTCATTGGCGGCAAGAATGGCCTCCCGATCTGCCACCAGCCCTTCTGCCGCCAGCAGCAACGCCTGATTTTTTTCCTCTGTAGACAGAACCTGCAATCTGTATTTTACTTCTGCTGCCCTTTTTCCCATTTCTTCCAAACTGTTCATCTGCGGACCTCCCATCCCATCCATGCCAAATGGCACTTACACTTCACCGTTTTCTGTCAAAAGAATCTGTGGACATATATCATAGGGTTCATATGGTATGGCTTCCCTCACCTGAAAGGAAAATGCCAGTGCCAGTGTTGTCAGACCGGGAACCCGCTCCAGATATCTGTCATAGTATCCGCCTCCATAGCCAATCCGGTGATGCTGCCGGTCAAACACAACCCCCGGCAGCACCATCAGCGGGGCGGGTTCACCACAGGCCGTCTTCCCCGGCGTAAAAAGGGACGACGGCTCTCCGGGCGGCTCTAATATGCCATGAAACCCCGGCTGTAGCTGCCTGGTGGTGACAATCCGGTAAAAATCCATGTCCCCTTGGGATACCAGCGGACAGTATACGGCTTTCCCCCGTTTCAGGCATGCCTCCAGAAACCTGATGGTTTCCACTTCGTTTCCGGTATTTACGTAACACAGAATCTGCTCTGCCTCTGAAACCAGCGTATGCTCCAGCAGGGCAGCCAGAATACGCCGGCTCTTTTCAGTCCGTTCCGGCTTTGTCATCCGGTTTCTCCTATCCAGCAGTTCTTTGCGAAGCGCCGTTTTCGTACCTGTCATATGTCCTTCTTTCCATACTCATCCTGTTTTTTCAATCATTATAATGCTCTATAAAATCAATCAGGTCAAACCGTTCATTTTTGTCCGCACAGAAAAAAGTTCCCAGATCTCTGCCGTCCATAATCCGGTGGATAATCCGGATATCCTCGCTGCCTGCAATTACCATATCCGCACCAATGCCGGTGGCTATCCTGGCGGCAACCAGTTTGGTATTCATACCGCCTGTGCCCACATTGCTGCCGGTACTCTTCTTGCCCATTTCCATCAGCTTTTCATCAATATGCTCCACTGTATGGACAAACTGTGCACGATCATTTTTCCTGGGATCATCCGTGTACAGCCCGTCAATATCCGACAGCAGAATCAGCAGATCGGCGTCAATCAATGCAGCCACCACCGCCGAAAGCGTATCGTTGTCCCCGATTTCGATTTCATAGGTGGCAATGGTATCATTTTCATTGACAATGGGAATCACACCCATCCGGAGCAGTTCCGTAAAAGTATTGTGTGCATTATATCGGTTTAAATTGTCCACAATGGTATTCTTGGTCATAAGAATCTGCGCTGTCACCTGATTATATTCCGCAAATAATTTCTGATAAGTCATCATCAGCCTGGCCTGACCGATGGCGGCGCATGCCTGCTTCACTGCAATGTGCCGCTCTCCGTGTTCCCGGTTGATATCTTTGATATGTACGGCCTTGCGCCCCGCTGCAATAGCGCCGGAGCTGACCAATACCACATCCTTCCCCTGATTCCGCAGATCACACAACTCCCGGACCAGCACTTCCATACGGATATAATCCAAATCGCCGGTTTCTGGATGTTGCAGGGATGAAGACCCAATTTTAATGACGATTCTCTTTTTATCTTTCAGACGCGCTCTCAAATGAGCATCCATACTCCGTCTCCTCCGTTCTCTCATACAGTCCGGCAGTCCATGCAATGGATGCCGGTTTTCCACTCACATATATATACTCAGGTATACGGGCAATACTGCTTCCGGATGGTTTCAGCAATTCTCAGGCCGTCCATGGCCGCCGAAAGAATGCCGCCTGCATAGCCGGCGCCCTCGCCGCAGGGATACACCCCTTTCAGGCTGCCCTGGTATGTTTCATCCCGCAAAATCCGCACGGGAGAAGAAGTCCTGCTCTCCACAGCGGAAATCAATGTATCCCCGTCTGCAAACCCTTTGATTTTATGGGAAAACTGTTCCATTCCTTCCAGAAAAGCCCGTGTCATTTCTTCCGGCAGCACATTCGTCAAATCAGCAAATACATATTGCCCCTTGATACAGGGCCGGAAAGGCTCACAGACCTGTTCAGAAGTCTGTCCGGAAACTTGTCTGACCTCTTTTGACTGATTGCAGGAAAAACTGCATATGTCTGTGGAATGCTCTGTCTTTGCCATGCGGACATTTTCTTTTGTCCGCGTGGCAAAGACAGTTCGGAAGTCCTCCAGTCTCTGCACCGGAATCTTCCCGCCTCCCGCCTGATAGGCCGCCTCTTCCAGCGTTCTCTGAAAGGCAATCCCTGCCAGGGGATGATCTGACGGAAAGTCACTCTTTTTTACAGAGACGATAATGGCGCTGTTGGCATTCCTGCCTGCCCTGTCACTGTAGCTCATGCCGTTGACCGCCAGTCTGCCCTCTTCCGTGGAAGCATTGACCACCCAGCCGCCGGGACACATGCAAAAAGAATATACACCTCTGCCACTTGCTGTCTGTGCGGTCACTTTATAGGGCGCAGCGCCAGTCTGCGCCACATCTGCCATGCCATACTGGGAAAGATTGATGGCGCTCTGCCTGTGCTCCACCCGAAAACCCGCTGCAAATTCTTTGGACTCCATAGTCAGTCCCGTATCAAATAACATCTGAAAGGTGTCTCTGGCACTGTGCCCTGTAGCCAGCACCACAGTCTCACAGGGGATAGATTCCGTATCATTTATGATAACGTTCGTTATTTTACCTTTATCATGTAAAATACCTGTTACTTTGGCGTTAAATCGTACTGTGCCTCCCCAATCCTGTATCTCTTTGCGGATATTTTTTATAATAGAAACCAGGGCATCTGTTCCGATATGGGGCTTGCTGTCATACAGAATGGATGGGTCTGCCCCGGCTTTTACAAACAGCCGCAGCACTTCCCGGTTACGGCCTGACGGATCTTTTACCAGTGTATTCAGCTTCCCGTCGGAAAAGGTTCCCGCTCCGCCTTCTCCAAACTGAACATTGGATAAAGGATTCAGCTCGCCGGTTTCCCAGAACCGGGCCACATCCTGTATGCGGGTATCCACATCCGTCCCCCGTTCCACCAGCAACGGACGATAGCCGTATTTTGCAAGCATCAGGCCGCAGAAAAGCCCCGCAGGGCCCGTCCCCACAATCACCGGAGGATGCCCCGGCAATACGCTTCCACTTTCCGGAAAACGATAGCGGGACTCCTGTGCTATACATACACTCTTTCCGGCCCGCTTGAGTGTCTGCCGCTGATCTGTCATATGACAGTCGATTGTATAGTTGTAATACAGTTCCGGTTTCTTTCTGGCATCTATGGAACGTCTTCTGATTTCATAGGATAACAGGTCCTGTGGCTTGCAGCGCAACAGCCGGCATATTTTTTCTTCCAGCTCCCCGTCCGTATGCCCTATCCGCAATTTCAACTGTTGTATTCGTATCATCTGATTTCCTCAAATCTGCCGCATGCCGGCTTTCTGCGGGAATCCGTCCTCTCCCGTCTGCCTGCCGCATCCCTCCCGGCGATGACGCCGGTAGCCCACGCCCACTGGAGATTGTATCCGCCGCATCTGCCGTCTGCATCCAGCAGTTCTCCCGTTACATACAGCCCTGGCTGTTTCCTTGCCTCCAGGGTGTTTGTAACTTCTGTCAGCCGTATACCCCCTCCACAGACCTGTGCCTGGGAAACGGGATTGGTCCCTGTCACTGTGACCGGAAAGCATTGCATCTGCTCCCCTGCCCTGAGCAGCCTCTCCTCTGAAATGCCGGACAGAGCCTCTCCCGGAGAAATATGGCTGTTTTTTAAAATAACATTTGCTATTTTCTTATGTACCGTTCCTGTAAACAACTGTTCTGCCGTCTGAAAGCCTGCATACCGCATTCTTTCCCTGAGCATCTCTTTCCATTCCTGGGCCTCTGTGTCCGGCAGAAAATCCAAAATGGCCCTGCTCTTTTTTCCCCGCACCAGAGCCCTGGCTGCATGTCTGCTGAGCTGAAAAACAGGGATACCGGAAATGCCATACTCCGTTAATTGCAGTTCGCCCCGCTCCTGCCAGACGTTTCCCTCTGCTTCCAGTGTAACTTTTGCCTGACAGCGGACACCTGCCAACGCTTTAAAACAGCTCTCCTGGCAGCGCAGTTGAACCAGCGCCGGAAAAAAAGGAATGCCCGCAAGGCCCAATCCTTTTGCCAGCTCCAGCCCGTTTTCTGTGTCCGATGATTTCAGTCCGGCCCGGCTGCCACAGGCAAGGATTATTTTATCAAAGGTATGGGAAGATTGTCCACCTTCTTTTTTCGTATGGATTCGGAATTCCCCGCCGCTTCGCTCCGCTCTCACAACCCGGTGTCCGGTTTCACATCGTACCCCATACAATGCAAACCGCAGCACATCCAGTACCGCACTGGCCTGTTCGCACAGGGGATACAGCCCGCCGTTTTTCTCCCGTGTCATAAGCCCCAGTCCATGAAAAAAATCCAGTGTATCCTCCGTGCCCCACTGTTCCAGGATTGTCTGTATCCGATGGGGTGTCTCGCTGTGATAACAGTCTGCCGTCAGATGCCGGTTGGACAGGTTGCATTTGCCGTTGCCCGTTGCCAGCAGTTTCTTTCCCACCCGCTCATTCTTTTCAAAGAGGGTGACATCCGCCCCCAGAGATGACGCTGTAATTGCGGCGGCCATACCCGATGCGCCGCCGCCGATAATGCCAATTTTCATATATGCTCCCTTTTGCCTAACTGGAATAGGATTCCAGGAAATGATACAGGGTACTCTCACCGCTGATCAGTTTCCGCTGGATAATTTCTTCCTGCATCCCTTCCGGCAGATTTTCCACGCGGATATCCGTATACAGATATACCGTCTGCATATCTTCCCGGTATACGGTAATATAATGGTTCTCTGCCACCAGATAAAAGATTTCCTCTGCCGGGGTCTCTATCATCTGATAATTTTTCCGAATTTTGACCCTCTCCCCGGAAAAAACAAGTACCTCCACGGAAATGAGGCCTCTCTGCTGTTCTTCCAGCGGCGGGGACATTTCATAGGAGGACATGGCGTCCACAAACCCTGCCCGGTCCATTCCGATGTATTTGCCTGGGATTTCCTCCTCATGCTCCGCCGTCGTGTCTGTATTCCGGTCATACTCTTCAATCAGAAACAGAGTATCACAGGTTACCACATCCCCTGTCCGGCTGCCCGTCGGCAGACTGCCGGGTTCATCTCCCGTTTCCAGAGTAAATTCTTCGCTTTCAATCTCTTCCGTATAGGGACGAAACTCCTTTACTTCTTCCCTGTTGGGATAAAACCATTTCAGATATACAGAATTGGCATAGGCTCCTGCCGTAAATATCAGAAGGCCCGCGACACAAAATAAGCTGATTCTACCGATAAATTTCATGACATACTCCTTTTATCATAGTATCAGCTTAAATTTTTCTTTTATGCACAATCATGAAAAGTTCATTCTCTACAACATCCGCAGTGCCTTCCCCACCGCCAGGATCCATGTACCCCCGGGCGCCAGGCGCAGTTCCCTTTCCGTAACGCCCCTGAGCAGCAAAAGGGCCAGTATATAAATCATCATACCTACGGCTGCCAGTATGGCCAGCAGCACCCCGGCAGGCAGCACTTCTGTCAGCACCCTGGCCAGCAAATATAAAATGCCGCCCATGATGGCAGAGGCAATCAGCGGCGCCAGCATGCTGCGGAGCAGACTGCCCCGGAAGCCGCATCGCTTCTTTGCCGCGGAACCGATAAACAAAAGCAACAGGAAACTGTAGAGAATATCTCCATACAAAACGCCGGACAGATCAAGTTCCAAAATCTGTATCATAACATAGATGGCACCCAGATGCAGTGCAAAGGCGCCAATTCCTCCAAGGAGCACCGGCATGACATATCCCATTCCGAAAAGCATCTCTGCCAGCAGCCAGGCTGCGGAAAAGAAAACAGCCGTTATAAAGCCTGTTAAAAGCAGTTGTGAGACAACTTTTGTATCCTGACCGGAAAAACAGGTGTTCAGAATAGGTACACCCAGTGTTCCAACCATAACAGCCAATGGAGTCACAATCACCATGGCAGCTTTCAGGGCAGCCTGTGTGAAATCCCGCAGACCGGCCTGATTTTCCCGGCGGCAAAGGATATGCACCCGTTCGCGGACTGCAAATCCCATGACCGTTGCCAGTAATACCGGCACCATGGTCAGTACCTTGTATTTTCCGTCATACATTCCCCATTGCAGGGTAATCGTCCCCTGCCCCATACGGTCTTCCATCAGAAGCCGGAAACAGATCTGCTGCACTACCACATATCCCTTCGTCAGGATTCCATACAGAATCAATGGGAAAAGCGCTATAAAAAACGCTGCAATCACCTGGGCGCCACTCTCTTTCCTGCCCGTGCCTTTCCCCTTCCGTTTCTTATAATAACCGTGAGACAACAGATAGATACCCAGCAAAAACAGAAATGCCAGCAGGGAACCCGCCGATATGCCGCCTGCAAATCCCATCACGGCATAGGATCTGGAAAAGGATTCATTCTGTAGCAATGCACCTACCATAATCCCATAGCCCTCCTGGATATGGGCCAGCAGGATACCGCCGGATACTGCGCCGACCTGTTCCAGAATAAAAGAAAGCATCACCGGGAAACCGGCCCCGCTCCCCAGGAAAAAGCCCCTCAGCACACTGCTTAATGACATAAACAGCAATGCAGGAGACAACACCCTGATGGGCAGCACGGCAAGAGGCTCAGGCAGGATATGGGCCGCTATATAATCACTTCCCAGAAACAACAGTGCCGAAAGAGCCAGTCCCACAATGGCGGCATATAAAAAAGCGATCTTTATTACCATGCCTGCGCCCTGATTCTGCCCCCGTTTCAGCCTGGATTTCAACAATCCCGACACAGCCACAGGAACTGCGTAGGCCGAAACCAGCCAGAACACGAAAAATCCCCCGTAGGCTGCGGCATAGATTCCATTGCCTTCATCCCCCCACAGGACAGTCAGGGGAATACGGCAAAAGAGAACACAGGCGTTCACAAGCAGAGACGTCACTGCCATAACGCCTCCCTGTACAATCAGATTCGCCTGTTTTCTGCTGCTTCTGCGTTTGTCTGCCATAAAAGTATCGTATCCCTATCTGTAATCTCTTGTAATGCCTATATTGCGAAGCGCTGTAATCTGCTTCTTCTTCATAACGGAGGCCTCTTCCGGCTCCATATGGTCATATCCACATAAGTGTAGCATACTATGGGCCACAAGGAAAGCAAATTCCCGTTTTTCGGAGTGTCCGTAAGCGTCCGCCTGTTCCCTGATCTTGTCCACGGAGATAATAATATCTCCCAACATCAGTTCCTTTGTCTCCGGATCAAAGCAGGAGATCCTGTCTTTTTCTGCCGCCTGGAAATCCGAGGGTGTCTCAAAATCCACATTGGGAAAAGACAGCACATCCGTCGGCCGGTCGATGTCCCGATACTCCCGGTTATAGCGGCGGATTCCCTCATTATCCGTCAGCAGCACATTCACATGTGTTTCAAAGGGACAGTTTTCGCTGGTCAGAATTTCCCTGGCAAGGGTTTCCACGATCTCTTCTATATGGAAGGGAAATTCTGCTTCCGTTTCATTTTCGATATAAAAACTCATATTATTTCTCCCTGATTCCTCTTTGCCGTCCATTACGGAAAGTTCCCGTACCGTTACACAGCGGTGTGGGATAGGTGGTGCTTCCTTTGCGGAGGTATCGTCCTCTGCCGGCTCCTGTGTATCTTCTTCCTCTTCTGCCTGCTCCAGTCTCCGGTCCATTTCTTCCATCAGAATGGTTTCCACATCCACCGGTGAAACATCGTCAGCCTTTGGCGCCGCGTCTTCTTCATCCGCTGCGACATCTTCCGGTTCCACGCCCTCTTTATCCGCTGCGGCATCTTCCGGTTTCACGCCCTCTTTATCCATTGCGGCATCTTCCGGTTCCACACCCTCTTCATCCGCTGCGGCGTCTCCTGGTTCTGTTGTACCTTTGGAGACACCCCCATCCTTTCGTATATCTCTGCGCAGAATAAAGCCATAACACCCTGTCACAATCAGAAGCAGCAGCGCCGTAATAAAGAGGTTGATGCCAGGCAGTACGGCCATCTCCCAGGAAAAAGGCGCCTCGCCATACAGTACTGCGCCGGCCATCTGTGCCGTAAACAGATACAGCAGTGTAACGGTCAGGGGAATGCCGGGCCGAAAGCCTTTCCCCGGATGCCGGAACAGTAAAATAGCCGCGCCGCCACAGAGAAAATACAGAAAAAACACCAGCAGGGTATTTTCCGTAAGGAAAACCGCATACATAACAACCGTGCCATACGCAAATATGCCGAGAAACAGATTACTGCTCAGGGAAAGGGCCAGTGCAAAGGGAACCAGCGGCCACGCCTGTACAGGAAAAAACGGCAGCAGGCTGCCAAGGCATATTCCTGCGGTATAGCACAATACAAATCTTGCAGGATGCAGTGTATTGTGATCGTCCAGTGTCCCATCTTCTCCACAGCGAAGCCAGGAAAAAACAAGACACATCGTGCCGATGCCAAGCATTACCGTATTGCGGATCAACGCATTCTCCGGTATCCCATAGTAATAGCTGGCGCCCACCGATATAAGTCCCGGCAGCAGGACCAGCAGGAAGGCATGTACAATTTTATTCACTGGTTTCATAGTATTTCCCATCTTTGCCTTATCTTTGGCGCTCCTTTTCTCCTCTGTACCGGCCCCGCTTTGGCGCCGGGCGTCTGGGCCGGTCTGCTGTTTTCGCTTCATACACTTCATAGGCTTTGACAATTTTCTGTACAAGCGGATGGCGCACTACATCCCGGCTGGTCAGTTCACAGAAAGCAATATCCTCCACACGGCCGAGAACCCTGAGCGCCACATCCAGGCCGGACTGCGCGTCGGGAGACAAATCTTTTTGGGAAGCGTCTCCTGTCACAATGACTTTAGAGCCAAAACCGATACGGGTGAGAAACATTTTCATCTGGGCTGGCGTCGTGTTCTGTGCTTCATCCAATATGATATACGCATTGTCCAGTGTGCGGCCCCGCATATAAGCAAGGGGCGCCACTTCAATCAACCCTTTTTCCATATTTTTAGCAAAACTCTCCGCGCCCATAATCTGGTAAAGGGCATCATACAGAGGACGCAGATAGGGATCTACCTTACTCTGCAGATCACCCGGCAGAAAGCCCAGCTTTTCTCCTGCTTCAATGGCCGGGCGTGTTAAAATAATGCGCCCCACTTCATCATTTTTAAAAGCGGTGATGGCCATGGCCATGGCCAGATATGTCTTGCCCGTTCCGGCGGGCCCCAGGCCAAAGGTAATCATATGTCTGCGGATGGCGTCCACATACTGTTTCTGTCCCAGGGTTTTTGGTTTGACCGGTTTGCCGTTTACAGTATGGCAGATCATTTCCCCATCCATCTCCAGAAGTGCATCCTCCCGGTGTTCATAACTCATTTCCAGCGTATAATCCACATTCTGCTGCTGTATTGTATTTCCCCGCATGGACAGTGCCACCAGATTTTCCAGTACTTTGCCTGCCTGCCGCACCGCTTTCTCTTTTCCTGTAATCTTAATGCCTTCGTCACGGTTCACAATCGTCACGGAAAGCTCTTTCTCTATTTTTCTCACATAAGAGTCATATTCCCCGAACACATTTCTGATATGTTCTGCCGGAACCGACATTCTGAACGTAAATTCATCCATCTGTTATTGCTCCTCTGTTACCTGTAACCCATCATCTGCAGGAAGGCTTTCGGTTTTTGTGCTGACAAGGGTCCCTGTCTTCTCCACAACCGTAAAATCAGCCCGCAATATATATTGTTTGGAGTCCTTTCCTATTTTAACATCTTTTTGAAGAATTTGTACCCCCTTTTCCTCTAAAGTTTGTATAATCCGGTCCAATTTTTCCTGACAGATGCTTTTTGCCTGTTCCTGTGTATAGGTTTTCTCAGTCAATGTATACTCCCGATAGCAATACCTGCCAAAGGTTATGGGAAGATAAAAATCTTTTAAAGCCTCTATCCGGTTCTCACTCACCACACAATCGCTTTTGAAAAAAGCCGGTTCTTTCAGGGAAATGCAAAATTCCCGATCCCCCAGGCGGAAATAGGGTATCGTTTCTTCATTCCCTGTATAGACTTTGCTCTGGTAACGGATGGGAAGTTTTTCCTCATAGCGGTAACTGCATTGCAGATAAATATCCGCATCCGCTTTACAGAACAGATATTCTTTTACTGCCGCATCTTCCCCATACACAGGCACCGCGCCGCTGACCAGCGTCTCTCCGGCCTCCACTTCATCTTCTATTTTTACCATTGGCACACCGCTTCTTGTGACCATACCCACGATCCTGCCGCCTTTGGTCGCCTCCAGATCCATCCCTGCCGTTTCCGGCTCTTCCGTCTTTGGGATTTCTTTACTGTTTTCCTTAATCTGGATAACCAGCCTGGTCCCGTCCAATCTGGCAGAAGTCCATGTAACGACATCAAATTCACGCCGTATGGCTTTTTCCAGCGCTTCAATGTCCAGATCCTTTTTCCGGCTGCCGCAGACGATCCCGTCCTCTTCCAGAAAATCCATCAGCACATCCGTTGTCAGCCTGGTATTCCCTGTAATCTCAATGGCCCAGATATAATGGGACATACCATGGAGGAACAGCAGGCATCCCAAAAGCCCCACAATAAACATACTCCTCTTTTTCATATGGGGAACAAAAAAGGGCAGTCCATATCTGCGCAGAATGGCTACCCTTGTCTTTGTCTTTCCGGTAATGGGTTTCAGTTCCCGAAACCCCCGGATGCTGATGCACATTGTATAGTATGTGCCATGTCTTTCAATGTCCCACAAAAGTATGTCCCGGTTGCCGCACAGATTCATAAACCGCTCCGGCGAATAGCCCCATACTTTGATTCTCAGATAGCCACGCAGAAAATGAATGAGTTTTTCCATTGCCGCCTCCCGTCATTCATACCTTACACATTCGATGCATCCGCTGATCTTCATATCTTCATTGGTATAGTAGTCAATGGACAGACATTTCCCGGAAATGCAGATCTGGCAGGTCTTGCCCTGCAACAGCACAAAGGTATCGCTGTATTCAATAATCCCCTTGTAATTTTCTATCCAGGCTTCACGGTTCCCTGTCAATGTGACAATAGAAGCTCCCAAAAGCAAATCTTTTGGGAGCTTCAAAGAATCTACGACCTGTTCTTTCCTGGAAACCGTCTCTTCCGCCCCGGCCCTTTGGACCCTGTTCTTTTTATTCCGCTTATACATACAACAATATATGTGGGGCGGGGCGGTAATTATGCCTGTATTTCAGAAGGCGTCCTTTAATCACCGGAAAAGACCCGGGCTGCCCGGCTGAGCAAACGCCTGTTTACTGCCTGGCTCTGATTTGTGTCATCTTCCGGAGGATCAGTCTTCATCATCATCGTCTGTGCGCATAGGGCTGTATCTGGAAGTGCCCAGCGCTCTGTCTTCGGTAACGACGCCGTTTACCGTTACTTCCAGATAAGAAGCCGCCGCAAGGCTCCCCTTTCTTACCGCATGGAGTCTGTAGGAGGTGCCGGCCGTCATCAGTTCGCTTGTGTAAATATTGACTGTGAGGTTTTTCCCTTCTGTGTAGGCTTCAAACAGAACCGGGAACGGATAATCGTTCCGGATCCGCAGATCCTTGCTGCCACTGGAAATTGCCGCATCCATACCCAGCGGCAGGTAATGTACAGGCATACTGTGGGGATGCCGCTCCAGTACGGTGAGTCCGCTGTTCATGGCAGCATTGTACACCGTGGAGCTGACCTGGCAGATACCTCCGCCTACTGCGGGAACTACCTTACCGCTCATATAAGCCCCCGCTTCCCGGTATCCGTTGGCGTAAGTCCTGGGAAGAAATGCCTTGTTCATGGAAATCACTTCCCCCGGATACAGTACCGTCTGATTCAGATTACCGGCAGCAATCTGAATATTCTTAATCCGGTTGGAAGAGCTGCCTTTAAAACTGGTGGTGCAGCTTCCTTCAAGGGAATATTTATTGACGGCCACTTCTTCCGGAATGTCTCCCACGGTCAGTTCCAGGTCTGTTTCCTCCAGTACCGCAGTCTGGTTGTCCACAGCTGCACCTGCCAGTATCTGCAACAATGTATGGTATATTTTCTCCTTGCCGGCGGCGTTGATCTGATAGTAAGAGACGCCGGGATATGTCTGTATCGTATTGCTTGCCCCGTCATAATAATAAAAGGCTTCCCCCTCCGCAGGTACACCGGAAAGCGCGGTATTGATATCCGCAATAAAAGCATCCAGTCCCGATGTATCCGGAATATGACACAGTCTGGTGCCGTCTCCAATGTCCTGTACCACTACGGCTGTATCTCCCAGCTCCGCCATCATCTTTTGAAATGTATAATCCCCTGTCTGTACCACAAGACACTGCGCCGGTGCATCCGCCTTCAGCTCTCCGATGGTTGTCCCGTAGGGTACGCCAACGGGAATCTCCTCGGCATGTGCGGGCAGCCCTGCGCTGCATAAAACCACCGCCATCAGTGCAGCACCGGCAATTCCCATCCGCCGTTTCCTCCTGTCGTAACCATGTTTTTCTGTCATAATCTCCCTCTCCCTGTTCCTGTTATTCTATACTCCTGAGAAGCTCTGTATTCGGAATATATGCTTCATTATACACAATCCCTTTGAGAAATACAACCATTCTCCGGTTACGCCTGTCACTCCCCTTCCCATTTGACACCGGATTCCAGAGGGCACGGCTTCTGAAAGGTACAAACGCGCACGAAGCTGCGCATCCCTTTTGTTTCATAGGACGCACTTTCCTATGAAATGAAAAAAGCCATTGTCCCACAGATGATCGCACACCTGTGGAACAACAGCCCCTGTTCATAACAGTCGTTACCATTCATAGGGAAAGCCCAACCGACCCATAAAATCGGCCATCTGCCAGTCAGACCCCATTTCAAACTCGTCCTCTTCGTAAGCCTTTTGCTCTTCGGCTTCCAATATTTCATCGGTCCAGCGCACCAGATAATTTTCGATGGAAGCCCTGTCTACCCGGAAGTACTCTGCCACCAACTGTGCATTCCCTTTCAGTTCTTCCATCTCTTCTTCCGGTAGTTCCTCAAAATAATCCGGAACAGGATTAAACATATCCATGACAGTGCCATTATCCAGAAGAAAATATCCCCAGTAATCCCCATCATAAATATACAGCAGCATAAGCGGGCCGCCAATGGCTTTGGACAACTGAGACGCCAGATCTTCAAAACCGATACAATCCTCATTCAGAAGGACACCGACCCCCTTTTCATGTACCTGATACCGGCATTGGGCCGGATCCAGTTCCATGGGAATTCCGCTGTCCGTATCAGATTTTGCAACTGTCTCCAAAGCATTTCTAACCTGTTCTTCCCCACAGCCGGGTACAATTACTGTCTGTAAAAACAAACCCATTTTCTATCCCCTCCTTTGGGCAAAGCGGACATGAATCCCCAAACCCACGTTCTGAACAGTTTCATGTCCGCCTGCCCGATGCAGATTATGTATTCTCCTCAGGCGGCTCTTCTTAGAAATCCACCTCTGTGTCGTAATAACAGCATTTCAGCAGCTTTTCCATTTCTTCCTGATTTGGCTGGCGGGGATTGGACCCGGTGCATGCATCCAGAATTGCATTTGCCGCAATTTCGGGCAATCTCTCCAGAAATACTTCTTCCGGTACAAATCCCTGCTCTGCGGGATAACTGTCAGGCCCATAATGACTGATGCAATGCGGAATCTTCAGATCGTCATTCATCTTTCTCAGATATGCAATCAGCAGATCCACTTTCTCGTCCGGTGTATTGCCGCCCAGCTTCATAAAATCGGCAATTTCTCCATACCGTTTCTTTGCTGTCTCATCCTTTGCATTAAATGCGATCACCTTCGGCAGATACATGGCATTGGCAGCGCCGTGGATAATATGTGCGCCGTAATCTGCAAAAGCTGCACCTGTTTTATGTGCCATGGAATGTACGATTCCCAGCAGCGCGTTGGAAAATGCCATACCGGCCAGACACTGTGCATTGTGCATGGAAGCTCTCTTTTCCATATCGCCGTTGTAGGAAGCCACCAGATCGTGCTGAATCATCTGGATGGCATGCAATGCCAGCGGATCGGTGAAATCACAGTTGGCCGTAGACACATATGCCTCTACTGCATGGGTCATGGCATCCATACCGGTATGTGCCACCAGCTTCTGCGGCATGGTTTCTGCCAGATCCGGATCGACAATCGCCACATCGGGCGTAATTTCAAAATCAGCGATAGGATATTTGATGCCTTTCTGATAATCAGTAATAATGGAAAACGCCGTTACTTCCGTAGCTGTCCCTGATGTGGAAGAAATAGCGCAGAAATGCGCTTTCTTACGAAGGCTGGGAATGCCAAACACTTTGCACATCTCTTCAAAGGTAATCTCAGGATATTCGTATTTGATCCACATAGCCTTTGCCGCGTCAATCGGAGAACCGCCTCCCATTGCGATAATCCAGTCCGGTTCGAACTCTGACATGGCAGCGGCGCCCTTCATAACAGTCTCCACTGAAGGGTCAGGCTCAATGCCTTCAAACAGTTGCACTTCCATGCCTGCCTCTTCCAGATATTTCTGTGCCCGGTCCAGAAATCCAAACCGCTTCATGGAACCTCCACCCACACAGATCATTGCCTTTTTCCCCTGAAAAGACTTGAGCGCTTCCAACGCACCCTTTCCGTGATACAGGTCGCGGGGTAACGTAAATCTCGCCATTGATAAATACCTCCTTGCTTTGTTTGTTATGAAATTAACAATATAAAAGGATTATAACATGTTTTCAGTAAAAAGTGACAAATTTTATATAAATTTAATGTCCCTGAATCCCGGAGGCGGAAAACAAATAGTCTGATCTGCCAGACAAAAACGGAAAAAAACCATATATACGAAACAGAACCATTATCGCCGGCAGATCAGGGCCAATCCTGACTAATAGTTGATACCGTTAATTGCCAGCGCTCCATCCACAACACCAAAATTTATATTTGCCGTCCCTCCGTCTGAAATGGAAAACCCTGCCATGCTGGGCTGAAGATTGTCTATGTCAGCCTGTTCCACAGATTGTAGCAATCCTTCTGTAAATACGGTTTCTGCACCCAGTTTTAAAAAGTCCTCTTTGGTTTCAACCACATCAACATCCGGTAATCCCACATACACCGGAAATGCAGTCAGCTCTGCCAGAGCCTCCAAATCCTTTTTTTCGGCTGCTGCTTTGACTTTTCCGGCAAATTCCTTCGCTGCCTCACTGTCAACTGCAAAATTATCCTCGTATCCTTCCGTTTTCTGTTCATTGTTTTCTGCTGTCTTGGTTGCAGCCTCGTCCCCGGCAGTATCCTGCCCGGTTTCCTGCAATGTATTTTGGGAGATTTCCGGCTGTGTATCCTGGTGGGATTGCTGACTTTCACCGCACCCTGTCAAAATCACTCCCATAATGCTCAGGCTCAAAGCCAAAGCAGCAATCCTCTTCATGTTCTTTTTCATGTTCTTTCTCATCTTAATTTCCTCCTATTTCAAACTCAATTTCTCCTGATGATCCAGGCGCAATTTCATATTTTTCAAAAACGATAACCGGGTGATCCTCTTTATTAATATAAAATTTGACTTCCTCCGAAATCCCTGCAAACCCTCCTTCCTCTTCTGTAAAAAATATTTCTCCTCCTTCCCGCCTTTCAGCGATTTGTTCTCTGATGCTTTGATTGACCAGCTTACTGCAATTGGCACCCAGCATATCATCCAATGTAACCATTCTTCCTGTAACCAGATCCAAATTGTAATAGTTTGACTCGTTATAAGCACTCGTCCAGCTTTCGGTTCCCCTTACCACGAACGAAAGATAATGACTGCTCTGTTGTTTTATCTCATAGTCCACAGTAATCCGGATTTCGTGTTCCTTCCATTCTTCCAGAGTCCCTCCGGTTTCCAGAAATGCTGTTCTGTATTCTTCGGCGCGCAAAACCGCGTCATCAGCATACTGACTGCATCGGTCAAGAATTTCCTGATTGACTGCATCGATTCCGATCCCCGTATCCGCTTCTATCATTTCAATGGTTGGAATTTCCACGGATACCGCTATATCATTTGTTTCTGTCTCATAAGAGCGGAATGTCAGGATCTGTGCCAGATTGCCAATGACAGGAAGCTGTGCCGCTTCTTTTGCAAAGACCGGACTGGTATTCAGAGCCGCTGTAAAAAGAATACAGATACACGCTGCCGCTGCCCCCATACCACGAGTCAGCCTTTTATACCTGTAAACATGATCCACCTTTCGTTTCTCTTCCTGCTGCTTTCTCGACTTCTCTATCTCCTGTTGTATCCGGATGCTCAGTTCTTTTGGAATAACGATACGATCATAGTTTTCTTTCATTTTTTCTAAATTTCCCATAACCCCGCCTCCTGTATATGTTCTTTTAATTGTTTTAGGCCGCGATAAAGTTTTGTTTTTACCGTATTCAAATTCAATCCGGTAATACAGGAAATTTCTTTCAAAGACAACTCTTCAAAAAATCGGAGTTTTATAATCTCCTGTACATCAAACTCCAAATTGTCCAGTTCTTTTTCTATATCATCATCCTGATCATAGCCTTTTTCATAATACACCTCCTCCTGATGCAGGTCATCTGAGTTTGGCATCATCCGCTTTCGTTTTTTCAGTACCATCAGACATTCATTGATCAATATTCGATAAAACCATGCCCTGATTGCGTCTGCATTTTTAATGCTTTCATGAGATTCCAGCGCTTTGCAGACTGCACTTTGAACAGCATCAAGAGCATCTTCCTGATGCCGGGTATAACTGTATGCCACTCTGTAAAACCGATCCTGATTTTCAAGGATATACTGAATCAGCCTTTCATATAACATTTTTTTCATTGCCGGCACGCACCTTTCCGCTTCAAGCTTTATACTATAGAGATTTTTCTGATACCTGAAAAGTTTCAGAAAACGGAAAAAAAGAAAAATTTCAGAAAATGTAAAACAATCATGAATCATGGCCTGGCTGCCTGACAAAAAAATAAGCCCGGTGTTTTCAAATGTACCGAACTGAAAAACAAAATGGAGTAACATGCTTTGCGAACTTTCTATTGGCAAAACAAAAGTGCGCTTCGCACACTCGTGTGTCCAAATTTTCCGGAAAGCGCAGCTTTTGTTCCGCGCGCGAAACTGCGCATCCCTTTTGTTTCATAGGGCGCACTTTCCTATGAAAAGAAAAAAGGACAAGGCCTTTGTAACACCAGGTTATCAAAGACGGCTTGTCCCCTGCATTTCTTTCAGATTGCACATATATTAAGACTCCAGAAAGCTGACACACTCCCGCAAACACTCCATATAAAAATCCGACCCGTTTCGCTCGTCAAACTTTTGCGCCAGGTCTTTGGCCTTATGATAATAATACGAATACAATGCTTCCGTCCGATACACCCCGCTCTCTTCATACAGACAAAAGGTCTGGTCCATGGACAGCTTAACCGTCTGCTTTTTCCCGGCAGTAGCCAGTCTGCTAAAAAAGCTGACACAATTCAGAGATATATCAAACAGTGTGGAAGGTTCGCGCTCCTGCTCCCACTCTTTCCAATGACTTCTGTAAATCTGCAACGCTTTTCCCATATCTCTGTATGCATAACAGTACAGAAAATCATCCCAGTAACAGAATTCTTCATTTTTTACCCGACGGGGATCTATGAGGCGGCAATAGGCTTCCGCTTCTTCAAACGCATGCTGCCGCAGATAATAATGCATATAATTTTTCTTCAGAACCAGCCACGCCCGCATCATGGCACCATGACAGCGCAGGGAAAGGTTTTCAATTTCTTCTGAGAGTCTGTTGGCACGATCCAGATCTCCCTGTCTCAGATAAAAATCAATCATCTCATTACACTCACAGGCCTTGCAGTCAGAGTTGGCGTCTCTGGCTGTATTTTCAAACTGGTGAAAAGCCTCTTCCGCCTTCTGTTTGTCAATGACATAATAAAAATTATATACATGGTCATAGTAGCTCCTCAGATGATAGCCATATGCAAGGCTGCGCTTTTTAAAATCTTCTAAAAATTTCAGGCAATCTGACATGGGTATCTGATAAAATCCCCCACAGGCGTTGAGAACCCATTTATAAACCCACAGAATATGAGCCATACTGTCTCTGAAATTGTTGTTAAAAGCAGTAACAGGCGTATCCGGATATCGGTCAATGATGGCCAGCACTTCTGGAAATACAATCATCATATCCAGGCTGTCCCCGTAAAAACAGGATTCCCGGCACAGATCCAGACGGAAAAATATCCGAAAAGGCGTATCCTGGTGGACATCTGCGTCTTCTGCAGCATTGCGGATAGCAGTTACTCTGGCTCTGCCATGTTCTAACTTGTCATATGCTTTTTTCAGTCCGTCCGGATCATACATCCAAATCCCCTCCTGATTTCAGTGCAGCCGCCAGCCGGTCACAATAACTGGAAGTACCGTTTCTCTGATCAAAGCGCCGGGCCACATCCCTGGCCCTGTTATAATAGTACTGGAACAAATCTTCCAGAAGGTAACAGCCTTGTTCGTCATACAGGGGGAAGGAAGCATCCAACGGCAGCCTGATGGTCTTTTTGGTTTGTTCTTTTGCTAATTTTTTAAAAAAGCAGGCAATATTTTTATTGACATCGAAAATTTCAGAAGGGTTCCGCTCCTGTTCCCACTCTTTCCAATGGGCTTTGTAGATCTGCAGCGCCTTCCCCATATTTGTGTTGGCATAACACCAGAGAAAATCCTCCCATCTCTGATATTCTTTATCCTTCGTCATATGCCGTTCCATCATACGGCAATAGGTTTCTGCTTCCTCGTATTCCCCGCGCTCCATATGATATTTCATATACTGCTTTTTCAGCCGCAGCCAGGCGCCTTTATCGCCGTGCCCGCAGGTCAGCCGGAAATGTTCTATATCCTCCGCCAGACGGGCCGCCCGCTCCGGGTCGCCGTTTTTCAGGTAGAAATTCACAATGGAATTTTGCTCGCACGCCTCACAGTCGCAATTACCATCCCTGGGAAGTTCCTCAAATTTATGAAATGCCTCGGTGGACAACTGCTTCCCGATATCGGAATAAAAAAAGTATTTATAATAATAATAAGGCCGCAGATTATAGCCATATGCCAGACTGCGTTTTTTAAAATCCTCAAAAAATTTCAGACAGTCTTCCAGCGGCACCTGGTAAAAGTCCGCACACTCTTCCAGCATCCACTTGTAAACCCATAAAATATGATCAAGGCTGTTGGAATACCCAAGCTCATGGACTGTCGCCTCCGTATCCGGATACTGGTCAATAATCGCCAGTGCCTGGGGGAAGATAACCATCATATCCAGTCCGTCACCATAAAAGACAGATTCCCGGCAAAGTTCCAGGCGGAAATAAATCCGGTAGGATGTATCCTGATGGGCATCCGCGGCCTCTATGGCACTGCGGATGCCGGACATCCTGATCTTTCCATGCTCCATCTCATCATAGGCATCTTTATATGTCTGTGGATCATATGGCAGATCCCGGTCACTCTCATACATCGGAAAGCCCCCTTTCCATCAGCGTCAGAATGTTGCGGTTCAACATGCCAAGTTCATTGTTATGCAGGGTGAAGCCGCCGATCTGTAACGCCTGTACATACAAAATTTCTACCAGAATCTTCAGATCCCCTTCATCTTCCTGCGCTGCCAGTTTCTTCACAAGAGGGTTGCTGTAATTAAAATACAGAACCGCAGCCGTATCATTGGGTATCTCCGCGGTAAAGGCGTCCAGCATCTGAAAAAACATGGAATCCGCCTGTGAACGTGAGGCAGCAATCTGACGTTTTAGCAGGATTTTTTCATCCATCAGGTAAAAGGTGGGCTGGTTATAGGGAGAAAAGTATTTCAGCTCCGCACGGCAGTCCCAGCGTTTTAAAATCCGGTTTGCCACCTTCTGAAATACAAAACAGGTATCCTGGTCATCCGGAGATAAATCCTGCATCAGATCTTCCACACTCCAGTCATCCACAGGATGTACTTCCAGGCCATATACCTGCCCGAGACGGCAGAGCAATTCCAGCGAATGTACATAAGAGACATTGATCAGCAGCTTGTCCTGGGCAAAGAAAAGCTGAGAAAGCTGTTTATACTTTGCCTCGGTGGGCGCATAAATCAACGGTTCGTTGCAGGACCGCAGCGCATAACCTGTCTGTGTCCCCCTTGTGGTCTCAAATTCACAGTAATCCACCAATATCTCAAACAGTTTGGGCGTAGCCAGTGCCAGTGACATCAGCGTCAGCCGATGGATATGAAAGAATGCATCGAACAGTTCCCTGTCGTCCTCCGCAATCCCGGCAATATATTCAATCAGGCTGTCCTCAATCGCCTCCCTGGCGCATTCCAGCACTTCGTCCACATAAAATCCCTCTCTGGACGCCGTAGGACGCAAATCCGTGGCATTGATAATACATTTGGTAAATACCGCCCAGTCCGGAATCAGATTATCCCCTTTTTCTGTCAGCAGCATATTTTTCAGGTAGATGCGGTGATTGCTCTTTGCGGAAGGCAGCACCGGATATTTCAGGATGTAAGCCACACCGGAAACGTTTCCCTCTTCTGAGCGCAGCAAAACGCAGTCCAGAAACTGTTCCTCGAACATCATCTGTCCAAACAGCAGCAGTTCCTGCTTGTTGGTATTGCGACCATCCCATGGAAGATACACAGGATTGATCTGCTCTTCTTTTCCGTTCGCCCGTACAAGCACCGGAAACGGCAGCAGTAAACCATAATATGTAATCAGCTTCTGTATCATTTTTTTTGTAAAATAAGACTCCCGATCAGGCTTTGCCTGCAAAATCACCCGCGTGCCGAAAGACATATCCACCGTATCTGCCTCATCCGGTTCCAGTCTGCGGATGGTATAGGTGCCGTCCGGCCTGCCATGCCATTCCAGCAGAGGGGCGTCTTTGGCCTTACAGGATCTGGTCAGCATACGGATTTCATCCGACACCATAAAACAGGACAACAGGCCGATGCCGAACCGCCCGATAAAGTCTGTGGGAATTCTTCCGTTGATCGGATTCCGTTTGGAAGATTCCCCGATGATCGCAAGGAACTGATGAATTTCCTCTTCCGTCAGTCCCTGGCCGTTATCTGTAAAAATCAGCTTGCTGCCCTCCTCTATTTCCAGGGTAATGGTTCCCTCCACAGCCTGCTGCGCCTTTTCCGCTTCTTTTTCCCAGATGTTTCTGCCGGTGATGGCATCCACACCATTTTGCAAAAGCTCCCGGATATACACATCCGGGCTGCTGTACAGATGATCCGACAAAATTTCAATCATGCCGCCTAAATTTACCTGAAAACGATAATCTTTCACAGTTTTTTCTCCCCCGTTTCTCCAGTCATTTCCTGAATCTCTGTTACCTGTTCTATGTGACTTCCCTTTATACTTCCATTTCCGTTCTGTCTGACTTCCCTTTATACTTCTATTTCCGTTCTGTCTGAATTCTCTTTATACTTCCATTTCCGTTCTGTCTGACTTCCCTTTATACTTCCATTTCCATTCTGTCTGACTTCCCTTTATACTTCCATTTCCATTCTGTCTGAATTCCCTTTATATTTCCGCTTCCAGCCGGAAGATTCTTTCCGTATTTTTTCTGGTGTTCTCTTTCAGCGCTTCCTCCGGAATTTTCATATACTTTGCAAGTTCCCTGGCTATATACACGATATTTTCAGGCACATTTGTCCTGTTTAATCCCGGTATATTCCTGGGTGTTAAGTAAGGCGCATCCGTCTCCAGCAAAATCCGGTCAGGTGGAATGATTCCAACCGCTTCTCTCAGTTCTTTTCCCCGGCGGTCATCGCAGATCCATCCGGTAATGCCGATGGAAAATCCCATCTCAAGATACTTCTCCAATGTTTTCCGGTTTCCGGTAAAGCAATGGACCACAGACCGTTTGCACACTTCCGGATGTTTTTTGAATCTTCGGACAAATTCCTCACTGGCGCTGCGCTCATGCAAAAACAGCGGCATTCCCAGTTTTTCCGCAAGAACAATATGCTTTTCCAGACATCTGATCTGATTTTCCCTGGTGGAAAACATCCGGTCAAAGTCCAGTCCGCACTCTCCGATGGCTACGATTTTCTTATTTTCCGTAACCAGCTTTTCGATTAGGTCAAAGTCTGCTTTTTCCCCGCGGTCCGCATTGTGGGGATGAATGCCCACCGTTCCGTACACCCTGTGTTCCTTTGTAAATGTGTCAATCTGGCGGTTTTCCTTCCGGTCCGTCCCGGTCAGAATACAGGTCACACCGGCCTTAGCCGCATTTTGTATGATTTTTTCCGGTTCAGGAAATTGCCTGCAAAACAGATTCAATCCAATATCATAGTATTCAGTCTTCATCCACCGCCCGTCCTTTCTTTTCTTCCAAAAGCAGATGATTCAGTCCCATTTTTTCCCGCCATGCCTGGTATTCTTTTTCCAGTTCCAGCGCATATGTATCTTCCATGGCTCTGGCGGCCTCAATCCCCTTCGTGTATACATTTCCCCAAATATTTGTCAATCTGCCAAACTCTGCTTTGGCCCATTCCCACAAGCTGCCTCCCACTGCCCGGTCGTTGCTGATCAATTCAAAAGCTGTCTCCAGCAGTTCCCCCCGCAGACGCCACATACGGTCTGAACCGTCATCTGCCCGCTCCCGCGCTTCACGGATATGGTTGCCTGCCTTTTCATACTGTTTCATGCGCAGCTCATGCCGGATCATATCTATATAAGCACGGGCAAGATCAGATATCCTGCCCGTTTCTGTCGCAGACAAAAGCTGTGCCTGATACAGCGGCCCATTTTCCTCTTCCATTCCCAGAAACTGATGAAACCTGATCAGACAGGCTCTGTCAGAATCTGTGTTTTTCATAATCGTGTCTTTCCATTCGGAAACCAGTTGTTTCATAACATCCGGATAATCCAGCTCCTGGCACAGATAGATACAGTCTGTCAGATCATTGTCATATAGATTGTCGCTGACCTGGCAGGCAGGGTTATAACCGCAAACGCAGTCAAAATTGGCCTTGGCAGCCGCCTTCAGCAAGGGATCATAGGTGTGGTCAGCATTATACTTTCCGATGAGATAGGTCAATATACAGAGTGTACTGCCAATTCCCTGGAAGGAATTGGTTGTCCGGTCTTTCAGTTCTTCTTCAAATAAGCGGGACAGAATTTTTTCATCCTCTGTTTTGAAATATAAGAGATAATAGCACAGTCGCTTTCTGTTTATCTCGTTCCCGTCCCGTATCCCATATTCCCCGTCCCTGACTTCCCTGTAGAGCACACAGTCTGTTTGACCGGCCTGAAACAAACGGTATATCTTTTCCTGTTCTGCAAGTTTTTCTTTTAATAAATCTGCATACATATCTCAGCCTCACCAACGCCACATATCGTGTGGCAGACGAAAAGTATCTTAATCATAGTAAAAATTCCTCCTAAAATGCGTTGATTTGCTTATGTTTGGCACGTTTTGCGAGGTTTATTTTTCTAATGAATATTGTTAAAAAAATCACAGAATGAGCAAAACACTCTGGTTTCTTGCCTAATGCTGGTTTTGTAAATTGTGGTTTTTCATATATGTTTCGAAGAAGTTTCTCATACTCACTTTCATATGTCTCTTGTTCAGAATGGTGCTATGTCAAGATTTAACACCATTATATCTTTAGAAAATATGTTAACCATGAAATCTCAACCTCCTGATTTAATCATTTCTGCCCTTTATAAAACAATACATATATTTAAAAAATCTCAGAATCCTTTCATTTTCCGCAGCCATCAACTTTTTTGTATATTTTCGTTATCTAACATTTCCAAATAACTATCCAGCCTTGCATTCACATAACCTGCAAACAACTTTTCCATTTCGCCAGGATTATGCTTTACATGGTATTCATCGAATGCATTGTAATACGAAATCCGGTCTGCAAATTTAATATCAATTGGCGGATATCCGGCTTTCATCAATTCCAAATTTATAAGCAGTCTCCCGGTTCTGCCATTTCCGTCTATAAAAGGATGAATCCCTTCGAATTCAATATGGAATCGTGCGAGCCGAGGAATGATATGATCTGTACTATTCCTATAAGCCTCCAACAACTGTTCCATTTTAGGCTGGATCAAATAGGGCTGTACTGGTTCATGTTTCGCACCCATAATTCTGACGGGGATTCTTCTGTAAATCCCCCGGTCCTCCCGTTTATCCGCTAATACAAGATAGTGTATCTGCTTGATAATACTCTCTGATAAAGAAATCTGATCTTTTACCAAATCCCGCACAAAATCAAACGCTTCTTTATGCCCCACTGCTTCCATATGATCTTTTAACGGCTTTTTGTCAATCGTCAGACCACGCAAAACCATATCCGTTTCACGAAGGGTTAGGGTGTTTCCCTCAATCGCATTTGAATTATAAGTATATTCAATAATGAATTCCTCAGTCAAGCGTTCCAACTCACCCTCAGTCAACGGGCGTCTGGTATCCAGTTCTCTTTTCTTCCTGTCTATGGCTGTCAGTAAACTTTCAGTCGTTTTAAAACGTCCATCCTGTGGTTTTTTCGCATCTGATGGGATCATCCAACTGTGCCTTTCTCGTGTGGCTCCCGAAATTTTTCCTTCCGAACAAAGTATACGCACTCGTCTGTCAGAAATCCCCCACTTTTCTGCTGCCTGCTTTACCGTTATATACATAAAGATCGCATCTCCCTTCTTTCAATAGAATATCTTATTTTCGGAATATTATCAGCAGAAATGGAATAATATTTTATTGTTTTCGGAATAATAAAAGACCCGGAAATGCAATACTTGCACTTCGAGCCTTGTTTTCCCGTGCTGCCGTGAAAACAAAACAAGTTTCTATATACTATCTGTCTGTAAATTTACACATCGGAATCATAGCAAAATACATCTTTTTATATTATACTGTTATTCATATCAGCAAGTCAATCAACAACATACAAAGGCAAAAAAGCATGAAAAATATACAGACGATAGAATTTCAGACGGGAAGTAAAGAAGAATTGCTTCCGGGCTTTACGCCTGATTTCCCTTATATCGCTTCACGGGTGGAACTGGATAAACTTATGGAACGTTCTGTCCCATGGCACTGGCACAGGACTGTGGAACTCTTTTATGTGGAAAACGGCGCCCTTATATACCATACCCCCAGTGGAACCATACGGTTTCCTGCCGGTTCCGGAGGTATGGTCAATTCCAATATACTCCATATGACCAAAACAGCTTCTCCGACGGAAAAGACCATTCAGCTTCTTCATATATTTGACGTTTCCCTGCTTGCGGGAAAACAGGGAAGCCGGATCGAACAAACCTATATTACACCGATTATTACATCGCCCCAGGTTGAAATGCTGTCACTTTTTCCCACAAATCCGGTACAGGCAGAAATTCTAAAACGGATACAGGATTCATTCCGCCTGACTGATACCGAATTCGGATATGAAATAAAACTGAGAAGCATTCTGTCTGAAATATGGCTGCTGCTCTTTGAACAATTCCACTCAGTTCCCACGCAGCCTGGAAAGTGCAATATAAACAGCGATAAAATCAAACGGATGTTAATCCACATCCATGAACATTATGCCGAAAAAATTTCCATTCCTGAAATTGCGGCTTCCGCATTTCTGAGTGAACGGGAATGTTTCCGTGTATTTCACGACTGTTTGCATATAACGCCAGTGGAGTATATCAAAAGCTATCGGCTGGAAATGGCGTGCCGGATGCTGGCGGAAAGACAGGATTCCATAACCGCTGTCAGTCATGCCTGCGGACTGGGCAGCAGCAGTTATTTCGGCAAAGTTTTCCGGGAATATGTCCACTGTACGCCATCACAATACCGCCGCAAATGCCAGTCTGCCCCGGAGACCCAAATATAGCAGACCGTTGAAGGCCTTTCTGCTTTGCATCGAAGCCTTACTGCTTTGGCATGAGCTGCATGGTCAGGCTTTTACCGTAAAAATCGGTTCCAGACGGGCTACCAAAGCAGCCATATTGTGGGTTGTATGGACTGCAATGATTTCATGAATATCCTTATAGGCATAGGGCGCCTCCGCCCGAACTGTCTCTTCCCATTTTTTCAGGATATCCGTTCTGCCCTTTAAATCATTGCGGGACGGATCAATGGGTGTGACAATATGAAACGCTTCCATAAACCGGCGAAAGGCTTCATCATTCCCTCTGATTGCATCCCCACGGGATTTTTTCCGTCCGGCGCCATGGCTGGCACTCCAGAGAGAATCCGGGTTCCCCAGCCCGCGAAGCAGATAACTGGAACTGCCCATAGAACCGGGAATCATCACCGGTTCTCCATAGCAGGCGAATGCAGTGCCCTCCATTTCTTCACAGCCGCCGGCACAACAGGCACCTTTTCGGTGAAGGTAGTAAACTTCACCATTCATCTGCTTTTTCCAGATATAATTGTGAGGAGCGTCATAAAGCAAATCCATATGGCATTCCCCCAGCACACTGGTAAAAACATCCTGTATCATAAACCCCAGAAACAGGCGGTTGGCAAATCCAAAATTCGCTGCATTGCCGGAAACCGACCAGAACCGCTTCCATACATCCGATGTTCCATCATTCTCCGGTATGGGATAGATACGATTCTCAGGATGAGGCAGCCCGGCAGGATAAATGTCTTCACAGATCTGGCGGTTTAACAAACCACTGTGATGACCAATGGTCAGAGAGCCCCCATGAAGCATCACCACCACAGCGCCTTTTTTTATATGCCAGGCATTGGCCGTCTGCCCGTCATAAATCTCTGCCACCCGCTGTACTTCCAGAAAATGGTTGCCACCGCCTATGGTCCCGATCTGATCATCATAGCTTAACTGTTCATAACTGCCAATAAAATCTCCCAGCCCTTCTGTGCCGTCCGTTTTCAAACTCCCCCGAAATACTGTGTGATCCAGCCATTTTTCCTGCACCTCCGGCTCGTAATATCGCCAAAGACCGCTCTTTTTACCGTCACGGCTCGTTTCCAGTATTCCCTCAAGGCCATAGCAGAGCATTGCCTGTCGTTGTCTCCCTGTCATAGGAATCTGCCTGCCGCCTTCAAAAAAAACATGACGGATTTTCTTTGTCAGTACCGGCAGCTTCTCCCGTATCTGTTCTTCTGACAGATCTGTTGTATAAAACCGCATACCACAGTTAATATCATTGCCCATTGCCTGGGGGACTACAAATCCTTTTGTCAGCATCACAGTCCCAATGGGAATACCGGCACCTTTATGAAAATCCGGTGTCAGAATCATCTTCTCAATCCGCGGCCCGTCTTCCCGGAAAAATCCTGACGCCATCGTCAGCCTTTCCAGCGTTGTTTCCAGTGCTGTCATCCGGTGCAGTTCTTCCACTGCATGTTTGTCCGGTGTACTGTCTTTTGGCAGATAACAGGATATTGCATTGTTTCTGTCTCTATATGTAATCTTATGAACCATACGATACCATTTCCATCCTATACGGAATCTCTTTCTTCCTGAATCCTGTCTCACGGAGTATGCAACTGTATCAACTGCCTGCATGATGCAAAATCAACTTACATAACAGGCCCGGTACCCCGGCAGTGTATAACTCCGACAAACCACATGTTTCTTTATTTATACCCCTGTCTTCTTACAGATGTCCTGCAGACAGCATCTGTCACAGCCGGGGCGTGTCCGTGCAGTACATACAGCTCTTCCATGTTCCACCAGACGATGGCAGAAATCACTTCCTTCCTTTGGCGGAACGAGTTTCCACAGCTCTTTCTCGACCTTTGCCGGCTCTTTGATCCCATCCACCAGACCCATACGGTTTACCAGACGGATGCAATGGGTGTCTGTCACAATGGCAGGCCTGCCAAACACGTCTCCCATAATAAGATTCGCACTTTTCCTGCCAACCCCCGGCAGTGCCAGCAGTTTGTCAAAACTGTCCGGTACTTTTCCGCCATGTTCATCCCGTATCTTCTTCATACAGGCATTGATATCCCTGGCCTTACTCTTTCCCAGCCCGCAGGGACGCACAATCTTTTCTATTTCTTCCACAGATGCCTCCGCCAATGCATTGACATCGGGAAACACCTGATACAATTCCTCTACCACTACGTTCACTCTTGCATCTGTACACTGCGCCGCCAGCCGCACACTGACCAGCAGTTTCCATGCCTGATCGTAATCCAGCGTACAGCCTGCATCCGGATATTCCTTCTTTAATCTCTCAATCACTTCCAAAGTACGTTGTTTTTTTGTCATATGTTCTCCCTCACGATCGTTTTGCATGTGAATAAACATTTTTCCTGTTCGTCGGCCAAAATCACTCTTTTTGTATTTCACCGGTACTATCTTTCAACAGATAAATTTCACTATCTTTTTTCGTCTTATAATCTATGACATGATACAGCTGTCCGTCCCGAACGATCAGACCATTATAGTAAATAAAGTCTCCATCCCATACATCGGTCTGGGCTTCACTGCCGGTTTCTTCGTCTGCATGCTCCTCTGTTCCCGGAACAATATAATAATACTCCGGTAATTCCACGCCTTTTATCAGTTCATATCCCGTCTTCTGCCATGCCGCATAAGGCAAATCCGCTTTCTCCCCATTCTTGACGATGGCATTTGCGCAGCGATCCAAAGCCTCACTGGCGGTTATGTTTGTATCTGCCTTTTCATCATTTATATAATAAGACATATCATACAGATCCATTTGCGGAAATGCTTTGTGGGAAGGATACTCTGAATTTGCAAGATCCACTCTGACCATACGAAAACCGTCCATGGCAATGGCATATGCCAGCCATGTATCATTTTCCATATCTGTTACTGATATATCATAGCCGTCAGAAAAATTGCTGTCTCCCACACTGATCGTCTTTGTCTGCTCCAGCTTTCCGTTTTGGTAGCTGTAAATCTGCATAACCGTCTCACCTGTACTGCTTCCCCAGCCTTCTTGCAGCATCAGGTAACCTTCTCCCATAAAAATACCACGGTAAGGGTCACCCCGCATTCCGCCGTTGCCACTTCCGCTTATATAAGGGGATTCAGTCATTTCCTGCATGGAACCGTCTTTTTGCTGTATCAGAACATACAGACGCCGGGTATCATCATATATTTCATCGGATTTTTTATCCCCAAACGTCCCGTCTATCACAAAGGCGATGTCCGTTCTGCCATCCCGGTTCAAATCCCCTTCCACATAGTCAATACATGTATATTCCGTAACATCCGGATGCTGTTTTTCGATCCATGCTTTGGCATATTCTGTTTTCTCTTCTACAGATTCGTAACTCTTCCAGGAAAGCAATGGCACTTCCCACACAGGCTGTAGATCTGTACAGGGATTTCCGAATACCGATGCATACATCAGTTCCGTTTTTCCTGACAGAGGGGACAGATCCGAAATGCCGTTATCCGAAAGCCCCGCCTGATTCAAATGGGTCATACCGCTGAGCGCGGAAATATCACGGATCTCATTTCCGTCTACAGACAAATCGTACAGATTTGTCAGATTTTCCAATGGTGAAATATCCCTGATATGATTTTCAGCCAGTCCCAGCCGCTCCAATTTGGTAAGGCCTGTTAACGGAGTTAAGTCTACAATCAGATTATGATTCAGATTGATTCCCCTAAGTTCTGTCAATGTACTTAAAAAACTGATATCCTGGATTCCACAGTTCTGCAGCCCCAAATCCTGCAGACTGGTCAGCTTTCCCACAATTTCCAGATTCCGGGCATCAAAATTGCCGCTGAGCGCTAATTCCACCAACCCCTCCAGATTTTCCAGCATGGTAAGGTCTTCCACTTTTGTCTCATACAAAGATAATCGTTCCAACTGTGGCATCTCTTTCAGAAATGACATATCTTTGACCTGGCAGTTTGGCAGATACAATTCCGTAATATGTTTCATTCCTGCCAGAAAAGAAAGATCAATCTCTTCTTTGGTATGATTCCCCAGATAGAGTTTTTCCAGACCGGAAAGTCCGGCAATGGGGGTAAAATCTCCAACCGCAGAATTGTCCCAGCCATCCAGATCAATCACCAGGCTCTTTAAATTTGGCAGATAAGACAAATCCTCCAGAGAATGCAGGGTGTTGCCGCTGGCAGGCTCTTTTAATACCAACTGTTCACATTCATTCAGCTTGCGCAGGATTATTTCCTCCGTATCTTCATTGTTGATTTCCGCCTCATACCATACACAATCCCGAAACCCCTCGTCTCTTATCAGACGCTCCAATATCAGTTTTCCACTGTTTTCCTCTGTTGTTTCCGGCGTAGATGCAGAGGTTTCCAAAGTTGCCGTCTCTGACACATCTCCCGGTGCCTGCTCTGCCTCCTGGGCAGGAATTGACTGTCCGCACCCAATCAGGAACAAACCGCACAACAATACCGGTATTGCAATTTTTCGTATATTTCTTCTGTTCATCCATTATCCCTCTCTGCAAACACAACTACTTTGATCCTGTATCTTTCTGGCTGTATGCTTTTCATAACGATGGTATTGGGAGGCTGCCCCCGTTTTTAATTATTCTCTGCTGCAATCAGGCCGTATATTTTTCCGCATTCCAAAACTTTTAAGCCGGAATTCATCATTGGCACATTGAAAAACCACATCAAATCCAATAGAACCCCTTTCATTGCCTTCCCCATGGTGGTAAAAAAACTGGAAGAAAGTAGCTGCACCCCGTTTACCGGCACCTTAAAAAGATATGTGCGCATGAACCGAATTGCAAACTCAAAATACAGTGGTTCTCCGTTCCCAAACAGAGAAATGATAAATTGGGGGAAACATTGAAACAGATAAAAACCGATTATGGAAACGACCAGATTCCATGAATATTATTAAGGACAGAAAATCTTTCAAATTTTCTGCCCTGTGATGCCCTGCTTTTAAATGATATGATACTCCAGATAAAGTTTCTGACGATAACCATTATCTGCCTTTATTCTGGCAATATCATCAAAACGCTTATCTTCTATCAATCTTTCTATTAACAAAAGCATTTTTTCTTCGCCAATTTTCACATTCTCCTGGTCTCTCATTAGCAACGTCATATACTCATGCCTCCATTCTCTATTCTTCTTGGCCTCTTTTACAGCTTCTTCCAGCCTCTCCACATAGGCATTCTTCGGCTTCTTCCCTGCCACATAATCAAGGAACGCCCTTAATTCATCACTCACATCATCCAGAGTTCCTTTTGCATTGAGAAATATCTTAACAGCCTCATCACCCATAGAGATGCTGCCGTCTTCTTTACACATATTTTCAAAGGTATAAATATGCCGTCCTTTCCCATATAAGTCAAATGGACAGATAAATATAACATAGCTCCGCTTTAACTCATCATAAAGCTGCCCCTTGTCAATAAGCTGCAGGTCAATCATACTCTGATAATACCGACTTCTCTTGGGAAGTTCCTTTGTATGGCTTACCTGCATTTCTATGTCATAAACAACTTCTTTCTCATCTTTTACATACACATCCAGCCTCACACTGCGGGCATCCATGTCCATGCTGATACTTTTCTGTAATTCCGGATATTCAATGCGTTCAATGTTCAAATCCGGGAGAATCCTCTGCAATAACTCTTTGCACAATTCCGGATTCTGCATGACCTTTCCAAACAGGAAATCATTGGATATGCTTAATTCTTCCCATTTTGTCTGCTTTGTTTCCATGTTTCCCATTTTATCCGTCTGCTTTCTTTCAACAAATCACTGCCAGAAAACTCTGTATGTTCCAAAAGCCCTGTCATCTGTTTCTATTATACACAGCCTTCTGGCAAATTACAATAAACCGAAAACCTCTCTCCCGGCATTTTTCCTTTTTAATCCTTCAGGATAACCAGCTTATTCTGGTAACACTCCACAGACACACTGCAGCCAATCTCAAAGCTCCACTGCTCCACCCAGTTCCTCTGCAGGATAATCTGCGGCACATTTTTCCACTCTTTGTTGCAAATAAGTATGCTTTCATCCTTCGTGCGTTTGTACTACTCAGCCCTGACCCTTAAAAGTGTCTAACCGATCCATAACAGTAAAACCCCATGAAAGCACACACTCCCATGGGGTTAAAAATACAACGCTTATTCTCTTCCACACAAAAGAACATCCGTTCTTTTTCGACCTTACTTATGATATGGACACCCATTTATAATCCGATATCCCCGATAAATCTGCTCACACAGAATTACCCGCATCAACTGATGGGGAAAGGTCATATCTGAAAAGCTGAGTTTCAGATCCGCCCGTCTGCTCACCGAATCGTGCAGACCCAGGGAACCGCCGATAATAAACTGTATATGACTCTTCCCTTCCACACAGGCCTTTTGAAGTACTTTTGCAAACTGTATGGAATCCATCTTTTTACCTGTTATCTCCAATGTAATGACAAAGGCATCCGGACGGATTCTGGAAAGCAGACGCTCTCCCTCTTTCTTCCGCACCAGCTCATCCATCGCTTCCCCCGCCCCATCCTTTGTCATCTCATCCGGCACTTCCACAATCTCTGTTTTACAATATCGGGAAAGACGTTTTCTGTATTCTTCCACAGCGGCTCTGTAAAATGCTTCTTTTACTTTGCCGACGCATACGATTGTTATCTGCATATTCTCTGTCAACCATTCAATTCTGCAACAGTTCTTCTTTTTTCTCCAGAATGGCCGCCACTGCCATGCAGGCCGGACAATCACAGTATACTGCGCCGTCGGCCTTAATTTCCTGTGCATGAGCAACGACTTGCTTTGCCTTCTCTTCACCGAATACCTGTATGCCGGCTTCTGACCCGGCAAATGCAATCAGTCCGTCAATGGGTACAATGTCCATCTCCAGTTCCGCAATCAGCTTCTCCGTCTGCTCTGTTTCCTGTGTACTGCCGAGAGCATCCAGCCAGTTTTGAGCAGCCGCTTTTGCCTCCGCACAACAGGACGGCGCCTGCAGCAATTCATTTACTTTTTGTGTTACATAGTCTTTTACATTTTGATTCATTTTTTCATCCTTTCTTTCCGGTATCCGGTTACTGTTTTTAAAAATCTGGTTTTTATGTGTTGTTCGTTTTTCCAGAGGAGCAGTCATGGCATGACAGATTCTTTTTGGATCCGGCTGAAAATGAATCATGCCGCAACAGATTTCCGTGTATCCGGCACAGGAGTTTTTCGCATTGTAAAATTTCTTTTTCGGTGAAGCCTGCGTAAAATATCTGTGTCATCCGATCTGATACCACCATGTAGTCCTGTTTCAGAGCCCTGGCTTTACTTGTGAGGGTAAGTAAAATTTTCCTGCGGTCACTCTGATCCGGCACGCGGCAGACCAGCCCGGCAGCTTCCATTCGATCTACCATACCGGTAAGCGTGGTGGCCGCAAGATTGGTTCGATCCGAAAGTTCCTTTAGTGAAATATGTTCTCCCTGCCAGAGAACATAGAGAATCCGCCCCTGTGCCCCGTTAAAAGCATCAATCTCCCGTTCCGATAAAATCCGTTCAAAGATTCTGTCACTGAGATATTTGATTTGTGAAACGATATTTCCTCCCCGAACTTCCATGGTTTTTCCTCCTGTAAAGGATTATACTATATAGTAGTATATAGGTAAAGAATTATTTGCGACAATCTGTAATATTTCCTTACAGAAATTGTCGCAATCCATCCCTGCTGTCCGATTTGTGCACTGCATTTCTGCCTGTTCAAAACCTGCAGCAAGGATGAACCGCTATAACGCTATAAACAGACCTGTGTCTTTCATATTCCCAACATGGCAAAACTTATTTCCCTTCGAAAAGTTCAGGATAAAATTCGTCAATCAGATTGTCCAGAAATCCTTCTTCTATATTGATAAAACTGTGAGAAATAAGTGTTTTCATTTGCTCTGTCCGCTTAAAATATTTTTCTTCTTCGGACAGCCCTTCCTCAGTCAATGCCGTCTCTATTTTTTCCGCTGTCAGATTTTCCCTGCACCAGTTCATAATCTGTTCCTTCAGATTACTTTCCTTCAGCGCCTTCTTCCGATAGGATTTGGCAGACTGCATGGAACGGATGCCCACCACCAGAAATATCAGAAATACTGTACCCATTACGCCATAACTTAATACAGCGGCGCTCCCCTGCATACGCATCGGTATAACGCCCGCGGCTGACAATATGACTGCCAGCAGGCCCAATGCGCCCACACCTACCAGTGTATAACCGGAATCCTTACAGTCTGCAGCCTTCTGGGCATTGTCTTTATAGACGCTGTGATACTCTCTGCCGGCCGTTTCCTCCTGCTTTTCCGCGTCGTCCAAAACGGACGCCTGTGCAAAGTCCGGATTTACTGTTGTTTGTATTCCCCCATACAAAATCGTTTCTTCCGTTTCGGAAGGCAGTGTTTCCACCAATTCACTGCCGCAATCGGCACAGACCTGAATCCCTTCCACATATTCATTTCTACATTTCGGACACCATGCCATGACCGTTCCTCCTGTGTCTGCTCAACCATACCCCTTCCTGCCGAACGAAAATTTCTGCCAGGGGCGCCAGCAGACGCCCGGCAGACTATGAATTATTTTCCGCTCAAATATTCGTCGATACCTTTCGCACCGGCTTTGCCGGCACCCATAGCCAGAATAACAGTGGCCGCTCCCGTAACAGCGTCGCCGCCGGCATATACGCCCTCCTTCGTCGTCTTTCCGTCTTCTTCACTGGCTACAATACATTTCCATCTGTTTATTTCCAGTCCCTGAGTCGTGGAAGAAATCAGAGGATTGGGGGAAGTGCCAAGGGACATAATCACCATATCCGCATCAATGACAAACTCGGAACCCGGAACTTCCACCGGTCTCCTTCTGCCGGATTCATCCGGCTCTCCCAGTTCCATCCGAATACAACGAATGCCATTTACCCAACCGTTTTCGTCGGAAAGGATTTCCACCGGATTGGTCAGAAGATCAAAGATAATGCCCTCTTCTTTGGCATGATGCACTTCTTCCACTCTGGCCGGAAGTTCTTCCTCACTTCTCCTGTATACAATATGTACCTCACTGCCCAGACGCAGAGCCGTTCTTGCCGCATCCATGGCCACATTACCGCCGCCTACCACAGCAACCTTCTTGCCGTGCATAATGGGTGTGGTGGAATTTTCATCAAAGGCTTTCATCAGATTGCTTCTGGTCAGATATTCATTGGCCGAAAATACGCCGTTGGCCTGTTCTCCCGGAATTCCCATAAATTTGGGAAGCCCCGCGCCGGAACCGATGAAAACCGCGTCAAATCCTTCTTCCTGCATCAGTTCGTCAATGGTTGTGGATTTACCGATTACCACATCCGTCTCAATTTTTACGCCCAGCGCCATTACGTTTTCAATTTCTCTGCGCACAACCTTCTCTTTGGGAAGACGGAATTCCGGTATACCATAAACCAGTACGCCGCCCGCTTCATGCAGCGCTTCAAAAATTGTCACATCATATCCCATTCTCGCCAGATCCCCGGCACAGGTCAGACCTGCAGGGCCGGAACCGATCACAGCCACTTTTTTATTCTTTTTCTCACTGGCGCCTGTCGGTTTGATACCATTTTCACCTGCCCAGTCCGCAGCAAAGCGTTCCAGTTTGCCGATGGAAACAGGTTCCCCTTTGATGCCACGGATACATTTGCCTTCACACTGGCTCTCCTGCGGGCATACCCGTCCACAGACTGACGGAAGGGCACTGGAACGGCTGATGATCTGATAGGCTTCTTCCATGTTCCCTTCTTTAATTTGCTCAATAAAACCGGGAATGTCTATGGCAACTGGACAGCCTTTCACACACTGCGCATTTTTGCAGTTGATACACCTTGCCGCTTCCTCCATTGCCTCTTCTCTGTTATAACCCAGACATACTTCTTCAAAATTGCGGGCACGCACTGCAGGCTCCTGCTCACGTACCGGTACTTTTTTTAATACATCCATTATCTGTCACCTCCGCAGTTTCCGCACCCGCCATGGTGGGTGCTGCCTTCCTGTAATCTCAAAAGGGCTCTGCCTTCTTCTGTCTTATATATTTGCTGGCGCTTCATAGCCTGGTCAAAATCTACCAGATGACCGTCAAATTCCGGCCCGTCCACACAGGCAAATTTTACTTTGCCGCCTACGGTGACACGGCATGCACCACACATTCCCGTACCATCCACCATAATCGGATTCAGGCTCACAACTGTCGGAATCTGTAACTGCTGTGTCATTTTGCAGACAAACTTCATCATAATCATAGGGCCGATGGCGATACAGAGATCATACGTTTTGCCTTCCTTTTCCACCAGATCCTGTATGGTCTGTGTTACCATACCGCTTCTGCCATAGGAACCATCGTCGGTGGTTATGTACAGATTACCGGCTACCGCTTTCATCTCTTCTTCCAGAATCAATAAATCTTTTGTCTTTGCACCCACGATTACATCTGCCGCCACACCATTCTCATGCAGCCATTTCACCTGCGGATACACAGGCGCTGTTCCCACTCCGCCTGCCACAAACAATATTTTCTTTTGTTTCAGAACTTCTTCCTCTTCCCCAATCAATTCGGAGGCACAGCCAAGAGGCCCTACAAAATCCCGAAAAGCATCACCGGCTCCAAGAGCTGCCATTCTCTTCGTCTCAGCGCCCACTCCCTGAAATACAATGGTGACGGTTCCTGCTTCCCTGTCGTAATCACATATGGTTAATGGAATCCTCTCTCCCTCATCATCCATCCGGACAATGACAAATTGTCCCGGCCAGCAGGCCTTTGCCACCCGCTTCGCCTCCACCACCATCAAATAGATATTTTCCGTCAATTCTCTGGCTTCCAAAATCTGAAACATATTTTTATCCTCCGTTTTTCATTCACATTCATGTTTATGATAAAATAGATCCGCCGAAATTACAATCATAAACTTTTGCCATCAAAAGGAAACGACTGAATAATGCCCGTCTTCATCCAGCGCAGCCGTATAGAGCCCGCCTGTATCCGCATCCACGCAATACATATTGCCGGTACGCGTATTCACTCCGGTAGGGTCCTCATAATATTCGATCATCAGGAAATAATTTTTCTGATTAATGGAAATTGCGCTGCTGCACACATACAGATTCCGCCCTCCCCTGTCAGGCACTGAACAGTTCGTATCGGCGATAATCCCTTTGTCTATCAACCCTACAAGCAGCAGATTCATCGCACCCTGGATGTCCAGTGTGGACTGAAAGGCAAACGCATAGTCCCGCCGGACCACCTCGCTGGCGGCACCGTCCTCCGTATAGGAAATAAACTGATAAGAACTGCCGCCAATGGGCATGGCAATGGGATTATTATAGGGAATGCTGTCTTTTGTGGGTTTACTCCCATCCACCGTATAATAAACACTCTCTCCCTCCGGTACGGTAACCGAAATCATCTGTGGCTGTGAATATTCACCGGACTCCGGCATCACTTCCGGCTCATGGGCCCGGCTCAGATGAATCTGATAAATCTGCACTGCCGTCTCGCTTCGAATCCCAAATTCGTTCACAAAATACGCCCGCACCGTATAGATTCCGTCGTCCAGCAAAATGGAATTCTGATAGACCCGGCTTTTTTCATCCGGTTCACTTCCATCCAGCGTATAATAGACCTTACCGGTCGTATTGGTCGTCAGTTTCAGAGGGATGATTTCCTCATAGGTCCCCTGGGGATAGCTGAACTGAGGCGGATTGGCAATGTATTTTGTAAATGTATTCATAATCCGTTCGGAACCGCTGGATCGGATCAGTGTATTAATGGTTTCATAATCCTGTGCTTTTTCGTAAATGCCAATCAGATATCTGTAGGCGTCTTCGTTTTCACGATCTATATCAATAATTTCCCGAAACAGGGAGGCGGCATGTTCCGTCTGCCCGTTCAGAATATAATATTCGCCCAGTTTATTTCTGATGTCCATGTTGGAACCATCCAGTTCCACGGCTCTGCTCATATATTCAATTGCTTTATCATATTTCTTTTCTTCGGCATTCTCCTGTGCCTTTGTAAGCTGTGTTTCCAGGCTTCCCATAGATCTGAAAACAAAAAATCCCACGGCCAGCGCGGCAACCAGAATGGCTGCCGCCAATGCGCTGTAAAAGCGAATCTTCCCTGACTTTCTCGCTTCCCGTTCCAGACGTTTTTTCTTCTTTTCCTGCTGTTCGCTTTCTATCAGATGACTGGTAATCCCTTCCAGGGCACCGGTTACTTTTTCTTCTATTTCCGGTTCAAAGTCAGGAACAAGCTGTATCTCATATCCGCATTTGGGACAGTACAGTTTGTCCTCTTCCAGTTCCGTTCCGCAGTTTAAACATTTCATAGCACAGACCTCTTACTTCTGTCACACTTCTGCGGAAACTTTGACTGCTTCTGTGCAATTATTCATCAGCATGGCAATGGTCATGGGCCCCACACCGCCAGGCACCGGTGTAATGGCGCCGCACAGTTCTTTCACGTCCTCAAAATCCACATCACCGCACAATTTGCCATTTTCCATGCGGTGAATTCCCACATCAATCACCACGGCCCCTTCTTTGATATAGTCTCTGTTGATCATCTTTGGTTTTCCCACCGCAACGACAAGAATATCCGCACGTCTGCAGACTTCCTTTAAATTACGGGTTTTCGAATGGGCCACTGTAACGGTGCCGTTTTCACGCATAAGCAGAAGGGCCACCGGTTTCCCCACAATATTGCTTCTGCCTACAACCACACATTCTTTTCCGGCAATTTCCACCCCGCTTCGAACAAGGAGCTGGATAATACCTGCCGGCGTACAGGGCACCAAACCGGACCTGCCAATGCAGAGAGCGCCTGCATTATCCTGGTGAAAGCCATCCACATCCTTCGCGGGGGATATGGCATCGATCACTGTTTCTTCATTGATATGAGACGGCAGCGGAAGCTGTACCAGAATACCGTTACATTCCGGCATATGGTTCAAACGTTCGATCAGGGAGAGTAACTCCTCCTGGGTTGTTTCCTCCGGCAGTTCATATGCCAGAGAGCGAATCCCCACATACGCGCAGGCTTTCTTTTTATTATTTACATATACGCTGGAAGCCGGGTCGGAACCTACCTGAATCACTGCCAGGCCAATCTCCTGCCCCTGCGCTTTCAGAACTGCCACCTTTTCTTTTACTTCATCCTTTATCTGTGCGGAAATCGCCTTTCCGTCTATTATCTGAGCCATGTC
Organism: uncultured Lachnospiraceae bacterium; assembly: GCA_910589075.1. GTDB lineage: Bacteria > Bacillota > Clostridia > Lachnospirales > Lachnospiraceae > VSOB01. Next base: position 230,828 of record CAJUSK010000005.1, read on the forward strand.
CTTACTCCTTTCCGACATCAATGTCCGTTTTAAAACAGCCCTGTTATCCTGCCAGCTTCATCCACGTCAATGCGACAGGCAGCCGGTTCCTTGGGCAGTCCCGGCATTGTCATAAGAGACCCTGTCAGTGCCACCACAAATCCTGCCCCTGCAGATACATACACTTCCCGAACGGTCACGGTAAAATCCTGCGGCCGGCCCAGCAGTGTGGGATCATCTGACAGAGAATACTGGGTTTTGGCCATACATACAGGTAAGCCGCCATATCCCTGTTCTTCCAACACCTGCATCTGCTTCTTTGCATTTCCTGTATATACCACATCTTTTGCGCCGTATATCTCCCTGGCAATCACTTCTATTTTCTCCGCAATCGGAAGTTTTTCATCGTATAATGGTGCAAAATTGCTTTCTTTTGTTTCCAGTGTATGGAGCACACATTCCGCCAGCGCAATACCGCCCTTGCCGCCCATTTCCCATACCTGCGACAGAGCGAATGCACACCCTCTGTTTTCGCAGAAGGATTTAATAAAAGCAACTTCCCGCTTTGTATCCGTCACAAAGGAATTGAGGGTGACAATTACGGGAATCCCATATTTCTGAAGGTTTTCCATATGCTTTTCCAGGTTGGCAATACCGGCTTTCAGTGCCTCCGGATTCTCTTCTCCCAACGCCTCCTTAGGCACGCCTCCATTATATTTCAACGCCCGGACAGTAGCCACCAGCACCACTGCATCCACTGTCAGACCGGCCATCCGGCATTTGATATCCAAAAATTTTTCAGCTCCCAGATCTGCCCCGAATCCCGCTTCCGTAACGACATAATCCGCCATATGCAAAGCCGCCTTTGTGGCACGCACAGAATTACAGCCATGGGCAATATTGGCAAAAGGTCCTCCGTGTACCAATACCGGCGTGTGTTCCAGTGTCTGGATCAGATTGGGTTTAAGCGCATCCCGCAGCAATGCCGCCATGGCACCCACCACATTCAGCTCTCCTGCCCTCACCGCTCTGCCATCAAAGGTATATGCCACAACCATACGGGAAAGGCGCTCTTTCAGATCTGTCAGATCCTCTGCCAGGCAGAGGACTGCCATAATCTCTGAAGCCACCGTAATGACAAAATGGTCTTCCCGTACCACGCCGTCCATCTTATTGCCCAGACCGACTACAATATTGCGCAATACCCGGTCATTCATATCCAGACAGCGCTTCCATACCACACTCCGCGGATCAATGCCCAGCGTATTTCCCTGCTGAATATGATTGTCCAGAACTGCCGCCAACAGATTATTGGCAGAGGTAATGGCATGAAAATCCCCGGTAAAATGCAGGTTCAGATCTTCCATGGGCACTACCTGCGCATATCCGCCGCCGGCCGCACCGCCTTTGATACCGAAACATGGCCCTAAAGAAGGTTCCCTGAGCGCCACAACCGCCTGTTTACCCAACTGCCCGAACGCCTCTCCCAGACCAACGCTGACGGTCGTTTTCCCCTCACCGGCAGGCGTGGGATTGATGGCCGTCACAAGGATCAGCTTCCCTTTCGGCCGGCTTTTTATCCGCTCCAGCGCGGCATCGGAAATCTTGGCCTTATAAGTTCCATACAGCTCCAGTTCATCCGCTGTAACAGAAAGCTTTTCTGCAATTCTGACTATGGGTTCCATACGGGCTTCCTGCGCAATTTGAATATCGGTTTTCATACGTTCCTCTCCTTTATGGGCGGTTTATACATATTCCTCTATATATTGTTCAAATTCTTCCATACTCATCAGAATCTTTCGGGGTTTCGTCCCTTCTTCATCGCCTACCACACCGGCTTCATATAATTGATCCATAATTCTGGCCGCACGGTTAAAGCCGATTTTAAAGGCTCTCTGCAAAAGACCAATGGAGGCTTTATCCTTGTCAATAATAAATCTGCCTGCTTCCACAAAATATTCGTCTCTGTTCGAGGAAGCGCCGCCTCCGCCTCCCGGCGCGCCGCTTCCCATACTCTGGATCTGTTCCTGGATATCCTCACTGTATACATTGCCAATGGCCTGGTTTTTCAGAAAATCCACCACGTCCCCGACTTCCTTATCGGACACAAAGGCACCCTGTACACGGGCAGGCTTGGGATAGCCCTGGGGATAAAACAGCATATCGCCCTTTCCCAACAGCTTTTCCGCGCCATTCATATCCAGAATCGTCCGGGAATCCACCCCGCTGGATACGGCAAAAGCCACACGGCTGGGCATATTGGCTTTGATCAGGCCGGTAATAACGTCCACACTGGGCCGCTGGGTGGCAATAATCAGATGGATCCCCGCCGCCCTGGCAAGCTGGGCCAGCCGGCAGATAGACTCTTCCACTTCTCCCGGCGCTACCATCATCAGATCCGCCAGCTCGTCCACAATAATGACAATCTGCGGCAGCTTCGCAGGCGCATCCGCCGCGCCCTCCATAGAAGCCACCTTTTTATTATATCCCTTCATATCCCGGACATTGAAATCGGCAAACTTTTTATACCGGTCCGTCATTTCCGCCACGCCCCAGTGCAGAGCGGCGGCAGCCTTTTTGGGATCGGTAACCACCGGAATCAACAGATGGGGAATGCCGTTGTAGACGCTCAGTTCCACCACTTTGGGATCGACCATAATCATCTTTACATCATCCGGAGATGCCTTATACAAAATACTCATAATCAGGGTATTGATACAGACACTCTTACCGGAACCGGTTGAACCTGCAATCAGCATATGGGGCATCTTGGCAATATCCGTTACAACCGTTTTACCGGCAATATCCTTGCCCACCGCAAAGGCAAGGTTTTCCGGGAAACTCTGAAATTCCTTGCTTTCCAGCAGATCCCGCAGCGCCACCATAGCATTTTCCTTATTGGGCACCTCAATCCCCACTGCCGCCTTGCCGGGAATGGGAGCCTCAATCCGGATGTCTGTCGCTGCCAGGTTCAGTTTGATGTCATCTGCCAGATTCACAATCCGGCTCACCTTCACGCCGGCCTCCGGCTGCAGTTCGTATCGGGTAACGGCAGGTCCCTGGCTGATATCCGTCACGGTCACCTTTACGCCAAAGGTCTGCAGGGTCTGCTGCAGACGCATGGCCGTTTCCCTGAGTTTTACAGCCGAATCACCAGAACCTTTGTTATCTCCCTTTTTCAGAAGACTTAAAGGCGGCAGTTCATACTTCTCAGGCCGTTTGGAAGGCTTTTGCTGTATCTGCATGGCCGGCTGCGCCGTATCTTCCTGTTTTGGCTGCGCCACAGCGGGTTTCCTTTCCCTTTTCACTTCTTTTTCTGCCGTATGGGCCTCCAAAGGACGCACAATCTCTTTTGCCGGCTCTGTAAGCACCTCTTCCTCTGCTTCCACCTGGCCGGCAGAAAAGTCTTCTTCCGGAAAAGAAATCTCAGACATATTTCCGGGCTGATAAGGTTTGACAGACAATTCCGGCATATCAGGAACGGGCTCCGGGCTCCATGTCTCATCTTCAGGAACAGGCACCGGCATCGGCGCTTCCTCCTGACGGGCCGTATGGATGCGGATCCGCTCCATGCTCACGGCTTCCTCTTCATTTAATGTAATCTCATGGATATCGTCTCTGTGCCGGGATGCTTTGGCCGGTTTCTCTTTTCCCAGAGCCGTGTCCAGTATCACACCGGACACCTTTTTATCCATGCGCAGTATCTTTTCCTGTTCTTCCTGCTCTCTCTGCAGGCGCACTTCCTCCCGGCGGCGCAACGCTTCTTCCCTCCGCCGCTCATTCCGCTCCCTGCGCCGGTTGGAATCCTCCACCGCACTCTCATATACTTTTCTGCCGCCTGTCTTCACACCCCGCAGCAGGGATTTTTCCGTAATAATCACGATGCAGATGATTGCCAAAACAATAAACACCAGTATCGTCCCTGTCTTGTCCAGGAAATGATGAAAGAGGTAAGCCAACGACCCGAACAGCACACCGCCGCCTTTCTTTCCCACACTGCTCTGCTCATAAAAAGCCTTTATATCGTAACCGGTCAGCTCCGAAGACGCGCCTCCCATCATATCCAATACCATGCCTGCCAGAAATACCAGCACCACTCCCGCTGCCAGTTTCATCGTGGCCACACATTCGCCTCTGTTTGCCAGACGGAACGCAATGGCTACAAACAGCAAGACTGGCACCACATAAGCGATCATGCCAAACAAACCGAACAGAAGGCTGCTGACCATATCCCCCACCGGTCCGATGACACCAAAATTACACAAAAACAAAAGGACAGCCAGTGCCAGAACAATAATCAGTGAGATTTCATCACGGATATTGCTCTCCGGCACAGCGCTGTTCCTTCCTGTGGACCCAGTCTGCCTGCTCTTCTGTTTCCCCATATTCTGTTTCTTTCCATTTCCTTTTCCTGCTGCCACTGCTCTCACCTGCCGCCGTATATGATTTTTCCGTATCCGTCAGCGTTATGGCACTGTCCGGGCGGAATCTGTCCAAAATTGCACATTTTTGAGTATAGCACTTTTTTCCCTCTGTGGCAATGAGATTCCGCACCGGACCTATGGAAAACTGTCAACCGGATTGACTGTCCGGCAAAGACTGCAATATTTTTTTAAGTTCAGGCACAGACATCCCTTCCTGCCGTCTGAGACGGATAAACTCTATCCGCTGCACACTTTCTTCCCGTCTGTACCGTCTTGTGAGATTTTCCTCTGCCTGTTCAAAAGGTAACATTCCTTCTTCCGTATAGTATTTCAGTGTGCTGTACCGACAACCCGTCAATCTGGTCAGCTCACCGATGGACACATATTCTGAAGCAAGAATTTTTTCCAGACTTCTCTGTCTTGACATACGCCTTATCCTTTTCCTTATCTGTAAACGGGCATCAAACTTACCCCCTGGACAGGTACCCGGCCCACGGTTATGGTTTTCGGCCAGATACGATAATACATATTGTCAATTTGCAGCAATGTCTCCGTCCCGTTTTTGATCGCTTCCACACAATGTCCTTTTTGAAGCAGCGTTGTTTTAACTGCTTCACGCCGCTGTTCCACACTTGTTCCCACGATCACCTGCTCCATAAAAATCGACTGTCGTCTGTCCAGAAAAGGGAACAGCAGATTCACACCTTCCAGATAAGGATTTTGGAACAGCTTTCTCTTCCCCCTGAGGAATGCTTTGGCCCCCAGCTCCAGCCCCTTGTGAAATTCCTGCTTCCATATAATCCCATACAGAGAATCCGACAGGGACAATTCCTGCATTCTGCTTTGTATCTGCTGCTGTTCCCGAACAGAAAAGATTTCATGCATACAGCCATTCTCTCTGAAAAGCCACAGCAAAGAAACACACTCCAGCGTCACCGGCCCCTCTTCCAGTATTTCGCCCCGTATGCTTTCCGTGACGGACAGCCAGGCATTGTTGTCGCTGCGATATACTTTCAGGTCAATTCCTGCTGTCTCATAGTCCAGATCACTGCCCAGCAGATCCGGAACAATTTCCATAACGCCATCCGCCTGCAACAGATTGGCCATCTCTTTCTCCAGCATCTTTGCCGTTTTCTTCTTTATATGCCGCACTTCTTCAAGTCCCGCAGACAGTCCGGCCTCCAGCTTTACCAGATCCCTCTCCCCATCCGTTTCATCTGTAAACAAAAGTTTTTCCAGAAGAGCCGCAGCGGCCAGCCCCCGCAGCGCCGCACGCTTTGCCATGGATCCATGGACACAATCCATACCATCCAGACCTACAATTCCATATTGCTGAGACAGTGTATATTCTTTTCCCATATTGATTTCCCCTCCTTATAATGTGTTCATTGTACCAGAGCAACGATTGAACATGCTTTCTTCACCGATCACTTACTACTTACTACTTACTACTTACTACTTACTACTTACTACTTACTACTTACTACTTACTACTTACTACTTACTACTTAAATATATCATCCTCTGTGCAGTTTGTCAACTACACGCTGCACAACCGTGTAAAGCCATCTTTTGCCAGGTAAAAGATGGTGTTTTTATATCGGTTGCCCTATGGCTTACCAGATATGCCTTGCACATAGAAAAACAGCCCCCGGGACAACAGCAAATTCCTGAACAAAAGTGCGCTTCGCACACTCTCGCGTCCAAATTTTCCGGAATGCGCGGCTTTTGTTCCGCGCGCGAAGCTGCGCATCCCTTTTGTTTCCGCACTTTCCTAATGAAATAAAAAACATTTGTGGTTTCAGAGAAATATTGTTATTATGATAATGAAATCAAAACATAAGCATTTCCTATACATTTTTACAATCAATGAAACAGGAGGATACCGATATGGGATGTCTGGCAGTCTTATTTGCACTAAATGAACAAGATGTGGAAAAACTCAGATCCATAGACAGAAAAGACCGTTCCGCTTATATGTATGAGGAAATTGAAGAATTGTTTTTTGACAGTTACCCCGAATACATGTGCGAACTGGATAAGGCATGGGATGCCATGCACCGTATGTTAACCGACGGGAATCTCAACTTTGAAAATCAGTTCCCTCCTTTTTCCAATGTCATCTTAGGAGGGGAAATGCTGTATGGAGTCATGCGCGATCCTTCCGGAAATATCATTATTCCTGAAGGAGAAGAGGATGAATATATCATTTTGAAAACACCGGAGCAGACAGCCGAAATAGCCCGGGCGCTTCCTGCGAAGACAAAAGAGGAATGCCGGAGATGTTATGATACCATCGACCCTGAAGATTATGGTCAACAGCCGGATGAAGAAGACTTTGAATACACATGGGAATATCTCCGGAGCAGCCTGGATTTCTGGAAAAAAGCAGCGGCAGAAAAACGCTATGTGCTGTTCACGGTAGACAGATAAGAGCCTGCCTGGGGGCAAAAGGAGGTGCACCTTATGCTTCAAAAACAAAAAGGAACCATCATAAAATTGCTGAAAGCCCGGGAGGCAGCCAAAAACTACACAGATAACTACTGGTTTCCATACGGGGATTTTCTGGATTCAACGGATCGTTTTACAGATTTTTCCTGTGAAAATTATTGATAAAATTAGATTATCTCTTTAGAAGTTCTTATATGTCGGTATAGCCCGTATTTCCGGGCTTTTCCGGCATTTTAGATATGGAGAGAAGTTCACATATACCCTTATAATCCCTTATGTTTTCCCTCTGGGCAGTAGTAAAAAAGTAGTAAATTCTGCTGACGACTATGCAATCAGTCTTTCCATTTCAGCCCTTGCGGAAGCGAATGTTGCGTGTGCGTAATAGTTCAGCGTCATTGTGATATTGGAGTGTCCCATGATATACTGTAACGCTTTCGGGTTCATTCCGGCATTGGCTAAGTTGGTGCAGAACGTATGGCGCAGGGTGTGGGGTGTCATTACTTTGGGTAAGGCTTCCTCATGGCACTTGTTGTACTTCTTTGCAAGCCCCCGGAACATGGTCGCATAGTTCACATTCGTTTTTGGGCAACCGTCCCGGTTAAGGAAAAGGAAATTGCTGTAACCGTCAATGGTGGTCGTTTTCGCTCCCCTGCGGTTATCCAACACGCGCCCCAACGCTTCATACACTTTTTCACTCATTGGAATTTGTCTGATACCGCTCTGTGTTTTGGGCTTCTCTATGTAGTAGCCTGTTTCCGCGCTCCGTAAAAGCTGGTGGTCTACATTGATTACCCGGTTTTCAAAGTCAAGGTCGGTTTCAGTCAGTCCGCAGAGTTCGGAAATCCTAAGCCCTGTCCCCAGCAG
>CAJUSK010000006.1 GCA_910589075.1 uncultured Lachnospiraceae bacterium
AAAAGCCAAAGCGTCTGCGGTAGGTCCTGCCATTAGAATACCTGTCAAACCAAAAAAGCGTGATAAAATCAGCATAGCGGGAATGTAGAAAATTACCTGCTTTGACAGGGAAGTAATCGCTGCTTTCATGGGCTGACCGATTGCCTGGAACAACACCCCGGCACACATCTGTAAACCGTTCAAGAATGTAAGCAGTAAATAAATGTGGAAGCACTTAACGGCAAATTCTTCATATAGACTGGATTCCGTACCGAATATCCGAATAAGCTGCAACGGGAAGCACTGAAAAACAATCCATGAAACAAATGTAATGATTGTAGCAACTCCGGCACTAAGCAGGAAAGTTTTTTTCACACGGTCATATTTCTTTGCGCCGTAATTAAACCCGATAATCGGCTGGCTTCCGCTTGCAACACCAATACCAATGGAAAATGCAAGCATACTCACTTTCATACACAAGCCAAAGGTGGTGAGGGGAATATCTGCTCCATAGGGAGAGAGTTCGCCGTATTTTGTCATCAGATTGTTTGATACGAACGCCACTACCGTTGAAGTCAAGTTATTTGCTCCGCTCGCAAATCCAAGGCTTGCGATTCTTCCCGCAGTCCGAATATCCAAAGAAAAAGACTGTCTGGAAAGTCTGATCGTTTTCATTCGGAACAGATAAGCGATATTGAACAAAAGCCCAAATAACTGGCTTATAACAGTGGCAGTCGCAGCGCCCTCAACACCCCAGTGAAATACGAATATGAAAACCGGGTCAAGAATGATGTTTAAAACCGCGCCAATCATCATGGACAGCATGGCATAACGCGGGCTTCCGTCCGTTCGGATTGCACTGTTAACGGTATTCCCGACAATCTGAAAGGTAAATCCAATGACGATAATACGCCCATAATCAAGTGCATAGGGCAGTATATTTTCCGTTGCCCCGAATATCAGACATAGCGGTTTCAAAAAAACAAAGGCAAGAACAGTCCAGATAATGCCGAAAATGCTCCCAAACATAATCGAAGTCCCTAAGCCTTTTGCAGCTTTCTCTCCCTCGCCTTTCCCAAGGTTAAGGCTGAAAAAGGCGGCAAGACCGTCACCAAAAAGAGTGGCAATGGCAATCGTAATCGTAGCGATTGGGGCGATAATGTTCGTGGCTCCGTTCCCCAAAAAGCCTACGCCCTGACCGATAAAAATCTGGTCTACCATGTTGTAAAGGGAATTGATAATCAAAGCTATGATACTGGGAACGGCATAGCTTGTAAGTAGTTTTCCGATTTTTTCATAACCAAGTGGATTGGTTGTCGTCTGTGTGTCATTCATCATCGTGTCCTCCTTTAATTAGAATTCTAAATATAAAGGCAAAAAATAGATTCAGGTAATTATCGAAATAATTGTCGTGGGTGGTAATCTCATATGAAAACCTCCTTTCCATTTTATTAGAATTCTAAGTATATGGGCATAAGAATACCTATTTTGTATTCTCCGTCATTTGAAGAATGACCTTTTCAAAGACTTCCAAATCATTTTCGGATATACCGGCAAACATACTGTGCATATATTCATTGACACGGCTTGTAATATCGTCCTTTATCGCAAGTGTCTGTTCCGTCAATACGAGTTTTTTATAACGTCTGTCGCTGTCCAAACTTTCCCGGCGCAAATAGCCATTGCGCTCCAGATTGCTGATAAGGCTTGTGACAGAAGAACCCTTAATCTCTAAAAATTCTTCTATATCTTTCGGGAATATGTCCCTTGCTTCAGATTCAACGATAATATAGTGCAGGATAAGACCTTGAATACTGGTTATCTGCGTACCTGTGAAAAAACTTGAAAAGTATCTCAACATTCGCCGATTCAACTTGTCATATTTTTCCATTAGCTTTTTTTCGTTCCTCATGCTATCTCCCTGTCCCTACTTAGAATTCTAATTGCAAGAATTCATTTTACTGCTACACATTTCAGTTGTCAAGTAGGTGAGAAAAGTTTATACCATTTTCATAAATGACGGAAAAGAATTTTTGCATAACTTTGGTAAAGATGTCGTGTGGCATATCAAGGCTCTTTCCCTTAAAAGTAGCAAATTGGTAGTAAACTCAGCTTGAAATCCTGCTTGTATGACCGTAAATCAAGGCTTATTTGAGATAATCAACCATTTTAAAGGAAAAAGACATTATATTTTTCGTTATGGGGAAGAGATTTAGATTCAGGCGGTATAGCCCCATAAGAGTTGTACCGCCTTTTTCTGATCTCATGCGCCTTGTTGTTTCGGTAGTATGTCAGAAAAAAATGGATTTCACCTGTAAAGTTGAAAATGATAACCACTTCTTCCTCTTCTCGCTGCTTTGCTGTATACTCTGCGGACAGCTTCAAAAACCTGTCGTGGCTGATTGCCCCACTTATACAAAAGAAAGTGAGGCGGAATTATGGTGCAAGCCCGTGTTCTTGCTTCCAGTCTGTCCACTGCTTGTCATCCATCAGCAGCTTCCAGGCGCCCCGGTAGTCCAGGCCAAAGTGATCCAGACATCCCATCAGGTTGGAGCATATGACTCCGAAAGGATGACTGGCTCCAACACAACAGTCGCTTTCCGGGTTTATCTGGCTTTTCAGGTGTAGCTGGCTGCCCTGATAGTCGTCTTTGGCGTCCTGGGTAGTGCGGAACTTGTCCAGCAATGTTGTCCAGATCTTCTTCAGCCGGAGGTTTTGGATGCCTTTTGTCACCCAGATGGCGTAGATCAGGGTGCTATACTCTGTTCGTTCATGGTTTTTCCCGTCGGGCAGGTATTCCAGGAAGTATTCCAGCACTTCTTCCCGGCCATTGAGTTTGCTCAGGCAGGTGAACAGGATATTCCTGTCGTTCTGGTCCAGGTCCCCACGGTACAACTGGTCCTTCAGCAGTCCGGCGCGGATTTCCGGGTAGTCCTTCAAAGCGGAGAAGATGTGGCACGCATCCCAGAAGGGCTGGCCACGCAGAGCGGACATCTTCTCCAGTACCTGGGGCCACCAGTTTTCTTTGACCTTCCAACCGCCTTCATAGCAGATAACAGAGATAGCTTCTGGATAAGCTCCTGAGTCCCACAAGACACCAATCTGTTCCACCATGCCAGGCACATGGAAATGGCATAGCATTTTGATGAGGGTCATGCGCAGCCTGGGGTCCTGTTCGCTGTCACAGGCTCTTTTGAAGTAGGTTTTCTGTTTAGCGGGCAGCACCTGGAATTTGTAGCAACTCTCCACGATCTCAACACGACCCGGCACATCCTCTGTCCCCTCATACAAATCCATCAACTCCTGGGGCTTGCCGTCCAGATACAGGCCGAAATCCATCATCTCATCGTCGTATCCAGCGATCACCTCGCGGGTCCAGCGCTCGTACCAGGTCAGAAAGTCCGGCTCCCGCATGACGGTGGGCGTACCACACTGATCCTCGTCGTAGTAGATCACCCGGCCCCGGTCTGCGCCGTCAAGAATCAGGCCGGTCATCAGGGTGCAGCCCTGTGTCCCCAGAGGCAGGACTGCACCGGAAGAATAGTCACAGAGCTGACAGGGTTCCGATGCCTCCAGCGAGTATAAGCCGTAGAAGGGTCCTGCCCCGCCATTCCCCATCCACAGCAGAAAATTCCGATACCCCTCTGGCAGAGAAATGTCGAAGTGTGTTTCAAAAGCGGCTATCCGCTCTTCCGAGGCGGGCGGCTTCAACTGATATTTGTGACTATCTGCGCCAAAGCGGGAAAAATCTGAGTCCGCTTTTCCGGCTTGTTTAAGCTGTTTGCGCAGTTTACCAACCCAAGCCGGCTGTATATTTTTTACCATAACAAATCCTCTTTTCTTACTTTATTGGGAATTACAAGCCATGCAGTCGATATTTTTAGGAAGTAGTCTTTAAGAGAGATTCAATATTGCCTGACTGTATCTCGGCTATATGCTGTGCAATCCGTTCCTTTGGCCAATCCCACCATTTTATTTTTAGCAAAGCGTTGATTGTTTCTTTGGAAAATCGCTTTCTTATAGGTTTGGCCGGAATGCCGCCAACGATTGTATACGGAGGGACATCTTTTGTAACGACGGCGCGTGTTCCGATAACGGCACCGTCTCCAATCGTAACACCTGCTAAAATGACTGCTTCATAGCCAATCCAAACATCATTTCCGATAACTATATCGCCTTTGTTATCCCAACACTTTCCACGCTGATTACTTTTTAAGAAAACCAAACCGTCATCAAAACGTTCTTTCATCCAATTCTTTTTTGATAACACTTGTATATCATGATTGTTGGAAATCGCACAACATATATGTTCTTTTTCTATATTTTGTGTGTTACTCTGATATATTCCATAAAGATACCTCTGTAAATCCCGATTGCCGTTGCTTTATTATATATCCCCTTTTCACCAAATGAAAGAAAATCCGTACACTATCTGTTGAAACGATGACTTTGCACGTATGGCACATTTTTCTGAGGACAGGAAAAATGACACAGATAAAGGCAAACACAGAAAGGCAAAAGACTGTATTTTTTCAAAGGTCAACGTAACAGACTGACTTCCGTTACTCTGTACATATTCCCATAAGGTACTATATTTGCTCATTGTATTTTGCTCCTTACAGATACTGATGTATATATGGTTATAAAATCTTTATCTGCCATTTACAATGTACATTTATAAAGGATTTCCAAATGGTGACAGAAATCCGAAAAGAGAGAATCGGAAACCGTCCAACAGCCCAATGACAAATGCGGCCAGGTGCGCTATAATAAGAACAAAACTGCATATTTCTGTCAGAACAGGGAGGCAGGCAGCCGGATAAGGGAAGGGCTGTATCATTGGGGCAAATGAAACTTACAGATGCACATTGTCAAATACTGCCAGTCAAAATATCTTAATTAAAACTGTCAGTGTATCGGATCTGAAATAAAGGAATCAAACAATGAAAATTATAAATCTGATTGAAGATACGCAAGGAACAGAAGGGTTACATGCAGAGCATGGCCTGAGTATTTATATAGAAACATCTCGCCATAAAATTCTTGTTGACACCGGTGCTTCGGAAAAGACATGGGAAAACGCAGAGCGCTTGGGGGTAAGGCCGGAGGAAATAGATACAGTGTTTTTAAGCCACGGGCATTACGACCATTCGGGCGGGATTCTGTCTTTTTCAAAGATAAATCCCAATGCCAGGATCTGTCTGCATCCGTCGGCCGGTTTTGCGTATTATAACCTGAGAGACAATCGGGAAAAATATATAGGAATAGATGCGGAAATATTGCAGTTGCCTCAGTGTATTCTTCTTCAGGCGGGATACCGGGTGGATGAAGAGATTTCTGTGTTTGGAGACGTTACAGGAAGAAGGAAATGGCCTGGGAGCAATTTGACTCTCAAGCGGAAAGAGGGGAATCGGTTCGTACAGGATTCCTTTGACCATGAGCAATATATTGTTGTTGAGGAACGGGGACGAAAGGTTCTGTTGTCAGGTTGTGCCCACAATGGGATATTGAATATTCTGGACCGGTATGGGGAACTTTATGGAGGCAGGCCGGACATAGTGATCAGCGGTTTTCACATGATGAAAAAGGAACCCTACGATGAGAAAGATATTGCGGTAATCAGAGATATTGGGGAAGAACTGAGCGGGATGGACACCCTTTTCTATACAGGACACTGCACCGGCATGCAGGCTTTTCATATCATGAAGGAATCTATGGGAGATCAGTTACAGTACATGCATGCCGGTGACAGAATCCTGTGAAATGTTGCATGATACAGACTGGCGGAGTGGTTCCTATCTTTGGTGAATTATGACTTTTCGTATCTAGTGTACTGACTCATTTACATTATGGGCAGATTTTGGGGAAGTGCTGATGGAATAGCTGTATTTTGAAACAATCGGATAAAAAACGGAGAATCCTGTATAGGGTTCTTTTTTTGTGCTAATTATACAAAAAGCATAGTAAAATATTGTGAAAAACAGAGAATGGAATAAGAAATGCACAAAATACGACATGTGTCGTATCTAAAGACAGGGAATTTTTATATAACATAAACATAACAGACAGCCGCATCTGCAAAATATACCATCAACATAACAGAAGCAGTGTGGTGGAAGCAAACGGCGCATATAGCTAAAACAGAACAGAGGAATCGACATATGAAATCAGGGCAGGCATTCAGGGAGATCATAGAAAAGTTAGGCAAAGAGCAATCCGTTTATCTGAGTGATTTTTTCAGGGATTGTCCCGGTGAGGTGGTGCAGGCGATGCAGTATGTGAAGATTCCCAGAGGGCAGACTATTTTGCAGGCCGGGCGGGGGTGTGAGTATGTATGGGTCGTCATAAAAGGGGAAGTGAGCGGAGAAGATATTCAGATGACCGGTAATGTGTACAGTTTTTTTGAGCAGTCGGGAATCGGCATCATCGGGGATTATGAACTGTTTGCAGGGCTTCCTGAGATTCAGAAGACGGTGGGTGCGGCTACGGACTGTGAGGCACTGCGGATTCCGTCAGCAGTCTATATGAAGTGGGTGAAGCAGGATCGGAACGCACTGTTTATGCGGGCGCAGGTATTGGCCCGGACGCTGGCGAAGGAGATCTCCAATGAACGCAAGTACCTGTTGTTAAATGCCAGGGACAGGCTGGTGCTGTATCTGACCGGCGCCTATGGAAAGTGGGGAGGCGACGGGGAATGTGTACTGAAAAAGACACAGGCGCAGTTGGCGCAGAGAATTGGGATGAATGTGCGGACAGTCCAGAGGAGTATTCTGCGGCTGGAACAGGAGGGATTTATCTCATACCGCAGCGGCAGAATCCATATTTCCAGACAGCAGTATGAAATGCTGCTGGAATACAGAGATGCAAAACTCTGATTTATGGCGGATAAATGAATGGCCATGTGACAGGTTTCATAATGCTCTGTAAAGATGAAACCTGGGGAACAGTGAATCAAAACAGGGAATTGTTAAACACGTGTTTGTGCCAGCCGGTTCAGGCAAAACAGACAGAGTTTCACAGTTTCCTGAAAAATAATAAAAAAGGAGAAACGAATTATGAGTAAAACACCAACACCACACATCGGAGCAGCAAAGGAACAGATCGCAAAGACCGTATTGATGCCAGGGGATCCGTTGCGGGCAAAGTTTATTGCGGAGAATTTTCTAGAGAACTGGGAGTGCGTGAATACAGTCAGAAATATGCTTGCGTTCACAGGTGAGTATCAGGGCAAGAGAGTGACGGTATCAGGCGGCGGCATGGGGATGCCTTCGGTGGGAATCTACACATATGAACTGTTTCATTTCTATGAGGTGGATCAGATCATCCGAATCGGCACGGCAGGAACATTGAGCGACCGGGCAAATCTGCGGGATGTGGTCATCGGCGTGGGAGCGAGCACGGATTCTGCGTATGCTGCCCAGTATCAGCTGCCGGGCACTTTTGCACCGATTGCGGATTTTGACCTGGCGAGAAAAGCGGCGGAGACAGGAGAGCGTCTGGGTATCCGTACAGTAGCGGGGAATATCCTTTCTTCCGATATTTTCTACAATGACAATGACCAGGCGCTGCAGAAGTGGGCAAGTATGGGAATACTGGCTGCGGAGATGGAGGCGGCGGCGCTGTACATGAATGCGGCCAGAGCCGGAAAACGGGCGCTGTGTATGCTGACCATTTCAGACGCACCGTTCAGAGGGGAATCCCTGTCCATCGAGGACCGTCAGACGGGCTTTACGGATATGATGAAAATCGCACTGGAGATTGCATAGAGAAGAAAGCGGGTGGGCAAATGAAAAAATGGAAAAAGATCATACCGGCGGTTCTGTCAGCTTGTTTGCTGGCAGGCTGCGGTGTGGCCAAAGAGGATGAGTCGGTTTACCGGGTGTCCATGGTGGCGGGTACTGGCGGAATCAATGACCAGTCTTTTAATCAGTTGTCATGGGAAGGTTTGCAGCGGTTCGGGGAACATTCGGGTGCGGACGTGCGGGTACTGGAGTCCAAGCAGGCTTCGGATTATCTGACGAATATCGACAGGGCGACAGACACCTATTCTGATCTGGTGTGGGCACTGGGATATTCGCTGGCAGACCCTATGCTGACCATTGCGAAAATGAATCCCGATATTAATTTTGCCATTGTGGATTTTGGATTTGACGAGAGTCCCCACAATGTTACGGGGGTGGTGTTCCGGGCACAGGAATCATCTTTTCTGGTAGGCTATATTGCAGGCATGACGACCCAGACGGACAAGGTGGGGTATGTGGGGCCCATGAAGAGCTTTCTGAATGACCAGTTCCAGTATGGCTATATTGGCGGTGTGGCTTATGCGGCCCATGTCCGGGGAAGGGAGATCGAGGTGCAGTCGCAGTTTACGGAGAGCTATTCCGATGCGGCGAAAGCAAAGGCCATTGCCAATAAAATGTATTCCAACGGATGTGATATTATTTTCCATTCCGCAGGTGGTGCAGGATACGGTGTCATCGAGTCGGCAAAGGAGAACGGGAAATATGTGATCGGTGTGGATACGGATCAGTCTTACCTTGCACCGGACAATGTGCTGACTTCAGGGATGAAAAATGTGGATATTGCGGTGGACCTGGTGTCTACCATGGCGATGGGAGGTGAGGAAATCGGCGGGCAGACTTACAGCTATGGATTAAAGGAAGGGTGTGTGGGGATACCGGCCGAAAATCCGCTGATGGATCCGGAGGTCTATGAAAAGGCAATGGAAATACAGGAGATGATCATTCAGGGTGAACTGGTTCCGCCGTCGTCGGAGGAAACGTATCAGGCATTTCTGGAAGGTCTGTAAAAACAGGAGAGAAGGAAGATGGAAATAAAAAAAGAGTATGCGGTGCAGATGCACGATATTACGATCCGGTTCGGCTCTTATACCGCACTGAATCAGGTGCAGCTGGACGTAAAAAAAGGGTCCATCCACGCGGTTCTGGGGGAAAACGGCGCTGGTAAGACAACACTGATGAATATTCTTTATGGGCTGTATCAGGCAAATGAAGGGGAGATTTACTTATACGGGGAAAAAGTGGAGATGAGAAATCCCAATGTGGCTATTTCTCATGGAATCGGTATGGTGCATCAGCATTTTATGCTGGTGGATACGTTTACCGTAACGCAGAATATTATTCTGGGGCACGAAACCACAAAAACAGGCGGGGTGGTGGATTTGAAGCGGGCCCGGTCGGAGGTTATGGAGATTGTCAGAAAGTATGGGCTGGAAGTGGATCCGGATGCTTATATTTCAGATATATCCGTAGGTATGCAGCAGAGAGTGGAAATCTTAAAGGCTTTGTACCGGGGCGTGGATATTCTGATCCTGGATGAGCCCACAGCGGTGTTGACGCCGCAGGAAATCAATGATCTGATCGCAATTATGCATAAGCTGGTGGAAGATGGTAAAACCATTATTATCATTACCCATAAGCTGAAAGAGATTAAGGCGTCTGCGGATTATTGTACCATTATCCGCAGGGGATCCTATATTGATACGGTGGATGTGGGAAAGGTCACACAGGAGGAACTGGCGGATATGATGGTGGGCCATCGGGTGAAGCTGGTGGTGGACAAGGAAAAGGCGCAGCCGGGTGATGTGGTGTTTGAGGTAGATAAGCTGACAGCCAGGGACAGCCGGGGCGTTTATGTCCTGAAAGATATGTCGCTGAAAGTCCGGAGGGGAGAGATTTTCGGAATTGCCGGCATCGACGGGAACGGACAGAAGGAGCTGGTGGAGGCCATTACCAATCTGATTCGGGTGGAGAGCGGCAGCATTAAAATCAATGGCAAAAACATTGAGAACCGGACGACACGGGAGACTATGGACGCGGGGATTTCCACCATCCATGAAGACCGGCAGAAACGCGGCCTGGTGCTGGATTTTTCTGTGGAAGATAATGCTGTGCTGGATACGTATATGAAGGAACCTTTTTCCCGCAAACATATTCTGGACAGGAAGGAAATCCGAAAGTTTGCGTCAGGTTTATTAAAAGATTACGATGTCCGGCCGGATTCCTGTGAAGAGTTGGCTATCAGAGGACTTTCCGGTGGTAATCAGCAGAAGGTCATTATCGGTCGGGAGATTGCCAACAATCCGGATCTGCTGATTGCGGTTCAGCCTACCCGCGGCCTGGATGTGGGTGCGATTGAATATGTCCATAAGATGCTTGTGCGGGAGCGGGATAAGGGCAAGGCAGTGCTTCTGATTTCGCTGGAACTGGATGAGGTGATGAATGTTTCCGACACCATCGGGGTTATTTATGCCGGTTCCATCCGGTGTACGTTTGAACAGGGAGAGGTGGATGAAAAGACCATCGGACTGATTATGGCAGGAGGGACATTAGATGGAAAAAACAGTTAAAATACTAAAGAAACCAATGGCCGCCACTCTGCTTGCCATATTCTTCGGTTTTGTTGTGGCAACGGTGATTCTGGCAGCTTCGGGTTATCATCCGTTTGAAGCCTTTGGGGCGCTGCTTTCCGGTATTTTCGGAAGGCCCAAGTATATATCCAATGTGATCATCAAAAGTACGCCCATTATTCTGACGGGTGTCAGTGTGGCATTTGCTTATAAAATGGGGCTGTTTAATATCGGCGCGGAAGGACAGTTCATTGTAGGCGCGGTGGCAGCCAATATTGTCGGGATTGTGTGTGATTTTCCTGCGATCATTGAAATTCCGCTGGTATTGCTTGTGGGTGCGGCAGCAGGTGCGCTCTATGGCGGAATTTCCGGATGGCTGAAGGCGAAATATCATATCAATGAAGTAATCATCGGCATTATGTTAAACTGGATTGCATTGTATCTGTCCAATTTTGTATGTAATATTGATCGTTTTCATAAGCCGGATTCGGATGGGACTTATGCCATTCATGAATCAGGGTTTATCTCCTTCTTTACCAACTGGAAGACGACAGAAGCGGCGGCAGATTTTGTGCGGAATCATCCCATCATAGGAGACATTCTGCGTACGGATGCCAATGCGGGAATCCTGATTGCCATTGGGCTGACTTTTGCAGTCTCCTTCCTGCTCTATAAAACCACGAAGGGATATGAACTGCGGGCCGTGGGGAGCAACCGGGATGCGGCGGAGTTTGCAGGGATCAACGTGGGGAAAAATATGGTGCAGACGATGCTGATTGCAGGCGCTCTGTCTGGAATCGCAGCGGCCATCTCCATTGCAGGAAATAATCCCCACGGGATTTCTCAGCTTTCAGCCTTTGAATCCAACGGTCTGAACGGTTTGTCGGTTGCGTTTATTGCGGGCGGTTCTCCTGTGGGATGTATCTTTGCAGGCTTGTTGTTTGGTGGGTTATTGTATGGCGGACAGTCCATTCAGTATATGGTGGGTGCGCCTTCGGAAATTATTAACATACTGATCGGTACGATTGTATTTCTGATTGCATTGAAGGATATGGTTCCTGTACTGGTTGAGAAAATGTGGAAAAGAGGTGCTAAATCATGATGAATACAATTACATTGCTGTTGGGGGTAACGCTGTTGTATTCCACGCCTATGGTATTTGGTGCGTTGGGCGGTGTACTGTCCGAGCGGTCGGGGGTTGTCAATATCGGTATCGAGGGCATGATGACTTTTGGCGCCTTTGCCGGCGCGGCGGCGGGGTATTACAGTGGAAATCCGTGGGTCGGTGTTCTGTGTGCAGCGGCAGCAGGGGGGATTCTGGCTCTGCTCCATGCCGTGGCAGCGATTTCATGCCAGGCAGATCAGACCATCAGCGGTGTGGCCATCAATCTTCTGGGGCCGGCTCTGGCAGTCTTTTTCTGTCGGCAGGCATTCGACGGGGCGACCATGTCCTATCCGGTGGAAAACAAGCTGCCCAAGATGATGGGCAGCGGTGTGGAAGGGATGATGGCCAATCTGAATGTGGATGTGATGGTACTGGTGGCGCTTTTGTTTGCGGTGGCGATGTGGTTTGTGCTGTATCGCACAAAATGGGGACTGCGGGTGCTGGCAGTGGGCGAAAATCCTGCTGCTGCGGATACACTGGGTATCAATGTGTATAAAACCCGTTATGCCTGTGTGATTTTGTCGGGCATACTGGCAGGTATCGGCGGCGCAACGGTGACACTGGGGATTGTGGCGCAGTTTACCCAGACTTCTATTGCCGGTCAGGGCTTTATCGCGCTGGCAGCGGTGATATTTGGTAAGTGGAAACCTTTGGGCGCATATAAGGCATGTCTGATCTTTGGTTTCTCACAGGCTCTGACGGTAGTTCTGGGCGGTGGGGCACTGGCTGTTCCCACAGAAATTCTGGCAATGTTGCCCTATGTGCTGACAATTATCATTTTAATTTTGTTTATCGGCAAATCTGTGGCGCCTAAGGCGGATGGGGTGCCGTACGTGAAGGGTAAGAGGTAAAAAAATGAGCAGATTTAAACGGATATTTACAATCGTGATTGATTCGCTGGGCGTGGGTGCGCTGGAGGATGCGGCGGCTTACGGTGATGCGGGAACGGACACGCTGGGGCATATTGCACAGTCCGCTTCTTCTCTGAAGATTCCCAATCTGCAAAGGCTGGGCATGGCGAATCTGCATGAACTGGCAGGGACAGAACCGGCAAAGAAGCCGTTGGCTTATTATGGGAAGCTGCGGGAGGCCAGTACAGGCAAGGATACTATGACCGGGCATTGGGAAATGATGGGGCTTCATATTACAAAGCCGTTTCAGACGTTTACGGAAACAGGATTTCCCCAGGAATTGCTGGAGGAACTTTCTGCAAGGACGGGACGGACGATTATTGGAAATAAGAGTGCAAGCGGGACAGAGATTTTGGACGAACTGGCAGAAGAAGAGATTGCCACAGGGCATATGATTGTTTATACATCGGCAGATTCAGTGCTGCAGATTTGTGGCAATGAGGAGACGTTTGGCCTGGAAGAGTTGTATCGCTGCTGCGAGATTGCCAGAGAGATTACGATGAAGGATGAGTGGAAGGTGGGGCGGGTCATTGCCCGACCTTACATTGGAAGGAAAAAAGGAGAATTTCAGCGTACCAGTAACCGGCATGATTATGCGCTGAAGCCATATGGACAGACAGCGCTCAATGTGTTAAAGGACGCAGGGCTGGATGTGATTTCTGTCGGAAAGATATTTGATATTTTCGACGGGGAAGGTCTGACCGAATCAAATAAGTCAAAGAGTTCGGTGCATGGCATGGAGCAGACAATGGAGATTGCAGGCAGGGACTTTACAGGTCTGTGCTATGTGAACCTGGTGGATTTTGATGCGTTGTGGGGCCACCGCAGAGATGTGGAAGGCTATGCGGGTGAACTGGAACGGTTTGATGAGAAACTGGGAGAGCTGCTTGCGCTGCTGCGGGAGGATGATCTGTTGATTCTGACTGCGGACCATGGAAATGATCCCACACATACGGGAACGGATCATACAAGAGAGAAGACTCCGTTTCTGGCGTATTCACCATCGTTCCAGGGCGGCGGTGCGCTGGAAGAGAGTGAGAATTTTGCGGTGATCGGTGCTACGATTGTGGATAATTTTGGCCCGGAAATGCCAAAAGGGACGATTGGAAAGTCTGTTTTGGAGAAGCTGGTGTAGAGAAGGCGGAACAGGAGTAAGGGGATCATGGAGAAGAAAGATATTTTAAAGAAGGTAGATCATACATTGCTGGCGCAGACGGCCACACGGGAGGAGATTCGTACCATTTTAGATGAAGGAATCCGGTGTGAAGCGGCTTCGGCCTGTATTCCTGCGGCTTATGTGAAGCAGGCAGCGGACTATGTGGAAGGAAAACTGCCCATCTGCACGGTGATCGGTTTTCCCAATGGTTACAGTACGACGGCAGCGAAGGTGTTTGAAGCCAGGGATGCTGTGGCGAACGGCGCTTCAGAAGTGGATATGGTTATCAATATCGGATATGTGAAAGACGGACGTTATGCGGAAGTACTGGATGAGATCCGTCAGGTGCATGAGGCATGCGAAGGGAAGATTTTGAAGGTGATTATTGAAACCTGTCTGCTGACAGAAGATGAAAAGAAGAAAATGTGTGAAGTTGTCACAGAATCGGGGGCGGAATTTATAAAAACTTCCACTGGGTTTTCCGCAGGGGGCGCTACCTTTGCAGATATTTCCCTGATGAAAGAATTTGTGGGAAAAGAGGTCAGGATAAAGGCTGCAGGCGGCATTGGTTCGTTTGAAGACGCAGAAGAGTTTATCCGTCTCGGTGCGGACAGGCTGGGAACCAGCCGTCTGGCGAAAGGAGTATGATCAAAATGGATACACAAATGATTGTGGAACTGGTGGGGTATTTTGCTTCACTGCTGGTACTGGTATCTTTTCTGATGACCTCCGTGATCAAATTGCGGATTGTGGATTCCATAGGGGCGTTGATCTTTGCAGTGTATGCGGTAATTATCCGCTCATACCCCACAGCGTTAATGAATCTGGCTCTGGTGGGGATCAATATGTATTATCTGTATAAGATTATCAAATCACCCAGAAGGTATGCGGTCATAACCGAGGAGCCGGGCAGCGCTTCCCTTGCGTATTTTCTCAAGTACTATGGAGAGGACATTCAGAAGTGTTTTCCGGGATTGGCCTTTGAAAAGTCCGGGATGAATGCGGCCTATATGGTTGTGCATGATACGGTTCCGGCAGGAATTCTGCTGGGAAGGGATCATCAGGACGGAAATTTTGAGATTTTTCTGGATTATGCCACGCCTCAGTATCGGGACTGCTCAGTGGGAGAATACCTGTATGCGGAACTGGGCGGGAGGGGGATTGAGCGTATTTCATTCCCTGATGTGCCTGCGGAGCATGAGGAATACCTGAAAAAGACAGGATTTGTGAAAGAAGACGGAGTGTATGGGAAGCGGCTGAAATAGCAGGCTGTGAAAGGATCGACAACAGAAAGCACTCCAGGCAGACGTTGGATTGTCTGTGAATGAACTGGCGGAGGCAGATGGCCTCCGCTGTTTTGTTGTTTCATAGGAAAGTACGTCCTATGAAACAAAAGGGATGCGCAGCTTCGCGCGCGGAACAAAAGCTGCGCTTTTCGGATAATTTGGACGCGAGAGTGTGCGAAGCGCACTTTTGTTCTTTCATAGGAAAGTACGTCCTATGAAACAAAAGGGATGCGCAGCTTCGCGCGCGGAACAAAAGCTGCGCTTTTCGGAAAATCTGGACGCGAGAGTGTGCGAAGCGCACTTTTGTTCTTTCATAGGAAAGTACGTCCTATGAAACAAAAGGGATGCGCAGCTTCGCGCGCGGAACAAAAGCTGCGCTTTTCGGATAATTTGGACGCGAGAGTGTGCGAAGCGCACTTTTGTTCATGGGAGAACAGATAACAGGGAAACGCGAAGCGGAGAGGAAGAAATTTAACAGAAATTTGATAGAAATATACATGTGATTGTGGTATTTTAATATACGAGAACGATTTGGCAATGGTGATGAAGAATTTTAATATAATTCCAATGATAAGGAGGAATGGATATGCCCGTTTACGAGTCGGGGGATTATGAAACTGTGATAAAACGGATTCAGGAGAAGACTGATGCACTTCGTCTTGAGATGGGCGGATGTCTTTCGGAAGAAACAATCATGGCGTTTGAAGACCGACATAAAATCAAATTGCCGCAATCATACCGTTTATTTTTGAAATCTATTGGAAATGGCTGTGCGCATATGTTTGAAGGCTGTCGGCTGAATGCGCTGGAAAGCAGCCCATGCCAGGAACTGTCTGCCCCCTTTATGCTTGATAAATTCTGGATTTGGGAAGACGACGAAAGGGATTTACATACAATCGAGGCTGAAATGAAAAACCAGGTGTATCGGGGAAATATTGAATTGATTCATCTGGGGTGTTGCATGAGCTATCGTTTGATTGTAACCGGGAAATGCCGGGGTGAAGTCTGGAACTTTACTGATGTGGGCGTACAACCCTGTTGTGAGCGGCAAGACTTTTTGGGGTGGTTTGAGTTATGGCTGGATAACCAGGATGAAACAGACTATTTCAAGGACTATGTATATGATGAAGAAGATGAATAAGGGCAATTTTCGATGGACAGAAATGACTGAAACGATTCGGAACAGGGGATTGAAAAAATCATGTATGTTCAGGCTTTTGTTTTTGACGGTTCTGTTTTTATGGGGCTCTGTATTCCTGTGTGCCTGTGGTTATTCCAGGGAGGAAAAACAGCACCGAAGGGAAATGGAAGAAACGGGCAGGGAAAACGTGATAGATTATATAGAAGAAAAATATGGTTTCACACCACAGATCGAGAAGATAGAAGTGTGTGAGGACTGGAATGCTTTTTCTTTCCAGTCGGATGCCAACGGCTATGTGCTGGCTGTGGTGCATGCAGAGGACGGCGGGGAGAGCTTCCGGGTCCATATCAGCGGAGAAGAGCGGACATCAAAAGGGCGGGATGATTTTCAGCATGGACAGATTATGGACGACGGAAGGGCATACTTTTCCAGGCTGGCGGGGTATGAGATTTATGATATTGCATTGCAGTATATGGAGAAGGGGGTAACGGGCTCTTCGTATCTGGATGGCCGGGAAGATAATCTGCTCAGTGAAATCTATGAGCCGGGCAGTTTTGAGACGTTTTTGCAGGAGCATCCCATGAATGTGCGCATTGATGACTGTCTGAACCAGGATCTGACGGGGTTGGAGGAAACAAATGCCGATATGGTGGCTTTTCTGAAAGAGTATGCCGGAACCTGGGGGCTGAAAGCGATGTTGATTTCCTGGCAGAGCAAAGAAGACTATGAGAAGGCATTTGCCCATGATTATGGCAGGAACGGGCTGCAGGATTTTGAAATCTGGCAGGACGGGCTGTATATCAATTCATATGCCGGGTTTGAGGAAGGGGAGATGGTGTGCAGCCGTTTTGAACGGCAGGAATTTGACGGCATTGTCTTTACCTGTCTTGATCAGGCAGAGGGCAATGATCTGGAGATTACCACCGGGCGGAATGTGTGGCAGGATCTGGGGGAAACCCGTGGGGAGCCGCTTTCAGAGGTGTAC
Source organism: uncultured Lachnospiraceae bacterium (assembly GCA_910589075.1). Classification (GTDB taxonomy): domain Bacteria; phylum Bacillota; class Clostridia; order Lachnospirales; family Lachnospiraceae; genus VSOB01. Next base: position 16,993 of record CAJUSK010000006.1, read on the forward strand.
TGTATCAGCAGAGACGGTCGGGGCGAGGTAGTGGTTTATGTACCGGTAGATATATTGAATGCGTATGGAATGGGACGCGCCGTCTTTATCCAGCATTTTGCGGATGAAAAATGGTGGCAGTATGAAGCCGGATTGGAAAAGACAACCGATAAGCGGTTTGTGTTCTTTACATATCATGGGTGGAGCAATGGGAGTACGTTTGATTTTGCGGTATGTAAAAAGTAGCTGATTTAATAAAGACCATTTACAGGATAAGTAAAGGAGGAAAAGATGATGAACGAAATGATACAGAATCCCATTTTTCCGGGATTTCATCCGGATCCCTGCATGTGCAGGAAGGGTGATGACATTTATGTTGTAGTATCGTCCAATGAATGGTTTCCGGGTCTTCCCATTTACCATTCAAAAGATATGAAACACTGGGAACTGTTTTCGCATGCCCTGACCAATGCAGAAGAGCCGGATTTGAAAAAACTGCCTTCAGCAAAGGGTATCTGGGCGCCCTGTCTGACCTATTGTGAAGCGGATGATCTGTTTTACCTGGTGTATGGCGTTATGAATTCCATGAATGCAAGATATTTTGATGTGGATAATTACCTGATTACGGCGCAGGACCCCAAAGGCCCCTGGAGCGAGCCGGTGTATCTGCATTCCATGGGGTTTGATGCCTCTATGTTCCATGACGATGATGGGAAAAAATATGTTGTGGCGCTGGAGTGGGAGACACGGCTTGCCTATGAAAAACCAGGGCCCATCAGCATTATGGAATATGATCCGAAAACAAAGCAGATGGTGGGGATGCCGAAACGGATCTGGCGCGGCGGTACTGACAGGGGTTGTATTGAAGCGCCGCATCTGACAAAGCGCGGGGAATATTATTATGTGATGTGTGCAGAGGGCGGAACGGGATATTATCACTGTGTTACAATGGGACGTGCCAGAAATATTATGGGGCCTTACGAGCCTGATCCCTGTAATCCCATTCTCACTTCTAATCCCACCGTTGCCAATGAGCGCGCGGATTGGGATCATCTGAAAACCCGTTACTATAATCCGGATGTAAAATTACAGAAGGCCGGACATGGAAGCTATGTGGATCTGCCAAATGGAGAAACATGGATGGTATTCCATGTTGCACGGCCGTTTGTGCCGGAACTGCGCTGTACATTGGGACGGGAGACGGCCATGCAGAGGATGCGCTGGACGGAAGACGGGTGGCTTCGCACCATAGGCGACAGCAATCTTGTGGAAGAATTCGTACAGCCGAGTCAGCTTCCTGCATGTTTGGTAAAACCCTTACCCACATACGATGATTTTGATTCTCAAAAGCTGCAGATTGGATATTATGCACCACGTATTGATCCCGGAACATTTGTGGATCTGGTCTCCAGACCGGGGTGGGCCAGACTCCGTGGCCAGGAGTCCGGCAGTTCCCTGCATAAAGTCAGTCTTCTGGCACGTAAGCTGACCAGTCTGCATATGACAGCGACTACGAAAATGGACTTTACACCGCTCACTTACCAGCATACCGCGGGATTGATCCTGTATTATGACAATATGAATTTCCTGTATCTGTACAAATATTACAGTGAAACCCTTGGGCGCAGTGCTATCGGCGTCCTGGAACTGGATAATGGAACAAAGAGAGAACATCACCTTATGCAGGGCAACCGGGTTCCGGTGGAAGACGGAAAGGATCTGTATCTGCGTGTGGGTATCTGTGGCCGGGATGTACAGTTTTCCTGGTCGTTGGATGGAGAAGATTATATGGATATTGGTCCGGTATTTGATAGCAGTAAACTATCGGATGAATATTCGGAATATGGAGAATTTACAGGAACTTTTGTCGGCATTACCTGTGGCGACAGGATGATGCACAAGCATACGGCAGATTTCGACTTTTTTGAAATGAAGACAGAGGAAGAGCATTATGGCATATGACAGGATTACATCCCATGATGAATATTTAAAGGCAGTGGAACAGTATCAGGATTACGAGGCCGGTACTTACCAGTCAATGACATTAAAAGAAAGAATGGATTTTTTATTGTAATGAATCAAATAGAGAAATGTTATCAGGGCGTATGGAACTGGAAAACCAGTCTGTGCGCTCTGTTTTTATGTTGATGGGAATTCGGGAAATGTGTTTTGGATTGTCCCATTCCGGCAGCCTGGTGTACTGAGTCATTTACATTTCGCCAAATGACTTGCCTGAATTTCCATCAGCTGCGTTGTTGTCGGTCAACGATGCCACCGCATCGCTTCGCCGAAACGGGAGGATTGAAGTAAATTTATCTGTTGATTTTCTGCATCTTTTTGATAATAGACTGCCAATACATGCGGTCTTTCAAGACCCGGATTACCGTAATGGTGGAATCCTCCACAACAAAGAAGCTTAAATATGTACTGTAAGGCTTGAAATAAATATTCAATCCCTCAATTACATATCCTGTAGCTTCATAGCCTTTGGGAAAAGAATCAAGTTCCTTGATTGCCTTCTTTATCTTCTTTGAAAAGTTTTCCGCATATTCCCGATATTTGAAGGTGTCGAGAATATACTTTTTTGTTGACTTGATATCCCAAAGAGCGTCCTTGGATATTACAATTTTATATTTCTTTGGTTTATCCGGCATTATATTTTGTCAATTTCCTCCCATGCTTCATCAATCGTATAAACATCGCCTTTTTTCAGACTTTCTATTCCCTTGGAGAGTTCATCATATAATGCGCCTATGGCGGCTTTTTCTGAATATTCAGTTTTTCGGATTTCTTGATTTCTAATTGCCTGTTCTGCAGGTGCCATAGTATCACTTCCTTTCGATTAATGATTTTATTATACGGTATTTAGTATTAGCTTATCAACAAATTTTATTGAATTTTCCTCAAAACTGTGTGTCTTAGACTTTCATTGCGTATTCTGTTGCGGGTAATATATCCTGCCTGCTCCAGTTCGTGTATAATCGTTGTAATAGCGTCTAAGCCCTCTTTGTTGATAAGCTAACCCTTGCAGGGTAAAATTCCATTCCGGGGGCAATGAGAGCATTTGACAGAGTAATCCTTTTGCCCGCAGGGATAACTGGCGGTTGCGTAAGTGGGTGTTTGGCATGATTGTATAATCTTTGACTTTTTCTACTCTGAATACTGGCATTATAGGCTTGTCCTTTCTTTTTGTGCGAAAGCCGAAGTCCACAGCTTTGAGGGGCGTGTGGGTATGCGTCTTAGTGATTGTATTGTGTGTGTTTTCATTTACTGCAATCTTCCCGGTTTGCTTTCCTCCACCGCCTTGCAGACTGAAAATTCATTCTGCGTCATTTGGCTGAAAGTAAATGTGTCAGTACACTGGATTTGCTGATCGTTTTGGCAATGTAATTTCTTGTTGACAGACTTGTTCTGTTTGAGTATAATGTACTTATACGATAAGTACATTATATGGCAAGGGCGGGATCAGATGGAAATTATAATAAGCAGTAATACGAGCAAGCCAATTTACGAACAGATTACTCATCAGATAAAGGCAATGATTATGAGCGGTGAATTGCAGACAGGAGATCCCATACCATCCATGCGGTCACTGGCGAAATCCATTCATGTAAGTGTGATCACAGTGCAGAAGGCATATGAGGATCTGCAGCGGGATGGCTTTATAGAAACGACCATCGGCCGGGGGAGCTTTGTCTCTGCGCAGAATAAGGACTTTTACCAGGAAGAACAGCAGCGGCGGGCAGAGGAGCATCTGGAGCAGGCCGCTGATATAGGGCGGATGAGCGGGATTACACTGGAAAAACTGATCGAGCTTTTGACTATGTTTTATCAGGAGGAGGAGTAGCTGTGGACACGATTTTACAGGTGGAAGATCTGACAAAAGAATATGCTGGTTTTAAACTGGACCATGTTTCTTTTTCCCTTCCCAGTGGGGCGATTATGGGGCTGATTGGAGAAAACGGGGCCGGTAAAAGTACGACAATCAACGCAATTCTGAATCTGATCAAAAAAGATGCCGGCCGGGTCACTTTCTGGGGGCAGGAGCTGGAGTCCGGGAAAGCGTTGAAAGAGGATATTGGAGTGGTATTTGATGACATCAACTTTTATGAAACGCTGACGCCTGCAAAAGTTGGCAGAATCTCTGCGGAGGCATACAGGCAGTGGGATGATGCGCTGTATGGAGAGTATTTGAAGCGTTTTCAGATTTCTCCCAAAAAGGAGATAAAAACGTTGTCAAAAGGGACCAAAATGAAGCTCTGTATAGCTGTGGCACTTTCTCACAGGCCGAGACTGTTGATCCTGGATGAAGCCACGAGTGGCCTTGACCCAGTGATGCGGGATGATATTCTGGATATTTTTCTGGATTTTGTGCAGGATGAAAACCATTCCATTTTAATGTCCTCCCACATTACAACGGATCTGGAAAAGGTGGCGGATTATATCACATGTATCCATCAGGGGAAAGTCCTGTTTTCCAGAAGCAAAGATGAACTGCGCTATCAATATGGCATTATCCGTTGCGGCGCCGCATTGTATGACCAAATTGATCAGGAAGAAATACTTGCCTGCCGTAAGGATGCGTATCAGTGGAATATCCTGGTAGGCGATAAAGAGAAAGCCAGAAAAAAATATAAAACGGCGGTGGTAGACGATGCTACGCTGGACGATATTCTGTTGTTGTATGTGAAAGGGGAGCAGATCGGATGAAAAGCCTTGTTTTAAAAGATTTATATAATATTGGACACAATGTGCGCTATATGCTGCTGTTGCTTGTGATTTTTGCAGTGGCGTTTATTCCCACATCCGGTGTAACGGAATATATGTTTATATGTGCCGCCATGTGCAGTATGATGGTTGTAACGACTTTTTCATTTGATGAACAGTCCCGATGGGCGCGGTATGCCATGATTATGCCTGTGGCGGGAAAGGATCTGGTCAGAGGGAAATTTATTGTATCGGCGGTTTTCTGTGGGGCCGGAAGTATAGCTGGTTTGCTGATCGGTACTATCGGTGGGTTGCTTACCGGACAGATTGCTTTGGATGGGGAGGGGATTACCGGATTGATGTATACGGCTTTTATGGCATGGATGGGTTCTATGGTGTATGGAGGGATGACGATCCCCGTTGCATTTCAATTTGGCGCTGAAAGAAGCCGTATGATATTGGTATTGGTTGTGATTCCCCTTGCGTTTATCTTTGGGGTATATCAGATATACAGTGCTCAGGGAATGGAGGTGGCAGGGAGCTTTCTTCATGCATGGTATCTGCCTGTTATTGTACTTGTCTGGATCTATGGGATGTATCGGATCAGTTGCCGGATTTTTTTGAGACAGGAACTTTAAAGGGCATGGCAGAGAGCCGGTAGAGAAAATTTGAATAGAGTAAACAATAAGAAGTTCGCAAAGTACGCTTTTCATTGTCAGCGGAGATAAAAAATTCGCAGATTGTTATAATCTGCGAATTTTTTTGTTCATGACAATAAAAAGTTTGCAAAACGCATACTCTTTTGTTCATATATTTTGGCTTACATAACCTGTAAATCATCGTCAGTTGGCTATGCACCATCAATTATACAGATGGGGGCATTGTTTGTCAATGGAATTTTAAGGAGTTCCCGGTAATTGGCCGCTTTTCAAGGTGTTTAGAGGTTTGTACCGGGTGTTTTTCGTTTGTTTCGGGGTCAGAAAATGGGTCAAGAAAGAGTTCGAAATATCGTGGTGGAAATATTGCTTTGTTTTGTATTTCTACAGTAAAAAATCCCATATTCCTGCCTGCTTTTGAGAAAGAGGTTGCTTTATACAAAGAGGTTTTATTTTGTCAGTCTGATGATATGGATGTATTGGATTAGGGGTCAAATCAGTTACTGGTGAAATATATCCGTTCTTCTGCCGTCTTTTTCTGAAGTGAGTTTTGGGCGCCGGCTTCATTGCCATGGTGAGATCTGTATAAAATAGTTTGCCTGAAGTACTGTGAAATCAGGAAATACCCAAACCGGTTTTTCCTGATATTTTTCAGTGTGGAAAGAAGCAGCATACAATCAGGCTGCTTGCAGATGTTTTTTCGCTGATTATAACAATCTGTGAAAACCGGATACTGTCGGTGTGGTTTTTCAGAATGGAAAAGAATATGGGAAAACAGCCGGTTTTTGCAACAGAGCCGCTGTACAGGACGGTGCGTCAGTACAGTAGCGGCCGGATTTCAGCGGAAGATATGAAAAAGCTGCTGGCAGTGGCTGCAGATTGCCGCAAGGTAAAGGAATATGTATATGCTCGTTTTGGCGGCATTGGCAGCCTTTCCAAATTATATCCAGGCTATGCGGTGCAAAATGAAATGACACAGAGTGGTCTGCGGATGGAGTTGGATCTGCCATCAGTGTATTTTTATCTTTCCATATTTGAGGCGCTGGGGGACATTAAGGCCGGTTGGTCAGCAGTGAGAATAAAGGTGGCAAAGCTGGTAGGGCGAAATAATACCCTGGAGGAAGTGGAAAAGCATTATCTGCGCTTTGTGTTGAAGACCTGGAATGCTTTTGCGGCTCTTTTGGAAGGAGAAGTGGTATCACTGCCAAAGGAATTGCAGGCGGTGTATGCAAGGCTGGCCGGACAGGTAGATACCGGAAAGCTGGATCAGTACTTGCGGCGTCAGGTAAGAAAATATCATATAAGACGGATACAGGCGGGAGCTATTGAAGCCTTCCCGGCTTCGGAACGGGCGTATCGGTATGGGGATCATGGAATTTACATTTCCACAAAAGAAAAAAGAAAGCGTGTGTTTGTCCCTTTGACTGATAACAGCCGTTATAACAGTCAGTTGCGTATCTGTCTTTTTCCCAAAGAAGGAAGACTGGAGATCCTGGCGGCGGTGGAGACGGCACCAGGAGTTTTCGGCGGTTCCAAAAAGGAGATAGGTATTTCTCTGGGGATGCGTATTATGCTGACAACGGACAGTGGCAGGCGGTATGGAGAAAAACTGGGAGAAATACATGGAGTGTATGCGGACTGGATCAGGGAACAGACCATCAGGCATAGCCGGGATGGTGGAAATAATCCGGGCCGGAAAAAATACCAGGCGAAAAAGAGAAGGATGCAGGAAGAACTGCACGGATATATCAACCGGGAACTGAACCGTTTTCTGACAGAAGAAAATCCGGGGAAGGTATATATGATGGAGCCCTTACAGGCAACCGTGGATGGAAAAAACAGATGTCTGAACCATCGTATGGCGCTTTGGGAGAGGGGCTATGTGAGAAAGCGTCTGGAATTTAAATGCCGTGAGCGCGGCGTGGATATGATGTATGTTTCCGGCATGGGTATTTCTGCAACGTGTAGTCGGTGTGGCGGCAGAGGAGAGCGGCGGGAAGGGCTGTTTATCTGCGGGGTATGCGGGCAGCGCAGTGATGAGAAGGCCAACAGCGCGGGAAATGTGTTAAAGCGCGGGCTGGAGGCGGACAGGAAACATTGACCGGCGGGTCGCAGTGAAAGCGGCGCCAGGCCATTGGCAGATCAGCCGGGGTTTGCCCTGGCATAACAGTAAGGTCATAAGAACAGCAGCCCGGATAAACAGCGGGTCTGAAACGGGGTTTTACCGGAAGGGATACCTAAGCGGTATGTCGGAAGGACCGGGCGGCATGTTCCTGATATAGAAAAAAACAGACGGCATTGGGAGGCGTCAGGCCGGTGGGCCGGTGCGGATTGGGTATGCCAGGACCCTGTGAACATGCAGCTTACGGGAATGAAAGCCGTATGACGTAGCGGGGAGCGAAGCGGGGAATCCCGCATCATCCGCGGGGAGCGGGTGACCAATATGCCTTATTATTCAGAATAATGATTGAACAGGAACAGGTTCATATCACAATGTCAGAGCGCCCGGAAGTGACAGCCGGAAGAATGCAAACAAAGGATTGCGGCCGGATGAAACAGGTCGCATAAACAAGAACGATAGTAAAAGGGAAGAAAACGACTGAACCAAAAGGGGAATGGAAGCGGTATGAGAAAAGCGCAGAAAGGACAGGCGGAAGCCTTCTTAAAGCTCCTTGCACAGGCCCATGAAGAAATCCGGGGCTGCATAAAAGCCGGGAAGACGGGGGCGGCCATGAGCCTTCTGGCACAGTGCCAGGAAGGGGCCGTGGAACTGGGGGGCCTGATTGAGAAGACAGAAGGGGAAGGCAGCCAGGCGGTGGGCCTTTTGGAGGAATACTGCGAAACCCTGTACCAGGTATATGAGGAACTGGCAGCCGGCGGGGAGGCGCATGCAGGCGCAGGCTGCAAACGGCTGAAGAAGTCCCTGATCCGTGTGGAAAACAGCGTGCGGAACGACATCGGTCTGCGGTATGAGATTGTGTTTCTGCCCTACAAGGCTTCCATGTGGGACTCCCTGGAGAGCGTATGGCGTGCGGCAGACGGGGATCCGTTATGTGATGCCTATGTGGTGCCAATCCCTTACTATGACAGAAACCCGGACGGGTCGTTTGGGGCCTGCCATTACGAGGGGGATCAGCTGCCCTCCTATGTGCCTGTGACCCATTACAGCGCATACCATATGGAGGAGAGGGAGCCGGATGTGGTGTACATCCATAACCCTTATGATGATGTGAACTATGTAACCAGCGTGGACCCGGCGTATTATTCGTGGAAACTGAAAGAGCATACGGAGTGCCTTGTGTATATCCCGTATTATGCCACGGCAGGCGGGATGAATGGATCACAGGCAGTATGTCCGGCGTATGACCATGCGGATTATATTGTAATCCAGGCGGAGAAATACAGACAGTTTTTTGACCCTAAGATACCGGATGAGAAATTTCTGGTACTGGGGTCGCCCAAGTTTGACAGCGTGATCCATAAATGCCAGAACCCGCCGGAGCCGCCGAAAGGGTGGGCGGAGAAAATGGCAGGGAGAAAGGTATATTTTTATAATACGAGCCTGGGAGGGATGCTGGGGGACACGGAGGCATTCTTAAAGAAGATGCGGTATGTGTTTGATCTGTTTAAGGGGCGTGAGGATGCCTGCCTGTTATGGAGGCCCCATCCGCTGCTGGAATCGACCTTCGCATCCATGCGGGCAGTATATAAGCCGTGGTTTGAAGAGTTAAAGAGGGAGTTTGTCGAGGAAGGGATCGGGATATACGATGATACGGCGGATATAGAGAGTACGATAGCGCTTTCGGATGTGTATATCGGGGATGCGGGGACGAGCGTTATATCATTGTTCGGAGTGGCTGGGAAGCCGCTTTTTATCTTTAATAATCTGATCAATACTCTGCCGGGAAAAGATGACTGGCGGGGAGAGAAAATTTCATTATCGTTTCATTATGATGGTAATGACAAATGGCAGGTGACAAAAAATAATCAACTCTGGATTTCAGAAAATAATGACTATCAATATAAATTCTACATGGATTTAGACATTGGATATTCCGGGGGCGGATATTATTTGGACACTGCAGAAATTGGCGGTCAGATATACGTGTTTCCGGGAAATGCAAGGCATTTGTTAATTATAAAAGATAAAGAAATAAAAAGAATAGAGTTTAAAACATGCATGTCGCAGGGCAGTGCTTTTTGGAACTATTGGTATAACGAGAAATATATCTTTTTATTTCCATGTATGTATCCGTACTTTATTCGATTTGAGATAGACACAGAAAAGATTTCGTATATAGAAGGAATAAGAGATTTTAACATCAGAGAAGTAAATGGGGAACGGTGGACAGGCGGTACCGGAGTATATAAGAATGAGTTGATTTTTGCTTCTCCTGTAGATAATCAATTTCTGTTTTTGAATATTGAAACGCTGGAGACAAGACGGGTTTGCAGTAACACAAAGTGTAATCTTGGCACACAGGGGATTATACCCGATGGAGATGATTTATGGCTGATGCCCTTAAATGGATTGACAGTTACCAGGTGGAATCCCGGAACAGGGCTGGTCAGAGAATATAGTGAATTACCCAAAGGATTTAAGGCGGTCAAGCAGCCATATGGTTTTGAATGTGCTGAAAGACCGTTTGGGAATATGGTAATTTTCAGGGATGATACAACAAAAAAGGCAATACTCTCTCCCTATTGGGGAAATATGTATGTGACTCTTGATCCGGACAGTGGAACAATGGAAGAATGGGAAGCGAATTTTACTTTTAAAGAGCAGGGGGGAAACGGATATTTCCATATAGGAGGAAAAGGTGTATTTGTTTCTACGAAAGAGCAGACAGGCAAAGCGGAATGCCGGCTGTGGTATCCTCCGGAGAGACGGCTTTATCATGTAGATCTTAGTACAAAGGAATTTAAAGAGATAGAGATTGATTTTGACTATGCTGATCTCGTGGCAAATGAACCGGGCTTTATGGAAGAATCAGAATGGGTGCAATACTGTTTAAACGAGAATGCGTTTAATTCGTTGAAAGATCTCCTGGATGACAATATCACAGGGCATTCCTTTGACCGTGAGAGGCAGCTGCGGGCTTTTGCAAAAATAAATGCAAATACAGAAGGGACATGCGGAAAAAATGTCCACGAGTTTATCACAGAGACAGTTGCCGGTTCGTAAAGAGAAATCGGAAGAAAGCAGAGGAAAAACTGTGAAAATATGGGCACACAGAGGATGCAGCCAGAGGTATCCGGAAAATACACTTCTCGCATTTGAAAAGGCCATGGAAATACAGGGCCTGGAAGGGATAGAGCTGGACATTCAGTTGACAAAGGACGGGCATATGGTTGTCATCCATGACGAACGGCTGGACAGGACAACAGAAGGGACCGGATTTGTAAAAGATGCTTGTTTAAAGGAATTAAAAAAACTCCATATCTATGCAGGTGAGAACGCTGCACAGGAAATTCCCACCATAGAAGAGGTGATTGATCTGCTGATGCCCCGGTTAAAACAGGGGGAAGGGATCAGGCTGAATATTGAATTGAAGAACAGTGTCTGCCCGTATTTGGGTATGGAAGAGAAGATTGTGGAACTGGTACATAAAAAGGGGATAGAACAATGGGTGGTATATTCCTCTTTTTATGCGCTGTCACTGGAGCGGGTCAGAAAACTGGATCCGTTGGCTGAAATTGGAGTGCTGGATGGCAGAGTTTCGGACTGTCTGTATAAATTAAAAGGGCTTGGAGCAGATGCGCTGCACCCCTCCTGGAGGGGAATGGATCTGTCGCCGGATCGGCTAAAGGGCTATACGGTGCGTGCATATCTGTCGGGGCACCTGTATCCGGAGAAACCAACCGGCGCCAGGCTGGACCTGGATATGCTTGAGAAACAGGGGATTACGGATGTGTTCCTGAATGAACCGGAAGTATATCTGGGATGAAAAACATGAGTGGGACAGAGAGATGACAGATTATCAGAAAATCAGAAATGCCATAGAAGCCACATTTGTCCGGGGGGGGTAAAACAGTATATTATCTACCCGTTCGGAGAGTATGGGGCGCTGACAAAAAAGATACTGAACGAGAGCTTTGGAACTCGGGAGAAATACATTGCAGACAACCGGCTGTCAAAATTCAACAGGGAAATAAAGAGTCTGGATTACTTTGCAGGCCGGGATGTTTCAGACTGTATTATTCTGCTGACAAATGCCAATCCGGAAATCCACGAAGAGGTGCGCCAGGCGCTGGAAGGGATATTTGCGGATGAAAATATTGTGGACATTTTTCCAAAAGAAGAGAAGAAAGCCACGGAAACGGATTTTCATACAAGATGTGGCAAATACAGCTATGGCCCGTTGTGCAATCATCCCATGGTGGAAAGTGTGGGGGCATTCTGCAGCTTTGCCGTAGGTGCAGATGCAGTGGTTAATCATCTGACAGATTCTGTTACCACCCATTCTTTTGTCTATTGGGATGAGGGGACAGAGGAGCATCCGGGATATTTCCCGGGAGTCAGCCCCAGGGGAGAACTGCGCAGGATTATGCGGATCAAGGTGGGCAATGATGTATGGCTGGGGAAAAATGTGATTATAACCAATTCGGCCAACATAGGCAACGGAGTGATTGCCGGCGCAGGTGCGGTTATTACAAAGGATGTGCCGGATTATGCAGTGGTGGCGGGTGTACCGGCACGGATTATCCGATACAGATTTACGCCGGAGCAGATTGAACTTTTAAATCAGATCGCCTGGTGGGACTGGCCGGATGAAAAGATCCGGGCATGTTATGACGACTTTTTTGAACCGGTTGAAGTGTTTATAGACAGACACAGGCATGATCAGAAGTAATTATAGACAGACACAGATGTGCTCAGAAGTGGTAAGAAATAAAAGCAGAAAGAGAATGAAGAAATACAGATACAGAGGTTGAGGGAGATATGGCTGCCGGAAAAAAGCAAGAGTACCATATATCGGAAGAAGAACTGAAAACAATACAGGAAATCCAGCAGGAACTGATCGGAGAAGTGAAGCGGATCTGCAAAAAATGCGGCATA
>CAJUSK010000007.1 GCA_910589075.1 uncultured Lachnospiraceae bacterium
AATGTTTTCGGCGATGTTTTCAGCGTCGCTAAGAGGATTTGAACCTCCGACCTACCGCTTAGGAGGCGGTCGCTCTATCCAGCTGAGCTATAGCGACAGTTACAAAATCTATATTTAGTTTTACTTGTTACCTTTTTCCTTGTCCTCTTGGGCGAGTGTTTTAACACTTTCTTAGGAGGCGGTCGCTCTATCCATCTGAGCTACGGAAACATATACCAAACTGTGCACAATCCGCGACTTCTCTTCTCCAGAAAATCCCCATTGCAGGTTCTCTCAGAAGCCAGTCGCTCTGTCCGGCTAAACTATACATACTCATATAAAAAACTTGCTAAAATAGTGTAACATATAAAATACAGAATGACAAGAGTGCAATTTACATTTTACAATCACAATCTTTTCAACGACTTACAGTTCACACGCAGCATTGCATTCATCATTTACCCAAACAATCGCCCCGTGTGAACTGTATCAATATCATTCCATATAACTAAGTTATTCCCTCACATTTCAAAAGCAAAAATATACTTTTTCCACATCGTAACAATGACATTTTTCAGTCACCATCCATACGGTTGACACAATCCACCCCTTCTTTCAAGTTTCCTTTTCTGAAATCTCCTCCAGCAATATTCTGCAATTCAAGTGAAATGGATCTGCCTGCAAAGTCTTTTTGAAAAATTCTGCCGCTTGTTCTTTATGGCCCAGTCCCAGATGGCCCAATCCCATGACATAGTTGCAATGGGCTTTATTTTTCAGGGTAAAGTCTTCCTCATAAATCATAAAGTCCGGGAATGATACGGCAAAATAATCTAATTTCACTATATCTCTCAAATGTTCTTCTCCAAAGTCAATCAGGCGGTACATCATGCGGTTTCCATCCCTCTTCCTGTCCAGACGATAGAGGGACAAGCCCTGGTACAGAAGCATGTCCGCCGGCTGGTCATTGTAGAACATCATACCTGCCACTTCTCCTACACCCAGAGAAGCTCTGCCAAAAGAAGTTTCTGCCTCTTTCTTCCTGCCCAATGCATCCTGTACAAGTCCCAGATAATAATAGATATTGTTATCTTTGCTGCCTTCCAACTTTCCTTCACCCAGGTTTTCAGGATACAGAAGAGCCCGTTGCAGCAGTTCCTCCGCTTTTTCATAACATTTGTTCTTTATTTCCTGTTTTGCCAGTTGAATCAAAGATGTGATATACTGGGCGGCTGCCTTTCCTTCTCCGCCTTCCCATGGATGGAACTTCCTGGTTGTCAGTATATGGAGTGCCTCCTCATACCTGCCGCTCAGATTCAACAGTGTTACATATTCAATACAGGCATCATCACGTTCCATAGCCGTTTCCTGATAAAGTTCATATTGTTTCAGTCTTTCTTCAACCGGAATACGGAACTTTTTGTACAGTTGATCCAATTCAAAGAAGACTCTGCTGTCGCCTGTATCTAGTGAAAATGCCCTTTCCATTGCTGTCTTTGCTTCTTCTTTTCTGTCCATGTGATTATAATAGGCCAGGGACAAATTCCGAAATACTGTAGGGAAACAGTTGTTATTTTTACTGCTTGTCTCCCAGTATTCCACTGCCTGTTCATATTGCTTTTTGTCATAATACAAATTACCCAGATAATAGGGCGCAAACGACGCCTGCGGCAAATGTTCCATGGCATCGGTCAGAACGGCAATATCTTCCAGTTGATTAGGAAAACAGCAGGTACAATCCGTCACCTCTGCAATCTGGTATTGTCTGTATACCGCTTCCCTGTCCGCGCCGCATTGACTCATATACCATGCTTTATAATATGCATTCAAAGCACCCGTAGAAGGGCAATCTTCCAATATTTCCAACGCCTCCTCATAAAATCCCGCTTCTGCATAATCCATGGCTGTCCGCAGGTAGGTAGCGCTGTTATCCCGCATATGTGTACGAAGTGCACTGACTGCCTCTTCTCTTTCCTCTCCTTCCAGATAATAAAGTTGCTCTCTCCGGCTTACATAATCAAACGGATCGATGCGAATGCTTTCACTGATCCAGTTTTTTGCTTCCTGTTTCATACCTAATTTTCTGAGTATGGCAGCTTTTATGCCTCTGGCTTTCACATTGTGCCAGTTCTTTACCAGACCTTTGTCAATCAGATACAGGGCGTCTTTATAATTTTTGCGGATAGAAGCAATCACTGACAGATAATAAAATCCCATTTCCTGCTGCTCGCTGCTCCAACAGGCTTTATAAAAGACATCATAGGCTTCTTCATACCGCCTTTGATAAAAAAGGCAGAGGCCCAGTTTATACAGCGGTTCACTGTTATAAGGATTTGGGTTTTTCCAGGTTGATCGCTCAATCGCTCTGCGGAAATAACGCTCGCTTCCCCGGATATTTCCTCTGGACAGAAGAAGAGAACCATAGGCCGTGTTTATCCGTATATCTCCTTCATCACGTTTTAATCCTTCCAAATAATAAGGGTCAGGAAGGTAAGTTGCGTGTCTGTACTGTTCAATATGCAGTCCTGTGAGATACAATTCTTCTACAGTGGAAATTTCTTCCGGACTTTTAGCGGCTTTTGCAGGTTCCGGGAGAACCGGGATTTCTACTTTTTCCGGGGTATAGGATACCAGTTGTTTTCCCTCACTGTTTCTCAGTGTCACTGTATATTCCTGCTCTCTTCCACCTTCGAGGCTGACTTCTTTTCTCCAGGGATGACATGGATCTATATCTGCCTTTTCCTCAAAGATGATATTGCCATTATGGAAAACTGTAATCTCTGCCTCTTTCTGCAGAGCAGTGGTATATAAAATAATTATGCCCTCATTATTTTTTACAGAAAAATGTATGGCTCCGTCAATTGTAGCATTTTTTACATCCCCCACTGCTTTATAAGGCATAAAATACTGTCGAAAAGTCTTCTCCTCAAAAGGTTTGAGCCATGTGAAATCAGGCTGATTGTCGGTAAATACGCCTGTCATCAATTCAATATAAGGCCCGTCCTCATCCGTCAGATTTTTATCCCATGTCTTTCCGAAATCACCACAGCCCCATGTCCACTGTTTCTTTCCGGGAGAAATATGGTGATCTGCAATATGTAAAATACCGGCTTCCACACCATAATCATAACCACCCACAAAATCATATGCTGACTTCTCTGCCATATAAGAAGTGGGAACAGGGATATTTTTATATCGGGAAATATCCACTCCTTCACTGTAATCATGTTTATAATATACGCCAGTGGCAATAGGAAAACGGGATACATCCCTCTTTCCATGGTCCATCACCGCATGAACATCCGGGGGAAAAATAGATTTTGTATGTTCATTCACCGGAACGGCGGGATTTGCCCACCAGAGGAATGTCTGTGGCATATTGGTCCGATTATAAAGCTGGCCAGTAATCTCGATATACGCCTTATCCGGATACAGGGTAAATCTGGCAATGCCCTTTGTACCATACATCCGGTCCACATCATTGACAAGTACCGATACCGAACCGTCTTCCCCTTCCTCCAGAATATGGTCTACTTCCATAAAAGTCGTGGGACGATGATGCTGAGGCCAGTTGAATTCAATGCCTCCGCTGATCCAGGGCCCAAGCAGACCCACAAGAGCCGGTTTGATTACATGATTGTAATATACAAAATCATATCCGTTTGTTTTATCATAGGCACGCTGTATCCTTCCACCCAGTTCAGGCAGAATCATGACTTTCAGATACTGATTTTCCATAAATACCGCCTGATACTCTTTATCCTCTGCCGTGTCATATATCTTTTCGATTACTGGGTAAGGATATACTTTGCCGCTGCTGCCCTGATAGACTCTTTTCTCCAGAAACATGGGATTTTTATTAGGGCTTCCTGTCCGATAAGTGGGTATCGTCACCTTTTCCTCCCACACCTTTGCCGCCTGTACCTGTTCCATAATTACCTCCTTTGTAATCTTTTATAAATTTGATATAATTTTTCATCTGTTATTTCCTGTATTTTACCATTTCTGCCTGATAAATCATTAGTTTGATTTGCCTGTTCATTGTTAAAAATTGCTCTTTTTCTTGACTTTAAGTTACGGCATGATTATAGTATAGAGTAAAATATCTTGTTGGAGGAATGTCATGCGTCCGATTGATAACGGTTGTTCTGAAAAATCCACTGTTTTTTTCTATACCCCTGGGGAATCATCCCGGCAGACTTTCTTTTATCCTCTCTGTGTGGGACATTATTACTGTACAGACCAATATCTGGTACAGAGAAACAATTACAATAGTTTTCTCTTGATTTATATTAAAAAGGGAGAGGGATTTCTGGAAGTCAATCATAAAAGATACGGATTCCATAAAGAAGATGTGGTTTTGGTAGACTGTTATAAACCCCATATATATGGAACCACAAAAGACAGTGAGATTTTATGGTTTCATTTTGATGGTTCCACCAGCAGGGAATATGTAAATATGATCAACAATAATGTCGGCCCTGTCTGTTCCGTCCGCAACCTGATTTCGTTTGAAAAAGACCTCAACCGTATTCTCCTGATGATCAGCAGTGAATCTACGGTAAACGATGCCCTGTGCTCTTATTACATTGTCAAAATACTGACAGATCTGCTCCTGTGCAGTACAAAGTTGCTGAAAGAAGAAAATACGCATTCAATAACAGAGGATATTATATCATACATTAACAATAACCCTTCCTGTAAGCTGTCTCTGGAAGAACTGGCTGACAGGGCAGGACTCAGTCCCTTCTACTTCACCCGCCTGTTTAAAAAAGAAACAGGATATACCCCCCACGAATACATTATTCTCAGCCGAATTAATATTGCCAAATTTTATTTAAAAAGTACTACCTATTCTATTAAAGAAATCTGCTTTAACAGCGGTTTTTCTTCCGAGAGCAGTTTCTGTTCCACATTTCGCAGAGTATGTGGCATGACCCCCAGTGAATACCGGGTAGACAATGATGTAGATTGAATCCAGGTAAACTTTTAAAGAAAATACCTTCACCCCATTACTTTACATGGAGCAACAACAGAAAGCATGCTTTGGAAATTTTCTTTGTCATAAAAAAGAACCAGAAATGCCACATATCACATTTCTGGTTCTCATTGTGTTTACCGCAATCTTCTCTTATTCAGCTGCTTTTCCCATAACATCTTTGTAGTTCTCAGGTGTACATACGGTGGCCGGCACTGCCGTTTCCTTCTCAATCTCTTTACCGTCTACAATATAATCGTACAGATTCTGAATTGCCGTAGCACCGATGGAATCAGCGGAAAAATAGCAGGATGCTTTCATACATACATCTTTTCCTGCATTCCACTCATCCTTCGCCAGATAAGCGCCCAGTCCAATGACACAGGAATCTTTGTCCAGTCCTGCTGTTTCCAGCGCTCTGACAGCACCCATAGCGGACTCTTCGTTTGCAGACATAACAAGCCATTTTTTAATCTGCGGATTTGCTGTAAAGACAGCAGTAGCCGCCTGATTTCCTTTATCGGTGGTGCCATCGTTATCCCCATAGAAAATTCTGCTCTCATCAAAACCGGTCAGTTCCAGGAATTTATCTTTTTCTCCTTCTGTCCTGGGCACACAACTGGATACAGTATCCATTGTCAGGAATAATACACCACACTCTTCATCATCAATCAGATTGTTGTCTTTTGCATACTGTGCCATCCATTCACCATTGGCAGCACCGATATTATAACCGTCGATTCCCACCCAGGGAGCGATCTTTTCTCCGTTTACTTCCAATGCATCGTCCACTGCCACGACCGGTATACCGGCTTCCGTACATTTATCCACAACTGCCTGACTCATGGTCTGATCCGGTACACAAATAATGATCCCCGATGCTTTTTCGGAAATAGCCGTATCAATAAATTTGAGACAGGTTTCCGGATTCATCTGTGCATCACAATATACAAGTTCTCCACCCAATTCCTCCGTCTTTGCTTTTGCTGCATTGCCTTCATCAATAAACCATGTCTGATCCCCGGCTTTGTAAATGGCGTAGATTTTGCCAAATGTACCGCCGCCTGCCCCTTCCGCAGGAGCTGCCTCTTCTGTATCTGCAGATACCGACGCTTCCGCTTCCTGACCGCCATCTGCTGCCGGCTCGGCAGCCGGTGCTGTAGTATCCGCCGTCTGTCCGCAGGCTGTAAGCCCCATTGTCATTGCCGCGAGCAGTAAAGCTGCAACTGTCTTTTTCATGTTCTCTTCCTCCTTTGTTAAAACATAATTTATTTTTGATTTATATATAACGGTGCATTTACTCGTCTGATATAAATAACAGGTAATATATTTTTGATATACTCTGTATATCTGTTCCTGGTATCCAGTGCAGGCCCATATTTTCGCCTGAAACAACGCACCGCTTTATATCCATTTCTATTCTGTTTTACACCTTCAGTTACGAATGCACATATCCGCCTCGATCATCTCTGCTGCCAAATCTCCGGCTTTCAAATAGTTTAAGTTTGTACTGTTATAAATTTTTCATACTGTCTGCCAACAGTTTCTTTTCCCGGTTGGTTTTTCTTACATAGTCGATTGTCAGAGCAGCCAGCAAAAGCAAACCCCTTGCCACATATTGCCAGAACGTGGGCACCTGCACCATGGTAAGCCCTGTGTTAAAAGCCTGAATCAATATGACACCCAGAAATGTACCAAACATATTGCCAATACCACCGTTAAAACTTACACCTCCAAGAATAACTGCTGTAATTGCATCAAATTCCAGATTGATACACGCTGCAGGCTGGCCCGAATTCATACGGGCGGCCAATATGGTTCCTCCGATAGCACAGAGAGAAGAAATAATCAGATAGGAACTGTAAATAATCTTATTTGGCTTTAAACCAGCCAGACGGGCCGCATTGATATTACCCCCGATCGCATAAATACTTCTGCCAAATCTGGTTCTGGAAAGAATAAATCCAAATATTATAAATGCAATAATCAATAATAATACCGTTACCGGAATACCTTCGCTTCCACCGATTCTGGCTTTGCCAAGATTGATAAATGTTTCATTTGTGACAGCTATAGGCTTACCATCACAGATAATATAAGCGATTCCTCTGAAAATTGCCTGCGTCACCAGAGTGGCTATAAAAGGTTGCAGCTTGATATTGGCGATCATCCATGCATTGAACAGACCGGCAATTGCCGCGACCAGGATTGTAATCACAAGCGATATTCCAAAATTGAATCCCCATACAGATGTGAGCAGTGCCGCCAATACACCGGAGAATGCTGCCACCGATCCGGGAGACAGATCATTCAGACCGGCTATAATCAAATACGTTTCACCAATTGCCACCAGACCTACCAGGCTGGCTGCCACAAAGACATTGATCAGATTGGTATAACTGAAATAATTTTTATTCAAACAAGTAAAAACACCTACTACAAGAACCAGTGCGCAGAGAAGCACAATCATACTTCCATCTATTTTCCATTCTCTTTTCGTCTCTCTATTCTTCTGATCCATTTTTTCCTCCAATCAGTACATTTTCCCCTACAGGCAGGCCGTTTATAAAAAAATTAACAAACTTTTTCTCTACTGCTCTCTCCTATCATAGCAAGACTGAGCAATACTTCTTCATTGGCCTCTTCTCTGCTGACTTCTCCTGTTATCTCCCGACCCTTCATAACAATGATCCTGTCAGAAAGCCCGATGACTTCCGGCAATTCGGAAGATATAAGAATCACACCCAATCCCTGCTTCGCAAATTCGCAGATCATATGGTAGAATTCCGATTTTGCACCAATATCAATTCCCTTTGTAGGCTCATCCAGTATGACTACTTTGGGATTTGTCTCCATCCATCTTGCCACAATGGCTTTTTGTTGATTTCCACCGGATAATTCCACAATTTTCTTTTCCGCGTTAGGTGTCTTAATCTTAAAATGTTCAATTCCCCGGCGTTCCATTTCTTTTTCTTTCGTCCTGTTTACAATTCCAAGAGCAGAAGAATTCCGGCTGAGAGAACCAATGGTAATATTCTCTCCTACACCCAGGTTAGACAAAATCCCCTGGGTCTTACGATCCTCCGGCACCATTACAATTCCATTTTTTTCTGCATCTCCCGGATCTCTGTTTTGAATTTTCTGTCCTTCCAGATAGATTTCACCGGATATAACCCGATCTGCTCCGATAATGCCCCGCATAATCTCTGTTCTTCCTGCACCTACCAAACCGGAAAAACCCAGGACCTCCCCTTTTCTCAGGGTAAAACTGATCTCTTTTGTACATTCCGTTTTCAAATCTTTGACTTCCAGAAGCACATCTCCAATTTCTTTTTCTCTGTCCAAACTATTATAGACATCTCCCAGATTCCTGCCTACCATTTTATGAATCAGTTCTTCTTCCGTAATTTCATGCACTCCATAAGTTCCCATATAGGCGCCATCTTTGAAAATGGCAATTTTATCCGTGATTGTCTGTATTTCTTTCATACGGTGAGATACATAAATGATCATTTTTCCCTCTTCCTTGAGTTTTCGAATGATCTTAAACAGACTGTCAATTTCCGAATCAGATAAAGAAGCGGTGGGTTCGTCAAAAGCAATCAGTTTCAGATTATCTCTGCTATAGGCTTTCATAATCTCCACCATCTGCTGATAGGCAATGCTCAAATCCTTTACCATATCACCCGGTTTCATATCCAGACCAAAATCGTCTATAATCTTCTGTGTCCTTCTATATGCCTCTTTCATGTCAATCTGTTTTAAAAACCCTTTAACCGGAAGTCTCCCGAGAAAAATATTTTCTGCCACCGACAAATCCATCAAAATCTGCCGTTCCTGGTAAATTACACTGATACCTGCTTCAATGGCTTCACTGGGATTGCTGAAATGTCTCTCCTTTCCGTCGATCAAATACTTTCCGTCCGTAGGTTGATAATCACCGTTCAATATTTTCAGCAATGTGGATTTTCCGGCTCCGTTCTCTCCCATAAAAGCAAGTACTTCCCCGCTTTCCACCCGGAAACAGATATCTTCCAGTGCTTTCACACCAGGAAAATATTTTGTAATATTACAAAATTCGACACTGCTTGTCAAAAGCTGCACCTCCCGTCATCTCTTATCCTGTTATTCAAACGACACATTCCCTTTGGTCGTTTACCATAATTTTATTATAGCCATAACCTTTCCCTGTGACATTCTTATAAATTGCTGATTCATTATGAAATCTTGCTCTTATACTTACTTTTCCTTGCTTTCTTATTTTCAATCAGGTAAATTTTAAAATAGAAAAACACAATTTGCAGAAAGGATTACTTAATTAAAAATAAATGAAAAAACAGGAAAATGTAATGGAAAATAAAGGAAATTCTTGTAATGATAAAGGAGAATACATACTTTCCAATCCCTGGTTGCGGGTTTATCTGTCTCCCTGGGGAGCAGGTATACATAGGATATATTGTAATTCTCCTGATAATACGTTTAAAAATATTGCTTTAACATTGAAAGATATTGCGGATTATACGCAAAATTCTTCTTATGCCGGCGCTACACTGGCGCCCACATCCGGTAGATTGGAACATGGGATTCTCAAACTCTCAGGCCATCATTTTACACTGGACCGAAATGAAAACGAAAAAAATCATCTCCATGGAGGCTCACACAATCTGTCTTTCTGTCAATGGACACTCAAAGAGTTAACTGATGTAACTGCACAGTTTACTGCTGATGCGGTGGATGGTTTGGATGGTTATCCCGGTAATCGCAAATTTGAAGTAACATACAAAATCAATGGAAATCAACTGGTAATAAATCAGAATGCCTGGTCAGATAAGGAAACATATTTTAATTTATCAAATCACACCTATTTTAATCTCAATTCGTTTTCTGAAAGCGGGCTGGATCAGTATTTATATATTCAATCAGAGAGAGCTGCCATCAATGATATATCTCATATACCCAGAAAGATTTCCGATATTAAAAATACCCCATTGGATTTTCGGTACAAACAAATTATAGGCAGACAAAAGGAACAATTTTCTTCAGACAGTCAAATTCAATATGCAAGAGGATTTAACCATTGTTATCTTCTGAAAAAAGAAAATTCTTCCCTTCCGGACGCTGCCCTGTTCTCCCTGGATAAAAAAATGTGCATGGAATTATACACGGATTCTCCTGCCCTTGTGCTCTATTCGGGAGGGTTTCTGAACTCAGATTTGCAATACTGGAAAAATGAAAACGATACAGAACCGTTATATCCCGGATGTGCCATTGCTCTGGAACCCTGCTCTGTTCCTGTATTCAATGGAAATGTACAGGGAATGAGAACATTTTCACGACAAATTATTTACAAATTTATACCAAATGACATTGAATCATGAATAAAAAAGCAATAAAAAGTAATTCTTTCATACTTTCTATTGCTTTTTGTTTTACTATTTATATTTTTATCTTCTTCAGGAATTCTCCGGAAAGTTGATATAACCCTGCATCCAGATAATCCCCTTAAAACGTCTGCCCACTTCCGGTTCACCCAACAAATCTTCTTCATTAATGCACATATCAAAGATCAATTCATTACAATTAATTGTCATCTGATACACATTTTCACCCGTCATATAGTTTTGACGTTTCTGTGATTCTATGATTTCACCAAGAATAGAATACTGATCACATTCCACACCATATGGCATAAAATATGTATCCACAATACTGAACACATCTTCTTTCCTGATTTTTCTGGAAATAGCAGTATAAGTATCCATATCCTCCAAAGTCAAATTTTCAATCGCCTCTTCATCACCTTTTCTTGCTGCTGCAATTAAGTGACTTCTGTTTCTGGCAACCTGTTTTACCTTTTTCATTTCTTTCTCATTTTTGATGATCGGCATAATCACTGTCCCCTGGCAGGACAAAGCCGAAAGACTCAGCGTAGTTCCTTTAACAGGCAACTGTCTGTTTTCTTTATACTTTAAATATGAAACCACATTTTGAAAATAAAAAATTAAAGAAACACCTACGCGTAAATCATCGCAAACACCTGCATAAGATTCTTTTTCTGCATGACGCTCTATCGAAATATCTTCTTCTGAACTGACATAATTGCTTCTGAGATATGGAAAATAATAATTGTATATATAATTATTATTTTCGTCAAATTCCCCACGAACAGCAATTCCCATCCCGTCAGCAAATTCCTTGCAACATTCCACGAAAATGAAATCATCCTGCTCAGATACGGTAATATAATCCCTTTGTTTTGCAGACCGAATACAGTCAGTAATTAATAATTGCAGTTGTTTTCTGTTTTTTATTTGGCCGAATCCTATGGCACGTAAATATTTATGCAAGGAATTCACCTCATTTCCATTTTATTCAACAAAAGTTACCTGATCTCCTTCTGACCACCCATGTATGGCTGAAGAACCTGGGGAATTTTTATAGACCCGTCAGCCTGAAGGTTGTTTTCTAAAAATGCGATCAACATTCTGGGCGGTGCCACTACTGTGTTATTTAATGTATGTGCAAAATATTTTCCTTTTTCTCCATGAATCCTGATTTTTAACCTTCTTGCCTGTGCATCTCCTAAATTAGAACAGCTCCCCACTTCAAAATATTTTTTCTGACGAGGTGACCATGCTTCCACATCAAACGATTTGACTTTCAGATCTGCCAGATCACCGGAACAACATTCCAGAGTCCTTACAGGAATATCCATAGAACGGAACAAATCAACCGTATTCTGCCATAATTTTTCGAACCACATCGGCGATTCTTCCGGTTTGCAGACAACAATCATTTCCTGTTTTTCAAATTGATGTATCCGATATACACCACGTTCTTCCAGACCATGGGCTCCTTTCTCTTTTCTAAAGCAAGGAGAATAACTGGTCAATGTTTTGGGAAGTTCTTCTTCCGGAATAATTGTATCAATAAATTTACCAATCATTGAATGCTCACTCGTACCAATCAAATATAAATCTTCGCCTTCAATTTTATACATCATGGCATCCATTTCCGCGAAGCTCATAACTCCCGTTACTACATTGCTGCGAATCATAAATGGAGGAACACAATAAGTAAAACCTCTTCCTATCATAAAATCTCTGGCATAAGAAATAACAGCGGAATGAAGTCTGGCAATATCACCCATTAAATAATAAAATCCGTTGCCTGCGACTTTCCTGGCACTGTCCAGATCAATACCATGTACTCGTTCCATAATTTCCGTATGGTAAGGAATTTCAAAATCAGGAATCACCGGTTCTCCATATCTGGTCACTTCTACATTTTCCGTATCATCTTTTCCAACCGGTACAGTTGGGTCAATGATATTTGGAATAGCCATCATAATCTTTGTAATTTTTTCATTTAATTCTTTTTCTTTTTCTTCCAGTTCTGCCAGGCGTTTTGCACCTGCAGCTACTTCCGCCTTTTTGGCTTCTGCCTCCTCCTTTTTCCCCTGTCCCATCAGTTTGCCAATTTCTTTTGAAATCCTGTTTCTGCCGGCGCGCAGATCATCAGCTTCCTGCTGTGTCTTTCTGCTCTCTTCATCCAGGACAATTACTTCATCTACAAGTGCAATCTTTTCATCCTGAAATTTCTTCTTTATGTTTTCTTTTACCACATCCGGATTTTCCCGTAAGAATTTAATATCTATCATCGTTTCGTATCTCCTCTCTTAATCTATAACATCCTCTATAAAAACAGAGTTTTCTTTTAACAAATCCAGAATCATGCCTTTATAGACTGTCCTGCCATCGTCATTGATAATTCGAATGACAGGCCTCTCCGGAAATTTTTCGTTTTGTCTGACTACCATACCAATTTCACCTGTATTGGTCAAAACATAACTTCCAATAGGATAAACCGCTATGATCTTTAGAAATTCATCCACAATTTTACCATCAAATTTAACGTCCTTATTGGACTTTAAATATTCAACTGCTTTATATACCTTTTTTTGTTTACATCCAATACCGCAAATCATTTCATCAAATGTATCGCAAATACTCATGACACTGACTTCTCTTGTTAATTTCTTTCTGCGAAAAGGATAACCTGTCCCATCCAGCCGTTCGTGATGATAAAGAATAATATTTTTACTCACTTCGTCCAGCCAGTTTTCTTTTTCAATGGAAGAATATCCATAGATAGAATGCTTTTTATATTCTATCTTCTGATTTTCTGGCATATTGTTAATATCTACATTGTTATACTTTACAGAAATATACCGCAAGCCCATATCATGTAAAAGACATCCTGTCCCGATTGCATGAAGCACATTACTCTTTAAATTAAATCTCATTCCCAAAATAATGGAAAGCACGCAACAATTCAGAGAATGCTCATATATATCAGCATTTCTTTCTTTTATTTCCAACATTCTGTTGGTTACATTTTCTTCTTCCAAAATATTCTCAATAATTACAGTTGCGGTTTCTCTTAATTTTTCCAGTTCTCTGTTATCCTGATAAACATGTTGTTCCAGGATATTTTTAACTCTTGCTTCACATATTTTTTCTATTTCACGGTTAGCTGATTTAATCTCTCCTCTGCTTCTCTCTATTCTTCTTTCATAAATATAAACTTCTGTAATTCCCAAATCTTTCAAATTTTCTATATATTCTTTTTGTAATACAGTACCCTCTGCCAAAAGGACATGATACTCGGAACTGATCACAGGATTTGCCAGTATTTCTCCGCCTCTGATTTCACTAATTCTTACTCTTTTCATAAGGCATTACCTTCATTCTTTTTCCTGAATTGCAGCATTCAGCGCCTGTTCTTCTTCTTCCCCTAAAGCTATACTACAGTTTCCTCCTCTAATTTCTTTTGTATATGTATAGCATCCGTCACTGCTATGAACAGAATTGATAATAAAACCATTGTTCCGTTTATCCAGTAATGCCAGACAAAAACTCATTTTACCTCCCATCTGTCTGAAAGCATCGTATTTTACAATGCCACATTTTTGATACGTACATTCCATATTATGAAACAATTTACGAATATCTTTTTTATTTTTCTCAGCAGCGGCTTTTAAAAAGCTGTTATCTTCAAATATACCTGTTATTTCTTTTTCAAAACTTTTGGCATCTTTTCCACCCATAAACTTATCAATTCGTACTCTTAATTTAGATAATTTTTTTATTTGTACGATAAGAAGGACAAGCAATATAATAAATAAAAGAATTGTGACACCGGCAATTCCAATCAGGAAATATGCAATATCAATATATCCAAGTCCCAAACTATCTAAAAGTGCACTAGACATAATTCTCCTCCGTAATTTTTAATTTTATCTCAGTAATAAATCTGTCAGTCTGTCAAAATCCTCATGTGAAAAAAAATCAATCTCAATTTTACCACTACCATTTTCTTTTGCTGTTATATTTACTTTTGTTCCAAAAACTTCTTTCATTTTTACTGCAGTATTTTCATAGATATATTCCAGACTTTTATGAATCTCCTGTTTTTGCTTTTCCGGTTTTGGTTTGTTCAGATTCTTAACCAACTTTTCCACATCTCTGACACTTAGCTTTTCATCAAATATCTTTTGTGCAATCATATATTGCTCTTCCGGATCTTCGATAGAAAGGATTGCTCTTGCATGGCCTGTAGAAATCATTTCATCAATGACCATCTGTTGTACTTCCTGACAAAGTTTTAAAAGTCTCATGGAGTTGGTAACAGCAGTTCGGCTCTTAGAAACCCTCTCCGCCACCTCATCCTGTTTTAAATTAAATTCTGTTAAAAGTCTTTTAAAAGCCTGTGCCTCTTCTATAGGATTTAAGTTTTCTCTCTGTATATTCTCTATTAAGGAAATCTCAACAATTTCCTGTTCAGACAAATTCCTGATAATAACAGGTACTTCTTTCAAGCCAGCCATTTTAGCTGCACGCCATCTTCTCTCTCCTGCTATTATTTCATAATGATCATTTCTGTCTTGTACCAAAATCGGTTGTATTAACCCAAACTGCTTGATAGAATCAGCCAATTCCTGTAATGTGTCCTCATCAAAATTCTTTCGAGGCTGATCTCGGTTTGGCTCTATCATTGTTATCTTTATACTTTTTTCTGATTCTTTATTTACATTTTGCTCTGTTTTCTCTTCATAGTTTTTCTTCTTATTTTCTCCTATTGCATTCGGAATCAAGGAATCGAGTCCCTTGCCTAAACCTCTTGCCGCCATATTTATTTATCCTTTCCGACACCGGCGATCATTTCATCTGCCAACAACATATAACTTTCTGCACCTACAGAACGTGGATCATACACCTGAATAGGTTCTCCATGACTGGGCGCTTCTGCCAATCTTATGTTGCGTGGAATAATCGTCTGATAAACATGAATACTTTTTTCCAGATTACTTTTTACATTTTCAACGACTTGATTAGATAAATTGGTACGGGAATCAAACATAGTAAAAACAATGCCATCCATATCCAATACAGGATTTAATCTTTCCTTTACCAAATTTACAGTATGTATCAACTGGCTCAATCCTTCCAAAGCATAATATTCACACTGTATTGGAACCAATACTGCGTCCGCTGTTGTCATGGCATTTACAGTCAACATGCTAAGGGAGGGTGGACAGTCAATAATGATAAAATCATAAGAATCTCTTACCCAATCTATTTCGTTCTTTAGTATATATTCTTTTTTTTCAACGCCTATTAATTCAATTTCGGCTGCCGCCAAATTCACATTGGAAGGTAATACAGACACACCTGGAATTACATCCTTTATAATACAATCCTGAATAGAACATTCCCCCAGTATTAATTCATACATTGTATTATCCAGATCATTCTTATCTATTCCATATCCGCTGGTTGCATTGCCCTGAGGATCGCTGTCAATCATCAATACTTTCTTCCCTTTTACGGCAAGAGACGCTGACAAGTTAATAGATGTGGTCGTCTTTCCTACTCCACCTTTTTGATTAGCGACTGCTATGATTCTTCCCATTTGTTTCCTTTCATATTCATTTTTCTGTTATTATGTACATTATATGATTATATCACTTTCCTGTTTTAGAATCTATATTTATTTGAATTCTTTATTTGTATATAAACACTATTTTTATCATACTCTCTTTTTGGAAAAGTGTCCCTGATATATAAATTTCAAAACATCACTCATATTGTTGTACATCATTACAGAAACTGATCATTTTAACCCCATTATAAGCTCAAAATCCATCATTTGGTTAATTGTTCAATAGTTCTTTTGCATTTTCTTCTGACATGAGGGTATATTTCTGATACTCGGCTCGTAATAATTGAAACATTTCCGGATATGAATTCCGCGACCGCTGTAAATCACTATTCACAATCTGAGCAATTTTTTGAAATGGAAGAGTTTCCCAACCTTCTATAATGATTGCCAGTTGATCCAATAACAAGTGGACGCCATAGAAATCCACATATTCGCAGTCCTCAAAATCATCATAGTCTAACCGTCCACCAGCTATAGTCACAAGTTGCATCAAAAGACCTGAGACCCACTCCACGGCCATCCATTCATAGGCACAGGGATAACCATTACCGAAATATTCCGTATAGAATGGTTCTGGTAATTCATCCGGTTCTCCTACGCTGTTAATGTAGTGACATTCATATAACAAATTAGAAAAGTCTGCAAATTCTAATGGACAGATGTTTCTCTCCAAAAAATCCCAAAGCAATTCTATCGCACTCTGCAATCCCAACGAAATTGCTTTTCCTTCCCATGACAATCCTTGCTGCAATGTATTTCTATATCGTGTCAACACCAATAGATTTCCTAAAATCCTTTGTTCATTATTACAGCTTGCAAAAGCATTCTCAACTAAATTTCTAAATTCTCTCAACCAAGTTTTGACCTGTACCGCATCTAATTCGATAGGATCAGTATCTAAGATATATATCTCCATTTATATCAACCTCCTGTATCAAATTTAAATAGTTTCTATTTATCCAATGGATATGCTTCTCTGTTAAACGCTGTAAAATTTTTTTCATATCAATTTCAACTTTTATACTTGATTATAAAATATTAGTTTGCTACCTGCAATGTATAATTTATAGGTTTATTTTCATGGATATACAATTTTGAAAAAAAGTTAATAAGCAAAAATATGAAATTGTATTTTATAAATTTTATTATAAGCTAACTATAAGCAAATCAGGAAGTTTATGTGTGGATAATGTTTGCAGTTTATCGTAAACTCATGCGAATTTTTTAATCAAAGTTCAGAAATTAATCAAAACATTGTTTTTGATCAGGACACCATAATTAAATACATATGTTTAAATAAAAGCCAGAAAAGTTCCTATATGAAAGCTGATATAAATATGTAATTGAATTTATGTCATTCCAATTATAAAATATCTTCCCTTTTGGAATCGTGTACCTACTAAAAACTGGCTTATAAATGTACATTGCTGGCAACAGACAAATATTTTATAATCAAGTATATAAATCAAAAGCTGCAAAGGAGAACTTTATGAAATTAAGCAAAAGAGATGATGGCTGGTTCACTGGACGACTTTATTTTAACAAAAAAGACAAAAGAATTATTATCAGAAGACCGCGAAGTGGGTTTGGCTATACAGTGAATTTAGGAAATAAGTGGACATGGATATTTAATATTATTTTAGGAATTATCATAATTATATTCGTCATTACTCTTAAAACAACTTCTCTTTGATATGTTCAAGGTTACCAGATAAGTTTAGAATAGTGATCGTATGTAAACTATACATTGTATTTCGAATTTTGAGCAGTGGGCATACTTTTCAAAACGAGGTAATTTATGTATGTTTCACGTAATTAAAGCAATAAATTTATGTTTCACAAAGGTCTACAATATATTGGGCTTATGTTTCACGTGAAACATCTATATATTGTGATGGAAAAATGTGGATGTAATGTTTCACGTGAAACATTTTCCAATTCGTTATATAATCAATATATATAGGATATATTTACATTTAGACAGAAAAAAATAGTTAATGAGTTAATTAATACTACTATAAAACCCATTAACTATATAATAATCTCTATATTTCTACCAAATTATTCTTTATAGCAAACACCGCAGCCTGTGTCCGATCCGCAACATCAATTTTCTTAAATATGCTGGAAATATGATTTTTAACGGTTCTTTCACTAATTTTCATTTCTTCCGCAATTTCTTTATTAAACATACCGCTGGCAACCAAAATTAAAACTTCCAATTCTCGTCTGGTCAACGCATCAATCTTTTCTCTATTATCATTCCTTGTAACAAGTCTGGCATTCAACTCTGGAATCAAATCTGGCTGAATATAAGATTCACCGTTTATAACAGAATAAATAGCTTTTTTTAATTCTGCTGAACCGGAATTTTTTAATAAATAACCGTCAACTCCTATTTCCACTGCTCTAACCAGATAATCAATTTCATTATGAACTGTAAGAATCAAAACTTTGACAGGAATGTTTTCATTTCTAATTTGTTGCAAAACCTCTATACCATTTTTATGCGGCATATTAATATCCAAAAATAAAACATCAGGTAGTACATGGCGCAAAACAGAAAGACACTCCAAACCATCATTTGCTTCTGCTATAATTTCAATATCTCCGTCAAACTCTAAAAGCTGCTTAATTCCTTCTCGAATTAATACATGATCATCTGAAATCATAACTTTTACACTCATAATATTTTTCCTTTTCCTATATATTTTTTATACCCCTTACATCATCTGTATATCTTCTACCTCCGCTATATATACCCCAAGCATATAGCACATCTGACATTATAACATATTTATTCGTGTTTTGTTAGTACTTTTGGAATAAAAACATGAATTTTTGTTCCCTTTCCAAAAGTTGATGAAACTTTTATTTTTCCAGACATGAGTTTTACCCGTTCTTCCAAAATAAGCAATCCAAAATGTCTTTCCTTTTTCTTCGCTTCATCCAGATTAAAACCTATACCATCATCATCTACATGTATTTCTATATGATCTGTATAATCTTTTAACAATACCTTTAAATGTTTCGCTTTTGAATGCCTGCACACATTCACAATACATTCCTGCATAATACGAAAAATACCAAGTGCTGTAGACTCATTGCAGGAAACAATATTATCAATATCAAATTCTACAAGAATATCAACATTTTCTTTCACACTGTCCAATAATCTGATAATCGTATTTTTCAATCCCAAATCATCAAATACCATAGGCCGTAAATCATAAATAACCATTCTGATTTCTTCAATAATAGCGTTTATTTCTTTGACGGTGGAAGCAATTTCAAGTTTCGATTTGATCATATCATGATCCATATAAATAGAAGCCAACTCTAATTTATGTATCAGATGTGACAAATGTTGAAGAGATGTATCATGCAAATCTCTTGCAATCCGCTTTCTGTCCAACTCCTGTATTTCAAAAAATAATTCATTCCTACCATCATTCATTTTCATTCCTCCTGATATGAAAACTTCCTTGTAACCTAATCTCTTTTCCTATATAATAGAATTAAATCCAGATGAAAAGAGTAGAGGTTTTTTATGAATAAGAATATTAAAATTATTTCGGCCATCATCAGTTCATCACTTGCGACCATTCATCTGCTAAACAGAATGATCTATGCCGCTGCAACGAAAAACGATATTCTTTCCAATATTGAAGATCAATATTACGAATGGCGTTTTGGTAAAATTCATTATGTAAAAAAAGGCAGTGGAAAACCCCTTCTGCTGGTTCATGATTTAACAGTAGGAAGCTCCAGTTATGAATTTCATAAAATTATCAATCAATTATCCAAACAATATGAAATTTATGCAATCGATCTGTTGGGATATGGTTTATCTGATAAACCAAATATGACATACACCAGTTTCTTATATGTGCAACTTCTGACTGATTTTATAAAAACTGTAATTGGTAAAAAAACTGACATTATTGCCACAGGAGATACGTCCTCTATAGCCATTGTAACCTGCCATAATAATCCAGAAGTTTTTAACAAACTGGTGTTCATCAATCCTCAAAGTTTGTACCAACTCAATTTAATACCAACCAAGCGAACGAAAACACTGAAAATTTTAATTGATTTACCTGTTATCGGTACTTTTATTTTTAATATAATTACTTCAAAGTATTCGTTCCTGCAAACATTCCGTAAATACTATTTTTCAAAATCTTCCTTATTAAAGAAAAGAGATTTACTGGCTTACAGAGAAGCCAGCCATATTTATGATTATAATTCAAAATATTCATTTTCCAGTCATATAGGAAGATATATGAATTTTAATATTCTTCATGCATTAAAAGAAATCAACCATAGTATGTTTATCATAACAGGAAACGATAAATCAGACAATAAATCAATAACTGAAAATTATATTTATTACAATTCTTCTATTGAAACAGCAAATATTCTGAAAACCAGACAATATCCTCATCTGGAAAAACCGGAAAAATTGCTGGATCAACTGGAAATATTTCTATAAAAATCATTTACTTGTGAATTTTTTAACATAAAGGATCTTTTGAAGGAAGCCCCGCTTTTCTGGGATATTTGAGCGGGGTTTTCTTTTGTTTTTGTATAAATATGAGAGTTCTGTGAAAATCAGAACCATGAAGAATGAAATCGTTTCTCTTAGCCGGAAACCCTCCTAATAAATGAATTGCATTTCCGGACTCTTCCAGTTCTTCGGAAACCTTCTCCGATTTATAAGAAACAAACATACCACCTGTCTTAACAAATGGAAGACAATATTCAGAAAGAGTAGACAAATTGGCCACTGCCCTGGAAACGCACAAATCAAATGACTCCCTGCATTGATCCGGTCTGGCAAAATCTTCCGCTCTCCCATGTACAGTATTTATTTCTGAAAGTTCTAACACCTCAATAACATGGTTTAAAAAACCGATTCTCTTTTTTAATGAGTCCAAAAGAGTAATTTTTAAATGGGGAAATGCAATTTTCAGAGGAATCCCCGGAAAACCGGCACCGGTTCCTATATCAATTACAGTATGTACCGTAAATAAATCCATATACCCTGCAAGTGAAAGACTGTCTACAAAATGTTTTTGAATAACCTCTTTATATTCAGTAATCCCTGTTAAATTCATAAAAGAATTCCATTCCAACAGAATTTCATAATATTTTAAAAGCTGGCAAACCTGATTCTCATCTAATACAATACCATATTCTTTTAGATCTTCGATTAATTCATCTGTATCATATCGTTCCAACAATTCTTTATAGTTGTTCATACATATATCTCCATCCATTTGCATGATACATCTCTTCAACACTTGTCACTCCTGATACAAAATTCAGTATGACTTTTTGTTTATATAGAAAAATAAATGTTGTCATCAACCCTGAAAATGTTCCAGATAAATCAACAATACCGATATATCTGCCGGAGAGACACCAGAAATTCTGGAAGCCTGGCCCAATGAAGCCGGCCGATAATTTTGAAGTTTCTGCCGGGCCTCAATTCTGAGACTTTTCACATCATTATAATCCAGGCTGTCCGGTATTTTTTTATGTTCCATCTTTTTATACTGCTCCACCTGACGACGCTGCCGTACAATATATCCCTCATACTTAATTTCAATTTCCACCTGTTCGATCACATCCTGCGGCAATTTGGGCCTGTTGTCATCAAGCTCTTCTAAAATTTCATAAGACAACTCCGGCCTGCACATCAGTTCGGCCAGGTTTGTCCCTGTCCGCAATTTTGCACTTCCATATTTCTCCATGAATTTCTGATGCTCAAGGGAAGCCCCTACCGAAGTATTTTTCAGACGACTGATTTCTCTTTGAATTGCTTCTTCCTTCTCCACAACCTTCCGATATACTTCTTCGGATACCAGTCCCACTTCATAACCTTTCTTTCGAAGACGCAAATCTGCATTATCCTGCCGCAAAAGCAGACGATATTCTGCTCTGGAAGTCATCATACGATATGGTTCAAAAGTTTCCTTTGTGACCAAATCATCAATCAATACACCGATATAACTTTCGGAACGGTCCATAATCAAAGGTTCTCGTCCCATAATTCCCATAGCAGCATTCACACCAGCCACCAAACCCTGCGCAGCTGCTTCCTCGTAGCCACTGCTTCCATTCAACTGACCTGCACTGAAAAGCCCTTTCACTTTCTTAAATTCCAGTGAACTCTTTAATTGAATGGAATTGATACAGTCATATTCAATGGCATAAGCATTTCTCACGATTCTGCACTGTTCCAGCCCCGGAACAGTTCGATACATGGCTAATTGTACATCTTCCGGCAGAGAAGAAGACATACCACCCACATACATCTCATTTGTATGTAATCCTTCCGGCTCTATAAATACCTGATGCCGCTCTTTATCGGCAAATTTTACAACTTTATCCTCAATGGAAGGACAATATCTGGGACCCGTTCCCTCTATCACACCTGCATAAATAGGCGACCGGTCAAGATTCTCCCGTATAATTTTGTGTGTTTCTTCATTGGTATAAGTCAGATAGCAGGGTGCCTGGTCAATCTGCACAGCATCAGGATCTGTAGAAAAAGAAAAGGGTATAACGCGTTTATCTCCATCCTGTCTTTCCATACGTTCATAATTCAGAGAACGTCCATCCATTCTGGCAGGTGTACCTGTTTTAAAACGGCGCATTTCCACACCCAGTTTTTTCAGTGAATCCGTCAAAAATCTGGCGGGCTGCAGCCCGTTGGGACCTGTATACGTTATAGTCTCCCCACAGAGACATCTTGCATTTAAGTATGTTCCCGTACAGAGGATGACCGCTTTACATTCGTATATTATACCTGTGGATATTTTTACACCAACAATTTTTTTATCGAAAACAGACTGCTCATTTTCCCATGCTTCAGAAAGAAGTTCACATACTTCCGCCTGCTTGACAATCAAATGTTCCTGATTTTCTATTACCTGACGCATTTTTCGTGTATAATCTGCTTTATCTGCCTGTGCCCTCAAAGAATGCACTGCCGGTCCTTTGGATCTGTTCAGCATTTTGGATTGAATAAATGTCTGGTCGATCACTTTACCCATTTCACCTCCCAGAGCATCCACCTCCCTGACCAAATGTCCTTTGGATGAACCTCCTATATTGGGATTACAGGGCATCAAAGCTATACTGTCCACACTGACTGTAAAAATAACAGTTTCCAGACCAAGTCTGGCACATGCCAACGCAGCTTCACATCCGGCATGCCCTGCACCTACCACACACACATCCACTTTTTCCCTGATTTCAGACATCTTTTTTCAACTCCTCTAAATGAAAATTCCTACATTATTTTCCCATACAGAACCTGGAAAAAATTTCATTGACCAAATCTTCTCCCACTTCTTCGCCAATAATATGACCCAGCCGGGAATAGGCATTCATCAAATCTATAGAATAAAAATCTTCAGGCAGTTTCTTTGAAACACTTTCTATTACCATCAAAATACTCTCATATGCTTCCTGTAAAGCCTCTTTGTGTCGCATATTGGTAATATACACTTCATTTTCAAAAGAAATCTTACCATGAAAAAAAAGATCCCGTATGGCTTCTTCCAATTCTTCCATTCCACTTTGCTGCGTCAGAGACATCTTTATAACAGGATAACGATTTTCGGTTGTTTCATATATGATATCCTCTGTTATAACACTGGGAAGATCCGTTTTATTTAATATAATCAGGCAATTCTTTTCTCTGATAAACGATAAAATCTCGAAATCATTATCATCCCAGGGTACGGAAGCATCCACAACATATAAAATCAAATCTGCTTCCTTTGCGGATTGAATAGCACGCTCCACGCCTATTTTTTCAACTATATCTTCCGTATGTCGGATACCTGCCGTATCTTTTATACAAAGGCATATATTTTTGAGACGAACCGTTTCTTCCAGAATATCTCTGGTCGTTCCGGCTATATCTGTCACTATGGCCCGCTCTCCTCCGGACAAAGCATTTAATAAAGATGACTTTCCGGCATTGGGTTTACCCAGAATAACAGTTCCAATGCCATCCTTCATCACCTTTCCGTCTTTTGCAGAATCAATCAGCTTTTTTAATGTAAAAGACAATTCATTCAAAACCTGAGACAGAGCTTCCCCATGCCCGTCCATATCAATATGTTCCGGATCATCCAAAGCTGATTCTATAAATGCAATTTCATATAAAATCTTTTCTCTGAGTTCCTTAATGACAGAAAAAACAGATCCCCTCAACTGACTGAAAGAAGACCGCATTGCAAATTCATTGGTAGACTGTATCAAATCCATCACTGCTTCTGCTCTGGACAAATCAATCCTGCCATTCAAAAACGCACGCTTTGTAAACTCTCCTGGCAAGGCAAGCCTTACACCTGTTTCGATGACAAGTTCCAGTATACGATTGGTAATCAGTATTCCTCCATGACAATGAATTTCCACAACATCTTCCGCAGTATAACTTCTGGGGGCACGCATAACCGATACCATAACTTCATCCACAGGTTTATCCTGTTCATATACTAAACCATAGTGAATGGTATGGCTGGACACTTTCTGTAAAATATGCTTTCTTCCCTTTGTCATAAAAATCTGATCCACAGCAGTGATGGCATCCGGTCCACTCACTCTGATAATACTGATTCCCGAATCAGACAAAGCAGTTGCAATAGCGGCGATTGTTTCTGTATACATAAATAGATCTCCAGACATGATAATGCGAATGCCCGGTTAAATTAACCGGGCCTTTTACACAATTTCTGTACAAAAATACTTTATTTTTTCAGTGTTACCACAACTCTTCTGTAAGGCTCATCACCCTCGCTGTGAGTCACTACGTATCTGTCATTTTGAAGGGCAGAATGAATAATCCTTCTTTCATATGGATTCATAGGCTCCAGGGACACAGGACGTTTTGTCCTTTTCACCTTAAAAGCGATATTCTTCGCAAGATTCTCCAGTGTATCCTTTCTTCTCTTCCTGTAATTCTCTGTATCTACCTTCACCCGGATATAATTTTCCACATCTTTATTCACTACAAGGGAAGTCAGATATTGAAGAGAATCCAGTGTTTGTCCTCTCTTACCGATCAGAACACCCATTTCATCTCCCTGCAGATCTATCTCCATAAAATGTTCAATCTCATCATATTTTATATCAATCACAACCGTCAGGTTCATAGCTTCAAATATATCATTTAAAAAAGTTCTGGCCGTATCTTTCACAGATGATTTTACTTTGGCCTTAATGACAGCAGCCCTGGAACCAATTCCCAAAAAACCTGTAGAGCCTTCATCTATCACTTCATATTCCAGCCTGTCACTGGTAACGGAAAATTTCTGACAGGCTTCCGTAATTGCATCGTCTACTGTTTTTGCTGTTATCTCCATAAATTCCATCCCGATTACCCCCTGTTACTTTTTGTTGTTTTTCTCGTTATACTCACGCACCATATTGGCTTTCGCCGCAATACTTCCCGGTTCTCTGTGTGTCTCGAAATATTCTCTGGCCCTTCTCAGCTTTTCTTCTTTTTCTGTTTCCGAATATAAAGAGTTAGAAGAATTCATTCTTTTCGTGTTGATAGAGGCATTATCATTAATCTGCTTACCGGAAATGCCCATCTTTTCCAGTTTCTTTTCCCTCTTTTCAAGATTTTTCTGGATGACATCATCCATATCGATCTTATCAATATGCTTATTGATCAACACCTGCTGTACACTTCTGACCACAGCGCCGGCTACCCAGTAAATACCCATACCTGCAGGCAGCGTAAAACAGAAAACGGCTGACATAATAGGCATCATTGTATTCATCATTTTCATAGAAGCCGCCATGCTGTTTTCCTGTCCGTCTTTTCCCTTCGTATCAGGCTGAGGCATCAGCTTTACATTCAGCCATTGAGTAAAAGCAGCCAGAAACGGGATCATCAATGCAACCACCACCATCAGATAAGCGCCTGCCGTAAAGGCTTCTTTCAGCATAAAAGAAGGTGAATTTGCAATATTCAGCCCCAAAAAGTTGTTGTACTCATTTAATTTTCCAACTGTATCAGTAACATCTGCGGATAAGGAAGGAAATTTATCCATGATACTCTGCCATTCCGCCGTGGAAGCACGATTCAGACAATCAATGTACGTATTCTGCACATAGGAGGCTGTTCCATTTAAAAAAGCCTCATTCTGAAACTGTTTTTCATACATCCTGGAATTGGTAAAGCTTTGCAACAGCTCTGAACTGCCAACCTGTCCAATCAGCTTGTCCACAAGAGGGAAGTATGCTTCCTTGATCTGCTTAACATAAGCCGGCATAGCATTGATTACACGAT
Organism: uncultured Lachnospiraceae bacterium; assembly: GCA_910589075.1. Lineage (GTDB taxonomy): Bacteria > Bacillota > Clostridia > Lachnospirales > Lachnospiraceae > VSOB01. The sequence continues at coordinate 26,280 of CAJUSK010000007.1, forward strand.
ATAAGGCAAACAGTATGGGCATCTGTATCAAAAGCTGCAGACAACTGCCTGTAGGAGATACACCATATTTATCGTAAACAGCCCTGGTCTCTTCATTCATGGCCATCATAGATTCATTATCTTTTTTGTTTTTATATTTCTTCTGAATCTCCTGTAATTCCGGATTCATCTTAGCAGATAATTTGGAAAATTTCTGCTGCTTAATCGTAAGCGGTGTCATACACCCATATATTACAATCGTAAACAAAATAATAGACAGACCTATGTTTGGTATTCCCATTTTGTCAAGCAAAACGAAAATCCCATCCATCAGATATCCCAATATAATCGCAATCGGCTTTAAAAAACCTGACTGCTGTGTCAATAGTATACCACCCGGCAATTTTTCTTCCTCCTTGAATATTCCCTTTCATATCTTTACCTATTACTTAGATATTAAGGAACAGGATCATATCCCCCTCTGGAAAAGGGATTACATCTGAGTATTCTCCAGACGGTCAGAATACCGCCTTTCAATACCCCATACTTCTCAAATGCCTCAATCCCATATTGTGAACAGGTAGGAATATACGGACATTTAACCCTTTTCAGAGGAGACAGATATTTTTGATAAAGTTTTATGAAATGAATCAGTATTTTTTTCATATCAATATACAAATGTTTCATAAAGGCAAGGCTTCTTCCATTGACAGTATCTTATGAAGCCTTCCCAGATGTAACATGGCGTTTTTGATTTCCTCATAGGAAGCCTCAGACGCACACCCTCTCGCAACGACTACTATATCCAAACCACTATTAAATATATTTTCGTGTAGCCGGTAACTCTCACGAACCAGTCTTATAATTCGATGTCTTACAACACTGTTCCCAACTTTTTTACTGACAGATATTCCCAGCCTGTTCCTGTTTTGATGATTTTCCATAATATACATTACCAGATACTTATTGGCATACGATTTGCCTTTTCTGTAAACAGTGCGGAAATCTCTGTTTTTTTTCAACGATTCAGAAAATATCATGTATAAACCTGCAAATTAAGAGAAAAAAGGCCACATAACTGCGGCCTATGCTGATAATCTCTTTCTTCCCTTTGCTCTTCTTGCAGCCAAAACTTTTCTTCCACCCGGAGTACTCATTCTTGCACGGAAGCCATGAACCTTAGATCTCTGTCTGTTTTTCGGTTGAAATGTCATTTTCATGTGGATACACCTCCTTTTGTATATGGAAAATATCGTTACAATTATATAAGATACTCCCAAGCAAGTCAAGCAAAACCCTTATTTTTCCTGAAAAATAGGTGCGAAAAATTTTTTTCAAAAGTTACTTAACATAATATTATCCACAAAATGTGTATAAAATGTGGATAACTCTGTTTATCTCTGTGAAAAAGTTCAAAAATGGCTCAAACTACGGCAAATATGTTGTTCATAACTTTTTTCAGGTTTTCCACAGCCATCATTTTACGTTATATACTATGTTAACCCTCATTTTCTGAAAGCATTTGATATTTTGAAACAGATAATGTAATATATAGATTGAGATATTTTGAAATCAGGAGAGCCGGAAGATGGATGAAATCAGAAATATGTGGGAAACCATTAAGGAAACAGTCAGGAATGAATATGATTTATCGGAAATTTCATATGTTACATGGATTGATCCCCTGAAACTGTACAGGGTAGAGGAAGATACAGTCATTATCGCCATTCCTTCCGACCAGTCCCATGCGCTCAAATATATCTCCAGCAGATATACCAGTTTCTTTCAGGTAACCATTTCAGAGATGATGGGACATACCTACAAGGTTACATTCATCCTGGAAAAGGATCAGGAAAACGCAGAAACGCAGAAACAGCACAAAGATGCCGGCTACCAGTCAAAAAATTCCCATGCGAATCTGAATCCGAAATACAGATTTGACACCTTTGTGGTGGGATCCAACAATAAATTTGCACATTCTGCTTCTCTGGCAGCAGCGGAGTCCCCTGGTGTCACATACAATCCTCTCTATTTATATGGAGGAGCCGGACTCGGCAAGACCCACCTGATGCATTCCATCGGCCATTTCATCCTGGAACACAACCCGGACATGAGAGTTCTCTATGTGACCAGTGAACAGTTTACCAATGAAGTAATCGAATCCATCCGAAGCGGAAACGCTGCCGCAATGACCAACCTGCGGGACAAGTACCGAACTGTGGATGTACTCATGATTGATGATATACAATTTATAATAGGAAAGGAAAGCACACAGGAAGAATTTTTCCATACCTTTAATGTACTCCATTCCGCAAGAAAACAGATCATCCTTTCTTCCGACAAACCACCGAAAGATATGGAAACACTGGAAGAACGGTTCCGTTCCCGGTTTGAATGGGGTCTGATTGCGGATATCCAGATACCGGACTATGAAACGCGAATGGCCATTCTCAGGAAAAATGCGGAAAACTTTGACAAAAAGATAAATGATGAGATATTGGACTACATAGCTACAAATATCAAATCCAATATTCGTGAACTGGAAGGGGCCTTCAACAAAATCGTAGCTTTTATCAGGCTCAACAAAGTGAGTGAAATGACTATGGAGATGGCGGAAGATGCTTTAAAGGATATTATCAACCCAGGCCAGCCCAGAACCATTACGCCGGCCCTCATTCTGGAAACCGTAGCAGAACACTACAATATCAGCCCGGATGACATTACTTCCAGAAAAAGGAACGGAGAACTGATCCAGCCCAGACATGTGGTCATGTACCTGTGCAGGAACCTGATTGATATTCCTTTTACCAATATCGCCAGGCTTCTGAATAAAAAAGATCACACAACCATCATCCATGGTGTGAATAAGATTACGGAAGACATGGAAAAAGATGTGGATTTAAGAAACAAAATTGAAGTCATTCGAAAAATTCTGAATCCGTCCTGAAAAGTTATCACCAAAAGATTTTTTCAATCCACAGGCAATTCCGTGTTTTTCAACGGCCAAATATTTTCATTTAGCCCCGAAAATAGTATAATACAGGAGATATAAACAAATTCACATCCCTTATGAATAAGACTAAGAAATAATTATAAATATATAGGTCATCCTGAACACACAACAAACCAGATCAACAGGAAAGGAAGTTATGCACAGATGAAATTAGTATGTTCGAAATCAGCACTTCTCAGTGGTGTACAGATTGTATCAAAAGCTGTTCCCAGCAAAACGACAATGTCTATTCTGGAATGTATCCTGATTGATGCAAGAAGAGGTGATATCACATTAATAGCCAATGATATGGAGCTTGGCATTGAAACCAGGATAGACGGCACGATTGTAGAAAAAGGAATGATTGCGCTGGACGCAAAAATCTTCCTTGAGATTGTCAGAAAACTTCCCGAAAATGATATTACCATAGAAACCGATGATTCACTCAAGACAATTATTACCTGCGAAAAGGCGAAGTTTAACATCGTTGGAAAATCAGGAGAGGATTTTTCCTTCCTTCCTGTCGTTGAGAGAAATGATTCTGTGGTATTGTCTCAGTTTACTCTGAAAGAAGTCATCCGGCAGACTATTTTTTCCATAGCAGACAATGACAACAATAAAATGATGACCGGAGAATTATTCGAAATCAAAGAAGACAACCTGAAAGTAGTCTCACTTGACGGACACAGAATTTCCATCCGGAATATCAAACTGAAAGATTTCTATCAGGAAAGAAAAGCGGTGATTCCCGGAAAAACACTGATTGAAATCGGCAAGATTCTGAGTGGGGATACGGATAAGGATGTATCCGTATTCTTTACCGGCAAACATGTGATCTTTGAATTTGACAGTACCACCGTCGTTTCACGTCTCATTGAAGGAGACTATTTCAGAATAGAGCAGATGTTGTCCAGCGATTATGAAACGAAAATCAAAGTCAATAAAAAAGAATTTCTGAGCTGTATAGACAGAGCCACCCTTCTGGTGAAGGAAGGAGATAAAAAACCTATCATTATTACCATCGGTGAGAAAACCATGGAACTGAAAATCAATTCCACAGTGGGCAGCATGAATGAGGAGATTGATATCAATAAAAGCGGTAAGGATATTATGATCGGTTTCAATCCCAAATTCCTGATTGATGCGTTGAAGGTCATTGATGAAGAGGAAATTTATGTGTATATGGTAAATCCCAAAGCCCCTTGCTTTATCAGGGATGCGGGTGAAAGCTATATTTATCTCATTCTTCCTGTTAATTTTACAGCAGGCGCATAGTTGACAGCTTATTTGGCGACAAACAGAAATCATATGGATATGATTAGAAACGGAAAAATATGGAAATCATTACTTTAAGAGATGAGTTTATCAAACTTGGCCAGGCTTTGAAAGCGTCAGGTATGGCCGGGAATGGCGTGGAAGCAAAATTTCTCATTCAGGATGGCCTGGTAAAAGTGAACGGCTGCGTGGAAGAGCGGCGGGGCAGAAAACTCTACGCCGGAGACGTGGTGGAATACGCGGGAAATCAGATTAAAATTGAGGAATCAATATGATTATAAAATCGCTGGAATTGTCAGATTTCAGAAATTATGCGTTTCTGGATATGGCGTTTGATGAAGGTACAAATATTTTATATGGTGACAATGCCCAGGGTAAGACAAATATACTGGAAGCCATATTTGTATCTGCCACGACCAAATCCCACAAGGGCAGCAAGGACAAGGATATGATACGTTTTGGCAATGAAGAAGCTCATATCCGCACGTATCTGGACAAAGATAATCTGGAAAATCGGGTGGATATGCATTTGCGCAGCGCCAGGTCCAAAGGGATTGCCATCAATGGAAAAAAAATCAAAAAAGCAGCCCAGCTGCTGGGACTTCTGAATGTGGTTTTCTTTTCTCCGGAGGATTTGAGTATTATTAAAAACGGACCGGGGGAGCGGCGCAGATTTGTGGATATGGAACTGTGCCAGCTTGACAGTTTTTATCTGTATAATCTGAATCATTATAATAAAATAGTCAATCAGAGAAATAAACTGTTAAAGGATCTGGTTTTTCATCCGGAATTAAAGGAAACACTGAGTATCTGGGATGCACAGCTCGTTTCCTTCGGCAGTAAGATCATCGAAAGAAGGGCGGTGTTTGCCGAACAACTGAACGAAATGACAATCGATATACATAAAAAGTTATCCGGCGGCCGGGAAACATTGAAAATGATCTATGAGCCCGATGTGTCCATGGAAGATTTTGAAGAGAAATGCAGAAGAAACCAGGAACGGGATGTCAGGCTCAAACAGACGACTACAGGACCACACAGAGATGATTTTTCATTTATGATCGGTGATGTGGATATTCGGAAGTTCGGTTCCCAGGGACAGCAGAGAACAGCCGCATTGTCCCTGAAATTATCAGAAATAGAGCTTGTGAAAAAAATATCAAAAGATAAGCCTGTACTTCTGTTGGATGATGTATTATCAGAACTGGACAGTAACAGGCAGAATTATCTGCTAAACAGCATTGGAGATATCCAGACAATTATTACCTGTACCGGTTTGGATGATTTTATCAACAACCGATTTGAAATCAATAAAATATTCAAAGTGACAAATGGGACGGTAACAGGTGAGAATTGATGTTCCATGTGATGAAATGATTTAGGAGGGATATATGAGTACGGAATACGGAGCAGACCAGATTCAGATACTGGAGGGACTTGAAGCAGTCAGAAAAAGGCCCGGTATGTACATTGGAAGCACTTCTGCAAGAGGACTTCATCATCTTGTGTATGAGATTGTGGATAATTCCGTTGACGAAGCGCTTGCTGGTTTTTGTGATGAAATTATTGTGACAATCAATAAAGATAATTCCGTAACAGTAGAAGATAATGGACGCGGCATTCCGGTGGGCATCAATCATAAAGCGGGTATTCCCGCAGTGGAAGTGGTATTTACCATACTGCATGCAGGCGGCAAATTCGGCGGCGGCGGATATAAGGTATCCGGTGGACTGCATGGAGTGGGTGCTTCTGTTGTAAATGCTCTTTCCGACTGGCTGGAAGTTACCATTTATCAGGAAGGTAAAGTTTACAAACAGAGATATGAAAGAGGTAAGGCCTGCAATTCCCTGCAGGTGACGGGAGACTGCGATCCTGATAAAACAGGTACAACCGTAACCTTTCGGCCTGACGGAGCAATTTTTCAGGAGACTACGGTATTTGAATTTGATGTTTTGAAACAGCGCCTGCGAGAAATGGCCTTCCTGACGAAAAATCTGAAAATCGTATTGTGTGACAATCGTATTGTCAATGAGGAAACAGGCGAAGAAAAGCCGCTTGTTAAAAAATTTCATTATGAGGGCGGTATCAGGGAATTTGTTACATATCTGAACAAAAGCAAAACTCCTCTGTACGATACTGTACTTTATTTTGAAGGCACGAAAGATAACGTATATGTGGAAGTTGCCATGCAGCACAACGATTCCTATACGGAAAGCGCATACAGTTTTGTGAATAATATCAATACGCCTGAGGGCGGTACGCATCTTGCCGGTTTTCGAAATGCGATTACAAAAACCTTTAACGATTATGCCAGGACGAATAAACTGCTCAAAGACAGTGAACCCAATCTGGCCGGTGAAGATATAAGAGAAGGTATAACGGCTATTGTCAGTGTCAAAATAGAAGATCCTCAGTTTGAAGGACAGACAAAACAGAAATTGGGTAATTCGGAAGCAAGGGGCGCTGTGGACAGCGTTGTAAGTGAACAGCTTACTTATTTTCTGGAACAGAATCCGGGTGTGGCAAAGACCATCTGTGAAAAATCTATACTGGCGCAGCGTGCCAGAGATGCGGCGAGAAAAGCAAGGGATCTGACCAGAAGAAAGACGGCTCTGGAGGGCATGGCCCTTCCGGGGAAACTGGCCGACTGTTCCGATAAAGACCCTAAGAACTGTGAGATTTATATTGTGGAAGGGGACTCCGCAGGAGGATCAGCCAAGACAGCCAGAAGCCGGGCAACACAGGCCATCCTGCCTCTCAGAGGGAAGATTCTGAATGTGGAAAAGGCAAGACTGGATAAAATATATGCCAATGCGGAGATTAAAGCCATGATTACCGCTTTCGGAACAGGGATTCATGATGATTTTGATATTAACAAATTGCGGTATCATAAAATCATAATTATGACAGATGCGGATGTGGATGGCGCTCATATTTCCACACTGATGCTGACATTCCTGTACCGTTTTATGCCGGAATTGATTAAAGGCGGATTTGTGTATCTGGCACAGCCACCCCTCTATAAACTGGAAAAAAATAAAAAAGTCTGGTATGCTTACAGCGATGAGGAATTGAATACGATTCTCAATGAAGTGGGACGTGATCAGAGCAACCGTATCCAGCGTTATAAGGGATTGGGTGAAATGGATGCGGAGCAGCTTTGGGAGACTACTATGGATCCTGAGCGCCGTGTTTTACTGCGTGTGACCATGGATGAGGAGACAGAATCGGAGGTAGATCTCACATTTACAACATTGATGGGCGATAAGGTGGAACCCAGACGGGAATTTATCGAGGAAAATGCCAAATTCGTTAAGAATCTGGATATTTAATTGAGAGGAGACTGGTTTGGAAGATAATATTTTTGATAAAGTGCACGATGTAGACCTGAAAAAAACGATGGAAACCTCTTATATTGACTATGCCATGAGCGTCATTGCTTCCAGAGCTTTACCCGATGTAAGAGATGGACTGAAACCTGTACAGAGACGTGTTCTTTATTCCATGATTGAACTGAATAACGGTCCGGATAAGCCTCACAGAAAGAGTGCGCGTATCGTCGGTGATACCATGGGTAAATATCATCCCCACGGAGACAGCTCCATCTATGGCGCATTGGTGAACATGGCACAGCCCTGGTCCATGCGGCATGTACTGATAGACGGACATGGGAATTTTGGTTCTGTGGACGGCGATGGCGCGGCTGCCATGCGTTATACAGAAGCAAGACTTTCCAAAATTTCCATGGAGATGATTGCCGATATAGGAAAAGATACGGTAGACTTTGTACCCAACTTTGATGAGACGGAAAAAGAGCCTTCCGTACTTCCCAGCCGTTTTCCAAATCTGCTGGTAAATGGGACAACAGGTATTGCAGTGGGAATGGCCACCAATATTCCACCTCATAATTTACGGGAAGTAGTGGGTGCGGTAACAAAAATCATTGATAACCGCATTCTGGAAGACAGGGATACGGACATCGAAGAAATACTGGAAATTATCAAAGCACCGGATTTTCCCACAGGCGGTATTATACTGGGGACCAGAGGCAGTGAAGAAGCCTACCGCACAGGGCGGGGGAAAGTCAGAGTACAGGCCGTAACCAATATAGAAACCCTTCCCAACGGAAAGAATCAGATTATTGTTACAGAATTGCCTTATCTGGTCAATAAGGCACGGTTAATAGAAAAAATAGCCGAATTACATAAAGAGAAAAGAATTGACGGTATTACGGATCTGAGGGACGAATCCGACAGAGAAGGTATGCGGATTGTCATTGAACTCAGGAAAGATGCCAATTCCAATGTCATATTGAATCAGCTTTTCAAACATACCCAATTACAGGATACATTTGGGGTGATTATGCTGGCTCTTGTGAATAATCAACCGAAAGTTATGAATCTTCTTGATATGTTAAAGTATTATCTTTTACATCAGGAAGAGGTAGTTACACGGCGTACCAGATATGATCTGAATAAAGCGGAAGAGCGGGATCATATCCTGCAGGGATTGTTGATTGCCCTGGATCACATTGATGAAGTGATTCGTATTATCCGGAGTAGTCAGACAACACAAATTGCAAAAGCAGGTCTGATGGAACGTTTTGGACTGACGGATATACAGGCTCAGGCCATTGTGGATATGCGTCTGAGAGCGTTAACCGGTCTGGAAAGGGAAAAGCTGGAAAATGAGCACAGAGAGTTGTTGGCTAAAATTGCGGAATTAAAAGCAATTCTGGGAGATGAAAAACTGCTTCTGGGCGTTATAAAAACCGAGATGAACGCCATTGCAGAGAAATTCGGAGAAGACAGAAGAAGCGTAATCGGTTTTGATGCCAGTGATATTTCCATGGAAGATCTGATTCCAAAAGAAAATACTGTGATTGCCATGACAAGCCTGGGTTATATCAAGCGGATGACAGTGGACAATTTTAAAAGCCAGAACCGGGGTGGAAAAGGGATTAAGGGAATGCAGACTCTGGAGGAAGATTATATCGAAGACCTCCTTATGACCACCACCCATCATTATGTTATGTTTTTTACGAACTTTGGACGGGTATACCGGCTGAAAGTATATGAAATACCAGAGGCGGGACGTACAGCCAGGGGAACGGCTATCGTAAATCTGCTACAGATGAATCCGGGAGAAAAAATTACCGCCATTATGGCTGTGAAGAAGTATGAGGATAATAAAAACTTCTTTATGGTGACTGAAAAAGGCATTGTGAAGAAAACTTCCATTATGGAATACAGCAATGTAAAAAAGAATGGGTTGACAGCCATTAATCTGCGGGAAGATGATGAATTGATTGAAGTGAAAATCACAGATTCAGAAACAGATATTTTTCTGGTGACAAAACAGGGGATGTGTATTCGTTTCCGGGAAACAGATGTAAGGGCAACGGGTCGAAATTCTATGGGTGTCATTGGTATGAATCTGTCTGACGGGGATGAAGTGGTTGGTATGCAGCTTGATCATCAGGGTGATTCACTTTTGATCGTATCCAAAAACGGTATGGGAAAACGCACATATCTGGATGAATTTACGGTACAGAAAAGGGGCGGAAAAGGTGTAAAATGTTATAAAATCACTGAAAAAACAGGTGATGTGGTAGGTGTCAAGGCTGTAACTGATGATCATGAAATTATGATGATTACCACCGGCGGCATTATTATACAGCTCAGAATGGATGATATATCCACATTGGGCAGAATTACTTCCGGTGTAAAGATGATCAATCTGGATGAAGGAGTCAGCGTGGCCAAAATTGCCAAAGTCCGTGAAAAAGTGTCTGATGGTAACCAGGAATTTGAAAACCCGGAAGACGCCATGGAAGTAATGGAAGAAGATATAAATCCTGCCACAGAGGAATAAATTTGAATCAGAATTGACAGCAAAGAGGCCGGCAGATTGACAGTTTGCCGGCCTGACAGAATGTATGAAAAAGGAGTACGAAAATGGAAGCATATACAGTGTTTAAAGATCTGGCAATTATTATTATCATTGCAAAAATCTTTGGAATTCTGGCCAGAAAATTACGGGCGCCACAGGTGGTTGGTGAAATTATCGCCGGTTTGATTATCGGACCCTGTATATTTGGATGGGTCAGCCAGACTGTTTTTCTGACTGAAATGGCGGAAATCGGTGTCATTCTGTTAATGTTTTCTGCCGGTTTGGAAACCGATTTAAAGGAACTGATTAAGACAGGCCCGGTTGCATTTCTGATTGCATGCTGTGGTGTTTTTATTCCCCTTGTATGCGGCGGTCTGCTCTATATGGCGTTTTATGGTGTATCTCCCTGGGGCAGTGAAGAATTTTACAAGGCTGTTTTTATGGGCACAATTCTGACTGCCACTTCCGTAAGTATTACCGTGGAATGTCTGAAGGAAATGGGGAAGCTGAAAGGGCATGTGGGAACGACGATTTTAAGTGCGGCGATTATTGACGATGTAATTGGGATTGTTGTACTGACATTTGTTATCGGATTTAAAAGTCCTGATTCCAACCCTATGAAGGTTGTAATCAGCACGGTATTGTTTTTTGTATTTGCCATTGTTGTGGGATTTATTGCTTTCCATATCTTTGCGGTTATTGATGAACGATACACCCACACAAGGAGAATTCCTATTACAGGATTTGCTTTTTGTCTGGCCATGGCGTACATAGCAGAACGGTATTTTGGCATTGCAGATATTACAGGAGCATATGTGGCAGGCATTATTTTGTGCAGTGTAAAAGATGCGGAATATATTGCCCGGAAGATGGATGTAAATTCGTATATGCTGTTTGGCCCTATTTTCTTTGCAAGCATTGGTCTGAAAACAAATATAGACAATCTGACCATGGATATTTTTATATTTTCCGTCGCTTTTGTAGCTGTGGGATTGATCAGTAAAATCGTAGGCTGTGGCCTGATGGCAAAAATTTGCCGGTTTAACGGAAATGATTCCCTGAAAATTGGTGTGGGAATGATGACAAGAGGGGAAGTGGCGCTGATTGTGGCACAGAAAGGGCTTTCTGTGGGATTAATGTCTCCTGTTTATTTTACTTCCGTTATTTTATTGATTATTGTGTCTTCTATTATGACGCCCATTATTTTGAAAATATTATATGCTGCAAAACAGGGGGATTTGATAGAAATGGATCCTTATAATTCATAGAGAGGAGAAACAAAATGACTGTTTTTGATGAACTGAAGGCCAGGGGGCTTCTTGCCCAGCTGACAGATGAAGAAGAAATAAAAGAATTGATTAATCATGGGAAAGCCACATTCTATATTGGATTTGATCCCACTGCGGACAGTCTTCATGTGGGACATTTTATGGCCCTGTGCCTGATGAAGCGGTTACAGATGGCGGGAAATAAGCCCATCGCCTTAATCGGAGGCGGTACAGGTATGGTTGGAGATCCTTCCGGCAGAACAGATATGCGTACAATGATGACCACAGAGCAGATTGCACATAACTGTGATTGCTTTAAAGAGCAGATGAGCCGTTTTATTGATTTTTCCGAGGGCAAGGCTCTTATGGTAAACAATGCGGACTGGCTGATGGGTTTGAATTATATTGAACTGCTCAGAGAAGTAGGGGCGCATTTTTCCGTGAATCGTATGCTGACGGCGGAATGCTATAAACAGCGGATGGAAAAAGGGTTATCTTTTCTGGAATTCAATTATATGATTATGCAGAGTTATGATTTTTATGAACTGTTTCAGAAATATGGCTGTAATATGCAGTTTGGCGGGGACGATCAGTGGAGCAATATGCTGGGCGGTACAGAACTGATCCGGCGTAAACTGGGTAAGGATGCTTATGCCATGACTATCACTCTGTTGCTGAATTCTGAAGGAAAGAAAATGGGGAAGACACAGAAAGGTGCTGTATGGCTGGATCCCAAAAAAACTTCCCCGTTTGAATTTTATCAATACTGGAGAAATGTGGCAGACGCGGATGTATTGAAATGTATCCGTATGCTCACATTCCTTCCACTGGAAGAGATTGATAAAATGGATACATGGGAAGGCAGTCAGTTAAACCAGGCTAAGGAAATCCTTGCCTATGAACTGACAAACATGGTTCATGGCGAGGAAGAAGCAAGAAAAGCCCAGGAGGGTGCGAGGGCTTTGTTTTCCACAGGAAATGCAGCGGAAATGCCCACTGCGGAATTGACAGATGAAGATTTTTCCGAAGGGAAAATTGATCTCATCAATGTGCTTGTAAAATCAGGTCTGGTTTCCACCAGATCCGAAGGCAGAAGAGCCATCGAACAGGGTGGTGTTTCTCTGGACGGTGAAAAAGAAACGGATATTAAGAAACAATATGAAAAGTCTTATTTTTCTGAAGGCGTTGTTGTAAAGAGAGGAAAGAAGAATTTCCGAAAGGTAGTTGTAAAATAATATGGGGATAAAAGCAGTTATTTTTGATATGGATGGAGTACTGTTCGATACGGAAATTATGTCGTCCCAGGCATGGTTTCAGTTGGCAGAAGAGATGCGTCTTGGCGATATTACGGAACTGACAAGAGACTGTATCGGTAGAAATCGGACAGATATTATTTTGCAGTTTCAAAAGAAATTTGGACAGGATTTCAATGCAGAGGAATTTCTCACAAAGGGAAGAAATCTGATGATGGAACGAATCGACCGGGAGGGATTGCCCCTTATGAAAGGTACTGCGGAAATTTTGCAGTACCTGAAAGAAAAGGGGTATATTACAGGCGTAGCTTCTTCTTCCGGCACAAGGACAGTTATGAGTCATATGAAACTGTCCGGTCTGCTTCCTTATTTTCAGGCCATTATCGGAGGTGACCAGGTTACCCTCAGTAAACCCAGGCCGGATATTTATCTCAAAGCATGTGAAACAATCCATATGCCTCCGGAAGATGTCATTGCGGTGGAAGATTCCCCCAATGGTATCAGGGCTGCGTATTCTGCCGGAATGAAGCCTGTCATGATACCGGATTTGGTGCAGCCGGATGAGGAAATACAATCTTTGCTTTATCGAAAATATAATTCACTGCTGGAATTGAAAGATGCTTTTGCGTCAGGAGAATTGTGAGGGGATTACTTACCAGTAAATCCCCTCATATGCGTAATAAAGCTGCCAGTCATATGACTGGCGCATATTTTTGCTGTCCTTTTCTTCAAACGGTTTTCCCAGCAGAATGTAATAACGCCAGTTTCGTGAACCGTCATACAGGTCACAGCCGCCATTATCACTGGATATGTACATAGTCAGATTGCTGGTATAATTTGTGTCTCTGTTGATTTCTTCCATAATGCCCAGAATATCGCTGCGTAATTTTGATTCATGAAGTTTTTTCTCCTTTCCCTGAAGATGCGGATCGTCAATGCTTAAATCTATCGAAACACACATGGGAAAAAAGTTGAAGATATTTTCATAGTCCAGTTTGTAAAAAGAAATCAGATTTTCATCTTCCGTAAGACTCTGCAAAAGCGCTTCTTTGTATTTCATACCTTTTTCTTTTGTCTGTTCATATTCGTCCCGTAGATCAGAAGTATAACTGGTGACAGGATATCCGATTGAAATAAAGCAGTAAGATTTTCCAAAGTACTCATCCGCAGACAGATCCTGAAAGGTTCCTTCCGGGAAACGGTTCAGAAAATATTTCTGTTTGTAATATGCTGAGAGTTGATTCTGCATCCAGGAAAGCTGCTGAGAGGCAAGGTTTGTGCGATTGTTCAACGTTTGTGTATAAGTATATCCATTCTGGTCCTGATAGGTAATATCCCATTCGTCATATATATAGCCGTCGGTATGAAAGCCGCAGTCACAGTTTTCTGCTTTTATGTGAATGGTTTTCTTTTCTCCAATCTGATAATCCGGACCAAACATAATCCGGAGCTGATCCTGATAAAGTGTGGGATACGCTTCCGTGTACACATGCGGTAGATTCTTATACAATGTAACGGCAGTGTGAATGAATCCACAGATAAAAATAACAAGAAGAATCAGTTTTATGAATGTTTTCAAAATGGTTCCTTTCGATTGTCATGAATAAACCCGGTGACATATAAATGCCACCGGGTGAAAAATATGTACCTGTTAATCTGTTGCGTAATTTAGTTTTACAGTAATGGTGGCCGTTTTATTTCTGGAGCTTGTGTCAAAAGCGCCTCCATAACTGTATTCCGAATCTGAATTCTGTGCCGTAATCTGGAATACACCCAGATTGGCACTGAGAAGCCTTGTCGTATGGGCATTTGTACCATTGACAATAATGTCAGCCCTGGTTTTGGCATTTTCAGTTGCCTGTGCAATCAGATCCAGTTTCAGTTCATCCAGTTTTGTGTAATAATATTCCGGAGAATCAGATTCAAATTCAATATTGGCTTCAATCAATTTGGTAATATCTCTGGAGACAGAATCTACCTTGTCTATGTCTTCAGATGTAACGGTAACAGATTGATACAGGTCGTAACCGTCCAGATATTCTCCTATGCGTTCACCTTCATCATTGTATTGTGTGACCCATCTCTGGGAAATGGACACAGAACTGAAAGACAGTTCAGATTCGGAAATTCCGTTATCCGTCAAATATTTTTTGATTACGTCCGCATCGTTTTTAATGGATTTGTAAGCACTCTTTGGTGTGGTACCATAAGCTGAAAAGCTGCCACGCCATACTATGAGATCTGACTCAAAGTCACAGCTTGCGGAGCCTGTTACAGTAATACCGCTGCCACTGGAATATTTTTTATATTTTGCAAAGTTTCCGGAAAAAATGCTGACACAAATAATCGCTGAAATACCTGCAATCAGTGCAACGACAATGGATGTGGAAAAAGGCTTGCCAAACGATGTTTTCTGAGTGTCTGGCGTCTTTTCCGTTACATTTTCAGTTCCATATGTGTTTCCATACATAGTAGTCCTCCCCTTAAAATAAATAGATAATTTCTGATAACAATTTGACAAACGCCGTCGTATGTTTATTGCGGGAAACATTGTAAGCAGCGTTTTTCTAAATACTATTATAACAGATAGATGACAGTTTGCATAGAAAAGAGAAATTGAATCTGAAAATTAAGATTTTCTAAAGAAAACCAGACATGAAAAAAAGCACCATCCCCAAGGCTACTCAGTCCTCAAAGATGGTACTCACAAGTGCGCCTTCAGGGGTTCGAACCCTGGACACCCTGATTAAGAGTCAGGTGCTCTGCCAGCTGAGCTAAAGGCGCTTGCTTTCTCTTGTTCATAACAACAGGTTTGCTGACGGCGCCTGCAATCTGTTGTTTACTTGTTTACAACACAATAATGATTATAGTATAATATGATGTGGTTTGCAATAGATTTTTGTAAAAAAATGAATTTTATCTTAATTTTGTGAAAAATATAAAAAATTTATAAAGAAATTTAGGAGTTATTTATGATATTTGAAACACATGCCCATTATGATGATGCCATTTTTGACCATGACAGGGAAGAATTGTTATGTACTATGGAAAAGCAGGGGATTGGCGCCATCGTGAATGCCGGTTCCAGTCTGGATTCCATTGTCAGAATCCGGGAATTGATACATCAGTATTCTTTTATGTATGGGGCAGCAGGCATTCATCCCTGTGATACGGGAACGCTGACAGAAGAACATTTTTTGTGGCTGAAAGAACAATGCAAACATGAAAAAATCGTGGCAGTGGGTGAAATCGGCCTGGATTATTACTGGAAAGAGACTGACCCTGCAATTCAGAAA
The DNA here is from genome assembly GCA_910589075.1 of uncultured Lachnospiraceae bacterium. Lineage (GTDB taxonomy): Bacteria > Bacillota > Clostridia > Lachnospirales > Lachnospiraceae > VSOB01. The sequence continues at coordinate 42,235 of CAJUSK010000007.1, forward strand.
ATGTGGTTTGAGAGACAGCTTCTGATGGCTCAGGAAGTCTCTCTTCCGGTGATCATACATTCCAGAGAAGCCGCAAAAGATACACTGGATATAATGAAATCTCTCCATGCAGAAAAAACAGGGGGTGTTATTCACTGTTTTTCCTATAGTCGGGAAATGGCAAGGGAATTTTTGGAATTGAATGTTTCTTTTGGTATCGGGGGCGTAATTACATTTCCAAATGCCAGAAAACTCAAGGAAGCAGTTGATTATATTCCGATGGACAGACTGCTGCTGGAAACAGACAGTCCTTATCTGTCCCCGGTTCCATATCGGGGTAAGCGGAATTCCTCTTTAAACCTGCCTTTTATCATTGACAAAATAGCTGAAATAAAAGGGATTTCCAGTGAAAAAGTGATAGAAATTACAACAGATAACGCGGAAAAACTGTTTAAAGTCAGATGTAAAGGATGAAAAGCAATGGCTGATCTGGGAAATCCAACAAAAACAACAGAAATATTGAAAAAATATCAATTTCATTTTCAGAAACGGTATGGTCAGAATTTTTTAATTGACAGCCATATATTGGAAAAAATCGTACAGGCTTCTAATATAACAAAAGAGGATTTTGTATTGGAAATAGGACCTGGTATCGGGACAATGACTCAGTATCTGGCGGAGGCTGCGGGATGGGTGACAGCAGTGGAAATTGACAAAACATTGATTCCTGTTTTGCAGGATACTCTGTCCGCCTACCAGAATGTGACAGTGATCAATGCGGATATATTAAAGCTGGATCTACATGCGTTGGTCAAAGAAAAAAATAACGGTAATCCCATTAAAATCGTGGCAAACCTGCCTTATTATATTACAACGCCGATTATTATGGGGCTGTTTGAAAGCCATATTCCACTGAAAAGTATTACCATTATGGTGCAGAAAGAAGTGGCAGACCGGATGCAGGCCGGGCCGGGTACAAAAGATTATGGTGCCCTGTCCCTGGCAGTTCAGTATTATGCCAGACCGGAAATACTGTTTACTGTTTCTCCGGGTTGTTTTATGCCAAGGCCTAATGTGGGCAGTGCAGTCATCCGTCTGGTGCGATATGTGGATAATCCCGTTTCTGTAAGAGATGAAGCACATATGTTTTCACTGATACGGGCAGCTTTCGGACAGAGGCGTAAAACGCTGGTAAACAGCCTGGCAAATGCAGGAAATTTACAGATTACAAAAGAGCAGACACTCCATGCCCTGGAGGAAATGCATCTGGATGCATCTGTCAGAGGAGAGGCGCTTACATTGTCGCAATTTGCCATGTTAAGTAATATAATCTGTTTTTGACTTATGCATATGGCTATGGTAAACTTACAATAGTTTGACAATGGGTTATTGTGAAAACGCAAAATACACTGTTTGTATTTTGTGTGCATCACATTCACAATGAGGTGAATACGTTGGATAAATATGAATATAAAATACGTTCAGAAGAAATCAAAACCCTGATTGGAAGAAAAAAATACGCGGAAGCGATGGAAATAGCGGATACGATTGACTGGCGTAAAGTGAAAAACGTGAATATGCTCTGTACAGTCAGTGATTTATATAAATTAAGCCGGAGATATGAGGAAAGTCGGGAAATCCTTTTGCTTGCCTATGACCGTTATCCGGGCGGGCGTATGATTATTTACTCTCTTTGTGAACTGTGCATTAAGTTGGATGATGTTGTACATGCGGTGGAGTATTATAAAGAGTTTGTCCAGACTGCTCCAAGAGATAACGGACGTTATGTCCTTCAGTATAAACTGTATGAAGCGCAGGATGTAACACTGGAGGAAAGAATCGCCGTACTGGAAGAATTAAAGAGACGGGAATACAGGGAAAAGTGGGCATATGAGCTGGCTTACCTGTATCATCGTATTGGCCTGGGGACAAAATGTGTGGAAGAATGTGATGAACTGATACTCTGGTTTGGTGAGGGGAAGTATGTCACAAAAGCCATGGAGCTGAAAATGCTGCATTCTCCTCTGTCAGAGGAACAGCAGAAAAAATATAATAAAAGTAAAGGAATTACTACTCCACCGGCTCCTGCGCCTGCGCCGGTACAGCCTGAACCTACAGAAGAGACAGATGATATGGATATTCAGGTGAAACCTGTCAATGTGGGTGAATATGCCACCATTAATTTACAACGGGAACTGGCTGAAAGTATGAAAGAAGTGCTGGGGGAAGAAGAACAGCCGGCTGTGCAGGCCACCATAGAATATGCCGCGGTGGGAACTGACAACTATAATGCTTATAATAATTATAATACGGATTATACAACGGATGAAATTCGTTATTTTCAGACTGAAATGGAAAATAATGAGCTGGAAATTTATGAAGAAGATTACCAGACGGATGAATTCGATGAGGAAGAAGTCCAGGAATTACAGAGAGAACAGGAAGATTATCAATCCTTTATGTCACGTCAGAATTATGGCAGAGTACAGTCTCAGCCTTTGAGAAACAGGGGAATGCAGACCCAGGGGTATGACAGCACCTGGACGCAGGATTATGATACCATTCAGTTCCAGGATTATGGGATTGGCCAGTTAGAAGAGTATGGGAATGAGGAGTACGGAGTTGTCCAGTCCCAGGGGTATGGGACTGGACAGCCTCAGAGCTATGGAAGTGTTCAGCCTCAGAGCTATGGAAGTGTTCAGCCTCAGGAGTATGTGACTGTTCAGCCTCAGGGCTATGGAAGTGCTCAGCCTCAGGAGTATGTGACTGTTCAGCCTCAGGGTTATGGAAGTGTTCAACCTCAGGAGTATGGGACTGCCCAGCCCAAGGAGTATGTGGGAATCCAGTCCAGGCAACAACCACAGGAAACCATCCGCCCACAGATATATCAGGAAGTGCAGCCACAGGAAACTGTCCGTCCTCAGAATTTTGGGCGTGCTCAATCCCAGATATTTGTCAATCCGCAGCCTCAGACTTTTTTAAAAGCGCAGCCTGCGAGAGAACCGGAATTAAGCATAGAGGGACCGGGGGAATTTACGAGAGAGATTCTTACCAATCTTTTACAGGATACAGAAGAAGAACAGGCGGAGTATACCGCAAACGATCAATATATACCAAAACCGGAACAGGAAGAAGTGTTTTTTGAGGATCCGGATACGATGGAAATATCTCTTCCCCCATTGGAAGAAGAACCGGCCAGGGTAGTCAAAATGTCACGTACAGCCGAGATTCCAAAAATCATTCAAAACGGTGAAGAAGACACAAATTCCCGGATTCGTTTACATAGAAAACAACTGCCGGAAGAAGCATCCGAGGATATGAGTGTACAGGAACCGGAGGTAACGGTTGAGGAAGCTGCCGCAGAGGATATACAGATAGTTGAACCAGAGCCAGAACCGGAGCAAACACCGGCAGAAGATAAGGATGAATCCATTCCGGAACCTGAAAAACCGATAATTTCCGAAGAAAAAGAAGAACCTTTTACACAGGAATCTGCTGAAAACAACATGAAACAGAAAAGAAACCATTATGAAGACTTTCTGACTCAGGAAAATGACGGACAGATTTGCCTTGCTGTTTCATCCGGTGATGAAATAGAGCGGCAGATAACCGGACAGATGAGTATCGGAGATATTCTTCTGGAATGGGAAAAGATGAAGAAAGAAAACGAGGAACAGCGTGCAGAGGCTATCCGGCAGAGGGTGAAGGAACAGACCGGAGAAATTTTTTTCCAGTTTGATGCTTCCACAAAAGAAGGTATCCTGGCAGAATTGGATGCATTGGCAGAAGAAACGGAGCGCAGGGAAAGAAGTCAGAGATCCGGAGAACAAGAACTGCCGGCTGATTCTGTTTCTGAACCGGTGGAAAATCTTCCGGAGATGGAAACATCAGAAGAAATAAAAGAAATCAGCCCTGCACAGAGGTTTTCCGGAGAAGAAAGAGATTCTGTGAACAGAGCTCTGGACGAAGTGCCTACGGAAGAAATAACAAATATTTCCGAGTCCATACCTGATGCGGAAGAAGAGTCTGAAATATTACAGGCTGAAAAAAGAGAGGAAATCGAAAAGAAAGCGGCGGATCGGAAAGAAGATAAACCGATTTCCGAAAAACCTGTAAAAAGCAGTAAGCCGGAAAAAGTCCAAAGAACTATGACAGCGGATGAAAAGAAACTGTTTGGTCCTTTTATTCAGACACGGTCTACAAAAGACCAGATATTGGATACGCTGGATAATATCAGTCTTGCTTCCTATACGGGAAATGTCATTCTCACCGGAGAAGCGGGAATGGGTTCCATTAAGCTGGCTAAAAACATTATCAAAGAAATTCAAATGACAGACAGCAATTTTTCCGGCAGAATGGCCAAGATTACCGGTCAGGCGCTGAATAATAAAGATATGGAAAAGACTTTTTCCAAACTGAGCAATGGTGCTCTGATTGTGGAAGGAGCGGGGGAACTGAAAGAAACAGCAATTAAATCCATGGTGAAACTGTTGGAACAGGAGGAGCAGGGGATCATTGTCATATTGGAAGACACGAAAATCAATATGAATAAGTTGCTGGATAATTATAAAGTACTTCATCAGAATTTTAATCTGAGAATTGATATTGAGGCATTGGATAATAATTCTCTTGTACTGTTTGCAAAAAAATATGCGCTGGAAAGGGAATATGCTATGGATGAGCTGGGGGAACTTGCATTACATACAAGAATATCAGAGCTCCAGACCAGTGAGCATTCTGTCACAACAAAGGAGGTCAAAGAAATTGTGGACGAAGCAATCCATCATGCGGGCAGGAAAAATATGTCCCATTTTATGGATGTGCTTCTGGGTAAACGGTACGATGATGAAGACATGATTATATTACGGGAGAAGGATTTTGTATAATAAGGAGGGTGTTATGACAGAAACCGTATTTATTTCGGAAACAGATCAATATTTATTTGCCCAGGGGACACATTACGATATTTATAAAAAACTGGGCGCGCATCTGTCTGTGGAAGATGGGAAAAAGGGTGTATATTTTGCCGTATGGGCACCAAATGCGGCTAAAGTGAATGTGATTGGTACTTTTAACGGCTGGAATGAAGAGATACATGAGCTTGAAAAAATAGGGCCTGTTGGGATTTTTGCTCGCTTTATCCCGGATGTAAAAGAGGGAGAAATGTATAAATTTCTCATAACAGCGCAGGATGGCCGGAAACTGTATAAATCAGATCCTTTTGCAAATTATGCGGAAAAAAGGCCTAATACGGCTTCTATTATTACGGATATTTCCCATATGAAATGGTCAGATGAGGAATGGATGAATGCCAGAAGGCGTAAGGATATGAATGCGGAGCCAATGGCCATTTACGAATGTCATATCGGTTCCTGGATGCGTCATCCGTGCAGAGAAGATGAAGGTTTCTATAATTACAGAGAGTTTGCAGATGCGATTGTAAAGTATCTGAAAAAGATGCGTTTTACGCATGTGGAGTTAATGGGGATTGCGGAACATCCTTTTGACGGTTCCTGGGGATATCAGGTGACCGGTTATTATGCACCTACTTCAAGGTATGGAACACCGCAGGATTTTATGTATCTGATAGATACGCTGCACCAGCATAATATTGGTGTAATTCTGGATTGGGTTCCGGCCCATTTTCCGAGAGATGCCCATGGTCTGGCAGAGTTTGACGGAACAGCACAATTTGAGCATCCGGATCCGCGTATTGGCGAGCATCCTGACTGGGGAACGAAAATCTTTAATTACAGTAAAACTGAAGTGGTGAATTTTCTCATTGCCAACGCTTTGTTCTGGATTAAGGAATTCCATGTGGACGGCCTGCGGGTAGATGCAGTGGCATCCATGTTATATCTGGATTATGGAAAACAGGACGGACAATGGGTGGCAAATAAATATGGGGATAATAAAAATCTGGAAGCCATCGAGTTTTTCAAACATATGAATTCTGTTATCCGGGGAACATTTCCGGGTGTTATGACCATTGCTGAGGAGTCTACGGCATGGCCTAAAGTAACAGGGCCCATTGAGGAAGGCGGCCTGTTCTTTACTTATAAATGGAATATGGGCTGGATGCATGATTTCTGTGAATATATGAAACTGGATCCTCTGTTCCGTAAAGGGAATCATTATGCTATGACGTTTGCCATGAGTTATAATGACAGTGAGAATTATATCCTGCCTTTGTCTCATGACGAGGTTGTACATCTGAAATGTTCCATGCTGAATAAAATGCCTGGGTATCAGAAGGATAAATATGCAAATCTCCGTACAGGTTATACTTATATGTTTGGCCATGAAGGAAAGAAACTGTTGTTTATGGGACAGGAATTCGGTCAGGAACGGGAGTGGAGTGAAGAGCGTGAACTGGACTGGTATCTGTTGGATGAAGAACTCAACAAAGGTATGCAGAGTTATGTGAAGGATCTTCTGAAATTGTACCGTAAAAACCCCTGTATGTATGAAGTGGACAACAGTTGGGAAGGTTTTGAATGGGTAAAAGCGGATGATGTGGAAGAAAGCACGTATGCCTTTATCCGGAAATGTCCGTCCAGCAAAAACAGACTGCTCTTTGTTATGAATATGACACCCATGGAGCGGAAGGAATACCGTGTAGGCGTTCCCAAGAAAAAGAAATATAAACTGGTATTGAACAGTGACGATATAAAATATGGCGGAGAGGGAAGAGAGATACCATCAGTCATTCCGGCAGAGAAAATACCCTGCGATTACCGGGATTATTCTATCAGTTTTGACCTGCCGCCGTGGTCTTCCGCAGTTTTCTCATTCTGAGGTTAAGTAAACTGAAAAGAGAGCCGAAATAAAAGGTGAATGCATTTGGAAAAAGGCATTCACCTTTTATTTCATGAACACATGAAACAGATGATTTTGAGTATTGATAACGGCAATTTTGGAGAAATCCTGACGCAGAGGAGAGTATATGCGTATTACGTTTCAGCACACAGATACGAATCAAACGATAGAGAGACAGAAGGCATCGCAGAGAGAGTCTTCCGGTATGAAAACGGGAACGGACAATGGATATGGATACATGCTGGACATTTCCGGGTCTTCCGCAAATCATGAAGTTTATCAGGAACAGGGAAAGACAACAGAAGATGTTATGATGGAAGCAGGAAGGCAGAATGTGGACCTGACCCGTGATTATATGACAGTTATGTCAAATTCCATGTCCGAGGAAGACTTTGCGAAACTTCAGGAGAATGGGTATCAGGTAGGCAGCACGGAAGTGGAAACAGCTGTTACCATTGTAGATAAGATAAAGGCTTCCATGCTGGAAGCGGGTGTGTCCGTTTCAGGTTATACGGATACACTGGATATGGACACACTGACAGAGATTACAGGGGATGCGGGACTGGCAAAACAGTTGTCTGATGCCTTTTCTCAGGAAGGTGTTCCTCTTACGGAAGAGACTGCCAGAGAGGCAGTGGAGGCTTTGAAGGAAGCAGAGGCTTTGAAAGAGCCTTCGGAAGATGCTACCAAATATATGGTTCTGCATGATAAAGAGCCGGTTATCGAACATTATTATACGGCTCAGTACAGCAGCGCGGGTGATCATGGGAGACAGGGCCGGGGATATTACCAGGATGCAAACGGTTATCTTACAAAAATGGCAGATGACGTGAACTGGGAAAGCCTGCAGCCTCAGATCGAACGTGTATTGGAAGAAGCCGGTTATTCAGATGTACCCGGAGCCGAAGAATCTGCCAGATGGTTGATCAGTGCAGGTATTCCCCTGACCGGAGATACTCTTTCCTCCTATATGGAGTTACAGAAAGTTTCTCTCCCGGCAGATCAGGAAGCATTGCTGTCGGCAATGGCAACTGCCGTATCAGATGGCAAGAGCCCCAGGCAGGCGAATCTGACGGGTGCAAAATCTCTCTGGGATCAGGCATATGAGATATGGGACAGGGTGCGAAATCTGTCAGATGCAGCAGCGGATGTGGCGGCAGCCACCAAAGGAAGGCTGACACTGAATGCACTGGAAGCGGCGCAGCGGCTGCTTGACAGTGGTTATCAGAATGTTACACAGGAAAATGCGGCAGCCAGGAGACAGTTGGAAGAAGTAAGGCTGCAGATGACAATCGCTGCCAACCGGGAATTGTTGAAAAGCGGATTTTCCATAGAGACAACGGAACTTGAGCAGGTGATCGAAGCGCTGCGGGATGTGGAACAGAACTATAATCGCATATTGTTTGGCGGAGGAACGCCGGAGGAAACAGCGTCACGGTCACAGCTGTATTCGGAGACGGTCAGTACAGTTTCCGATATTCCCCATATGCCTCTGGCGGCAGTGGGAAAAGTTGTCAGCACAGAGAAAAGAGATTTTAATCTCCATGAAGTAAAAGAATCCGGAGAAGCGCTGGCAGCTTCTTATAAAAAAGCAAATGAAACTTATGAAACATTCCAGACTGCTCCCCGTGCAGATCTGGGGGATTCCATGAAAAAAGCCTTTCGGAATGTAGATGATTTACTGGCGGAAATGGGACTGGAACCTACAGATGCCAACAGACGTGCCGTGCGTATTCTGGGTTATAATCATCTGGAAATAACAGAAGAAAATCTGATGACTGTGAAAGCGGCTGATGAGGAATTGCGGAATGTTGTGAAAAAATGTACGCCTGCTGCTGCGTTGGAAATGATCCGGGAGGGTAAAAACCCTCTGACCATGACAGTTGCAGAGTTGGATGATTATTTGAATGAAAGGCAGCAGAATCCGGAGCAGGAACAGGAAAAATTCAGCAAGTATTTATATAAACTGGAACAGAAAAAAGAGATAACCCAGGAAGAAAAAGAATCCTGTATAGGTATTTTCAGGTTGCTGCGTCAGGTGGAAAAATCGGATGGAGCAGTAATTGGCAGCCTGCTTAACCAGGGTGCGGATTTATCTTTTAAAAATCTGTTGACCTTTTTACGAACCGGCAAGGCAAAAGGGATTGACACTGTAGTAGATGATCAGCTTGGAACATTGCAGGAAGTACGGGAAACAGGGAATCGGATTGACAGTCAGATAGAAAGTGCTTTTTCTGGTAAAGAAAAAGAAACAGAATATTACATAAGATTAGGGCATGAAGCCTATAGCGGTCTGGATGGGGATAAAGTAGCCCAGATTGGCCCGGATGAAGAGATGGGACTGGAAGAATTCACAGAGCAGCTTCGTGAGACAGATGAGGATGAAAAGCTGAATGCCGCGTATATACGGGAACAGGCAGAGTATCTGCGGACAATCCGGCCGGAAAAGCAGACAGTGGATATGCTGCATATGTTGGAGGAGCCTGTTACACCGGAACATGTGCAGGCGATGAATGAATATATCAGAGACAGTGCGAAAGCATTTACAAAGATCCGGAAAGAAGCCGATAAACAAGAAGGCGGGGAAACAGACAGATTTGCACAGAGTATTGCCCGGCTGGAAGATCAGTTCAATAATGTGGAAGAGGCTTCTGCCGCATACAGGGCACTGACGGAAACACAGGAACAGATACTGGAAAAAGCCATGTATGAATCAGAGAGAATTACCTCTCTGGATATGCGGGAACTGGGACTGGTATATAAACAGGTTTCTTTTACCGCAAAACTGGCTGATACAGAGAAATATGATATACCTGTGATTACAGAAGATTCAGTGATGGCGCTGCATGTGGAAATCGTACATTCCGGGGAAAACAAAGGAACGATAGAAGCGTCCATGGATACGGAACAGTATGGAAAGATTTCCGTGAAACTACAGCTTGCAGAAGGGGTTGTAAAAGGATTTTTCATAGGTTCCCAGGAAAAAGGGACGGAAAAACTGGAAACAATCAGGCAGCAGGCACAGGATTCACTGTCTCAAATGGGTTTTGATGCTGAGAACATGCATGTGGGAATCAGGAAAAACCTGCGAACGGGATATGTGCCCGGTGAACAGAAACAGGCCGGACAGCCGGCTTCTACAGGAACATTGTACAGGGCTGCAAAAGCCGTTATCATTGCCATACACAGAGAGATAGAAAGGGGTTAAAGCCATGAAAATAAATTATAATATGTCAGCAGTACTTTCCAATGACCATCTGAACAAATCTGAAAATGCATTGTCCAATTCTATTGAGAGATTATCTTCAGGTTTTAAACTGAATCACGCGAAAGATAATCCTTCCGGTATTGCCATTGCAAAACGTATGCACGCACAGATACGCAGCCTGGAATCTGCAAATAACAATGCCAGTGATGGTATTTCTATTATCAATGTGGCAGAAGGCGCCATGACAGAAGTACACGAGATGTTACAGCGTTTGAATGAGCTGAGTGTCAAAGCGTCCAACGGACCTATGTCAGACAGCGACCGGGAAAGCGTTCAGGAAGAAGTTGACGCTATGCTGGAAGAAATCAACCGCATTGCAGATTCGACGGAGTTTAATGGCAGAAAGCTGATTAACGGCACATATGATTTGAAGGGATATGTGGAAAAATCCGTGAATGAGACGGATAATACATTTGATACTTTATCCGTTAAAGTAGAATCTTATTCGGATGAAGCGAAAATCGGATTTTATGAAGTAAAGATAGAAACAGCCATGAAGGTAGAAATGCGCACAGAAATAGATGAAGTAACCGGTCAGGCGGTAGAGGTGCCCTATGAATATCCCTGCGTGACGGCCGCGGTTATCTCTCCTTCATCCACCACACAGATACATGATAAAGATGTGATTCTGGAAACAGTCGAGAATCAGAAAATGGTTGCTTCTCTGGATGATCCACATACAATAACAATTACCGGGGATCATGGTTTTTCACTGACTCTGGATATTGATCTGGATAAATTTATAACACCACCCCAAACCCATCCCATCAGCAGGACCATCAATGTGGATCTGACCGGTATCGGGCCTATGACTACGCAGATCGGTGCAAATGAAGGTCAGGTTTTGGATATCCGGATTCCCACTGTATCCTGTAAAACGCTGGGTGTTGCTGAATTGGATGTGTCCACACAGAAAGAAGCAAAGAATTCCATTGACCGGGTGGCAAGGGCCGTCAATAATCTTTCAGCAATCAGATCCCGTCTGGGAGCTTATCAGAACCGTCTGGAGCATACGATTGCCAGTCTGGACGTAACGGATGAAAATCTGACAGGCGCGTATTCCAGAATTATGGACACAGATATGGCAGAGGAAATGACGGAATATACAAAGGATCAGGTGTTGAGCCAGGCAGGTACGTCTATGCTGGCGCAGGCAAATCAGAGGCCTTCCCAGGTGCTTCAATTATTGCAGTAAACAATAAATTGTATGACCCATGCAGCAGAGCGCATGGGTCTGATAACAGGTTGTTGCTTGTTTTTTATTCACGACAATAGGCTCGCTGGCGAAGCCTGCAATCTATTGTTCAAGTAATCTGAGGTGACGGAATATGACAGATGAGGTCAGAAAAAATTTTACAATGCGTATCACTCAGGCAAATCAGAGCGGACTGGTTGTAATTCTTTATGAAATGTATCTTGCATATTTGGATGATGCCAGACAGGCGGCAAATGATAAAGTGAAATTGCGGGAAAGTCTGCGCAGGGCCAGGGGGTGTGTGGATGAATTGATCCGCTCACTGGATTTCAGGTATGCACCGGCCAATCATCTGCTCCAGCTCTATATTTATGTGATTAAGGAGATGGCAGGAGCAGATGCACGCTGTAGTGTGGAGCCTTTAAAAATTTGCCGCAAAATTATGACAGAACTTCTGTCGGCATATCGGGAAGTGAGCCGTCAGGACACCTCTCCGCCGATTATGGAAAATACGCAGACAGTATATGCCGGCTTAACCTATGGAAAAGGGGAACTCACGGAAAGTTTGTCTCACCAGGGGAATCGGGGATTCCTCGTATAGGCTTTCCTGTTTCGGGGTTTCAGCAGCCGTATTCATTTTTGCAGCTTCCTGCAGCAGGTATTTATAGCGCTTTTGTATGGCATTCACTTCGTAAATATAGCAGTCAATCAGATCGGGATCCGTTGCGTTGTCAAAACCGGCATAGGCCGTTTCCAATGCGTAACGGGTCTTTGCTATGTCGCTTAAAATACTGTTGTCCTCTTTCTCAACATGAGAGCTTTTGCTGAAATAAGATTTCATAACGTTCCGCCTTTCCTTTAAAAACTTTTCGATTGCCAGCAGCTTTATATAGAGTATGGTCCTATACTGGTAATTTATTCATGTAATATTAAATTCTTATGAGAATAAGATATAGAAAGAGGACAGATATCCGAAACGGCGGAAAGGAACAGAAAGATGAAGGATATTACAGGTGCGGCTGTGATCGTAATCATGTGTGTAATTGTTTTATGCGTAGTTGCTTTAAAGAAAAAAGCAGAATTTCTGCTCAATTTTATGCTGCGTGGAATAACGGGTGTTATATCAATCGTATTTATCAATGAAATGCTGGCTGCACAGAATTTTTCCACTATGGTAGGCGTTAATTTATGGACAGCTTTGACAAGCGCAATCCTCGGATTACCTGGTGTTGCACTGCTTTATGGCATTCATTTTCTGAAATTTTTGTAGAAGATTACCAATGGACATCAGAAATAACCTGTACTATAATTCGACTTACAAACCTCACCGGCTATATAAAAGGAGGTGGCGTGTATTGTAAGTCTTTTGTTATTTCTGATATTTGCCGTATGGGAAGATTACCATACAAAGAAGATTTCCAATTCTCTTATTATAGCAGCACTGATCAGTGCAGTTCTTTATCAAATCAGACAAAACGGGTTTCATAATCTCTTATTTTCTTTATTTCAGGCGTGTTTGGTTATTGTCATTTTATTTCCGTTATATCTCTGCAGATCTCTGGGAGCAGGAGACATCAAATTACTGAGTATTACCGCTATATTTTTATCCTGTCGCCATGCGCTTCTGGCTTTTCTGTCAAGTATGTATTTTGCTTTTATTCCTGTTACATTTCTGATTTTCAGCAAGAAAACATATGTGGGTAATAAAATTCCCATGTCAGGCCCGATTCTGGGAGGTATCCTGTTGGTTTTATACAAGGAGGGTTATATTTGAAAAAACAGATTTTTGCAGTCTGTGATCCGGAAATGGTTTATGTAAGACGTTTCTGCGATTATATCAACAAAAAGGAAACATTTCCTTTTGAAGCTGCTGCCTTTACGTCCAGAGAGACACTGGAAGCATTTTGTCAGAAGGAAGAAGTGAAAGTACTTCTGATTTCCGAACATATTTTCGAATTGTCCTTAAAAGAAAAAATCAGAGGTGATGTATTAATTTTAAGCGACAGTGAAACCGAAGAAGATAAAAAAATCTATAAATACCAGTCCTGTGAATCCGTTCTCAGAAAAGTTATGAATGTCTGTACAGCAGAAGGATCTCAAGAAATACCAAAACCCAGGCGGTACGGGAATCTGCATATGATTGGTTTATATACGCCGGTTCACAGATGTCTTCAGACTGGTTTTGCCATGACACTGGGTGAAATTCTGGCAAAGAATCATAAAACACTGTATTTGAACTTTGAAAGTTTTTCCGGTTTTTCCAGACGGATTGACCGGGAGTTTATGACAGATATGTCGGATCTGATTTATTATGTGTCTAACGCCAGAGAAGCGCTATTTTATAAACTGAAAGGTATGACAGGGACATTTCAGAATCTGGATTATATTCCCCCCGTGTTCTCCTGTATGGATCTGGCCCGTATTACACTGGATCAATGGCTTTCCATGTTTCAGGAGCTGGAAAAACATACGGAATATGAATATGTGATTCTTGATCTGTCCGAGCATATACAGGGACTGTTCGATATTTTGCGTATGTGTGAAAAGATATTTACGCTGGTGCGGGAAGACGACGGGGCGATTGCCAAACTGTATCATTATGAGAAATTACTGGAAAGAGCGGATTATGAAGACATTATGAAAAAAACACGAAAGTACAGACTGCCGTTTATCCGAAATCTGTCGTTTGATGTGCAGGAACTGACTTATGGGGAATTGGCGGAACATGCCAGAAAGCTGTTGAAAGAGGAACTGTATGAATCCTAAAAGAGAACTGCTATTGCAGACAATCCATGAAAAAATCGACTATTCCAGAGAAATGGAAGAGTCGGAAATCAGGAATTTGATTGCGGAAAGCCTGACAGAGTACGGAAGGGATGCATTTATTTCCCTGAAAGAAAAAGAAAAACTGGGAAAAGAGTTATTCCATGCCATCCGGAAACTGGATATATTACAGGAGCTTCTGGAAGATATGGAAATTACGGAAATCATGATCAATGGTCCTGAGCATATTTTTATCGAGAAAAAAGGGCGCTTATTCCCCTGGGAAAATCATTTTTCTTCCAAAGAAAAACTGGAAGATATTATACAGCAGATTACGGCAAAATGTAACCGGGTTGTAAATGAAGCCTCGCCTGTTGTTGATGCGCGGCTTGAGGATGGATCCCGCGTAAATGTGGTATTGGCGCCAATCGCATTGAACGGCCCGATATTGACAATACGCCGTTTTCCGAAAGAGCCTGTCAGTATGGCGAAATTGATTGAACTTGGGTCTTTACCAAAAGAAGCAGCAATGTGGCTGCGGTCACTGGTTCAGGCCGGTTATAATATTCTGATCAGCGGTGGCACCGGTTCGGGGAAAACAACTTTTCTGAATGCGTTGTCGGAATATATCCCGGAAGATGAACGGATCATTACCATTGAAGACAGTGCGGAACTACAGATCCGAGGGGCACCCAATCTGGTCAGTATGGAAACCAGAAATGCTAATGCAGAGGGATGCAGGGAAATTACAATCAGGGATTTGATCCGTACAAGTTTAAGAATGCGCCCTGACCGGCTGATTGTCGGTGAAGTCAGAGGAGGAGAAGCAGTAGATTTGCTTCAGTGTCTGAATACGGGCCATGATGGATCATTATCCACAGGACATGCCAACAGTGCCAGAGATATGATTTCACGGCTGGAAACAATGGTATTGATGGGGATGGATCTGCCCCTTTCCGCTATTCGCCGCCAGATTGCTTCCGGTATTGATCTGATTATCCATTTGGGCAGGCTGCGTGACAGGACACGGAAGGTATTGGAAATTGCAGAAGTCGTAGGAATGGACGGGGAAGAAATCAGGCTGGAAACATTGTGTCAGTATGAGGAAGATTCCGTCAGAGAAACGAAGGAGGTGCATGGAAAACTTGTTTTTAAAAAAGGGTTATATCACAAACAAAAGCTGGCAGCAGCAGGATTACCGGATGTACAGGCTTTCTAAAAAAGAAAAAATACAATATGGTCTGACAGGATTTTTGGCCGGTTCTCTCTTTCTGTATTTTTTTTATCAGACGGTCTATGTAATTGGCATGGCAATTCCCTGTGCTTTTCTTTACTGTAAGTGGAAAGGAAAAGAACTGGGTGAAAAAAGGAGGCGCAGACTGGAGTTACAGTTCAGGGATTGGATAGACAGCGCTTCGGGTCATTTACAGGCCGGTTGTTCCGTTGAAAATGCTTTTGTAAAATCGGGCAGGGAGCTTACCTATCTGTACGACAGCGCTGCTGATATACACAGAGAAATACGGAGCATGGAGCATTTGCTTTCCAACAATATTCCTTTGGAAAAAATATTGTATGATTTTGGAGAAAGAAGTCAGGCAGAAAATATACAGAATTTTGCTGATGTATTTGCCACAGGAAAACGAAGCGGCGGCAATTTGCGGGAAATGATTTCAGACACATGTGAGATAACAGCCATGAAAACAGATGTGGAACGTGAAATACAGACAATGATCCATGGCAAAGTAATGGAGCAGAAAATTATGTGTTTCATACCCTTTGGAATCATTTTGTATATCAGCCTGTCTTCACCCGGTTATTTTTCATCTCTTTACCATAATCCCGCCGGAATCTGCATGATGACGGCCTGCCTGCTTTTTTATCTTTTTTCTCTCTGGATTTCTCTTCGTATAATTCGCATTGAGGTATGAATATGATATTTTTCTACATAATGGGAGCATTTGTTTCTGTCTTTTGCCTGTTAAAGAAGAAAACCATGAGAAAATCTGCTCTTTTGTTGCTGACAGGCAGTGTGGTGTCCTCTTTTCTGTGGATGGTGTCACTGATGAAAGAAGATGATATGGCTTTGCGGGAAATCCGGCGCCAGGATAAGGACGGAAAAGAGACCGTGGTGGAATTGGAGGCGGATGCAGAAGGAGAGAAAAAGACCATACGGATGCGGGTGGGATCCCAGGCCTATAGCAGAGAGGAACTCAGGAGGCTCAGTGAAAATCTGCTTGATGAACTGGAGAGGAAAATAACCGGAAATGGGGGTACATTGGATTGTGTCACAGAAGATATGTACTTTCCGGAGTATATGGAAGGTTATCCCTTTCATCTTGAATGGTCCACAGATAATTTAAAGTTGTTGTCGAGTGATGGAAAAATTGGCAGTGAAGTACCAAAAGAGGGTATTCTTGTGGAAATCAGGCTGAAAATTTCAAATACGGAAAGCAAATTTGAAGCGGAGCATGTGTTTTATGCGGCTCTGTTTCCACAAAAAAGCGGCGTGGCATTCTGGGAACGGCTGGAAGGATTGTTGGAAAAGCAGGAAATGTCTACCAGAGGTGCGGACACTTATATCCTGCCAGAGAGCTTTGAAGGAAAGAAACTGATATTTCTTGAAAAAAAGTCAGATCAAAGCGGCACATATTTTTTTCTTTTTCTGGTTGGGGCAGTGTGTATAGCAGTGGGGCAGCAACAGGATGACAAAAAGAAAAAACAGGAGAGGACAACAGAACTGACAAGAGAGTATCCGGAGATGGTAAGTCGTATGACAATGTTGATTGGAGCCGGAATGACCATTTCAGGCGCATTTAAAAGGATTGCCGGGGAATATGGCAGGCGCAGGCAGCAGACAGAAAAACCATTGTATGAAGAATTGATGATTACCTGCAGAGAAATGGAGGCAGGCATACCGGAAGCTACGGCGTACAGAAATCTGGGAACCAGGTGCAGACAGCCCTGTATGGTGAGATTTTCAGCACTTTTGGTGCAATATACAAAGAGTGGAACGGCAGGACTAAAACGTGCGCTTCATGAGGAAACAGGCCAGGCGCTCAGGGAAAGGCAGGAAAGGGCAAAACGGAAAGGGGAGGAAGCAGGTACAAAACTGTTGCTGCCTATGACTATGATGTTGATTCTGATTATGGTTCTCATTATGATACCGGCGTTCACGTCATTTGGAATGTAGTATGATCAACGGAAAACATCCGGAAACGGAGACATGAAATGAAATATAGCAAATAACAGGAGGAATTAAAATGAATGCATTCGTAAAATTTTTAAAGGAAGAAGATGGCATCGGGACAGTGGAAATGATTTTGATACTGGTTGTTCTCATTTCACTTGTCATTATTTTTAAAGATCAGCTAACGGATCTGGTCAATGATATTTTTTCTCAGATTACATCCAAAAGCAGCAGTATTTACTGATGAAGACGTTTAAGGGTGGGATTACGGTTTTTCTGTCTCTTGTTCTGGCTGTTCTGCTTGGGCTGTTGTTTACGGTGATAGAAGCAGCCAGAGACAACGGAGCGGATTTTCAGACAGAATGTGTAGCGGATATGGCTCTGCAGTCTGCTCTGGCAGAATATCACAGAGAGGTGTTGGAGCAGTATGATCTGTTTTTTGTGGATATTGGATATGGAACAGAGGAAGGCGGATACATTTTGTTGGAAGAACATCTGAAAGAGTATATGCAGAAAAATTTCTGTGTGGAGGATGATCTGTATATCCGGTCTGTCAAAGATTTACTTCGCCTTACCGCTGATACCATTGTTGTTACAGAGGCGTCAGGTGCGGCTGATTTGGATGGATCTGTTATGGAAAGGGAAGCTGTGGATTATATGCTGGACCGGTATGGATTGTTGGATGGATCTGTCATACAGACTATATTCCAGACAGTGGAGGATGAAGGATTTCTGGAAAACTCGATGGAAGAAAAAAGGCTTGCAAATGAAAGAGCCATTGATGATGTGGATACCACAGTGGAAGATGAAGATGGTAAAAAACATAAAATACCGGTTAACAATCCGGCGGATGCGGTGAACAGCCGGAGAGGAAGTCTTGGAATTTTAAAGACTGTTACACGGAAAGAAGGGATTTCTGATCAGGAAGTAAATCTGCAGGAATACATTTCACACAGAAATTATATAGAGAGGGATGGATTTCTGCAGGGTGAGACGAGAATTTCAGGAGTAGAAGATTTGTTGTTTCAAAAATATCTGATGGAGAAATGTGGATGTTACTCTGAAAGAAAAGAGAATTCTTATCTCACCTATCAAATGGAATACCTATTGGCAGGAAAAAATTCTGATTTGGAAAATCTCAGATATGTTGTTAACAGACTGCTGGTATTACGTGAAGCTGCTAATTTTCTCTATCTTCTGTCAGATTCAAAAAAACAGGCTGAAGCGGAAACACTTGCCATGACTGTGGCAGCAGTGACCCTTTTCCCTGAATTAAAAGATCTGGTGAAACTGTCCATTTTGATCGGATGGGCTTATGGAGAAAGTGTAAATGATGTAACAATACTGCTGGAAGGGGGAAAGGTACCTCTGTTAAAAAGCAGTGAGAGCTGGCGTCTGAGTCTGGAAAATGCCCTGCGTCTGCGCGTAGATGATGGAATGGAACAGAGCGGAGAGGGGCTTTCCTATCAGGAATATCTTCACGCATTATTGTCTGTTATGGATCGAAAGATAAGAAATTTCCGTTTTATGGATTTGATAGAAATGGATATACGGCAGACAGAGGGAAATGAAACATTTTGTATGGATCATTGTATTCATGGATTTCGTGCAACTATAATGACACATTCTGATAACGGACATGACTGTATGATCAAAAGGACAGTCAGTTATTTAAAATAACCGGGAAAGGAGGAAGCCAAGATGCGTTTCTTTTGGAATATGAAAATAATCTGGAAAGGAGTTCTGACAAAATATCTCTATTGGACAAGCCCCCAATCATGTCCAAATATTTCACTTAATTCTGAATTTATTCGGTATCACAAACAAAAAAAGCAAGCAAATATTACACGTCTTATCATTCAGTCCAAAAGGAACGTGTCTTTGCTTCCTCCTTTCCGGGGCAGCATTACGGTTGAGACTGCTTTTGCACTGCCTTTGTTCCTGTTTTTCTGTATACAGTTAATCAGCCTGATCAGTCTGATTCAGCTTCATAGTGCACTGCAAGCGTCGTTACATCAGGAAGTGGCGCAGGCGTCACTGGAAGCCTATGCTTATGAAAAAATGGGATTAGATATCAGTTCCGGCGTGGGAAGTATTGTGGAAGACACTGTACTCAGAAGGAGAGTGATTGCAGGAACAGGAAAAGAATATCTGGATCGTTCCATGATAGAGGGAGGCAGCAGTGGAATCCACATTCTGTATACTGAAGAAGCAGGTGAACAAGATACAGTGGATATAGTGATTTCTTATCGGGTAAAACCGGTAGTCGATATTCTGGGATTTTCAGGATTTACCATGGCAAACCGGTGCCGAATGAAAGCATGGACAGGTTATCAGGTAAATACAGAAGGAGTAATGCAAGAAACTCAGGAGGAGATGGTCTATATAACAGAAACCGGTTTTGTGTATCATAAGAGTAAAAACTGTACCCATCTGATGCTTTCCATTCGTCCTGTGGAAACAAACAGTCTGGACGTCTTGAGAAACCAGGGAGGGGGCAGGTATTATGCATGTGAACATTGCGGGAAAGGAACAGGAGGAATTGTATTTTTGACAGATCAGGGTGACCGTTATCACACATCTTTGAGTTGTGGCGGATTAAAAAGGACAGTTTATACAGTTCCTATTTCACAGGCAGGAGGCAGAAGGGGATGCAGCAGATGTGCAGCTACGGGGTAACAGCTATTTTTTTGGTTGTTTGTACCTGGCAGGATTTGAGAACAGGAAGAATCTCAGGCAGGATTTTCTTCTGGTTTGGAGTCGGAGGAATGCTGTTCAATATTTTGTTTGGAAGTTCTATTCCGGAGATTTTGAAAAGTATATTGCCCGGAGTATGCCTGTTCGTATTCAGCAGGCTGTCCGGAGAACAGATTGGATATGGAGATGGTTTTGTCATCGGAATAACAGGATTGTATTTGAGAGAAAGAAGAGCGGTCAGTCTGTTTTGCACGGGACTCCTATTATGTGCATTCTGTACAATGATCTTGTTTGCTGTGGGAAAGATTCACAGAAAGACAGAACTTCCTTTTTTACCCTTTCTGATGGCGGGATTTATTGTACAAATATTGTTTCAATACAAAATATAAAAGGATCAGGAAAGGAACAAACATATGAAAACAAAACAATATAAGCAGAACGATATTTCATTCAAAGGAAGTTTTACCCTGGAGGCTGCCTGTCTGATGCCGGTGATTGTGTTTCTGATCTGGAATATAATATATCTTTCTTTTTTTCTCTATAATCAGAGTGTGGGACTGCAGGGAAGTTATTGTACAGCACTCAGGACAGAACGGCTCTGTGGAACAAATGAAGAAAAGTATGATGCTGCAGAAGAAAAATACGAGCAGGCTGTGATCAAAAAAACAGCGGCAGCAAGTGTAAGACAGGAAATTGAGATAACTCGAAAAGGGGTACAGGTGGCAACAATACTTTGTATGAGGGCGCCGGCTGGAAATATGTTTCACAGTCTTTGGGAAGGGCAGCAGAAACAGCGTGCGGCGACTTGGGAACCGAAAGCATTTATCAGAACATGTAGAAAAACGGAAAAAATCGGAGAGTTGATACAGACAGGAAACAGTTTAGAATGAGAGGAAGAATCAGATTTCAAAGAGAACTACAAAATACATACATAATTACAGAAGAAAACAGAAAAGAAATTCTGGACGGATACTGGGGTCAGATGGTTCTGCGGGGAAAAATCAGAGGTCTGGCTCACTGTGAGGTGCATATCATAGACGGTCAGAGGGAGATATGGTATGACATCAGTTTTTTACAGTCTTTGGAGCAGGTATTTGCAGTTAAGGAAATGGCATTTGAAGATATAAAAAGCCTGCTTGTACAGATAATAGGGATTTTGGAACAAATGGAAAAGTATCTTCTGAATGCCGGTCAGCTCTGTTTTGAACCATCCTATCTTTTTTGGGATATGGATCAGGGAGCACTGTCACTGTTGTATGATTTTACGGAAGAAATTCCGGAGAGCAGTTTGATAAAACTGGCAGAGTTTATTTTGGAAAGAACTTGCCACGAGGATGAAAAAGCAGTGGATTTGGCTTATTTCTTTTATGAATGTTCGTCAAAAGAGAGTTTTTCCATGAAAAAAGTGGAACAATATCTGGAAGGACAGACAGAAGGCAGTACAGAAAGAAAACCCTCTCAGAGCCAGGAGGAGGAAACTTGGGAAAACAGAACAAGTATAAAAACAGAAGATTTGTATGAGAAAGAATTTCAAAAGGAGATTTTCCAGGAAGAACAACAATTATCAAAAAAGACAGGAACAATCAATAAGACAAATTCCGGTGGTTTATTTCTGAATCAGGGCTGTAAAGGGAAGATGGCAGAAACCGGACTGGTTTGTGATGTGATGGCTGTTTTGTCAGGAATTGGCTTTTTTGTATTGGAAAAGTATTTTATATTGGACAGGCTGGAAATTGTTGTCTGGATTGTTTTCTCTGTTGTACTTGCATTGGTGGGCATCATTCTCTTTCTGTATGGATGCAGGGACTGGAAATGGGAAAGAAAATTTGATCAGGAGAAAGGCGGGAGAGGAGAAGAAAAAAAGAAAACAGGTCATACAGAAGAACAGCCATTGGATGGAACGGGGTTTTCAGAGGGGGATATGGAAGAGATGCTTTGTTGTGTGGATGAGAAAAACAGGGAAATGGACGGTAAAACTATTTATATCGGAAAGTCTCTGTTGAATCGGGAATATACACTGACAGAAATAAAAAAGGGCTCTCAAAAAGAATATACTGTAACCTCTTATCCTTATTTGATCGGAAAAGACAAAGAGAGAGTTAACCTGTATGTAAAAGAGCATTCTGTCAGCAGAATCCATGCCCGTTTACTGGAAGAAGGCGGGGAAATTTATCTGGAAGATTTGCACTCAACCAACGGAACTTTTTTAAATGATCTGCCATTGGAGCCCCACGATAAAGTGAAAATCAGAAGGGGAGATATTATACTGTTCGGTAATGCGGAGTTTGCATTTCGATGAAAAGAGAAATAAAAGAACGTGATTACCGGGTGGAAGTATGATATAATCAGAGAAGTAAATTTTGTAAGGGATGTATCAGAATGAAAATTAATATTTATTATGGCGGCCGGGGATTGATGGATGATCCGACATTGTATGTAATTAACAAGATGCAGGAAGTTCTGGAAGAACTTCGTGTTACGGTGGTCCGGTTTAACCTGTATGAAATGAAAAACAGCATTGCCACAGTACCTCAGACTCTCAAGGATGCGGATGGTATTATACTTGCCACTACAGTGGAATGGCACGGCATTGGCGGATATATGCATCAGTTTCTGGATTCCTGCTGGTTATATGGGGATAAGGAGCGGATTAGTCAAATTTATATGTGTCCTGTAGTTATGTCAACCACATATGGAGAGCGGGAGGGTAAACTGGATCTGACAGTTGCCTGGGAAATTTTAGGTGGTCTTCCATGCAGTGGTATTTGCGGATATATAGCGGATACAGTCAGCCTGGAAATGGACAAGGAGCTTACGATACTGATCGAAAAAAAAGCAGAAAATATGTATCGCACAGTAAATCAGAAAATCGCCAGCTTTCCTGCCAGCAACCAGGTTATCAAGCAGATGGTATCTGTAACAAAGAATATTGATTTGACACCTCAGGAATCGGAACAGCTTTCTCAGTATGTATCGGATGAAAGTTATGTACAGCGGCAGAAGGAAGATATTCAAGAGCTTACAAGCCTGTTTAAAGGTATGCTGGAGAATCAGGATACAAATGAAGAACGCTCCTATATAGAGGATTTTAAATCCCATTTTAAGCCGGGTCCGGGAATCAGGGCAACCTATCGCTTCCAGATCGAGGAAAAAGATAAACCTCTGATCGTGGACGTGGATGGACCCAGGCTGGATTGTTATTTTGGAAATATTGGAAAAGTAGACGTTGATATTAAAACCAACGCCAGCACTATGAACGATATTGTATTTTCCAGGATGAGTTTTCAAAGAGCATTTATGACCGGTAATATGAAAACAAAGGGAGACTTTAAACAGCTCAGGGCGCTGGATCAGATTTTCGTATTTCAGAATTAAAAATATATAAAGTATATGATAAAGGGAGGGATTGTAATTGAAAAAAGAGGACTGTATTTTCTGTAAAATTGCAAATGGAGAAATTCCGTCAAAAACATTGTATGAAGATGAAAAGTTCAGGGTGATTCTCGATTTGGGACCGGCTGCAAAGGGACATGCACTGATCTTGCCCAAGGATCATTTTGATAATCTGTATGAGTTGTCTGATGAGACAGGGGCAGGTGTGATGAAACTTGCACGGAAAATGGCCACTGTGATGACTGAAAAACTGGCATGTGACGGTTTTAATCTGGTGCAGAATAATGGGGAAGTTGCAGGCCAGACGGTATTTCATTTCCATATGCACCTGATTCCCAGATATGAGGGAGATGGGCAGAGAATTAAGATTGGTTGGGAACCGGGTAAACCGGATCAGGAAGAGCTGGAAGAAATTCGGAAGATGATTACCGGATAAGTCGGCTCTGTATTGTAAAACAATAAAGAAATTCCTAATAGGAAATTCCAGAGGATTTCCTATTAGGATACAGTATTTTTGGCAGTTGCCTGTATCAGCTTCATGATTGTCTGTATGGAACCAAGCTGATCGCTTTTTCCCATCGCATCAATATAAATCTGACGGGAAAAATAGATTTCATGTATTTTTTCTACGAGAACCGAATCAATCAGATCATCTTCATCTATTACAAGACTGAAACCCTGTGATTCAAAAGAATGAGCATTCAGTATCTGATCACCCCGGCTGCTTTTTGCGGAAAGAGGGATCAATACATTGGGTTTTTTCAGGGCGAGCAGTTCGCAAATTGCATTGGCGCCTGCGCGGGAAATCACCACATCTGCCAGTGCGAACAGATCTTTTAATTCTGCTTTCACATATTCAAACTGTTTATATCCGGGTACATTTAACAGAAGATTGTCTACTTTTTCTTTACCACAGATATGGATAATCTGAAAATCTTCCAGTAACTTTGGCAGTGCTTCCCGGACAACTTTATTGATGGAAGCGGCTCCCAGGCTGCCCCCAATTACCATAATGACCGGTTTATTTGCCGTAAATCCACATAATTCCAATGCAGCAATCCGGTTTCCCTGGCGGAGTTCCGCCCGTATGGGAGATCCGGTTAAAACAGCTTTGTCTTCGGGCAGCATTTTTAAAGTCTCAGGGAAATTACAGCAGACTTTATTGGCTACAGGTATACACAGTTTATTGGCAAGTCCGGGTGTCATATCGGATTCATGGATGATACATGGAATCCCCAGAGAATGAGCGGCCCGTACCACAGGAACAGAGACAAACCCGCCTTTTGAAAAAACGATATCAGGTCGGATCTGCTTCAGAATTTTTCTTGCCTCCGAATAACCTTTGATTACCCGCAATGGATCTGTAAAATTTTTAAGTGCAAAATATCTTCTGAATTTGCCGGTGGAAATACCATAATAAGAGATTTTGTAATCTTCTATTAATTTTTTTTCAATTCCATCATAGGACCCAATATAATGTATTTCATAGCCTGCTTCTCTGAGCGATGGAAGCAGGGCGATATTGGGTGTTACATGTCCCGCAGTTCCTCCGCCTGTCAAGACTATTTTTTTCATAATCAGGGCCTCCTATGAATTCTGCATAATAGATTCCAGCGCCTGTGCAAGCTGGTCGGGGCAGGAAGTGGATTTAAAACCACATTTGATTCCTTTCAGGCGTTCAATGGCTTCCTCGATTTTCATTCCTTTTACCAGCCG
This sequence comes from uncultured Lachnospiraceae bacterium, assembly GCA_910589075.1. GTDB lineage: Bacteria > Bacillota > Clostridia > Lachnospirales > Lachnospiraceae > VSOB01. Next base: position 67,252 of record CAJUSK010000007.1, read on the forward strand.
GGAGATACCCTGTAAATTACCATTACATCCACCTGAAAAGGAAACGGATTCTATAATACCATTGTTGACATCAATATCTATTGCATTTGAGCAGACGCCCTTTGGAACATATCTCATATTTATTCCTCCTGATTGTGTATGTTATTTTAAAGATAACTGATATTATATCAAAAACTGACACGGGTTTCCAGTATTTCCAAAAATTTTGGTGAAATATGTAAAACGATTTTTCAACAGCAGGCCGCTTTGTCATGATATAATTTCAGCAGAATAACAGGAACGATATTACTCTATGCACAATTATATCAGACGGTGCAGAGGCTGCAGGGAAGCAGGACAATATTTGGGAGGTGTACATATGTTTTCTGTTTTGGTCGATCATTTGTATTTTATGGAAATTATGTTAGTTTTTCTGGCGCTCAGTATTCTGTTTCAGATACTTACAGGTCTGGTATACCGGAAAATAATCCGGGAAACAGATAATATGTCGGTAACGGAAAACAAATTTTTAAAACAGTGCAAATTAAAATTTTCCAACTGTTATGAATTGAATGAAGGCAATATTAATATAGCTGTTTTTGTGGACAAGTTTATCAGCCAGATTCGATTTGCGGGAATTTCACTGTCAGTTATGACACATTTGTCAGGGCAGTTCATGCTGTTGTCCGTCTTTGCGGCCGGCATAGGCGCCTGCAAAGGCATTATAGAAGGGGACATGCTGGGAGAACTGCTGCCTTATTATATTGCCAGTCTTTTTGGGTTATATGCATATTTTTCTGTTTCTTCTTTTGTGGATGTAAAAAGAAAAAACAGTATGTTGCGTACCAATCTGATCGATTATCTGGAAAATCACCTGGTAAAACATTTGAATCTTGCAAAGGAAAAGGAGATGCAGCCCTATATTATACGGGATGTCATAAAAGAAGAGACAGATTCTCAAAAAGAAGCGGGAGAAACAATACAGAATACGGAACAACAAAATGAAGAAATACAGATCCAAAAAATCGAGACAGAGGAAATAAAAACAGAGGAAATAAAAACAGAGGAAATACAAATCATAGATGTGGAACGTTCAGGCTCTTTTTCGGGAGACGAGCAGGAAGAACTGGAAGAACTTCTTCAGGAATTTTTGGCTTAGTGGAAGTGGACATGCCTTGAAAAAACAGGATGGCTTTGTTATACTGAAAACGTGGGTATCGTAAAATAATTCGTAAAAGGAGCAGAAACAATGAGTGAAAAAGTAACATTTGATTATGGAAAAGCGGCGCCTTTTGTAAGTGACCATGAAGTGGAATCCATGAAAAAACTTACAATGGATGCAAAAGAACTTCTTGTTTCCCGAAAAGGGGCGGGGAATGATTTCCTTGGCTGGATTGATCTTCCGGTAGATTACGATAAGGAAGAGTTTGACAGAATTAAAAAAGCAGCAGAAAAAATTCAGAACGATTCCGAAGTATTGATTGTAATCGGTATTGGAGGATCTTATCTTGGTGCCAGAGCAGCTATAGAATTTTTAAGACATAGTTTTTATAATATGGTGGATAAGAGTATCCGCAAAACACCGGAAATTTATTTTGCCGGGAATTCTATCAGTTCTACTTATATTAAACATCTGATGGATGTGATCGGAGACAGGGATTTTTCCATAAACATGATTTCCAAATCCGGTACGACTACAGAACCTGCCATTGCATTCCGGGTATTTAAGGAAATGATGGAGAAAAAATATGGCAAGGAAGAGGCGGCAAAGCGTATTTATGCTACCACTGACAAGGCAAGAGGATCTCTCAAGGGTCTGGCAACCGAAGAAGGATATGAGACATTTGTAGTGCCAGATGATGTGGGAGGACGTTTCTCTGTGTTGACTGCGGTGGGACTTCTTCCGATTGCTGTCAGCGGAGCTGATATTGATAAACTGATAGAAGGTGCACAGGCGGGAAGAAAGCAGGCACTGGAAGCATCTTTTGAAGAAAACGACGCTTTGAAATATGCGGCACTTAGAAATATTCTGCTGAGAAAAGGTAAAACTGTGGAAATCCTGGCAAATTATGAACCCAATGTTCATTTTGTATCCGAATGGTGGAAACAGCTCTATGGTGAAAGTGAGGGCAAGGATCAGAAGGGGATTCTTCCTGCCAGTGTGGATTTAACCACTGATCTGCATTCCATGGGACAGTTTATCCAGGATGGTGCCCGCATTATGTTTGAAACGGTTGTGAATGTAGAGACTTCCAGAGAGGAAATTCTGATCGGTGAAGAACCGGTGGATTTGGACGGTTTGAATTATCTGGCAGGGAAAAATGTTGATTTTGTAAATAAGAGCGCTATGAATGGGACGATTCTGGCACATACCGACGGACAGGTTCCGAATCTGATCATCAATGTGCCGGCTGTCAATGAATATTATCTGGGCCAGCTTTTCTATTTCTTTGAATTTGCATGTGGTGTCAGTGGATATCTGCTGGGTGTAAATCCTTTTAATCAGCCGGGTGTTGAGAGTTACAAGAAAAATATGTTTGCACTCCTTGGGAAACCGGGATATGAGGCACAGAGAGAAGAATTATTGAAGAGACTGTAAGATGAAAATTGTTATACTGGAAAGAGACAGTGTGGGAACAGACATAGATGTGAGCTGCTATGAGAAATTTGGCGATGTAACCATATATGCCAATACGGTACAGCGTCAGGTTGCGGAAAGAGTCAGGGATGCGGAGATTATTATCGGTAACAAGGCTCCCATGAATGAGCAGACATTAAAAGATGCAACACGGGTAAAATTGATTTGTCTGTTTTCCACAGGATATGATTGTGTGGATCTGGAGTATTGCAGAAGCCGGGGAATTCAGGTGGCAAATGTTGTGGATTATTGCACGGATGCAGTCTGTCAGCATACCTTTGCCATGTTGTTTTACCTTCTGGAGCATCTTAGGCATTATGATGATTATGTAAAGAACGGCGCATATGGATCACAGGAGCGTTTTTCCAATTTTGATCTGCCCTTTACCGAGCTGCGGGGTAAAACCTGGGGGATTGCGGGAATGGGGCATATTGGCAGAAAGGTGGCCTGTGTTGCAGAAACCTTTGGATGTAATGTAATCTTTTATTCCACATCCGGTAACAGCCGTTGTACAGAGTATCAGCAGGTGGATCTGGATACACTGCTTGCTACATCCGATATTCTGTCACTTCATTGTCCGTTAAGTGAGAGAACCCGTAATCTGATAGATCAGGATGCTCTGGAAAAAATGAAAAAAACCGCAATTTTGCTGAATGTTGCCCGTGGCCCGGTGATCAATAATTCGGATTTATACTGGGCACTTCAGAATGAAGTAATAGCTGCTGCCGGTCTGGATGTATTGGAAAAAGAGCCGATTACTTCCGATAATTTATTGGGAAGGATTCAGGACAGCAACAGATTGTTGATTACGCCGCATATGGCCTGGGCTTCAACGGAAGCCAGGGCCCGTATTGTGGAAGAAGTCTATCAAAATGTTGAAGCATATCTCATGGGTAAGGCCAGAAATATTATCAGCTGAGACTGAATGCATACCATGCAGGTAACAGAAAACAAATATAAGAATTAACAATAGAGAGCATCCTTTGCGAACTTTCTATTGTCATGAATAAGGAAAAAGAAGCAGGGTTATATTGCCAGACTGCAATGGATTGGCAGCTCTGCTTCTTTTTTATTCATGATTTTTATTCACGACAATAGAAGACTCGCGGAGCGTGGATTCTATTGTTGTTCTATAATTTCTGATGGTCTGTAAAAATAGACAAAAAGCATTCAGAAATTTAGGTAAAATAGTAGAATATGTAAATAGAAAAGAAAACGAACTTGACATCATTTGTAAATTCGATATAATGAAGTTGTATTTCATATTATGAAATTGAGTTTTGTATGGTGAAACAGTGGGATATGAAAAATCCTATGAGAGTATGGTAAACGTCCGGAAATTTGCCAAATCAAATGAAACGAGAGGCGCAGGTGGCGCTTGCACATTATCAGGAATGGGAAATTTTGTTGGTGCCGGGGATATTGATACGCACAGATGTAGGTATTTGTCCGGAATATGGTTATGATATTATAAAGTTGTTTTCGGCAGGTGATATGTCATTGTCTGGATTCGGAGCTTACAGAGATCTTTTGACAGGATACAGTGTGTGACCGTGGAAGGTGTGAGGCTGGAAAGCGTTGCAGACTTCATCAAGGAAGGATTGCAAGTATAGAGGATAGAAGCTATCTGATTTTTCAGGAACTGATGGAACATGAATCCTGAGAGGAAGCGGCGGAATATGTGAGAAAATTTAGTAAGCAGGCAGCAATGTGGAAAAAATATGAAAAGGAGAAAATAGAATGAATGCAGTACTTGAAAAGATCCAAAAATTGGGAATTGTTCCGGTGGTTGTATTGAATGACGTGGAGGATGCGGAGCCGGTGGCGAAAGCCCTCTGTGCCGGCGGGCTTCCTGTAGCTGAGGTTACTTTCCGTACGGATGCGGCGGAAGAATCCATACGGATTATGAAAAACAAATTTCCGGAAATGCTGGTGGGGGCAGGTACGGTTCTGACAACTGAGCAGGCAGAGCGTGCAATTCAGGCAGGTGCTGAATTTATTGTCAGTCCCGGTTTTAATCCTACGGTAGTGAAATACTGTATTGACAAAGGAGTTCCGGTGACGCCCGGATGTAACAATCCTTCCGCTATGGAAGGGGCCATGGAACTGGGGCTGGATGTGGTAAAATTTTTCCCGGCAGAGGCTTCCGGCGGTCTGAAAGCCATCAAAGCCATGGCGGCGCCATACGTGAATTTGAAATTTATGCCCACCGGGGGAATTCATGAGAAAAATATAGAAGAATATCTGGCATTTCCCAGAATCATTGCCTGTGGCGGAAGCTGGATGGTGAGCAGCGATCTGGTAAAGAATAAAGAATTTGATAAAATCGAAGCACTGACCAGAGAAGCGGTAATGACTGTGCTGGGATTTGAGTTAAAGCATGTGGGAATCAACTGTGAAGATGAAAAAGAAGCGGATCAGACAGCCGATTTCTTCTCCAAAGCCTTTGGATTTTCTGCAAAATCGGGTAACAGCTCGGTATTTGCAGGAACTTTTATCGAAGCGTTGAAAACGCCTTATCTGGGGACGAAAGGGCATATTGCCATAGGAACCAACAATGTGGAAAGAGCAGTGAATTATCTGGAAGTCATGGGTATTTCAGTGGATATGGAAACAGCAAAATATAAAGATGGCAAAATGACAGTCGTTTATCTGAAAGAAAAAGTATCAGGATTTGCAGTCCATCTTCTGCAGAAATAAGATAGTAAAAACATTCAGGAGGACAAACAATCATGGCAAAAAAAGTAGTCACATTTGGAGAAATCATGCTTCGTCTTGCGCCGGAGGGGTATTACCGGTTTGTGCAGGCTGAAAGTCTGGGGGCGACCTATGGAGGCGGGGAAGCCAATGTAGCGGTATCACTGGCCAACTATGGATTTGATGCATATTATGTCACAAAATTGCCCGCCCATGAAATTGGACAGGCAGCAGTGAATTCCCTGAGAAAATTTGGTGTCAATACGGATTATATTACAAGAGGAGGCAGCCGGGTTGGCATTTATTTCCTGGAAAAAGGCGCTTCCCAAAGACCTTCCAAGGTTATTTATGACAGAGCGGGTTCAGCCATTTCAGAAGCATCCAAAGAGGATTTTCACTGGAAGGAAATTTTTGAAGGTGCTGAGTGGTTTCATTTTACAGGGATTACCCCTGCATTAAATGATGATGTAGCGGCAATCTGCCTGGAGGCCTGCAAGGCAGCAAAGGAAGCAGGGGTTAAAATTTCCTGTGACTTAAATTACAGAAAGAAACTGTGGAGTAAGGAAAAAGCAGGACAGGTAATGGGCGAACTCTGCGAATATGTGGATGTATGTATTGCGAATGAAGAGGATGCGGCGGATGTATTTGGTATTCATGCCACAAACACCGATGTCACCACCGGAAAAGTGAACAAAGAAGGATATAAGGATGTGGCAAAACAGCTTGCGGACAGGTTTGGTTTTGAGAAGGTGGCCATTACCTTACGGGAATCCCTCTCTGCAAATGACAACAACTGGTCAGCCATGTTATATGATCAGGGAGAGTATTTCTTCAGTAAGCAATATAAAATGCACATTGTAGACCGTGTAGGCGGTGGCGACAGCTTTGGCGGCGGTCTGATTTGTGCTGCTTTAAACGGGTATGATTCTCAGCAGATAATTGAATTTGCGACGGCAGCTTCCTGCCTCAAACATACCATCGAAGGCGATTACAACATGGTTTCCATGGATGAAGTACTGACGTTGGCAGGCGGTGATGGTTCGGGCAGAGTACAGAGATAGGAAATTTGAAGCAGATGATATAAAAAAAGGATCCTCACAGGGTACGGTCTGGTATGTCCAGGTTTCCCCTGTGGGGTTTTTTTTGTGTTTGGAGGGGGGTAAATTGAGATTGGTATACAGATATGTTATGATAGAAAACAGAGGGGGTAGAAAAAGATGAAGATTACAGATCGTCATGCAAAAAAAAGGTATTCTTTCCTGTTGGCGCTGTTGGCGGCGGGATTACTGACAGCCTGTGGACAGGGCCGCGATGTCCTGGATGTTCCGGAAGAGATTCCGGATGCGGCTGAAACAACAGATAAAGGGGATGGCAGGAATGAAGAACATACTGTTTCCGGCCAGGAAGAGGAGAAGGCAGAGCGTGAAGCTGAAAACGGAGATGAAGCTGAAAGCAGAGTTGAAGCGGATGAACTCAGGGAGAAATTTGGTGTACATTGTATTCCTGAGCAGACCTTTGAAGTGGAATTGAGCGAATATAACGGAACAGTCTGGTTTGTTCCCTATGCGCCTTCTGAAGAAGGAGATTTTCACATACAGTTATTGCAGGAGGACAAGGTGCTTACGGAGATAGAGGCGTATGTGCCTCAGAAGCTGGCCGGAGAGGCATTCGAAAGTTTGGATGCTGTGTCTTTTTATGATGTCAATTATGATGGCAATACGGATATTGTGTTGATTGAAACTTATGGAAATACAAGGTTTGCGGCAGTTTATTATGGGTTTGCGCCGGAGAAGGATTATCAGGGATTTTTTTACCTGCAAGAACAGTTGTCAGAGGGGTTAACGGAGCAAGTGGAGGAATTGTCCGTTTCCGGAATCCGTGAGTATCTCTCAGGCGGGAAAAAGAACGGCGAATTTTCCGGGTATCAGGAAGCTTACGAAACAGTGGGTAAGATGTGTGACCTGGAAAGCAAGGGGGAAGCAGAGTATGGGTTGCTCTATTTTGATGAAGATGATGTACCGGAACTGGCGGCGGGCATCACCGGGTATCAGGTAAGTCTGTATTCCTTCAGAGATGGATATATATACAATCTGATGGATCATTGGTCATACGGTGCCATGGGGAATGCAGGATATGAATATTGTCCGCGTCAGAACAGTCTGAGAAATTATAACACAGATTATGCAGGGGCTGTTTGCTATACGGCTTATATGACGATGAACAGCAGTTTTTCTATGGAAACGGTTGCAGTGGTTGAAACGTATAATTTTGATGATGTAAACGGAAATGGGATACCGGATGAGGATGAAATGGAATCTTTGGGAAAGTATGGCGTAAGTTATATAGATGGCAGGGAGGTCACAGATGAAGAATGTGCTGCTCTTAACAAAGGGGAATACGAATGGATTGAAGGAACGTTGAGTCTGAAGGAACTGCTGGCAGAGCTAAAACGATAAAAAGCTATTAAACAATAATATGTCTCACCCATATGATAAACCCATGTCAGTTTTCAAAACCGGCATGGGTTTTAACATATGATCACTAAACAATAAAAAGTACGCTTTGTGAACTTTTTATTGTCATGAATCAGGTTGCCGGATGATATCCCAGTTCCCCGGATAATTTGCCTGCCACGTCCAGAAGCAGGGCGGCCAGTTCGGGAATCCGTTCATCCGGCATGCGGAAGATGGGGGCTGAAATGCTGATCGCATATTCAGCGCATCCGGTATAGTCATTAATGGCTGTGGCAATACAGCGTACCCCCAGCTCATTTTCTTCGTTGTCCAGAGAATATCCACAAATCCGTACCTGTGACAGTTCTATCATAAGCTGTTGTGTATCCAGGATGGTATGTTCGGTTTTTGGCGTTATCCGCTCTTTTTCCAGAATGCTATGGATTTCCTCTTCCGACATGTGGGACATGATGGCTTTACCCACACCGGTACAGTGTAACGGGCTGATCATTCCCACAAAGGAGGCCATTTTGATAGATCGTCCTGTGTTAGCTGGTTCCAGTTTCTGTATGTAACAGATACTGTTGTCAACGCGTTTCACAAGATGGACCGTTTCGTCTGTCTGTTCCATCAGGCATTTGAGATATGGCTGCGAGATGGATAATATATCTACCTGCTTGAGTACCTTGCCGGATACATTTACGATTTTCAGGGTCATATGATACTTGAGAGAAGCCTCATCCTGTTTGACATATCCCATATAAATCAGGGAATTTAAAAGCCGGTGTACGGTGCTTTTATTGATATTCAGGTGATGGCTGATTTCCAAAAGACCGCAGGGGCCTTCTTCGGCCAGCATTTCCATAATCTGGAATATCTTTCCTGCGGATTGGACAGGGTTATGTTTTTCTGTGTCCATATGGAATTCCTTTACGGTTGTTCAATGTTTATGCAAGATGTTGTATCATATGTTCCACCAGTCTGGCGGAATGTTCTGCTGCGGCTTTTTCGAAAGCTGGATAATCCATATGGGCGCTGTCATCCGCTTTGTCGGAAATGGCACGGATAATAACAAAGGGAATATGATTCAGCCAGGATGCATGAGCGATGGCGGCCCCTTCCATCTCCGTGCAGTAACTGCCGGGGAAATTGTTCAGAATTGTCTCTTTGACCTGGGGATTGGATACGAACTGATCCCCGCTGACAATCCTGCCTTCGAATACTTTGATTTCCGGGTTTACGGTTTCACAGGAGGATTTGGCCTGGGCGATCATCTCTGCATCTGCCGTAAAGGTAAGTGTACCAAGCTGAGGTACTTCACCCAGAGGGTAACCAAAACCTGTGGCATCCACATCATGATACAGGGTGTCTGTGGAAACCACAATATCCCCAATATCTATGGATGCGTTAAGGGAGCCGGCCACACCCGTGTTGATCACATGGGTTACATGAAACAGGTCGGTCAGAATCTGTACACACATACCCGCGTTCACTTTTCCGATACCGCTTCTTACAATAACCACCGGTATATTGTTGAGGGTACCTTCCAGAAAGGTCATGGAAGCCTTTTCCAGCGTATTTTCAATCTGCATATGGCTTTTCAGTGTTTCCACTTCAATTTCCATGGCGCCTATGATTCCGATTTTCTGCATGGTATTTTGGTCCTTTCTTATTCGTCTTTTTCAGGATAAACCAGGTGTGCTTCGTCAATGTGGTACAGTGTGTTTTCCAGATAGCGGTTTGCCACATATTTTGCCATATCCACATTATGATCCAGATAATTGCCACAGTCCATAGGAGCGGCGCCCGGAAGCTCGCCTTCGAAGTCGCGGACGAATTCAAACATACCAGTGATAAAGGATACAATATCTTTGGAGTCCAGATCGCCTGCCATTAAAAGATAGCAGCCTGTCCGACAGCCCATAGGCCCGAAATACACGATTTTGTCTTTCCAGGTGGCGTCATTTCTGGCATAAGTGGCACATAAATGTTCCAATGTATGCATTTCTGCCGTATTCATGCAGGGCTCGTCATTGGGGGAAGTCATACGAAGGTCAAAAGTGGTAATGGTGGCATTCCCGTAAGTATCTTTTCTGGATACATAAATACCGGGTTGCAATTTAACGTGGTCGATGGTGAAGCTGGCTATTTTTTCCATTTTAATTTCTCCTGTTTTTTATATTTTTCCCGCAGATGGGCGGGGGTTTTGCAATATGGTTATGGCCTGCGATATCGTGAGCGGTTAAAGCCCAGAATGACGATAAAAAGGGGTTGCAATACAATCAGTCCCAGGGCAAATCCCAGGCCGTGGCCGAAGGCTTTGGCCAGTTTATATTCTTTTACAGAGGAAAGGATGCATCCCACAAACAGCAGGCAGGCGGCTGCCAGTGTCAGGTATCTCTCTCCAACGCTCAAAAGAAAAGAGCCGGTCAGTGTACATACATAATACACAGGGCAGATTCCCGCGTTCCAGGAAATGCCGAAGTCAATCCATGTGCTGTAAACCGGTATCAGAGATTTCCACCCCTCCACACCGGCTTTTGTGTAGACTTTCCATTTGCCCACTGCGGAGAGAAGGGTCAGACAGTTGACTCCGATTATAATGATATAAATGAATACCAGAACTGTAGTCCCGGCAGTATTTGACAGATAAGCAAAAGTGTCCGGCATATGATTTCCCCTTATGAGACAATCATACAAAAAGTAAGAGGAAAAGTCAAATTACACCTTAAACCGATACCCTACACCCCAAATGGTTTCAATGTACTGGGGTTTAGCAGTGTCAAATTCAATTTTTTCCCGGATTTTCTTGATGTGTACGGTCACTGTGGCAATATCGCCGATGGAGTCCATATCCCAGATTTTACGGAACAGCTCTTCTTTTGTAAATACATGGTTGGGATTTTCAGCCAGGAAGGTAAGGAGATCAAATTCTTTGGTTGTGAAATTTTTTTCCTCTCCGTTTATCATAACACGTCTGGCCGTTTTATCAATGCGTATACCGCGGATTTCCACAATATCATTGGTCTGGGCCTGGGAACCAACCAGACGGTTGTATCGCGCCATATGGGCTTTTACCCTGGCCACCAGTTCGCTGGGGCTGAAAGGCTTGGTAATATAGTCGTCGGCGCCCAGCCCCAGGCCTCTGATTTTGTCAATGTCTTCTTTTTTGGCGGAAACCATCAACACGGGTATATTTTTTGCCTCACGGATTTTTCTGCATACTTCAAAGCCGTCAATGCCCGGGAGCATCAGATCCAGAATAATCAGGTCGAAGTCTTCTGCAAGCGCTCTGGCAAGTCCGGTATCCCCCGCATTTTCGATATCCACTTCAAATTCGCTCAGTTCCAGATAGTCCTTTTCCAGGTCGGCAATCGCTTCTTCATCTTCAATGATTAATATTCTGCTCATCGTTTTCCACCTCTCTATATTTTCTGATTACAAAATGCAGGCAGGCGCCTTCATTTTCCTTACTGGTAGCCCATATGTATCCGCCATGATCTTCAATAATCTTTTTTACAATGGAAAGCCCGATTCCGCTGCCCCCTTTGGATGAGTTCCGGGATGCGTCCGTGCGGTAGAAACGTTCAAAGATATTACTCAGATCTTTGGCGGCAATTCCCTTGCCGTTGTCCTCGATTTCCACCCGGATGGAGTCGATCTCATCCAGAATGCGGATGTCGATCACTCCCTGGGGTTTGTCTATATATTTGATACAGTTGCTGATAATATTATTTACCACACGTTTGAGCTGTTCCGGGTCGGCGATGATCCGCACGTCCGGTTCTACCAGATTGGAATAGTTAAGACGGATATTCTCGGATTCCAGCTCCAGTCCCACTTCTTCCACACAGTCCCGGAAATATTCATTGACATTGATTCTGTGGAAATTATAGGGGATACGATTGGAGTTAATGCCGGAATAAAAAGTTAATTCATTGATCAGGCGGTCCATGTCATTGGCTTTGTTGTAGATCGTGCGGACATATTTGGCCATTTTTTCAGGTGTATCTGCCACACCGTCCATCAGACCCTCTACATACCCCTTAATGGCTGTAATAGGGGTTTTAAGATCATGAGAAATATTGCTGATCAACTCTTTGTTCTGTTTTTCACTCAGGACTTTTTCTTCGGTGCTTTCTTTCAGACGCAGGCGCATATCTTCATAATTGCGAAAAAGATCGCCAAATTCTCCCTTTTCTTCTGTGGTGAGGGAATAATCCAGATTGCCCTCAGCGATTTTCTGCATGGCGGTGTTCAGGTTCCGGATAGGCCTGAATACGCCTTTATGAATCCACTGTGTCAGCATACATGCTGTAAACAACAATATCAGTGTAATGGCAATCATCATATCCATCAGAAAAGACTGGGAGAACAGTTTGCTGATGGGAGTTACGATGAAGATACTGCCATCAGAACCATCGGAAAAGACAAAGTCAGCCTGTTTTACCAGTTTCTGTAGCTGATTATAATAATAGCCGGTGTCGGGGACCGAAGTGTCGTGCCCATAGGGGGGCAGATTTTGAAAAATACGGCTTGCTGCTTTCTGACTGCCGGTATAATACATTTCCTGTCCCTTACGGACGATGATATAAGAACCTTTTTCTACTGCCTGGCTGTTCAGTGTGGAGAGGAAGGTTTTGTCTTCCAGCTTTTCCGGGGAGTCTTGAATGATTTCCTGAAAACGGTAAAACAAAAGTTCTGTCTGTTCTCCGCTGTTTTGAATGGAATTGGAAAGTGTTTCGTAATCTACCGTTTCAAAACCATATTCCCGTTGCAGGGTATGTGTCATATAGGTACCGATGCTCATATAAGCAACGGCCATCAGAACAAGGGGCAGGATGACCATCGTGCCGAAAGTGATCAGGAGCCGTGTCCGCAATTTCATAGAAAGACCTCTTTTTGTTCAGAGTATGGAGTTTCACAGGTATCATTATAGCATGTACTGTTGTTTGTAGGTATAAATCGGTCATGATTTTATTCTAAAATATTCATAAACAATTGACATTATCGAAAAAATATACTATTTTATTACTATAAAAATAATAATCATTTCTATTATTGTAAATTTGAGGAGATTGTATGGCATTAAAATACAGCAGACAGAGAGAAGCGATCAAAGAATTTCTGACAGACAGAAAAGATCATCCCACTGCAGATGCGGTTTATATGGAAGTACGCAGGGAATTTCCAAATATCAGTCTCGGTACAGTCTACCGGAATCTGACATTGCTTGCGGATCTGGGAGAGATTGCCAGAGTGAATGTGGGCGACGGCGTGGATCATTTTGATCCCAACACGGCGCTGCACTATCATTTTATATGCAGGGAATGCGGATGTGTGCAGGATCTGGATATTGACAATATTGTCAATATCAATGAGATGGCATCGGCAAATTTTGATGGTGAAATTGGTGGTAATGTTACCTATTTCTATGGAATCTGTGGAAAATGTAAAAGAAAACAATATTCCTGAAAAGGTCGTATTGCATGTGTGCGGGCTGCGTATAAATTTTCCATTATCGGGACATCCTTTTAACAACATGTAAACAGTGGAAAAGGAGAAAACATCATGAAATTTATATGTCAGGTATGTGGTTATGTACATGAAGGGGACAATCCCCCGGAGCGCTGCCCGGTATGCAATGCCCCTGCGGAAAAATTCAAGGCACAGACAACCCAGGACAGTTGGGCGGCAGAGCATGTGGTGGGTATCGCCAAAGGTGTCAGCGAGGATATTATGGCAGATCTGCGTGCAAATTTTAACGGAGAATGTTCAGAAGTGGGTATGTATCTTGCCATGTCAAGAGTGGCTCACAGAGAAGGTTATCCGGAAATCGGCCTTTACTGGGAAAAAGCAGCCTGGGAAGAGGCAGAACATGCGGCTAAATTTGCTGAACTGCTGGGCGAAGTTGTAACGGATTCCACAGAGAAGAACCTGAAAATGCGTGTGGATGCGGAATATGGTGCAACGGGCGGCAAATTTGACCTTGCAAAACGTGCAAAAGCCCAGAATCTGGATGCAATCCATGATACCGTTCACGAGATGGCTAAGGACGAGGCAAGACATGGGAAGGCGTTTGCAGGTTTGTTGAAAAGGTACTTTGGCTGAGGGAAGAAGTGCAAAAAGATAAAGTGTTTGAGAGGAATGGGCGCCTGGGCGTTCATTCCTCTTTGGGATGTAAGGGTACAGGAGACTGATTGCAGAGAGAAAGGATGGCAGATGATGATAAACAGAGAGGATATGCTGGAACTGACAAGAAGAATGACACTATCCAGGACTTCCATTACGAGAGTTGCGGGATGTTATATGGATGGAGCGGGAGAGATTGACGGCACATTTAATACGAATTTTCTGAATCTTTCCTCGGCTGAACGAAAAAAAAATCTTGCTATGGCAAAAACCGTACCATTTTCCCGAACCAATGAACAGCTCAGGTCATACCGGTTCGGGGCAGACAGCAGGGGGCCGGGCAGTATGTGGCAGCTTCTGATGGCCATGAAAAGCTGCGGCCTGAAAAATGATGCACTGATGGATACCTTTTATGAACTGGTGGGAGAAAAATATGAGAGAAGGGGCCCCTGTGCTGTTTTTGTATTTCATGACCGATATGATGTGCCGGTGAAAGCAGCGGATAAAGTGCGGCTTGGAGAATCGGAAGAAGTGTATGAATATCTGATTTGCACAATCAGCCCGCTGGTTGGGGAATATGAACCGGGAAAGCCGGAGTGTGGCTTTTTATTTCCGGCGTTTACCGACAGAAGCGCCGATCCTGAGCAGGCAGCTATATTTTTTGCAGAGGATAAACGTCATAGTGTCACACCTTTTTCACTTTTTACATAAACTGATAAAAAGGCATGTGGGAGCGTTTCCCTATGGAAAATAAGACGGCCCCGCTGGAAAATCTCTGCAGTTTTCAGGGGATGAAGCCAGCTATGATGGAATTGCCATATCCGCCTATTCGCGCAGAGGAGAAAAATCTGTCTTTTGCAAATCTGCTCAGTGTGGATTATTGTGGTTCCGTATCAGAATTATCTGCGATTACACAGTATATCAACAATGAAAACAGACTGTCCTGTGAAACATGTTCCGTAGCGAAGGTAATTCTGAGCATTGCCATGGCAGAAATGATGCATTTGCAGAAATTGGGAGAACTGATTTATCTTTTGGGTGGCGATGTGGATTATGTGGCAAAATACTGTGACCGGAAGAAATTCCTGTGGACACCTGCTTATCTGACGATTCCCCGCAGCGCAAAGGAAATGCTGCTGGCCGATATTGAGAGTGAAAAACAGGCCATTGGGCAGTATGAAATGCATATCCGGATGATACAGGATGGTTGTGTGAACGCTGTATTAAAAAGAATCATCCAGGATGAAGAATATCATATCATGCTGTTGCAGGCAATGCTGAAAGAACTGTGAGGAGACGGCAAAGGGACAATGGCAGCAGGCAGGGTTAAAAAATCATAAGAAATGCAAGCAGATTTTCAAAAACCGAATTTTCTCCCAGTTCCATGGCGCCCCATTTCGGCGCTCTGCGGCTGAAAGCTTTCAGATTGCCGTTGGGCGTCATATGCCATGTGTGCATGGAATATGTCTGCATATCTCTGTCTGCCGATGCTGCCAGCAGGCGGGCCGCATGGTCACAGTTATTTGTATAAATCCGGTATAACGGCAGGGACGCATCCCGGCTCATTGCTTCCAGTTCCTCATCCAGCTTTTCCCGTTCCGCTTTGTCTGTGGTCTGAGCCCATAGCAGATACAGAGCTGCAAAGTCCTGCTCCGCCTGTATATAGGGTTTGGTGCTCTCCAGTATACATTCCATATCGGATTCTGTAATGTTGCGGTACAAGGCCCAGTCGTAGTTGTCTGTCAGTTGATCTTCGTCCAGTTCCAGATTACCGGTCTGTAAAAACCGGGAAACTTCCTCCGCATCCATAGTACCTGTACTCATTTTGCCGACACCGGCTTTTCCCAGCAGGCTTTCTCCCAGAGAATACTGCATTCCATTAAAACTGAAAACAGTGCCGGCGCCATCTGCATCTACCAGCATCAGGATACTGTGTCCCAGTCCCTTCATACCATCCGCATTTACAATATAATAGAGCTGGCAATCTCCCTCTGTCAGTGCAGTGTCCCTGAGGGTTATTCGCATGGACAGACACAGGCACAGATAAAAAGTAAGCCCGCAGAGCAACAGGATGCGTAGATAGTTATGCTTGTTTTTCATAGTTTTTCCTGCCATGTGATTTTGCAAACTCCTGTTTATGTGTCTGGGCATAATAAAATATGTACTGCTGCATAATGCCGGCGGCATTTCCATACTGTGGAAAGGGATTGACACCATGATATTTTTCATCAATGGTACGGGAAATCCAGGTATCCACCGGCGCCAGAGCGGTGCGCCCATAGGCAAACAGGCTGATACAGCCTGCCACTTTATTCCCCACACCACAGACCGTTTTCAGTGTGTCCAGAAGGTCTGTATCCTGATATTCATGCAGTTGGTCTAAATCAATGTGTCCCAAAGCCACCTTTGTAACGGCATCTCTGATATAGGGCGCCCGATAACCCAGTCCGCACTGTCTCAGCTTGTCTTCGGACAGGCCGAGAAGATGCTGCGGGTCAGGAAATCCGTAGACTGTTTCATGGTCTGTATGAATTGGATCTCCGAAACCGGACGAGAGCAGTTCTACCGCATGTTTGATGGCGGGGATGCTCTTTCTCTGGGAAATTATAAAAGTAATGAGCATTTCCCAGGGGTTCTGGCGGAGAATCCGGATTCCCTTTCCGGCAAGGGCTGCCTCCGTGAGACAGACATCTTCCGGGGGGATTGTTTTTCGAATGTTTCTGTAATTTCTGCCCAGATCAAAATAATCATACCAGAAGTCGTGCCAGTGCTTTGGCGAACAGTCCACTTCATAGTGAGGCCCTTCCTTGTGTCTGATATATAAAAACCGGTTTTCACAGATAAATCGGTACATGCCGTTTTCGAAACGTTTTACCCGGAAGCACTGGCCGCTGTTTGAAATTTTCTCGAGGTTAAAATCATCCTGTATGGTAATCTGCACAATGAACTTCCTTTTTCCTGTTTAAAATTAATCTATTATATCAAATTATTTGGCTTTATGGTATAATTTTTAACATAGAATGTGCATCGGTTAACTGAAAAAGGAGAAAGGGATATGGACAAAATCAAAGCGATTAAGAAATTGTGTGAAGAAAAGGAAATCCGCATGATTGATTTTAAAATGACGGATATCGACGGACGTTGGCGGCATATTACCATTCCGGTGGAACGGTTCGGAGAAAGTACTTTTACATATGGGATTGGGTTTGACGGTTCCAACTATGGATATGCACCCATTGAAAAGAGCGATATGGTATTTCTGCCGGATCCGGATACGGCATATGTGGATCCCTTTGCACAGGTGCCTACGCTGACTATGTGCGGCAATGTGTGCACCATCGGGAAAGGGGAAAACAAGCCTTTCGACCAATATCCGAAAAATGTAAGCCTCCGTGCAACAGAATATATGAAAGAAAGCGGTATCGCGGATCGAATGATCATCGGGCCGGAATTTGAGTTTTATCTGTTTGACAGCGCACGTTATGAGGTATCCCCACAACAGTGCGGCTATCGCATTGACACAAGGCAGGCGGACTGGAATTGCAGCCTGGATACGTCTGGCAATAACGGTTATGAAGTGCCTTACAAGGGTGGTTATCATGTGGCAGCTCCCCAGGATGTGGGATATGATCTGCGCAGTCGGATGTGTATGATGATGGAAGACTGGGGAATCCAGGTGAAATACCATCATCATGAAGTGGGTGGTCCGGGCCAGATGGAGATTGAGGTGGAACTTGCAGATATGCCTGCCATGGCCGATAGCACCATGATTATTAAATATATCATTAAGAATATGGCGGCAAAGGAAGGAAAAACAGCTACATTTCTGCCCAAACCCATTTATCAGGAAGCCGGCAGCGGCATGCATGTCCATATGCTGCTTCTGAAAGACGGGAAACCGCTGTTTTATGATGAGAACGGTTATTCAGGACTGAGCCGCACAGCGCATTATTTTATTGGCGGTTTACTGAAGCATATTGCATCTCTGTGTGCTTTTACCAATCCTTCCACCAATTCCTTCAAGCGTCTGGTGCCCGGATATGAAGCGCCTGTTACAATCGGTTATGCTACGTCCAACCGCAGTGCGGTTATCCGGATTCCGGCTTATGCCAAATCGCCGGAGACAAAGCGTTTTGAACTGCGCAATCCGGATGCAACGGCCAATCCTTACTATGCATATGCGGCCATTTTGATGGCGGGGCTGGACGGTATTGAGAAACAGATTGATCCGGCTGAAAACGGATGGGGGCCTTACGATTTCAATCTGTACACATTATCGGAAGAAGAACAGAAGAAAATCAAAGGGCTGCCAAAGTCTCTGGGAGAAGCACTGGATGCCCTGGAGGCAGACCATGAATATCTGACAAAAGGCGGTGTATTCCCCCAGAGACTGATTGATGTGTGGATCGCGCGTAAACGGGCGGAACTGAAAAAAATGGAGCAGATTCCCAATCCGGCAGAATTTAAAATGTACTATGATTTATAATCTGTAGGATTCTGTATGGTGCGCATAGGCGGGATATGCTGATTTTGCTGCAGTCATTGCGACTGCAGCAATTTTTACATGAATAAATCATATCAATTCAGGATAGAACATATAGGATGAGAGACAGTGAAAAACAGTTGGAAGTTTGACGGATACATACATTTTACTTTACAACCAATACTTCGTCCATATGTGTGGCTCAATTCGGGGAGAAATTTTTTGCGTGAAAGAACAGACATGCAATGAAATGCAGACAGGAGGAATCAACATGGGATTTTTGACAGGCAAAACAGCAATTATTACGGGAGCGGGACGGGCTGTGCTGAAAGACGGGGGATGCGGTTCCATCGGTTACGGTATTGCCACAGCCTATGCAAAAGAAGGCGCCAATCTGGTAATAACAGGGCGGAATGTGAAGAAGCTGGAAGAGGGTAAAGAAGAGCTGGAACGGCTGTATGGTATTGAAGTCCTGATGGCAGCGGCAGATGTAAAAGCCCATGGAGATAATGAGGCGACCGTGTCGGAGGTAGTCCAAAAGACCATGGAACGTTTTGGCAGGATTGATGTGCTGATCAATGTGGCACAGGCATCCGCATCCGGAGTACCGCTGGCAGAGCATACCACGGCGCAGTTTGATCTGGCTCTGTATTCCGGTTTATATGCCACTTTTTATTATATGAGAGCCTGTCATCCTCACTTGGCGGAGACGAAAGGTTCTGTCATCAATTTTGCCTCGGGTGCGGGTCTGTTTGGAAATTACGGACAGTGCGCGTATGCGGCGGCCAAAGAGGGGATTCGTGGTCTGTCCAGAGTAGCGGCTACAGAATGGGCAAAGGAAGGAATCAACGTAAATATTATTTGTCCTCTGGCCTGGACTGCCCAACTGGAACAGTTTGAACTTGAATATCCGGAGGCGTTCAAGTCGAATGTGAAGATGCCGCCGGCGGGATACTATGGCAATGCAGAAATGGAAATCGGACGGGTATGTGTACAGCTCGCTTCTCCTGATTTTAAGTATATGACAGGAGAAACCATTACGCTGGAGGGCGGGATGGGATTGCGGCCATGAAGGTGGGAAATTAAAAAACTTCCAGTTTTCTCTCTTATAATATAATTGCCATCCTCTGAAAAAAGTGCTACAATACACACTGTATAAAAAATAACAAAGTACACATAGTAACAAACAATCAAAGGAGAAGAATTCCATGGAACATGTAACGGAAAAGATTATCAATATAGGGGTGAATGACAGTGAACTCACTCTGTTTGAAGGTCAGTATGCAGTGAAACATGGTATGGCATATAATTCGTATGTAATTCTGGATGAAAAAACGGCTGTTATGGATACGGTGGACGAACATGTGACAGATGACTGGCTTTCCGGTTTGGAACAGGCTCTGAATGGAAGAACTTTGGATTATCTGGTTATTCAACATATGGAACCGGATCATTCGGGTAGTATCCAGGATCTGGCAGACAGATTTCCGGATATGAAGATTGTATCCAGTGCGCCCGCTTTCAATATGATGAAGCAGTTTTTTGAAATGGATCTGGAAAGCAGGATGGTTGTAATCAAGGAAGGGGATACTCTGGAACTGGGGGAGCATACCCTGCAATTTTATACAGCGCCCATGGTGCACTGGCCGGAGGTCATTGTCACATATGAGAAGTCTGAAAAGGTTGTGTTCAGTGCAGATGGGTTTGGTAAATTCGGGACAAGGGATGCTGCGGAAGACTGGACCTGTGAGGCCAGGAGGTATTATATCAACATTTGCGGGAAATATGGTGTGCAGGTACAGGCACTTCTGAAAAAACTTTCCACGCTGGATGTTTCTGTTATCTGTCCTTTGCATGGACCGGTGCTGACGGAAAATCTGGCATATTATATTGGCAAATATGATATCTGGAGCCGGTATGAGCCGGAGGATCGGGGGATTTTCATCGCGTATGCGTCTGTGTATGGGCATACGAAAGAAGCTGCTCTCAAGTTGAAAGAGATGTTGGAAACCAGAAGCAGGGAGAAAGTGACGATATGCGATCTCTGCAGGGATGATCCCCATGAGGCGATTGAGGATGCCTTCCGGTATGACAGAATGGTGCTGGCTGCTATTTCCTACGATGCAGGTGTATTCCCTGCCATGGACGATTTTCTGCGTCATTTAAAGGGAAAGAATTTTCAGAAGAGGACGGTGGCCATTATTGAAAATGGTTCCTGGGGTCCGACTGCCGGCAAGGCCATGAAAGCCCTGCTGGGTGAAATGAAAGATATAACAGTGATTGAACCAATGATAACCATAAAATCGGCTGTCAAACCGGAAACTATGGCAAAATTGGGAGAACTGGCGGATGTTCTCTTAAAGAGCTGAACGTTCAGCCGTCCGAAACACAAATGAGCTGTATTTTTGTTTCGGACGGCTTTTCTGTGTTCTTAAAGTCTATATATCTTGCAGAGATTTGCAGACAGGAATCGTGAAGGGAACTGTCAGAGGGCAAAATTGCAGATACCCAGCAGTAGCAGCATGATGGCAGATAAAAGATCGGCATATCGGTTGCACAGGCGCAGGCCGGATGTATTGCCCAGGATATTTCCGGAGGAGAGGAACAGGGCAGATGTAAGAAAGGTAAGCAGAGCGGCAGGAAGTAAGACAATGCCCGACATGCTGGCGCCGATGCCGATACCGATATTGTTGAAAGAAAGGGCTGCGCCCAGGAGGAATGTTTCTTTCAGAGAGAGCGTGACTGTGAAACTTTCAGAGTGCAGGCTGTTGTCCGGGGCGGACAGGGCTTTGTAAAGATAATATATACCCAGTGTAAATAAAAGGATACTGCCGCCGCAGGAAGTGAGAAAATCAGGCAGCAGATACAGAATCCGGCGGCCCAGAAGCAGGGAGAGCAGAGTGCCTGCAAAAGAAATCAGGCTGATGATGAGATTCTGGACGATGGTAATGTGTATTTTGCGGATGCCGGTGGACATTCCTACCAGAAAGGCATCAATATTAACGGAGAATGCAAAAATCAGAGACGAGATGATATGCATGTAATCACTCCCGAAAAAATTCATTTTTCGTCAATTTACTATCTATCATATTCAGGAGTGGGGATAGGGTTCGACAGTGATCAGGCATTTTATGGAGGTTGGATAATCATGAGTATGGAATCAGATTTGGAAAAGATAAAAGACCGTCAGTTTCTTCTGGGACAGGGGAAGCTGTTACTGGGAGGGGTTGTGGGTGTTCTGTTGTATGCCGTAGGTATGAATCTGTTTATTGTGCCGGTGGGTCTGTACAGTGGTGGATTGATGGGATTTTGTCAGTTGATTCGAACAGTGCTGACAAAGTATCTGCATATTTCCTTCGGCGGCGTGGATATTTCGGGAATTATTTATTATTTGCTGAATGTTCCGCTTTTTATTACGGCGATTAAGAAAATCGGGAAAACCTTCTTTTTTAAAACGATGGTCTGTGTTACGGCTATGACACTGTTTTTGTCCGCGATTCCCATACCTTCCGAACCGATTATGGGAGAGGATATACTGGCTTCCTGTCTTATCGGAGGGATTATATGTGGCGCCGGAATTGGGATTCCTCTCAGAATGGGCTGCTCCGGGGGCGGTATGGATATTTTGGGGCTGGCATTGATTAAATGGAAAAAGGATTTCAGTGTGGGGAAGCTGAATCTGATTGTAAATGTTATCCTCTATGGCATTTGTCTGTTTCTGTTCGATGTGCCCACAGTGATTTATTCACTGATTTACGCTTCTGTAAATGCTTCGGCTGTGGACAGACTGCATTCCCAGAATATCAATGTGGAAGTTAAAGTGGTGACAAACGAACAGAATGAAGAAATGGAAGCGGAAATAATGCGGGAACTGGAGCGGGGCCTGACCAAATGGAATGCAAAAGGGGCCTATACAGAAGAAGGCAAACAGGTGTTGTATATTCTGCTTTCCAAATATGAACTGGCACATTTGCGTTATATTATCAGAAAATACGATCCTCATGCATTTATTGTGGTAAATGAGGGGGTTCATATTGGAGGAAATTTCCTGAAAAAATTATAATTCGGGCAGTTGTCCGAATGGATGCTGATTTGTATGGATTTGTTGACAAAATTATCCGGGAGAGAGGAAATTCGTCTGAAAAACGGGGACAGGAATATGGACTATGTGACAGCCTGCGTTATTTGATCGCAGATGACATCACATTTCCATACTTGAAAGAAGCCATCCCCCTGACTGATGCTTCTGTGCGGGATCTTCTTACCCGAATTTTGCATGGAGAAATTGCGGGAGTAACGAGCCCTTTGAAATATGCAGCAGGAGTAGAACGCGAGAGGATTTGTGAATTGGAAACGATTATTTCTTCTGTAGAGAAGAAGTAATAAAGCGTATAAAAAAGTGCAGTGAACAACGATAGAAAGCACGCTTTGCGAACCTTCCATCGTTATGGATAAAAACAGAGAACCAACCCCTTTTCAGGCAGATGGTCCTCTGTTTTTTTATTCATGACAATAGAAGACTCGCGAAGTGCGGATACTATTGTTTCATATGTTTCTGTCCGGCAGCAGCCCTGATAAATCCGCTGAACAACGGGTGAGGTCTGTTGGGACGGGATTTCAGTTCCGGGTGTGCCTGTGTGGCGATGAAGAACGGATGCTCCGGCAATTCGCACATCTCCACAATGCGCCCATCGGGAGAAAGCCCGGAGAGTTTCATGCCATGTTCGGTCAGAACGGCACGGTAATCGTTATTTACCTCATATCTGTGCCTGTGGCGTTCATAAATGGTCTTTTCCTGATACAGTTCATAGGCTTTGGAGGTTTCATCCAGGACACAGGGGTATGAGCCAAGGCGCAATGTGCCCCCGATATCTTCCACACCGTTCTGGTCCGGCATCAGGTCGATGACCGGATGGGTGGTGGAAGGATTCAGTTCAACACTGTGGGCGTCTGCATGTCCGATAACATTTCTTGTAAATTCCACAATGGCAAGCTGCATGCCCAGGCAAAGCCCCAGGTAGGGGATGGAATGTTCTCTGGCATAGGTGATAGCCCTGATTTTGCCTTCGATTCCACGGTCTCCAAACCCGCCGGGCACCAGAATGCCGTCTGCGTCTGACAGAAGCGATGAAATGTTTTCATCGGTAACGGTTTCGGAGTCAATCCATTTGATATTGACGGTGGCGTGCTGGGAAATGCCGCCATGTTTTAAGGCTTCCACTACACTGATATATGCATCGTGAAGCTGAATGTATTTTCCTACGAGAGCAATGGTGACTTCCTGGGTGGGAGAACGGAGAGCTTCCACCATCTCTTTCCAGTCATCCAGATTGGGCTTTGGACAGGGGAGTTCCAGGCACTCACAGGCAACCTGTGCCAGGTGTTCTTTTTCCATGGCCAGAGGCGCTTCGTATAAATATTCCACATCCAGGTTCTGCAGGACATGGTTATTGGGTACATTACAGAACAGGGCAATCTTGTCTTTAATGCCCTGGCCCAGGGGATATTCACTCCGGCAGACAATAATGTCCGGACGGATTCCCATTCCCTGCAGTTCCTTAACACTTGCCTGTGTGGGTTTTGTTTTCATTTCCTGAGATGCGCGCAGATAGGGAATCAGGGTAACATGTATTAAAATGGCGTTGCCTCTGCCCACTTCATGCTGGAACTGACGTATGGATTCCAGAAAGGGCTGGCTTTCGATATCGCCTACGGTGCCGCCTACCTCGATGATGGCAATGCGCGTATCCTCGTCTGTAAAATTGCGGTAAAAACGGCTTTTAATTTCGTTTGTAACATGAGGAATCACCTGCACGGTACCGCCGCCATAGTCGCCGCGGCGTTCTTTCTGCAGAACGGACCAGTAAACTTTTCCGGTGGTTACATTGGAATTTTTATCCAGGCTTTCATCTATAAAGCGTTCATAGTGTCCCAGGTCCAGGTCTGTTTCGGCACCGTCATCGGTAACAAATACCTCTCCATGCTGAATGGGATTCATGGTACCGGGATCGATGTTGATATAAGGGTCAAATTTCTGCATGGTTACCTTATAACCGCGGGCCTTTAAAAGCCGGCCCAGAGATGCGGCGGTAATGCCTTTTCCCAGACCGGATACGACGCCGCCGGTTACAAATACGTATTTTACTGGCATTGTGTTTTCCTCCTCAGATAATAATTGATTGTATCATGGGACAATGGAAAAAACCACTGTTTTACTATAAAAATTTCAGATATTTAATGGATTTTTCATGGAATGGAACTTGATTTATGAAAGAACTGTCACTATAATGGAAAAGATGGAAAGTGTACATTGTACACTTTTTATTCATGACAGTAGAAAATTAGCAGCGTGTGTTTTCTATTGTTGCCATAAAGATGGAAAGAACCTTTTTGATATTTTCATCCTATGGCAGAGGGTCTTTCAGGAAATGAGAGACAGGAGGGATATATGGACAACGGAAATTTTAACCAGTACGGCAACGGAAACGGCGGGAATGGAAATAGAGGAGGTAATAACAACAACGGCAACAGAAACGGCGGTTCGGGGGACCAGAATCCCAAACGGCAGAATACGTTGCTTCTTTTGGTTGCGGCTCTTGTGACATTGCTTTGCATGAGTTTTTTCATGAAAATGATGAATGATGCCACCAATCAGGAGATTTCTTATAATGAATTCATTGAAATGGTGGGTAAGGGTAAAGTCGAAAGCGTGGAAATCGGCACCGACAAGCTGACCATCTATCCGGTTCCCGAGGAAGAGGATCAGAAAGAGGGATTGTTGCAACAGGCAACGCCGCCGGTTACGTATTATACAGGTAAGATCGAGGATGACGATACGCTGACCCAGAGACTGCTGGAGCACAATGTGAAAGTATCGGGGGATATTCCCGATAATTCCAGTCTGCTGTTTTCCATTCTTCTGACGTATGTCCTCCCGGTTGCCCTGTGTTGGATACTGCTCAGTTTCCTGATTCGGAAAATGTCAGGCAGCGGCGGCCCCATGGGTGTGGGCAAGAGCAATGCCAAAGTATATGTGCAGAAAGAAACAGGGGTTACATTCAAAGATGTGGCAGGGGAGGATGAAGCCAAGGAATCTTTGCAGGAAGTGGTGGATTTTCTGCATAATCCAGGCCGTTATGTGAAGATCGGTGCGAAACTTCCCAAAGGAGCCCTGTTGGTGGGACCGCCCGGAACAGGTAAGACATTGCTGGCAAAGGCGGTGGCAGGGGAGGCGCATGTGCCCTTTTTCTCCCTGACCGGTTCCGACTTTATTGAACTGTATGTGGGTGTGGGCGCATCCCGTGTCCGGGATTTGTTTAAAGAGGCCAACAGGAACGCTCCCTGTATTATATTTATAGATGAGATTGATGCCATTGGACGCAGCCGGGATTCCAAGTATGGGGGCGGCAACGAGGAACGGGAACAGACATTGAACCAGTTGCTTTCCGAGATGGACGGTTTTGACACTTCCAAAGGAATTTTAATTCTGGGCGCCACCAACAGGCCGGAAATACTGGACAAGGCATTGCTGCGTCCGGGACGGTTTGACAGGCGGATTATCGTGGATAAGCCGGATCTGAAAGGGCGTGTGGAAATACTCAAAGTCCATGCCAAAGATGTGCTGATGGATGACAGTGTGGATCTGGACGCCATTGCGCTTGCCACCAGCGGCGCCGTAGGGTCTGACCTTGCCAATATGATCAATGAGGCGGCTATCAATGCGGTCAAAGAAAGCCGGGAATATGTATGTCAGAAGGATCTGTTCAATGCGGTGGAGATCGTTCTGGTGGGCAAAGAGAAGAAAGACCGCATTATGAGCAAGGAAGAGCGGAAGATTGTTTCTTATCATGAGGTAGGGCATGCTCTGATCAGCGCCCTTCAGAAAAATTCCGAACCGGTACAGAAGATTACCATTGTCCCCAGAACCATGGGGGCCCTGGGATATGTAATGCATGTGCCGGAGGAAGAGAAGTATCTGAATACACAGGCAGAACTGCATGATATGCTTGTCGGTCTGCTGGGCGGCCGCGCCGCAGAGGAAATCGTATTTGATACGGTGACTACAGGCGCTGCCAACGATATAGAAAAGGCAACCAATATTGCCAGAAGTATGGTGACTCAGTATGGTATGAGTAAAAAATTCGGGCTGATGGGGCTGGAATCTGTGGAGAGCCGTTACCTGGATGGCCGGACGGTGATGAACTGTGCGGATGCCACTGCTTCTGCGGTTGATGCGGAAGTTATGAAGATTCTGAAAGACGGTTATAAGGAAGCAAAACGCCTGCTGAAAGATAACCGTAAGGTGATGGATGAACTGGCAGCATTCCTGATTCAGAAAGAAACCATCACCGGCAAGGAATTTATGAAAATCTTCCGTAAGATAAAGGGTATCCCGGAGCCTGAAGAAACCACCAAAGAAAACCTGAAAGAGAAAAAGAAAGAAATATTTCCATTGCCCGATAAGTCCGGACAAGCGGAAGATACCGGGACAGAGAATGAGCCTGTCACAGACGGGCCCCGGCAGGCGGATGCAGATTCTGAAAAGGAGAATACTCCTGCCGTAAGACAGCGCATCATCGTACGGAATGGAACCTATATGCCGGAAAACTGGTATGGACAAAAGGCGGAATCTTCGTCAGAGGCAGTTGCGGAGGCAGAAGATGCCCCGGAAGAGGATGTATAACAATCTGCCATAATATGGAATATATGAATAGATGCCCCGTTGCCATTGACGGGGCATTTTTCAGGCAGGGACGGTATCCGGCATCTTTGCCTGTGGCAGTTAAAAAGGGGAAAAGTCAGTGTTTCAGATTGAGGAAGAATTAAAGAAGCTGCCCAAGTCTCCGGGCGTGTATATAATGCGGGATGGGCATGATACCATTCTCTATGTGGGCAAAGCAATCAATTTGCATAACCGGGTTCGCTCTTATTTCCGACCAAATATCGGCAGAGGGCCCCAGATTGACCGGATGGTAAGTCTGATTGACCATTTTGAATACATTGTCACAGACTCGGAACTGGAAGCGCTGGTACTGGAAAATAATCTGATTAAAGAGTACAGTCCTAAATATAATACATTGCTGAAAGATGATAAAACATATCCTTATATTAAAGTGACTCTGGGGGAGTCTTATCCCAGAGTACTTTTCTCCAGGGAAATGAAAAAGGATAAGTCCCGGTATTTTGGACCCTATACCAGTGCCACTTCCGTGAAAGACACCATTGATTTGATTAACAGGCTGTACCGGCTCCGCACCTGTCATAAGAAATTCCCCAGGGATATGGGTGCGGAACGGCCATGCCTGAATTATCATATCGGACGGTGCATGGCGCCCTGTCAGGGGAATATTTCCGAAGAAACCTATGGGCAGCAGATCGGGAAGGCTCTGGATTTTCTGAACGGAAATTACAACGCCATCCTGAAGGAACTGGAAGATAAAATGACAGAAGCGTCAGAAGATATGAAGTTCGAAGAAGCTATCTCCTATCGGGAACTGCTGAAAAGTGTGAAATCCATAGCCCAGAAACAGAAAATGACCGATACGGACGGGGAAGATAAAGATATTATTGCCATGGCGAAGGATGAGGACGAGGCAGTGGTTCAGGTATTTTTTATCCGGGGCGGCAGGCTGATCGGCAGGGAGCATTTCTATATGACACATGTGTCGGATAATACCAGGGCAGAAATTCTGGGGAGCTTTGTCAAACAGTTCTATGCAGGAACCCCCTTTATTCCCAGAGAACTGATGCTACAGGAAGAGATTGAAGAATGGGAGATTATAGAGACCTGGCTTACGAGAAGAAAAGGCAGCCGGGTGCATATCCGGGTACCTAAGATTGGCGCCAGAGAGAAGCTGGTAGATCTTGCAGCCCAGAACGCGGCGCTGGTACTGAGCCAGGACCGGGAACGGATCAAACGGGAAGAAGGGCGTACCATTGGGGCGGCAAAGGAAATTGCCGCGCTGCTGGGACTTGAGAACATCAGCCGTATGGAAGCCTTTGATATTTCCAATATCAGCGGTTTTGCCAATGTGGGTTCCATGGTGGTATTTGAAAAAGGTAAGGCGAAACGCAGTGATTACCGAAAATTTAAGATTCGTTCCGTGAGCGGTCCCAATGATTATGCGTGCATGAAGGAAGTGCTGGAGAGGCGGTTTCTCCACGGCATGGAAGAATGGGAAGAACGGGAAGAAAAGCAGTTGGATCAGGAGCTGGGCAGTTTTACCAGATTTCCGGATCTGCTGTTGATGGACGGCGGCAGAGGACAGGTGAACATTGCCCTGGAGGTATTGGAGGAGCTGGGACTCTCCATCCCCGTATGCGGTATGGTAAAGGACGATGGGCACCGCACACGGGGACTGTATTATAACAATGAGGAGATTCCCATTGACCACCGTTCGGAAGGGTTTAAACTGATTACCAGAATTCAGGATGAAGCCCATCGCTTCGCCATTGAATATCACCGTTCCCTGCGGGGAAAGAGCCAGGTAAAAAGTGTGCTGGATGATATACCCGGTGTGGGGCCGGCCAGGCGGAAAGCGCTTATGCGGCATTTTGCCTCACTGGAAGAGATACGGAAGGCGGATGTGGAAACCCTGTGCCGCATCCCGGAGATTAACAGGCGCAGTGCGGCGGAAATATACAACTTTTTCCATGAGAAAAATTGATAAGAATCACGGTTTATGTTACACTAAAAAGTAGGCCGGATATGGTCTGAATATAAGGAAGGATAGAGGGGCATGCGTACATGGCTGTTGTAAAATTATCGAGAGTGATAGAAAGAATGAAGCTGGAAAATCTGACGCCGGAGATTGATCTCAAGGGTATTAAGATTACCCAGCCGGATATTAACCGGCCTGCCATCCAGATGACAGGATATTTCGAACATTTTGAGTGTACACGCCTGCAGATTATCGGGTTTGTGGAATACACCTATATGCAGGGGATGAGCGATGAAAAAAAGAAAGAGATATACACAAAGCTGCTTTCTTATGACATTCCGGCGATTATTTTCTGCCGGGAACTGCAGCCGGACGATTACTTTAAACAGATTGCCATTGAGAATCATGTGCCTCTGCTTATGACAAGGAAAGCCACTTCTGCATTTATGGCAGAAACCATCCGATGGCTGAATGTAAAACTGGCGCCCTGTATTTCCGTTCACGGCGTATTGGTGGATGTCTATGGTGAAGGTGTTCTGATTACAGGAGAGAGCGGTATCGGCAAATCGGAGGCGGCTCTGGAACTGATTAAGAGGGGGCACCGTCTGGTGACGGATGATGTGGTGGAACTGCGCAAAGTGAGCGAAGATACACTGGTGGGTTCCGCACCGGATATTACAAAACACTTTATCGAGCTGCGCGGTATCGGCATTGTGGACGTAAAAGCGCTGTTCGGTGTATCTTCCGTCAAGGATACCCAGTCCATTGATCTGGTCATCAAGCTGGAAGAGTGGGATAAGGATAAAGAATATGACCGTCTGGGTCTGGAAGAGGAATATACAGAGTATTTGGGCAATAAGATTGTATATCATAATATTCCCATACGTCCCGGCAGGAATCTGGCGCTGATTTGTGAATCGGCGGCTATCAATCACCGTCAGAAGAAGATGGGTTATAATGCAGCACAGGAGCTTTATACAAGAGTACAGAATTCTCTGGCCAGAAAACGGGAAGAGGCAGAGGAATAAAGTATAGCATGAATTGAGGGAGGAAGCATATGAAGAAATACTGCTTTGGCGTGGATGTCGGGGGCACCACAGTGAAAATCGGTCTGTTTGACAAAGAAGGGAATATTCTGGACAAATGGGAGATTCCCACCAGGACTGAACACAATGGCAGTGAGATTTTGCCGGATATCGCGAAGGCCCTGGAGAAAAAGATGGAAGAAAAGGGCCTGAAGAAAGAAGATATGGTAGGGGTGGGAATCGGCGCACCTGGCCCCATTGATAAGGAAGGCACTGTCTATGAGGCCGTGAATCTGGGTTGGAGCGTGTTCAGTATCCGGGATACACTAAAAGCGTTGTGTGGAATGCCTGTGCGGGCAGGGAATGATGCCAATGTGGCGGCTCTGGGAGAAATGTGGAAAGGCGGCGGACAGGGGTATCTGAATCTGGTTCTTGTAACACTGGGTACCGGCGTGGGCGGCGGTATTATTGTAAACGGTGAGATATTGAACGGTGCTACCGGTGCAGGTGGCGAGATCGGTCATATCCACATCCAGGATGGGGAAGAAGACGCCTGTGGATGCGGTAACCACGGCTGTCTGGAGCAGTATGCTTCTGCTACGGGGATTGTTCGTCTGGCGGGCCGTATACTTGGGGCCACCGATGAAGATTCTGTTCTGAGGCAGGGTGAGGTATCGGCGAAAGCTGTTTTTGACGCAGTGAAGGCTGGCGACGCAGTGGCAATCCGGATTGCAGAAGCATTTGGTGAATATCTGGGAAAAGGACTGGCAGCGATTGCAGGCGTGGTGAATCCGGAGGCTTTTGTAATCGGCGGCGGCGTATCAAAAGCGGGGAATATCCTCTTTGATTTTATAGAGAAAAACTACAAAAAATATGTATTTCATGGCAGCAAAGATGCAAAGTTTGAACTTGCAACCCTTGGGAATGACGCAGGGATCTGCGGCGCTGCCAAATTGATACTTGAATAATTAACAGAAAAGCAGCATATGCTGAAAAAAATAACACAGGTGAAAAACAGTGAATCAGGCAATGAAAGATTATGTGGCATCCATTTTGCCGGCAGAAGATATTAAAATACGGGAACCGCTGGATCGATACACCAGTTTTCGTACAGGCGGTGAAGCGGACTGCATGCTGTTGGTGAACGATGCGGAACAGTTGGGCAAGCTCCTGAAATACATGAGCATAACAGGAAATGATTACTTCCTGCTGGGAAACGGGACAAATCTGCTTGTAAGCGACAGAGGATATGACGGGACTGTCATAAAGTTTGGGCCGGGAATGAGCCGGATCCATGTGGACGGAGAGCGGGTGTATGTGCAGGCGGGTGCACTTCTGTCACAGACGGCAAAGCGTGCCATGGAGGAAGGGCTGAGTGGACTGGAATTTGCTTCCGGCATTCCGGGAAGCATCGGCGGCGGACTGGTTATGAACGCCGGCGCTTATGGCGGCGAAATGAGCCAGATTGTGGAGAGTGTGACCGTGATGAATGAAAGCGGTGAAATTATGGAGTTGGATTGTGATACCATGGAGTTTGGGTATCGGACCAGCGTCATAAAAAATCGTGCTTTTGTTGTATTGGAGGCAGCGTTGCATCTGCAACGGGGGGATAAGGCGGACATCCAGGCGAAGATGGAAGAGTTTGCGGCCAGGAGAAAGGAAAAACAGCCGTTGGAATATCCCAGCGCAGGCAGTATATTCAAACGTCCGGAAGGATATTTTGCGGGGAAGCTGATCATGGACAGCGGTATGAGAGGATACCGCGTGGGCGGCGCGCAGGTTTCGGAAAAGCATTGTGGTTTTATTATCAATACAGGGAATGCCACATCAGAGGATATTGCGGAACTGATGGCGGAAGTACAGGATCGGGTGAAGGAACGATTTCGTGTTTCACTGGAACCGGAAATTGTCAGACTGGGAAAATTTTAATTCCCACTGATCAGGGGAGTGACGGCGGATGAGATTTGTGATCGTAACGGGAATGAGTGGCGGTGGGAAAAGAACCGCTTTGAAAATGCTGGAAGATGCCGGTTTTTTCTGTGTGGACAACCTGCCGATTCCGCTGCTGGAAAAGTTTGTGGAACTGATTGCCATGCCAGGCCAGGAGATATCAAAAGTCGCACTGGGCCTGGATGTGCGGACGGACCAGTCGTTTCAGGATGTGGAGCGCAGCTTTGAGTATCTGGAACAGAACGGATATAGATTTGAAATTCTGTTTATGGAAGCCAGCGACGCCGTTCTGATCAGACGGTATAAGGAAAGCCGGAGGATGCATCCCCTGGCTTCCTATGAAGGCGGAAGAGTGGAGGACGGTATCCGGCGGGAGCGCAAGGTACTGGAGTCCATGAAGAAAAAGGCAGATTATGTGATTGATACCTCCAATCTGCTGACGCGGGTGCTGAAGGAAGAACTGGACCGTATTTTTGTGCGGAATGAGGAATATAACAGCCTGATGGTAACGGTTATGTCCTTTGGGTTTAAAAACGGTATCCCTTCTGATGCAGATCTGATATTTGATGTCAGGTTCCTGCCCAATCCCTTCTACATAGAAGAGCTGAAACGGCTGACCGGAAACGATGCGCCTGTGCAGGACTATGTTATGGGATTTCCGGAAGCAGAGCAGTTTATTTCCAAATTGACAGACATGCTGCTGTTCCTGATTCCCAATTATGTAAAAGAGGGAAAATATCAACTGATTATTGGTATTGGATGTACAGGTGGAAAACACAGAAGTGTGACATTCGCCAATGAGCTGTATCGCAGGCTGAAAAATCAGGGGAATTATGGACTGACAATTCAGCACAGAGATATTAAGAATGGGATATAGGAGTTAAGAATGTCTTTTTCCGGTGAAGTAAAGGAAGAACTGGCAGGCCAGATCAGTTCTTCCAGACATTGTCAGATTGCAGAGCTGGCAGCGATGGTCTGCTACAGCGGCAGGCTGGAACAGGCAAATACAGGAAATGCCTGCCTGACGATTCAGGCAGAAAATGAGAAGGTTATCAGAAAAGGCTTTACATTGCTTCAAAAATCATTTAATATATGTACTGGTGTGACTGGAAAAGGTCCCTACTTTTTAAAAATTGAGGAAAAGGATCAGGTCAGCCGGCTGTTACAGTCATTGAAGCTGTCGGAATATTCCAGTCAGAAAGACGGGAGGATGGACACGGTCAATCCTCTTTTAATAAAAAATGCCTGTTGCAGGCGTGCATATTTAAGAGGTGCTTTTCTTACCACAGGCTCCATGAGCGATCCTGAGAAGAGTTATCATCTGGAATTTGTATGTCTGACCCGGCGGCAGGCGCTGCAGTTGCAGGAGATTATCCGGGATTTTGATATAGAAGCCAGAATCGTTACGAGAAAGAATCATGATATTGTGTACATGAAAGAGGGGGCAGGCATCGTTGATTTGCTCAATGTGACCGGCGCCCATATTTCTTTGATGAATCTGGAAAATTTGCGCATTGTAAAAGAAATGCGCAATTCCATAAACAGAAGAGTGAATTGTGAGACAGCAAATATCACTAAGACCGTCAATGCTTCTACAAAACAGATTCAAGATATTATGCTGATCCAGAAAACGTTGGGGCTGAAGGGATTACAGGACAGTTTACGGGAGGTTGCGGAAGTACGTTTGGAATATCCTGAGGCAACCCTGAAGGAACTGGGAGAATACTTAAACCCACCGGTAGGTAAATCCGGTGTCAACCATAGACTGCGAAAACTAAGTGAAATCGCGGAAAGGATCCGTGGGTAGTAAGGAGGAGAAGTTATGATTAAAAAATCTGTGAGAATCCATCTTTCGAATGGATTGGAAGCAAGGCCGGTTGCGCTGTTGGTACAGGTGGCCAGCCAGTTTGAGAGCACCGTGTATCTGGAAACCAGTGACAAACGGGTAAATGCCAAAAGTATTATGGGTATGATGAACCTGGGACTTGACAATGGAGAAGAAGTTTCGGTTGTTTGTGAAGGGGTGGATGAAGAGTCTGCCATGACAGATGTGGAAAGGTTTTTGCTAGGAGAGGCTTCATGAAGTAAATGGCTGAAAAACTGCTTTTTATCTATAATCCCTTTGCGGGAAAAGGAAAGATACGAAATAAGCTGGCAGATATAATAGAAATATTTGCGGGAAAGGGATATGAAGTAACCGTATATCCTACCAGACAACCGGGAGATGCGGTGGCAGCCGCAGAAGAGAAAAGCGCCGCCTATGATCTGGTTGTTTGCAGCGGAGGAGACGGCACGCTGGACGAAGTGGTTACCGGGGTGATGAAATGTGAAAGAAAAGTCCCTGTCGGTTATATTCCCGCAGGCAGTACAAATGATTTTGGCGCCAGTCTGGGGTTGCCGCGGAACATGGTGGAAGCTGCGTGGATTGCGGTAGAAGGGAAACGTTTTTCCTGTGATATCGGATCATTTAATCAGGACACATTTGTTTATATTGCTGCATTTGGCATTTTTACGGATGTTTCCTACGAGACGTCGCAGAGTTCTAAAAATGTACTGGGGCATATGGCCTATATTCTGGAAGGAATGAAAAGGCTTCCCGGCTTGCGGACATATCCCATCAAGGCAATCTATAATGGCCAGGAAACAGAAGATGAGTTTTTGTTTGGGATGGTAACCAATTCCTCATCCGTTGGAGGATTTAAGAAAATAACAGGCAAATATGTGGAGTTGAATGATGGACTGTTTGAGGTGACTCTGATTCGCAAACCCAAAAATCCACTGGAATTAAACCAGATTATGACATCTCTGGTAACGGAGAGTATGGATGCGGATTGTATCATTTATGAAAAAACAGACAGAATTGTGTTTGAATCAAAAGAAGCAGTTGCTTGGACGCTGGACGGCGAGTTTGGCGGCGAACATGAAAGAGTGGAAATTATAAACAGGCCGCAGGCGATTGAGCTTCTGGTACCTGATGAAAGTAAATAACGATATAAACAGAGGCTGTACAACGACAGATAGAATGAAACCTGCGTTTGTACAGCCTCTGCTTTATGTAGATATATCTCATCCATTGGCAGCGTTACGGCTAAGGTAATTTGGCTCTGTACAGCCAGGGAAACTATTTGACTGCTAGTTGATGGCGTATACAGACAAGCCGACGAAGATAAATATCGTAACCAGTGTGTGCATGGACAGGGTGGTGGAAATATAAATACCTTCCGAATCAACATCTGCGTACAGCGGTATAATAAACGGCGCCGGAAGGGAAAACAGCAGAATCATGGCCATAAACAGATTTTTGTCAAAAGGAACAATCTGGAACATGACAAAGGCTGAAATTGCCAGCAGTATACCCATCACAAAAATGCGCAGGAAAATTGTTTTGCATACGGGAAGCATAATATCTTTCCGCATGGAGAGCTCATATCCCACAATAATCAATATCATGCCGGAAGTAGGCAGTGTGATCATTTCAATGATTTCATGGAAAACACCGCCTGCAGGTGAACCTGCGATCAGCCCGCCCAGTCCGGTGATACCCGTAAGGATACCCACTGCCACACCCTGAAATGCCGGATTCTTAACCATGCTGATCAGAATACCTTTTAAGTCGGTTTTCTGACCCGCTGCATTTTTCAGGAGGGTCAGATAGATAGTGTATACAAAAATCACCTGTCCCAGATCTACGGAAGCCATGTAGGAAATATTGTCATTGCCAGCCAGAAGCCCATACAGGGCATAACCCAGCATACCCACTTCAAAGCCGGACAACAGATATGGCATCAATTTTGAATCCTTTATGAGAGGATTCAGGAGATGGCCCGCCGCCAGTGCAACGCAGCAACAGGTGAATATAATGGCAAAATACAACAGACTTTTCAGGGAATACTCTGTGGTATAAAAGGCTTTAAACAGGACAACCGGAAGCGTAATGTTAGAGATGACGCTTTTGATTCCTGCCAGCCCCTCTTTGGATACAAGTCTCTTTACACGGCACAGATATCCCACCAATATCATAACGATGACCGGAAGTGTCATTTCCAGTACGGAAATTGTCTGCTGCATGGATTCAGTCCACCTCGACTTTGTCTACTTCCTGGAAAGGAGCAAGGGTGGAAACCATTTTAACAGCTTCTTCATAACGATTGATTACATAATGTACTTCCTTAGGTTCAATATGGATCATCTGCCCTTTGGTCAGCGTGTGGACAGTTCCATCCACTTCAATATCCACTTTACCTTCCAGAATATAAAAGTTTTCTTCCATGATATTGTGATAATGGGCCTTAAAGTCCTGTCCTGCCTGGAACTGGACAATGGCAAAATTGGAACGGGGGCCTTTCATCAGGTATTTGGGGCCGCTGTCACCAAAACGGTACTCTTTGTCTTTTTCATCAATAATAAACATCATGTATCCTCCTTCAAAAATTTATTCATAATAACAGAAAGTTTGCAAAACGGGCGGCACAAAAGGCCCGTTTTGCAGATTCTGCATCTATGGGTTCAGACGCCAGGCGCAGACCACATATTTTTTGTCAGTTTTTTGTTTGCCAGTTCCAACTGTGCGGCATATACTTTACGCCAGTTTTCATAGAGATCCGCATATACTTTTGCGTTTTCCTCGTTGGGATAATAGGTTTTCTCAATTTTTACGGTTTTCCGTACCGTTTCCGGAATATCAGTATACAGACCTACCCCTTTACCTGCCAACAGAGCAGCGCCCAGTGCAGTTGCTTCTTTTACTTTGGGCACATGAACCGGGATATTCAGCACATCACACACAATCTGGCACCAGAGCGGGCTTTTGGAGGCGCCAGAGGCGAAAATGATTTCTTTGGGGTATTCACCGGTAACGGAAGCCACCAGTTCCACATTGCCCTTTGTTACCAGTGCAGAGTTTTCCATAATCGCACGATAGAAGGTATAACGGTTAAATTTATCCGGATCAAGGGAGAAATTTGTAAATGTGGGAGCGGCATGCTTCCAGGAAATATAGTTCATCACATCGGAAAAGGTACATTGCATGCCATAACAGCCGGCAGGGATCTTTTCCGCTTCTTCATTCATCAGATCATAGGCATCCCGTCCGGTTTCTTCCCCGCGCTGCTTCTCTGCCTGGCAGAAAGCATCCCGGTACCAGCGCATAATCAGGCCGGGATAAAATGCCAGTGCTTCGTATTGCCAGAGATCGGGCAGTGCATGACAGTTGACACGGACACGGCAATCATCGTCGGTTTTGGCAACGGAAGTATTGTATTCAAACTGCCAGAAACTGCCGCCGAATACGGCGCCCTGTCCGGGAGACACCAGTCCTACGCCGATACAACCAAGCTGCGCGTCACCGCCGCCTGCCACCACGGGTGTGCCTGCAGCCAGCCCTGTAAGAGCCGCAGCTTCTTCACTGACAGAAGCCACAACTGTACCGCTTTCGTATACAGTGGGGAAAATATCGGTTCTCAGACCGCATTTTTCCATAATGGATGTATCCCAGTCTCTTGTAGCCAGATTGAAAATGCCGGTGGTGGAACCGTTGCTGGGTTCAATGGACATAACGCCGGTGAGTTTGAGAATCAGCCAGTCATTGAACATTCCCACATATGCGGTTTTTTCGTAAATTTCAGGCATTTTGTTTTTGACCCAGAGGATACGGGGCAAAGCGCCCAGTGCATAGGTCTGACCGGATACTTTATAGATCTCTTTTTCCAGATCGGGAGATTTTTGGATCAGTTCGATGACTTCATCATCAGAGCGCGCGTCCACATTGGCGCATGCCCACAGTTCCTGATAATCTTTGTCATAGAGAAGAATGCCTTCCCGCATACAGGTTGTGGAAACAGCCGCAATTTCTGCCGGATTGATCTTTGTCTCTGCGAGCACGTCTCTGATGCAGCCACTTGCAAGTTCCCAGTTGTGTGTCCAGTCAAAATCCATGGAACCCGGGAACCGGGGATCTTCTTTGTGTTCCCATTCCTGCTGGGAAACGCCCAGTTGATTTCCGTCCAGATCGAAAAGTACGGCACGGACACTGCCTGTTCCGGCATCTAACGCCATTAAATATGTACCCATTTAGCTACCTCCTGTAAAATAAATGTTCAGTCCTGATACAGCAGAGAGGCGGTGCTCTCATCTGTAATGAGAATATCCAGATAACCGCCTTTTAAAGCGGCAGCTATAGCAGGAACTTTATGTTTTCCGGCGGCTACCCCAATTACGTTCTCCAGTTCATTCAGCGTATCCAGAGGTACGCTGACCAGGCGGGAATCAATATCGGTGTCCACCAGATTGCCGTTTTTGTCAATGAAATGACAGATTACATCTCCGGCGGCTCCCTTCATATTTAATAGAAGAAAGTCGTTGTGACCCAGTATGGATGATTTTAATATGGTGGCACTGCTGTCCATGGCGCCAATGCCTACAATGGTCATGCTTGCCAGACGTATCATGCTGGAAACTTCCTGGACGGAACTTTCTTTCCGGATGGCTTCGGCCATTTCTCTGGAGGACATGATCAGCGGTGCGGGAATCAGGTACAGCTTCGCATTGAAGATGTTAGATTCTGAATTGGGCAGATAATAGCCCACTCCGCCGGTAAGAGAAACGAAAGAAACGGAAGTTTCCAGATTTTTTGCCAGATATTCGATTGTACGGGATGAAGTGTCTCCATAACCAAAATTTATGTAGCAGTTATCGGTGATATGATTGGCAATATATATGGAAGCGGCTTTGGCAATGGTATCGTTGACCCCGGCGGGATCCGGGTTCGTTGGCACTACATAGCAGTCTTTTAAATGGTAGGTTTCCATCAGCCGCGTTTCCATGGCATGACGTTTGTCAAAAGCGGAGGATATGCGGAACTGCACTACGCCTGTCTGACGTGCCTTTTCCAACAGCTTGATAACGCGCATACGGGAAATACCCAGCTGATTGGCAATGGATTGTTGGGTCAGATTTTCCATATAATAATACCAGGCAATTTTTATCATTAAATTTTCTTCAAAATCGGATGTGGCATCGTACATACTGGCTGCATTCCTTTGTTGAAACAAAAGTTTTATAATGAATCAAATGTATTCTGGTAACAGTATAACAATGGAAAAAGAAAAAGTCAACGAATATATAAAAATTCATAGGCGCGAATTTATATATTGAATAAATCGGACAAGAATTAATAAAATTCATTGGAAAAAGTATACAATATATTTATCTGCAGGAGAATATTTATAGCAAAATGGGGTTTAGGTATTGACAAACAGGGGTTTAACACGTATGATTATTCTATAAAACAAAATATCATTATTTAAACAAATGTTTTGCCGTGAATGGGGGAAGAGAAATGCAGGCCACAGGAACGCCAAAGGAAAAAAACGTATTATTGTCCATTCGGAACATACATAAATCATTTGGTCCCAATCAGGTGCTGAAAGGCATCAATATGGAACTGGGTGAGGGTGAAGTGCTCTCTCTGATCGGAGGAAATGGCGCCGGTAAGAGTACCCTGATGAAAATCATCATGGGCATATATCAGCCGGATGATGGTTCTATTTATATGAAGGGCGGTCAGGTGCATCTGACCAAACCTTCCGTGGCGCTGGCCAATGGAATTTATATGGTGCCCCAGGAGCCTATGCTGTTTCCCAATATGACGGTTGAAGAGAATATTCTGATTGGTTTCGAAGAGAAACCGGCCGAACTGCGCAAAAGACTGGAAGATACCATGAAAGAAGTGGGCTGGAAGATGGATCTGGGGCGTAAAGCCAGCAGCCTTTCCATCGCTGAACAGCAGCTTGTTGAGATATTGAGAGGGCTTTTGCGGCAGGCGCAGATACTGATACTGGATGAGCCTACCAGTGCCCTTACCTTTGATGAGGCGGAAAGTCTGTTTAAATGCGTAAATGATTTGCGTTCCAGGGGGATTGGGATTATTTATATCACCCACAGACTGACGGAAGTATTTGAGATTTCCACCAGCGTGGCTATCATGCGGGACGGAATTATAACACTGAGCGGCCAGGTCTCCGAATTTACAAAGGAAGCGCTTGTAAAAGGGCTTTTGCCCGCCAACAGTGAGAAAGAAAAAGAAAACCAGGAAGAAGAAAGTCATCCCATAGATTACAGTCAGCCGCCGATTCTGGAGTTAAAGGATTTCAGCGGATTTGGTTTTAATAATATTTCCCTGAAACTGTATCCGGGCGAGATTCTCGGTGTGGCCGGTGTTGTAGGCGCGGGGCGTACCGAACTTGCCACTACCATTTTCGGAAGAGATAAGGTATTGGGCGGCAGTGTTATACTGGACGGGAAGGATATAACCGGACTGTCTACAAGGAAGGTTCTGGAAGCGGGCCTGAATTATGTGCCGGAAGACCGGCATCTGCACGGTCTGTTTAAAATTGCTGATGTTGCGGTGAACACCACTTCCGCATTGTTATCGGAAAAGGTTATGGGTACGTTTCTTCTGAACCGTAAAAAAGAGAGAGAAGTTACACAGAAATATATTGATGATTTTCGCATTAAAGTGACAGGGCAGTCACAGTTGACCGGGAGTCTTTCCGGTGGCAATCAGCAGAAGATTGTCATTGGACGGAGCCTTTCCACTATGCCCAAAGTCGTGATTCTGGATGAACCGACCCGTGGTATTGATGCCGGTGCCAGAGGCGATGTGTACGCCATTATCCACCAACTGCGCAGACAGGGGGTTTCCGTTTTACTGATTTCCTCCGATATGGAAGAAATCGTGGAACTTTCTGACCGGGTTGTCTCCGTATTCCAGGGACGAATCAACGGGGAATTCCAGAAAGAGGATATCAACCAGGATAATCTGATGGCAGCGGCGTTTGATGTTAAGACAAAGAAAGAGGTGGGTGCATGAACTGCATAAAAAAACTCACAAAAGCCAGGGAAACAAGCAGTCTGTTATTTCTGATTGCACTGTTTGCCATAGTTGGATGTATCAATACAAATTTTCTGGCGCCGTCCAGCATAGCGGCATGCTTCAATGACAGTGTGGTATTTACACTGTTGGCAGTGGGCATGGCTTTTGCTATTTTTATCGGTGAAATCGACGTTTCCGTGGGCGCCAATCTGGGCTTTACTGCCTCCGTAGTGGGCTCTCTGCTGCGGGACGGACACAACTGGGTGTTTTGCTTTGCCGTGGGAATTCTCATCGGTGCGGTGATTGGCCTGATTAATGGCTGGGGTGTGGCAGTGCTGAATATTCCCTCACTGATTTTTACGCTCGGTACAAACGGGGTTCTGCGGGGATTGATCTACGTATATACGGACGG
This sequence comes from uncultured Lachnospiraceae bacterium, assembly GCA_910589075.1. Lineage (GTDB taxonomy): Bacteria > Bacillota > Clostridia > Lachnospirales > Lachnospiraceae > VSOB01. The sequence goes on from CAJUSK010000007.1 coordinate 108,554, forward strand.
TGCCTGGGTGGAAAATCTTCCGGCTGCATTTACGGCGTTTGCGTCCAAACCCCTTCTGGGTGATCTGACCGTATTTTATTCAGTGGCCATTGTGTCTGTGATTCTGATACATATCGTGTTAACGAGAACGAAACGAGGAAAATATTTTATAGCTGTCGGAGACAATGTGAATGGTGCGGTACTGGTAGGAATTCCCACCACATGGACGAAAATAGCGGCTTACATACTCTGTGGCGTGTTTGCTGCCATTGCAAGCATTTTATATGCTTCCCGTATCGGATTTATTACAGCCATTGCAGGAAACGGATATGAGATGAAAGCCATAGCGGCCTGTGTAATCGGCGGCATCAGCCTGTCCGGCGGGCTGGGAAGTGTAATCGGCGCTTCCATCGGCGCAATTATTATGTCCAGTGTAAGCCGTATCCTTGTATTTATGGGATTCTCTTCTGATTATGATAATACAATTACCGGTGTCATGCTGATTACCATCGTAGTTCTGGATGCTTTGATGCAGAGACATGCGGCGGAACGGATCAGGCGGGAACGTCTGAGAGCCAGAGCAGCCGGTGCGTCAGAGGATAAAGGAGGAGAACGGGCATGAGCAAGATGAAACGGACCTTATTGAGCTGGGAGGCTTTCCTGCTGGGAATCCTGATTTTGGAGTTTATTATATTCGGAGCGAAAAATTCCAAATTTCTGATGCCCAGAGTTCTTCTGGCCAGTGTCAATGATTTTATTGCAATCTGCTTTATAGCGTTGTTTGTTACATTTGTGATGATTACCGGCGGCATTGATATACAGGCTGCTTCCATTGTGGGGCTGACTTCTATTATCATCGGTGTGGGCTGGCAGGATGGCGGCATGAACATATGGACGGCGTCAGTACTCGCGATTTTGGCAGCAGCCGTCTGTGGTGCGCTTTCCGGATTTTTCATTGCCTATTGTGGTGTGCAGGCCATGGTGGTCACGTTGGGCGGGAGTTTCCTGTATGCCGGGTTTGCGTTGCTGGTATCCAATATATCTGCTACGGAAGCTTATCAGGGTATTAGCGGTTTTCCGGATGATTTTAAAATCATCTCAAAATTCAAACTGTTCGGCGTGGTTCCCAGTCAGTTGCTTGCGTTTATGGTTTTGATTATCCTTGCCTATATTCTGTTACATAAAACCAAATACGGAAGAAGCATTTTCCTGGTGGGTATCAATCAGGAGGCCGCGGAATATTCCGGTATCAATACGCGGCTGGTAATTTTAAGTACTTATGTATTATCGGCAGTCAGTGCGGCTCTTGCGGGTATTATGCTGACTTCCTATCTGGGGACGGCTAAAAGTGATTTGGGCGCCAATCTGACTTTAAACATTATTACCGCCGTAGTTCTGGGAGGCACTCTCAGTACGGGTGGAAAGGGAAGTGTAATCGGGACGGCGCTGGCCTCTCTTGTAATTGGTATTTTACGTTTCGGGCTTCCGCTTTGCTTTAAAGTCAATACCCAGTATCTGGACATACCCGTGGGCGTTTTGCTTCTGGTTGTGGTCATCGGACGTTCGGTTGTATCCAGGCCGGAGACTGCTGTATTTTTCAGGAAACTCAGGAAAGAAAATTAATCAGGTTTATTCAGAGCTTAGGCTTTTGAATATAGAAAAAAAGGAGGAAAAAGTAATGAAAATGAAAAAAGTTATGTCACTCGTACTTGCGTTGTCCATGGCTCTTTCACTGACAGCATGCGGTGGAGGCGATGCACAGACAACGGCACCCGCAGCAGAACCGGAAGCAGCACCCGCAGAATCAGAAGCGGCTCCCGCTGAAGGCGAAGAGGCAGAGACTCCTGCTGAATCAGATGCGGAAGCTCCCGCTGCAGCAGGCGCAGATGTTTCCGGCAAAACAGTTGTATTTATCCCTAAGGTAACAGGAAACGCGTTCTTTGAGGCTGCCAATGACGGCGCTCAGAAATATGCGGCTGACTGGGGCATTACCGTAGATTATCAGGGCAGTGCTACAGCAGGTGTTGCAGATCAGGTACAGGTAATCAATCAGGCAGTAGCAAGCGGCGCAGATGCAATCTGCATTTCCACCGTTGATGCAGCAGGTGTAAGAGATGCTCTTCTGGAAGCAAAAGAAGCAGGTCTTGCTGTTTGTACATGGGACTCTGACGCACAGTCTGATGCACGTGCGCTGATGGTATCTCAGGGTACTCCTGAAATCCTTGGACAGATGCTGGTAGATATGTCTGTAGACGCTTTAAAGAAACGTGGCGTTGATCCTACAAAAGATGAAGTACAGTATGTATGGCATTATTCACAGGCAACTGTTACAGACCAGAACTCCTGGCAGGTAGCCGGCGAAGCAATCATCGCAAAAGATTATCCCAACTGGAAAAAGGTTGCTGACAACTATTATTCCAATCAGGATGCAGAGCAGGCAGTTTCCACAGGCGCAGCGATTTTGGATGCTTATGCAGACATCGACCTGATCATCTGCAATGATTCCACAGCTCTTCCCGGACAGTTAAAAGCAGCACAGAACAAAGGCATTACAAAAGATGATATTACCATCACAGGTTTTGCAACACCTATGGCTATCAAAGAGTACTGCGACGCAGGCGTTCTCTATGAATGGGGCCTTTGGGATTGCGGTATCCAGGGTGCTCTTGGATGCTACCTGGCAGCATATATGGCAGCAGGCAATGAAGTAAAAGTCGGCGATGTAATTTCCGTACCTGGAATCGGTGACTGCGAAGTTATGGCGAATGACTGCCTGACAGAAGGCGACACAACAGCCGATACAAATAACGGTGTTGTACTCCTTCCGGAACGCGTTGTATTTGATGAATCCAATGTGAATGATTATAACTTCTAAAAGCAAAGCTGTGCGCAGGGATTTGGAGAAACGTGACGATTGCATGCAGTCAGGAACGGTTCTCTGAATCTCCGGACAGGGCGCAGCCCGTGAGCGAAGGCCGCACAGGCGGCCGGAGCGCGTATTGCTTTGAGAACAGCAAAGCAGAATAAAGATTCACCATAGAAAATAAGGAGGTTACATATAAAATGGCAGATGTAGATGGATTGAAAGTAGCAAAAGATTATAAGGTTTCCGTACCGTTTGCAAATCAGGGAGATTTCCATGTAAAAGGTGCAAACAACCTGGATTGGGGTATGAAAAAACATCTTTCTAATATTTTTGATCCGGTAAGTGGCAATACGGTAATGTTTGCTTTTGACCATGGGTATTTTATGGGTTCAACGGCAGGTCTGGAAAGACTGGATATTTTGATTCCGCAGTTGGTGCCCTATGTGGATGTGCTGATGGGAACAAGAGGCGCACTTCGTACCTGTGTTCCGCCGCGGTGCCGTAAAGGTGTTGCGTTGCGTACAACTTCCGGTTCTTCTATGCTGAATGATGATCTTTCCCACGAAGTTGTGGCAGTGGATATTGAAGATGCCATCCGTATGAATGCGGACTGCATGGCAGTTCAGACATTTATCGGTGCAGACGGCCAGCTTTCCAGCCTGGATAATCTGTCCCGCACTATTAATGCAGGCATTCGCTACAGCATTCCCACCATGGGTGTGGTAGCGGTAGGCAAGCAGATGGAACGTACCGACCGGTTTTTCAAACTGGCAACTAGAATTCTTGCAGAGTTGGGCGCAAATATTATTAAGACCTATAACTGTGAAAACTTTGAAGAAATTGTTGCAGCATGTCCGGTGCCGATCGTGGTAGCAGGCGGCAAAAAACTGCCGGAGAAAGATGCGTTGACACTGGCTTACGAAGTAATCAGCAAAGGCGCAAGAGGTGTGGACATGGGACGCAATATATTCCAGAGCCATGATCCTGTGGCTATGGCACAGGCAGTCAATATGGTTGTTCACAAAGGTGCTACGGATAAGGAAGCATATGAGTTCTTCCTTGATACGAAAAAAGCTGATTGATTTAAATGACAGATGTGAAAGGGGCTGACATAAGTTGTTGGCTCTTTTTGCGTGGAAGAGAGGAAGCCGAATGATGGGGAGAGAGTGGCTCAGATGTACATGGATTTGAGCGAGAAGACAGAGCGTTAGGGTTGGGTATAAAAATTTGGAAAATGAGAGGATATGCGGATGGGATCTGTTTGTGGAATTGATTGTGGAATGTGCGAGTTAAAAGAAGGCTGCAATGGATGTATGGAAACAGGTGGAAGACCGTTTGGGGCAGAATGTATTGTGGCGATGTGTTATCAGAAGAGTGAAACCGCGTTGGAGGAGCTGAAGGAGAATCTGATCAGGGAATTTAATGAACTGGGGATTGAGGATATGGAGGAAGTAACAGACCTGAATGCACTCAAGGGAGACTTTGTAAATCTTGAATATACTCTGCCCGGCGGAAAACGGATAAAGATTTGGGATGATAACAGGATTTATCTGGGAAATCAGTTACATAAAGCAGGCGGTGACAAATGCTATGGAATCGTTGCGGATGAGAAATATCTGATGGTGTCTGAGTATGGGGCATTTGGCGCGGATGCTGAAATTGTTGTGTTTAAGCGCTGGAATTAACATATGTTAAAATTCGGAAAATATCACAGATATAGGTGGGTAAAAACTGTAACTTTTATTAAAGATAAACAGGAATAATGCTTTAATTTTATGGAAATGAATGGTATACTGATGGTATCAGTTTAAGAAATTACGGAGGGTGTAAGCGGATGAAGAAATGGGTATATTTATTTACAGAAGGAAATGCGGAAATGCGGAATCTTCTGGGTGGAAAAGGTGCGAATCTGGCGGAGATGACCAATCTGGGTCTGCCTGTGCCGCAGGGGTTTACGATTACGACGGAAGCCTGCACACAGTATTATGAGGATGGCAGACAGATAAATGATGAGATCATGGGCCAGATTATGGAGCATATCTCTAAAATGGAAGAGATCACCGGAAAGAAATTCGGCGATAAGGAAAATCCGCTGCTTGTGTCGGTGCGTTCCGGTGCAAGAGCATCCATGCCGGGTATGATGGATACAATCCTGAACCTGGGTCTGAACGAAGAGGTTGTGAATGTACTCGCAGACAAATCCGGCAATCCCCGCTGGGCATGGGACTGCTACAGAAGATTTATTCAGATGTATTCGGATGTAGTTATGGAGGTTGGCAAAAAATATTTTGAAGAGCTGATCGACAAGATGAAATCCCAGAAGGGAATTACGCTGGATGTAGATTTGACGGCAGATGATCTGAAAGAACTGGCAAATCAGTTCAAGGCAGAATACAAAGAGAAGATTGGTGAAGATTTCCCGTCTGATCCCAAGGAGCAGCTTCTGGGTGCAGTAAAGGCAGTATTCCGTTCATGGGACAATCCCCGTGCCAATATATATCGTCGTGACAATGACATTCCCTATTCCTGGGGTACGGCTGTCAATGTACAAATGATGGCGTTTGGCAATATGGGAGAGACTTCCGGAACAGGTGTTGCATTTACGCGGAATCCGGCAACCGGCGAGAAGAAGCTGATGGGCGAATTTTTGATGAACGCTCAGGGCGAAGATGTGGTAGCCGGTGTGCGTACACCGCAGCCGATTGCACAGCTTGAAGATACGATGCCGGAAGTGTTTGAACAGTTTGTGGGAATCTGCAATAAACTGGAAGATCATTACAGAGATATGCAGGATATGGAGTTTACCATTGAGGACAAGCATCTGTATATGCTGCAGACCAGAAGCGGTAAGAGAACAGCCAAAGCGGCTTTGAAAATTGCCTGTGATCTGGTGGATGAAGGCATGATTACCGAGGAAAAAGCGGTATCCATGATTGATCCGAGAAATCTGGATTCCCTGCTGCATCCTCAGTTTGACGCAGATGCGTTGAAAGCGTCCCAGCCTATTGCAAAAGCGCTGGCAGCAGCACCTGGCGCTGCATGTGGTAAGATTGTATTTACTGCTGAAGATGCAAAAGCATGGGCTGCAAGAGGTGAGAAAGTCGTACTGGTACGTCTTGAGACTTCTCCGGAAGACATTGAAGGCATGAAAGCGGCACAGGGCATCCTGACCGTCAGAGGCGGTATGACCAGCCATGCTGCAGTTGTAGCCAGAGGTATGGGCGCTTGCTGTGTATCCGGTTGCTCTGCAATCAATATGGATGAAGAGAATAAGAAATTCACGCTGGCAGGTAAGGAATATCATGAAGGCGATATTATTTCCTTTGACGGTACGACCGGCAATATTTATGATGGCGCTATTCAGACTGTGGATGCTACCATTGCCGGAGAATTTGGCCGGATTATGGCGTGGGCGGATAAATACAGAACATTGAAAGTAAGAACCAATGCAGACACACCTTCGGATGCCGCAAAGGCAAGGGAGCTGGGTGCAGAAGGTATTGGTTTGTGCAGAACCGAGCATATGTTCTTTGAAGGGGACAGAATTGATGCATTCCGCGAGATGATCTGTTCCGACACACTGGAAGAAAGAGAAGAAGCTCTTGCAAAGATACTTCCTTTGCAGCAGGGTGACTTTGAGAAATTATATGAGGCAATGGAAGGAAATCCTGTGACCATCAGATTCCTTGATCCTCCGTTGCATGAATTTGTACCTACTGATGAGGCGGATATCCGTAAGCTGGCAGAAGCAAGAGGCAAAGCTGTAGAAGATATCAAAGCGATTATAGATTCTCTGCATGAGATTAATCCGATGCTGGGTCATAGAGGTTGCCGTCTGGCAGTTACCTATCCTGAAATTGCAAAAATGCAGACAAAGGCAGTGATCCGCGCGGCAATCAATGTGAAGAAAGCACATCCTGACTGGGATCTGGTTCCTGAGATTATGATTCCTTTGATTGGGGACAGCAAAGAATTTAAGTTTGTTCAGAAGGTTGTAACTGAGACGGCAGACGGGGAAATTTCCGCGGCAAAAGCAGATCTGAAGTATGAAGTGGGTACGATGATCGAGATTCCCAGAGCTGCACTGACAGCAGATGAGATTGCGGCAGACGCAGCATTCTTCTGCTTTGGTACAAACGACCTGACGCAGATGACATATGGTTTCTCACGTGATGATGCCGGAAAATTCCTGGAATCTTACTATGATGCCAAAATATTCGAAAATGATCCTTTCGCAAAACTGGATCAGTCCGGTGTGGGCCAGTTGATGGAAATGGCTATTTCGAAAGGTAAAAAAGTGAATACAGCTATTCACTGCGGTATCTGTGGCGAGCATGGCGGTGATCCGACTTCTGTTGAATTCTGCCATAAGATTGGACTGGACTATGTATCCTGCAGTCCGTTCCGCGTGCCGATTGCGCGGTTGGCGGCGGCACAGGCGGCTATTAACAGCAAGTAATACACTGGAAGCTGAGTAAATAGTAATTTGATTATTTATACTTATTGGACTACTAATGTCCAATAAGGTACAGATATGTACAATAGAAAGCACGCTTTGTGAACTTTCTATTGTCATGAATAAAGAAAAGTCCTCTGTTACTTTATAGAAAAAGTAGCGGGGGACTTTTTTGTGTGAACCGGCAGGAACCGGCGATACCGACACAAACGTGACACAAACATGTGCGGGTTATAGATTGTTAAAGGGAGAATTTTGTGCTAAAATGACTATAAAGGGAGTCGGATGCTATGGACAGGAAGTTGAAGGTGTATTTGGACACATCTGTTATAAGTTATCTGCAACAGGAAGATGCGCCAGAGCGAATGAAGGATACATTAGCTCTTTGGGCACAGTTTGAAGTTGGAAAGTATGAAATTTGTTGATCACAGGTGAGCTTGATGAAGTGGGTGAATGTCGAGAACCTAAAAGAACAGTATTGTATGAGTATTTGAGCAGGATTTCATATACAAAGTTGGAAATTACAGATGAAGTTCTTAAAGTTGCAAATCAGATCATAGATATGGGTATACTAACAAAGAAAAGCATTGATGATTGTCAGCATATAGCAACTGCTGTCGTGCATGGGTGTGACTGCATCATATCATGGAATTTTAAGCATATTGTAAATATAAAGACTATTAAGGGTATCAGGGCAATCACACACCTTGAAAGCTATAAGGATATTGATATTATGAATCCGCCTGTATTATTGGGAGGTGGGGAATAATGGCATATACATTGGAGATCAGCCTGGATTTTACGGTTGAGGATATCCACAAGATTCGAGAGCGTAATTATGAAGTGACAAAGCATATGACAACGGAGGAGAAACTGCTGTATTATAATATACCAAGGACAGATGCGGAAGAACAGATAGAAAGGCTTAGGGCAAAGCGCAATTAAGTCCGTTTGTATTATTGGAAAGTGAAGGATGATTATGGAAAAACCTGTTTTGAGTACAAACTTTACTATACAAGATATTCATACCTTATTGAACATTGGTAATTCAATAAGTATGAATTACGGGAATAGAATAAATCCTAATTTGATTTTAGGTTCCCGGTTAAGTTAAATACATGAATGTTTGCAAAGTGGAGTGAAGGAGTGCTGGCAATAGGACACTGTGTAAGAGCTATTATTGGAGCACACAAAGCGATTCAACGGATAGAAAAGGATTGGTATGCAAATGAGATTAACCTGCCCCAAGGATATGGGATGATTTTTCTCACAGATGCGTTATTGGATAACATTGCGGAACTGTTCGAGTCTGCAAATGAGCTCTCCACCCCTGATGCGGTTACGAACGTAAAATGACATATCTGTTAGATTTTATAAGTACTGTCTTGCAAAAATAAAAAGGTGAGAAGTTTAATCAATAGCCTCTGAAAATTCGGTAAATAAATATTGATTAAAGAAGTCTTTGAACGGAAAAACTTTATCAGCAATTTGATATTCAGAGAGATGTAAATTTGGATTATTATAATAAAAGTGAAAATTCCTGTATACAGAAATGCAATTTGTTTGCGCTGGTATGTGATTGAAAATTGTATTTAATGATATTGAGGATTCCATAAGTTGACAGACTGCTGTAAGAGACTGTCGAGGGAGAAATTCGAAAGAAGTACGTGTCAATGTGAGACACAGAAAAACAGCAGTCCTTTTTCTACGGCTTGATATGTCTGTCGAATCGTGTTATACTCGCATTGTGTTAAACAATCAATAAAAGTGATGAATCGCTTACATGGGGGTAAACTTATGACAGATTTTTTTTCAAAGATGAATGATGAGTATGCTCAAAAACATTTTCCGGATGGATCCATATTTGGGAGCGCTCTGAAAACTGTCAAACGGAGAAGCATTGGCGGATTCGTTTGTTTTGGCCTGTTTTTGGCTGCTGCGTTGTGTGGGTTGGTGTGGGGAATTGGCAGAACACTCCAGTTCGTGGCTGACGGACAGGAGGACATGCTAAGTGTTGGTATTGTGATCTGTGGATTCTTTGGTGTGGTTATTCTGGTCTGCTTGTTCATACTGTTTTTCTTACTCAAAGGGAGTCGGCAGAAGCGAGAAGATTATATTGCAAACTCCGCAAAGCACAGTAAACTGCCAGTCAGTGAAATTGAAGCGTTTGAACGACAGGCGTTGGCATCTGACTGTTATATTCTGAAACTGACAGCAGGGCTTGATCGTGTGCTTTCCAATGCGACCAACAAAGACGGTCTGCTTACAAGGGACTATATCTATTTAGCTGATCCTGCCCAAACTGTCATACGTGTAGATAGTTTAAAAGCATGTTGTTTCAGTGATTATACTTATTATATGGACACAGGAAAGTATCATAAGAAAATTCACTGTCTGGCAATTTGCCTTATTGGGGCCAATGGTGTAAGTGTCCTTTCCGATACAACTGAAGAAGCAGGACGGGCTCTTATCGCGCTTCTCAAGCAGCGAAATAGTGCTATTGATACAAATGGCGGACAGGTTGTGCCGGAGAATGCATTTGACAGCTACAAAAACAGGGTGCTGCAAATGTAATAAGCCAGTAAACTGAGATGATTGGAAAATGGTCAGTTTTAAACAAGAGAGGCAATGGCTCATATTTGTCGAGTCATTGCCTTATTAGATTGAATGTTTCGTAAAAAGGCGTTTTTAGAATTGTATACCCATAGAAAAAAGATTTTTTTGGAATTCTGCGTTGTCAAAAGAATGAACCTTTGTTTTACTGCAGATGCAGAATATTGTTAAATTCGAGATTAGAACGCACTGTCTGCTATGGACGAGAAGGATGATTTTTCGTGGACATTAGAACAAATATTATAGACATTCGCGACAAATAAACGGGATGGGAATTTGGATATATCTAACCTGAGCCACACGCAAAGAGTACTTTTTTAGTATCCCATTCAGCAACGACTTCATAAATATATCCGTCTGACTTAAACTTTATTTCATAGCTGTGCAGTTTCATCACTTTGAAAGTGAATCCAGGTGGCTCTTCTCACATTATACCGGCTCTTTTCTCATTTAACAATCTGTTTGCATATGCATTGAGTGCCTCACATGGTTCATATTTTGTCTTATAACCAACACCATCAATCACAAAGAATGGGTTATACGCCATGACTTCTGTCTGTGTTCCGTCTGACAATATCAGCGTAAAAATTACACCTTGTCCGCTGTATTCTGTATAGGAATTGTCTTCTTTATAGATAACCACATCATTCAAATATCCTGTTAATTCCTCGATTTCTACAATTTGAATGGTTGTGTCCGGCGGAACCAATCGTACTGTGGCTGACACTATTTCCGATGGTTCCAAATCTTTAAATGGTTTTTTGCCACCGACAGCATGATAAACAATCACAATGATTCCTATAAGAAATATACATGTTAATAGAACGATCAGCGCCTTCTTTTTCATAGCAAGTCTCCTCGTATCTCTATAATCTATACTGTAAAAACAGCATCTTGTCAGGTAGTTTCCCTTATAATAAGTTCGGGTTTCAGGAAAACATTGTGCGTAATGGAGAGATCTTTACTGCGGATGGAATCCAGCATCAGATCCACGCCGATCTGAGCCATTTTTTCGACGGGGGGAGCCAGGGTGGTCAACCGCCGTGGCAGAAAATCCCCGGCGCGTCCGTTATCATTGCCAATGATTGCAATATCTTCCGGTATTCTCAGGCCGGCTTCTGCAACAGCCCGCATGGCGCCGATGGCAATATCGTCATAGCCGGCAAGATATGCGCTGGGATATTGGGGAAGAGAGAGGAAGTATTTCATCCCTTCATAGCCTGCCGGCTCAAAGCGCATGGTCGGATGGGTAAAGGTGGGATGTTCCTGGGGATGCAGGCCGCATCTGGTCAGGGCCTCTCTGAAAAAATCCTCCCGCAGTGTCTGCTTGATGATATAGTCGCCAAGGTAGCCGATAGATGTATGCCCTTTATGTAAAAGATATTGTATGGATTCTACCATGCCTGAAGTATCATCCACATTGATCTGACTGCAGACAGCGCCGGGCTGCCTGGCATCAAGTGCGATCAGTGGAATGTGATTGCTGTTGAGCAGGATCTGATATTTGGAAAGCCTGTCTGTATCGACGGTGCAGGACAGAAAGACCCCATCTATATTGTAATTGATAAACGTTTCCAGAATTTTCTGCTCATTATCAGGCTGATATTGTGTATTGGAGATCAGGAGATAATAATCATGTTTCTGCAGAGAAATTTCCAGTGTGTTTATCATTTTGGAAAAATAATCACTGTTGGTTTCCGGCACAATAATTCCTATCATATGGGAACTCTTTCCGGCAAGAATCCGGGCGTTGGCATTGGGAATATAGTTTAATTCCTTTGCGATGCGCCGGATATTTTCTTTTGTAACTTCGGATATATTGCCCATTCCGTTCAAGGCTCTTGAAGCAGTGGATATATTAACGCCGGCCTTTTTTGCCACATCTTTTAAAGTCGCCATAAAAACCCCCTCATTATAGGTGAGACATGATAATCATGAGCAAGACCCGATAAATCAAGGTTTTGAAAAGGTCTGTATGGAACCGGGGACAGATTTTCGAGCCCCAACGTTTTGCTCATATCTATAGAGCCATTATATAATAATCACATTTAAAAAGAAATAAGATTTCAAAAAAATAATGCAAGCGCTTGTGTTAATTATACAAATATTGGCGAAATATATTGGTGAAAATGATGAAAAATATTGAAAATATAATTGATATATTGACTTAAATGTGCAAATATGATACTTATATTGTAAGGAAAGCGCTTGCATAACAGGAGGGAGAAATGGATCATACACTAACGTCTGAATTGTATAATAACATCAAATTTAACATGCAGAAGCTCATTCTGGACGTGCCGGATGAGGATGTCCGTTGGCTGAGTCATATATTTAACGCCGAAGAAGCAAAAGTCAGGAAACTGCTGCATGGGTTTGAAACTACTGTAAGCCGGCAGGCAGAGGACATCAGAAAAAGCAGAAACATTCCTAAAGTACAGAGCAATGGAAAGATCGTGTTCATCGGGGATTCCATCACAAGTGACAGAGAAAGCTATTTCAATATTATCAAAAAGATCTATGAGAATGAACCGGGACTTACGTGGATTGATGCAGCCATATCAGGAGACAAGAGCGATGACGCAAAAATGAAATTTTATGAAAGGGTAATGAATTTCCATCCGGATATTGCCCATATCCTCATCGGTACAAACGATATGAGAGAAAACCGGGATGAGGATGGCGAGAGTTGCATTGGCCTTGATGAGTACAGGAGAAATCTTGTATATATGGTGAAAAGGCTGCAAAAGAATAAAGTACATATTATTTTGTCAACTATATCGCCAGTACTTGTAGATGGAATCGGAAAGCGGTTTCCGGATGACCATTGGAACTATCAGAAAGCCAATATTGATGCAGTGAATTCCATCATAGAAGAAGTGGCTGAAACGTTCGGAGCACAATTCAATGATATGCGCAAGGTTTATGGCAGTTATCGGGCAGAGGAGATTCTGCTCAATGACGGATTGCATTTGAACGCGTTGGGGCAAAAACTGCTGGCGGAAAATGTTTTGACGGCACTTGGCAAATATCTGTAGGAAGAAAGGATAAAAGATATGGACGGAAATAAAACAAATTTTCTGAAATCGGCATGGAAAGCCAAAGAAATGGGAATCTTATTGATTCTGGTTCTGCTTTCTGTCCTGATTCAGATGAAGAACCCCATCTTTTTCACATTCAGTAATCTGATGGATATTGGAAGAAATACATCTTATACACTGATTATTGCCATAGGCATGACCTTCGTTTTGATTGCAAAGGGGCTTGATTTGTCTGTAGGCTCCCTGCTGGCAATCTGCGGACTGATCAGTGCACTGGCGATGCAGAGAGGAATACCGGTTATCATTGCAGTGTTGCTGGGACTTGCAGCAGGGGCAGCGCTGGGACTGTTTAATGCATTATGTATTGTCAGACTGAAAATACCGGCCATGATTGCAACGCTTGGAACCATGTATATGGCAAGAGGGCTGGTGCTTGTTATTACGAAAGGACAGGCAGTTTATCCTCTGCCGGATTCCTTTTCTGAGTTTGGCAAAGGGAGCCTTATGGGAATCCCCAATGTGGTTTTGCTGGCGGTGGGCCTGGCTGTTATTGCGCATATCGTTCTGACAAAGACGACTTACGGAAGGAAAGTATATGCCATCGGTGGAAATGCGGAGACAGCAGGGTTTGCGGGCATTCATGTGGCGGGAATTACGGCAAGCGTCTATGTGCTCAGCGGCGTGATGGCGGCACTTTCCGGTATTATGACAGCGGCGAGGATGGGATCCGGTCAGCCGAGCGTGGGAGACGGGACAGAGATGACGGTTATTACGGCGGTGATCATTGGCGGAACAAGTCTCAACGGCGGTGCAGGCACCATGCTGGGCACCGTTCTGGGTGCACTTTTAATGAATGTTTTATCCAGTGGTATGAATTTAGTGGGGGTATCTGCTTATTGGCAGAAGTTTGTAATGGGACTGATCATCATTGTTGCAGTGGGATTGGACCAGTATCAGCGCAGCAAACGCAGAGGCTGATGGCGGAGGCATAAAATCCGGAATCACAACTTCCGGTTCTGCCAGTATGACGCAGCGGTGCGTCAGGAGGAGGAAAGCATGGAAAAAATACTGGAATTAAAAAATGTGTCTAAGTCATTTGGTAAAGTCTCGGTTTTCAGGAATATTCACTTGGACCTGTACAGAGGGGAGATTTTAGCGCTGGTGGGAGAGAATGGCGCAGGAAAATCCACAATGATGAATCTTCTGGGCGGGGTGTATCCGTTTGGTCAGTATGAAGGAGAAATTTATGTAAAAAATGAACTGTGCCGTTTTAAAGATGCCAATGATTCAAAAATGGCAGGCATAGAGATGATACACCAGGAGATCAGTCTTCATACGGAACTGACTGTGGCTGAAAATGTACTTCTGGGAAACTGGAATGCAAAACATGGATTTATCAAATGGAAGCATACATACGAAGAAGCGGAAAAGTACCTGCACAAGGTGAGGCTGGACGCAGATCCCAGGACAATGGTCTATAACCTGAGTACAAGTCAGCAACAGCTTTTGTCCATTGCCAAAGCACTTGCTGCCAATCCGCAGATATTGTTATTTGATGAACCGACTTCGGCGCTCACGGAGACAGATGCGGAAAATCTGATCGAGATCATAAAGGAATTGAGTAAAAATGGCATATCCTGCATCTATATCTCACATAAGCTGGATGAAGTATTTGCACTGGCCGACAGAATTGCAGTACTCAGAGACGGCAATCTGGTTTCCACCTATAAAAAAGAAGCGGTGGATGCAGACCGTATTATCGAAGACATGGTGGGCAGGAAACTGGAGGAAATGTATCCGAAACGAATACTGCCCATCGGTGAAGAAGAACTGCGGGTGGAGGGAATCACCATACCCCATCCATATGTAAAAAACAGAAATCTGGTGGAAGATGTCAGCTTTTCGGTTGCCAAAGGAGAGATACTGGGCTTTTCCGGCCTGGTGGGAAGCGGACGCAGCGAAACAATGAACGCCATATTCGGAAGTCTGAAAAAATCTGCCGGTACTATTTATCTGGAAGGCAATCCATTACATATCAGATCTTCCAACGAAGCTATCAGAATGGGAATCGGTATGGTAACTGAAGACCGGAAAAAGTCAGGGATTATTGCGCCGATGAATCTGCGGGAAAATATGACCATTGCCAGTCTGGATATGGTTTCATCCAGAACATTTATCAATCAGAAAAAAGAAAAGAGAATTTCCGGTGAATTTTATGAAAAACTGTCAGTGAAGGCAAATGGTATCGAAGATAATATTATGAATCTGTCCGGTGGAAATCAACAGAAGATTGTACTGTCCAAATGGCTGATGAAGCATATTAAAGTACTGATTCTGGATGAACCCACAAGGGGCGTGGACGTGGGTGCCAAAGTGGAAATTTATCATGTTATTACGGAACTTGCGGAGAGAGGAATTGCAGTAATTATGGTATCATCTGAGCTTCCCGAACTGCTTGGTATGTGTGACCGCATTATTGTACTGAGCAGAGGCAGGGTGACAGGAAATATAGACAGAGGTCATTTTTCACAGGAGCGTATAATGCGTGCGGCTACCGGCCTTGAAACCTACGGCATATAGCGCGATATTATAAAACAGAAAAAAGGAGAGAAAAACATGAAGAAAAAAATCTTGGCACTGTTATTGGCAGGTACAATGGTATTCTCATTGGCTGGATGCGGGTCAGAACCGGCTGAGAAGACACCGGCTGCAGGTGGAGAAACGTCTGCCGCACAGGAGACGTCCGCGCCGGAAGAGGCAACGGATGAAGCGGCGTCGGCAGCAGGAGATAATGGAGAAGCGCCTTATGTTATCTGGGTAAATCCTCTGGTTGGCAGTGCTGTATTCACAAGTGCGGATAACGGAATCACTGCTGCATCGGAAGAGTTTGGATTCAAACTCAAGATTATAGGGCCTTCTGTGTTGGATGATACCCAGATGTATGAAGCCGTGCAGAGTGCGATTGTGGAACAACCGGACCTGATTGTGACGACACCTTATAATTATTCTGCAATTCAGGGGCTGTATGCAGATGCACAGGGAAAAGATATACCCATTATCAATATCAGCTCTGATTCAGAAGAGAGCGGAAGAGTCAGCTTTATCGGAACCGATAATACGGCATACGGACAACTGGCTGCAGACTATGTGAATGAAAAAATGGGCGGTGAAGCCAATGTTCTGATAATGATGGCGAATCTGGATACAAGCAATCAGTTGGAACAGAAAACGGCTTTTGAAGAAAAATGTGCGGCGGATTATCCGAATATCAAAGTGGTCCTGACAGATGAGGACAACGGAGACAGTGCTACAGCTCTGCAAAAATTTGAAGACAATCTGAAAGCGCATCCTGAAATAGATACAATTTTCTGCCTGGAATCCATCGGTGGCGTAGCGGCGGCCAATGCGGTGGAAGAACTGGGGATGGACGGACAGATTACCATTCTGGCCATTGATGACAACGAGGATACACTGCAATATATCAGAGACGGCAAAATCTGGGGAACCATGGCGCAGAATTTCTACAAGATGGGCTATACGGCAGGTGAATTTGCTTCCAAATATTTAAGCGGAGAGACAGTAGATTCCGTCGTGGACTCAGGTACGATATTGATTACAAAAGAAAATGCCGACAGTTATACAGAAGAGTTTTATAAATAAAAGAAAATAAAAGACTGTTCTCAGTGAGCGGTCTGGGTGTAGGTAAAGCCGGTGTCGGGATATAATCCTGGCACCGGTTGTTTGTGACAATAAAAACCTGTAAAGTATGTTTTGTTCTATTTTTTTATTTCTCAGAGACCATTTCCCTCTCCCGAACATCTAATTCATGTAAATACAAAAGCTGGCCGGCAGAAAGGACATTATGAAAAAAGAACAGTTAGGACAACTCATTATTGCATCCCAGGATACGCTGTATCATGTGGCGAAAACATTACTTGTCAGTGATGCGGACTGCGCGGATGCGATACAGGAAACCATTGTAAAAGCATTTACAAAGCTGCATACACTGCGGCAGGATTCCCATGCAAAGACCTGGCTTGTACGGATATTGATCAATGAGTGCTATACTTTTATGCGCAAGGCAAAGCGTGTGGTGTCATTGGAAGAGTGGCAGTGTGAGGAGATCGTCGGAGAAGAGGCGGATTATTCGGATTTGTACGAAGCGGTCAGAAGGCTGCCTCCGGAAACACGAATTTGCATCACCCTCTACTATCTGGAGGGCTACAGCGTAAAGGAAACGGCGCGTATGCTGGAGATTACGGAAAGCGCCGTGAAGAACCGCCTGGCACGTGCGAGGAAACAGATGCGCTGTGAACTGGAGCAATAAGCTATGGTAAGAGGTGCACAGAAGCTGTTAAAAATGTTGGAGGACGGAATATGAAATTCGAAGATTTAAAACACGATTTTCCCAAAATGCCGGAGGAGATAAGGGTTATGATAGAAAAAGAAGTAAAAAAACAGGTTAAGACACAGCAGCCACAGCATAAAGGCCAAAAGAAACTGAGCAGAACGCTGGTTGCCGCTCTGGTGGCAGTGCTGTTATGCGGTACCACAGTATTTGCAGGTGTGGGTATTTACCGGATGCAGCAGAAGAAGATCGGGGAACACGGTGTCAGTGTGGATATTACGGGCGGAGAAGCCGCAGACGCCAGTGTTAAAGACGTGCCCGTCAATATTCCGGAAGTGAAAATGGAGACAGGCTATCTGCCCACAGGCATGGTCAAAGTGGAAGAGGGGAAATATTGCTTTGAGAATGCACTACATCAGGGCGGTGTGTCCATGACATTTTACCGGATGGATACCGGCGATGATCAGTTTCAGATAGAACATGGGGATGTGCTTTCCAGTGAGGAGTTTTTGGCTGACGGTAATCAGGGAGTGTATCTGGAATATCCGAACCTGTATGAAGATGAGATTACATTTAATCAACGGATTTATGTGGCATTTACAGATGTTCATTATGTGATGGAGATGTATGTGGCATCGGATGTGAGCAAAGAGGAGGCGATTAAGATTGCGGAACATGTAAGGCTGGTCCCGGCAGAAAATGCAGCGGAAGGGGAAGTCATAATCGCACAGAACTGGAGCAGCTTTCAGGAAGGCTCAGACAAAGAGGCGTATGATGAAGGCGCCGGGGATGAGTCCATCACGACTGTTGCCGCAGAAGAAATGAAAAATACCCATTCGATCGGTGAGAGTTTTCCGCTGGATGATCAGGGGCTCACTGCCAGAGTGACTGATGTACAGATTGGGGATGATCTCAGCTTGTTGGATACAGCCCTTTGGGATGAGGATTTGGGGAAGGAGACAGATAGCAGCGGCAAACTCCGCCCGGCAACCATCCAGTATGTGAAAAGGGGAGATGTGGACAATCTCAGTGAGGTGGTAAAATCCAGAGAAGTACCGCAGAAACTGCTCTATGCAACAGTGGAATATACCAATACCGGCAGCGCGGAAATGACAGATGTACTGTTTTTTGGAAGCCTTGTACGGATTGCTGAAAGTGGTGGACGCATGCAGGTGATAACAGAGGAGATGCCGGGAGAAAACGATCTGTGGGAAATGGCGGTGAATCATGGACTGTCCGCCCGCAAAGACATGCTCTATTATGATGTGCATGGCTCCAAAGGGGAAAAGAACTATATCGCAAGCATCAGCCCTGGTGAGACGGTAACGGTATATATGGCATGGATTGTGACGGAAGAAGAACTGGGAAGTTTGTATATAAATCTTGATACATATGGCGGTGCGTATGAATTCACCGAGAATTCGTTGAAAATTGGCTATGTGGATATCCGAAGGAAATAATTATATCCTTTGTCAGACACTGTATATCACAGGCCGTACACACTGAACTGCCTATAAAAGATACGAAATGCCTGAATTTTGCAAGATTCAGGCATTTTTCCTGTATTGTCCCGGAGATAGCCCGCATTTTTCCCGAAAAACTTTTCCGAAATAGCTTGTACTTTTGAAGCCGCAGGAAAAGCAGATGTCCGAAATGGGTCTGTCTGTAGATAAAAGCAGATGAGCCGCCTGTGACAACCTGTACTGACAGAGGTATTCTGAGGGAGAAATTCCCATAATGGTTCTGAAACAGCGAAAACATTCGCTTCTGCTGATGTTTGCAGAACGGGCAATCCTGTCGGCAGTCATGCTCTCGGTGTAATGTGTATGTATATAAGAGAGCATACGCCGCATACGTTCTTCCTGGATGAACTCTGCTTTTGCAGCAGGCGGCTGTTTCCCTGTCTGGAGAATGCGAGTCAGGAGCAGCCGCCAGAGCCTGCACAACAGTTCGATACAGTGTAGTTCATAACCGATTTCAACTATGTCCAGATTGTAGATTTCTTTGATTACATGAAGCAGTTTATTATCCGTCTCCCGCTCAGACAGCAGATATAATCCGGAGATGGGGGAGCGGATGAGGGGAAGAATGTTTTGCTGATAGACTTCCCGCATGGGTGACAGAGAGAAGAGGTTTGCGGGTACGACAAAATTGGGCAGTATGGTGTGCGGTTTGACCTGCCGGATCCAATGTAATGATCTGGAGTTGATAAACATGCCGTCGCCTGCCTTTAAGACGACAGGGCTTTGTCTGGCTGCATCCGGAAGTCTCTGGTGGATGTGGCATTCTATCTCTCCCTGTAGTATAAAGCCAAATTCAAAATCGTCGTGCCAGTGAAATCCTACTTCGCCATTTAAAAAGTCATCCAGACTGTCCTGGTAAAAGGAAATCGGTAGTCTGCCATCCGGATATTGGATTTGTTCCAGCAGATTTTCATCTGTAATGATTGTTTTATATTGCATACGCTGTTCCTGCCTTTTTGAAACGATTTTTATAGTATCTGGCACAAAAATGCCTGTACATACGGAAAATTCAGCACTATTATTATATAGCCGAGTGCGCAGGCGGTCAACAGGAAGGGGTGTGTAATCGAATGGGAAGAACAAAAAATATGACAGAGGGGAATCCGGCATTGCTGATGATTTCTTTTGCATTTCCCTTAATGCTGGCCAATTTAGGGCAGCAGTTGTATATGATTGTGGATGCCATGATTGTAGGAAAAGGCGTAGGGGTGGAAGCGCTTGCCGCTGTTGGGGCCACGGACTGGTCTTATTGGCTGGTGTTGTGGACAGTACAGGCGTTGACACAGGGATTTGCGATTCCGGTATCCCAGTATTTTGGAGAAGGCAATCAGGAAAATGTGAGAAAAGCGGTTACAATGTCAGTGCGGCTCTGTCTGACAGCAGGTATATTGCTGACGGTGATTTCTTTTATCATTGCGTTGCCGCTGTTGCGGTTGCTGAAGACACCGGATGACATATTTTCCGGGGCGTCTGCGTATCTGCTCATTATGTATGGAGGAATATTGGTGGTCACAGCTTTTAACATGGCTTCCTCGATTCTGCGGGCATTCGGAGACGGGAAGACACCGATGATTGCCATGGCGATTGCAGCAGGCGGCAATGTTTTGCTTGATTTGTTGTTTGTTCTTGTGTTTCGGTGGGGGATTGCAGGAGCGGCAGCCGCGACTGTGACGGCACAGTTGTTTGCTTTTTTCTATTGTTTTCTTTCTTTGAAAAAGTCTGAGTGGCTAAAGCTGGAGAAATCAGATTGGCAAAGCGATATGAACATTATAAAATGTCAGTACAGGCTGGGTGTACCACTTGCCCTTCAGCATATGCTGATTGCGGTGGGAGGGATGATCTTGCAGTCAGTGATCAATTTGCAGGGGTTTGTTTTTATAGCCGGATTTACCGCCACCAATAAAATATACGGATTGCTGGAAAGTTCTGCCATCTCTCTCGGGTATGCAGTGACCACTTATATGGCACAGAATTACGGAGGCGGACTGCCGCAACGCATACGCAGTGGGTTGAAAAGTGCTTCGCTGCTTGCCGTTTTGTTGTCTGCCGTTATTTCGGCCGGGATGATCCTGGGAGGCCGGGGGATTTTAGGATTATTTATTGATCAGAGGAATGTCAACGCAGCAAACGTGCTGGAAATTGCATATCATTATCTTTTTGTTATGAGCTGCCTGCTCAGTTCCCTGTACCTGTTGTATGTTTTTCGTAATACACTTCAGAGTATGGGAAATGCCACAGCTTCTCTCTGGTCAGGGATCGGCGAACTTTTTGCAAGAGTATTCGCTGCCTGTGTCCTGACCTCTATGGCAGGCAGGGAAGCGCTGTTTTATGCAGAACCGCTTGCCTGGATCAGCGCTATGCTGATTGTGGCGGTAGTTTGTTTGAAAAAGGTTTGGTTAGAGCCGGAATTAAAACAGAAGGAAAAGGGGAAAGGTTGATGATGCAAAAAAAGTGCATGTACACGAAGGTGATAAGCAGAATATTTGTATGTGCAGTCGGATTGGTTTTGTCTGGCTGCGGCAGGGTGAGCCAGGTACAGGAGTATGAAAAGAATAAGTCTGTCATGGAAGGGGATATTTCGGCGGAAAACACAGATTTGTCAGAGGCGCTGAACGCTGAAAATGCAGTGGAATCAGAATCCGAAATTGGAATGAAGCCGGAAGCGGGGAAAGGGGACGGTCAGACAGAAACGAAAAGGATAGAAGAGCCGGATGGCTATGCAGATGAAAAGATTGTAGAAAATTCGAATCAAAATCCACAGGCAGAGCCGGTTATAATAGATGCTGACTGGTCGGAATATTTCAATGGATTGAATGGTACAGCAGTCTTATATGATGCCACAGCCGGAGAATATATATTGTATAACCGTGAACTTGCCATGACGCAAAGTTCACCTTGTTCTACCTTTAAAATTGTATCATCGCTGATCGCTCTGGAAAATGGAGTGATTGATCCTGGTGAATCTGTCCGCACATGGAGCGGCGAAGTATTCTGGAATGAGAACTGGAACCATGATATTGATTTTCAGGATGCGTTCCGTGTTTCCTGTGTCTGGTATTTCAGAGAACTGATCGACGAAACAGGAAAAGAAACAATACAACAGGAACTGGACAGACTCCGGTATGGGAACTGCGATATTTCAGACTGGGAAGGACGTCTGAATACGAATAATTCCAACCGGGCACTGACCGGCTTCTGGATTGAATCGTCTCTGAAGATTTCACCCAAAGAACAGGTGGATGTTATGGAACGCATTTTTGGGAAGGATTCCGTTTATTCTGAGAAGAGCCAGGATGAATTAAAAAAGGTTATGCTTGTACAAGAAACTCAGAGGGAAGATCTTTTCATATATGGAAAGACAGGAATGGGCAAAGCGCAGGGCATTGTTGTGGATGCATGGTTTACCGGTTTTGCGGAAGCCGGGGATGAAACCGTTTATTATTGTGTGCGCCTGGGAGAGAACGACAATATAGAGGTGTCCAGCCAGAAGGCAAAAGAGATTGCGATCAGTATCGTATCGGATTATTACCGATAACAGTCCAGACAAATTGACTTGTCTGAACTGTTCATATACTTACCGATAGAAAAATTATCGGCTGTGTTTCTTGGGTTTGTAATAAAAGAGAGTCTGTCCGGCGTTCTTTCTTTTGTTGAAGAGAATGAGATAAAACAAAGACATGTATGAACTCAGCCGATTTTTCCACTCCATACCTCTAATTTTGTAAGAATGGAGAAAGTCAGTTGCGTGGCTGCGGCGCCGGTGGCGTTGTCTTTCTGCTGGACATTTGTGGCAAAAAAGCAGGGATGGCCGTCTTTTTCCACATATCCGATAAACCATCCGCAGGTATTACGGCCGTCTTCCTCTGCGGTGCCTGTTTTTCCGTAAATGGCTCCCTCTGCATGGGAATACAGGAGGATGGACTGCTTTACAGTTTCTATGTTTTCCGGTGCAAACGAGAATGCATTGTCATAGAGTTTCCGCAGCATTTCCACCTGTTCTATGGGGGATATTTTGAGAGAAGAATCGCCCCAGTAGGAAGAAACATTTCCGCTGACACTCTGATTGCCATAGCCGGTTTCGCGGATATAATTCTGTATTACCGGCAAGGTGGTTTGCCGGTCAAGTTCCTGAAAATACCAGGTGGCAGAACTTTGCATGGCGGAGGACAGTGTCTGATCCTGGTTCCATTCAGGACGTATGTACTCCTGTCCGTTCCAGGAAATCAGGTTTTGCCGGGGTGTGATGACGCCCGATTCCAGAGCGAACAGAGCGCTGTACGGTTTAAATGTGGATAGCGGGGAAATGCGCTTGCGTGCATTCTCTTTATCATAGATCAGCCAGGCGTCAGCGGCTGGGTCATATAAGACAAAGCTGCCTTCCATATCACCGAAATCAACGCTTAAATCAAGGTATGTGATATTCTGCTCATTTTCTGTAAAGGTATACAGGGAGTCGCCTGCCGCCTGTATGGCCAGCACAGGTGCGGAACCGGCCAGAAGCGCTGCCGCCGTGCAATACAGAAGGAGGCTGCACAGGTTTTTACGAAACGTGGCGGGACGATAGGCGGCAATATTCAGAATACGCTTTTTCATCTGCCGCATACTGCCGCTGATTCCCGTTGCAAAAGGAAACGGAGGCAAGGAAGTTTTTTCTACAAAATCAATCAGAGTACGTCCATAGTCTGCGTAGGTATCCTGCTTCAGCATTTGTAAAACGGCAGTGTCGCAGGCTATCTCACGGTCTGTTTTCATTTCTTTCAGTGCATACCATACAAAGGGGTTAAACCAATAGACGATGCAGGCAAAGGTCATAACATGATTGGCCAGGGTATCTTTATGCCGGTAATGCTGTAACTCATGGAGGAGCATATAACGCAGAGCTTGAGGCTGACTGGCGCTGACCAACCGCAGGGGCAGATAAATACAGGGCCGGAAAAGACCCGCCAAAACAGGCGATTGCAGAAATGCCGTGTTTCGGATGGGGACGGATTTTGTGAGAGCCATTTCGGAAAGGCAGGCGTGATATAGTCTGAGCACATCCGGGTTCTGCACTGGCAGAGAAGATTTTTTCAGTCTGTAAAATCGAAAGGCGGACCCAAAGATAAGCAATACCATAGCAAGGATACCGGCCATCCATAAAAAGCTAAGCAAAGCGGCTATACCGGAAGGGGTATTCCGGCTGACGGAGGAACTCAGGTCATACATCCAGTCCATGCCGGAGGGCTGACGCATAGCAGAGATTTTTTCGGCAAAGTTGTTGCTCTGCATGGCAGAGTCCGTACCCGGACTGCCGAGCCAAAGAAATATATTTGAAAACGAAAGAGAATGTACTGGCAGAAATGGCACGGCCATTAGCCCTGGCAGCAAAAACCACAGATGATACTGCGCCCGGCTGGTGAGGTGGTTTCTGAACAGATGACGGAAAACCACAAGACAGACGATTAAAATGTCAAGGAAAACATTGCAGATCAGAAAACGGATCATGAAATCATTCATGTGTAGTCCCTCCGTTTTCTGTATTTTCAGAAAGAAGAGAACGAAGCGTGTCTATTTCACTTTCCGTTAATCCGTTATGATCCATGTAGGCGGAAAGCATGGCCGTAATATTGCCGCCATAAAAGCGGTTCAGAAACGAGCGGCTTTCCTGCCCGATATATTCATCCTCATCCACCAGAGGGGTGTAGACAAATACCCGGCTCTGTTTTTCATAAGTAAGGGCCCCTTTTGTAACCAGACGTTTGATCAGTGTCTGAATCGTTTTGGGGCTCCAGGTAGTGGTGCGGACCAGCCGGTCCGTTATTTCATTGGTACTGATGGGTGCATGTTTCCATACAATTTTCATCACTTCGAATTCTGCTTCGGATATCTGGGGCAGCAATTTCATGAGATTCCTCCGGATATAATTGTTTATGATTTTGAAAAATATTATAATATGGGATACAGGTGGTGTCAAACTTGCCGGGAACTGTTTTTGTTTCCAGGCAACAGATTACGGAAATAAACTCAGACCAGTTGTAATAGAAGACTCTTCGATGATGGTTTGTGGGTTTTGGGCAACTTATATAGACAAAACGGTTGCCAAATATGATTTATGACAAGTCATTCTATGGACAGAAGGCTGGCGGTCATTTTACGGCATTCAGATAACATCTCACTGCAAACCGTTTGATTCCCGGTGATATATAAACGAAAATTATGATGTAACGACTGCAAAACTGACAGTCGGGGATGACGCTGTGGGGAACGCGTAAGGAATCTTACAGTGATGCAGAGCAGCGTGGCATTTGATTCATGACAATAGAAAGTTCGAAAAGTGTGCTTTCTATTGTTTCGATTCGGCTGACAAATGTATATGGGGCATACCCTTATGCATCGCTGCTCATGGGAATGAAATGAAAAGCAGAGGAGGACAGAATCGAAATCAACAATCGTTATTATGATTACGGGATGAATTATCCCCAACAGTCCGGTACAGATCGGATTGCCGACAGGACTTCTAAACCGGAGCAAACTGGAACCGGACAGAACCCGAACCAGCCAAAAGCGGAAAATGCGAGATTTGCGCCGAAAGACGAGTACATCAACAGAGAAAAATCCGGCAGCAGGCCCAGCGGTCTGTATTCTATGACACGGGATGAAGACGGGAAGGTGCAGATCCGGTTTGAAGACCGCAAACGTAAAGAGAATGAGAGCAGAGATCCGCAGGCTGGATCTGGTATCCCCCAAAAGCCCGTCAGGGAATGCACTGCCAATACGGATCGTCCGGACCAGGAAATCCGTAAACTAAAGGAAGAGAAAAACCGGCTGGAGCAACAGCTCAGAGCGGCGGCACAGGACCCGGCCAAAATTAGTGAACTGACAGGAAAACTGAAACAGATCGCACAGGAACTGAGCAGGAAAGACAATGATACATACAGAAAACAGCATACATCCTTTTGGGGCTGAATAAATCCGGTATCAAACAGGATGGATGCCGTGCCAGACTGAAAAATCCTCCATAACAGGGGGATTTTTTTGTGGGGCAGATAAAATCCTGACTGCTGACCGTTGACAGTTCGGATAAAATCCTGCCCACAATGGTTTGAATAATTTCTGCAAATTGGCTATAATCACTGTATATCATCATCTTTTTTCAAAAAGATGACTGAATTGCCGAAAAGATGGAGAGTATGGTAAAAGAAAATGATCCAGGAAAGGAAAACACAACTATGAAGAAAATCGTATCTTACATCATTCTGACAATGCTGCTTATGACCATTGGAATGACCATGACAGGGTGCGGCGGCTCGGATACATCAGGCGGCGGAAAAGAATCTGCCTATACAGATGCCCTCGCCGTTTTGACTACTGTTGTGGGCACTTACACGGGGGACGATTTGTTTGCCATGTATGGCGGGGACCAGGCCAATGCAGTGATGGATGCGCCAGGCAAATTTGACATCAGCAAGACGGAAGAACTGGAACTGACACTGGGGCTGCCGCCGGAGCAGGCAGAGCGTGTGGATGATGCCGCTTCCATTGTGCATCTGATGAACGCGAATACCTTTACCGGTGCGGCGTATCATCTGAAAGACGGTACGGACAAAGAGGATTTTGCGCAATCCTTCAAAACCTATACGCTGGGCAGACAATGGATCTGTGGGCAGCCGGACACGCTGTTGGTTTTGGATGTGGACGGATCTTATGTGATAACCGCCTATGGTGAGGCGGCGACAATAGAACTGTTCAAAAACAATGCTTTGTCTGCGCTTGCAGGCGCTCAGGTTATGGTGGAATCGCCCGTCATGTGAGACACTGTCAATATCGCATGAGTGTTCGGGCAGGAGTAAAAACAGATGTTATTTTCAAGTCTTACATTCTTATATTATTTTCTGCCGCTGACAGCCGGACTGTATTTTCTGGCGCCGGGGCGGATGAAAAATATGGTGCTGCTTCTGGCAAGCCTGCTCTTTTATGGATGGGGAGAGCCCCGGTATGTTTTACTGATGGGACTCTCCATTGTTTCCGGCTATGGGTTTGGACTGTTGGTGGACCGATACAGGGGCAAATGGCCGGGGCGGATATTTTGTATACTTTCCGTTATGGTCAGCCTTTCTTTTTTGCTGTACTTTAAATATGCAAATTTTTTTCTGGAAAGTATACAGGCTATAACAGGGCAGGTGCTTCCTATTCTGCGTATTTCTCTGCCCATCGGCATCAGTTTTTATACGTTTCAGATGATCAGCTATACGATAGATGTTTACAGGGGAGAGCGGGCACAGAGAAATCTGATTGATCTGGCGGCGTATATTGCCATGTTTCCCCAGTTGGTAGCCGGACCGATTGTGACGTATTTCCAGATAGCCGGGCAGTTGAGAAACAGAACACATACATGGGATCAGGCGGCGCAGGGAATACGTCGTTTTGTCGTTGGGCTGTCTAAAAAGGTTTTGCTGGCCAATCAACTGGGAGAATTGTGTGCCGCTTTTAGGGCTTCGGAGGAGAAATCCGTGCTTTTTTACTGGCTCTATGCAATCGGCTTTATGCTTCAGATTTATTTTGACTTTTCCGGTTACAGTGATATGGCCGTAGGCCTGGGAAATGTGTTTGGGTTGCGTTTTCCGGAGAATTTTAACTATCCTTATATTTCATCCAGTATGACAGAGTTCTGGCGGCGGTGGCATATGACGTTGAGCGGCTGGTTTCGGGATTATGTCTATATTCCCCTGGGCGGAAACCGGGTGGGAAAGGGACGGCAGCTTTTGAACATTCTGACAGTTTGGGTACTGACCGGGCTCTGGCATGGAGCGGCCTGGAATTTTGCTCTGTGGGGGCTGATGTTTGCAATTCTGCTGATACTGGAAAAATTATGGCTGCTGCGAATGTTGAACATGTGCAAGGGACTGTCCCATCTGTATGTGAATTTTTTTGTCCTGTTGGGGTTTGTCCTGTTTGATGCCGAAAGTCTGCCCCAGGCTTTTGCCAATCTGGGCGGTCTGTTTGGGCTGGGCGGTGCCCCGCTTGTTTCTGCTGAATCCGTGTATTGTTTTCGGAGCTTTGCCGTGATACTGCTGGCCGGCATGATTGGCTCCACACCGGCGCTGCGGTGGTTGCTGGGAAGGATTGTGAAAAGCCCATATGGCAGCAGATTGTGTGATCTGGCGGAACCGGTTGTGCTGGTTGCCTTATTACTGATCGTAACAGCATATCTTGTGGATGGGTCGTTTAATCCCTTCCTGTATTTCAGATTCTAAGGAGATGGAAACCGTGAAGCGAAAGAAGAAAAACACAATGATCTGCATATTGACAGTGTTGCTTCTGACCGGAGGATTATTACTGAGTCTGTTTCTGCCAGGCAGTACGTATTCTGACAGCGAACGGCGCAGTCTGGCTGTGATGCCCGGTTTGTCCTGGGATGGGGTATGGTCAGGGCGGTTTATGTCCGGATTTGAGGCACATGTGACAGACACGTTCCCCTTTCGCAATTCTCTGCGCAGTGTCAAAGCGCTGACTGCGGCAGGCATTTTCAGACGTCAGGATAACAACGGAATGTATGTGTCTCAGGGGTATATTTCAGCAATGGAATATCCGGTGGAGGCGGCTTCGCTCAGACGCTGTGCAGAGCGGTTTGGTTATATCTGTGAAACATATCTGACAGAAGAAAACCAGGTTTTTCTTTCTGTCATTCCCGATAAAAATGCTTTTCTGGCGCAAGAAAGCGGCCATCCTGCCGCTGATTATGGGGCCATTGAAAAACAAATGGAAGACATGGCGGATTATGCGCAATATATTCCGGTTTCAGACCTTCTGGAAAAGGCAGACTACTATCGCACAGACCCGCATTGGAGGCAGGAGAGGATACTGGATGTGGCGGAACGTCTGGCAGGTTCTATGGGTACAGAATTGTCAGACGAGTGGGAAATGCATACGTTGGAGCGGGATTTTTATGGTGCTTATTATGGACAGGCAGCGTTACCGCTTCCTCCGGATGACTTGTATTATCTGACTGGTGCGTCTACAGACGGCTGCCAGGTATACGACTGGCAGAACGGGAAGGCCATGCCAGTCTATGATATGGAGAAAGCCATGGGAAGAGATCCTTATGAAATGTTCCTGTCCGGCTCTCTTTCGCTGATTACCATTGAAAATCCGCAGGCAACCAGGGACAAAAAGCTGATTTTGTTCAGGGATTCCTTTGGCTCTGCACTGGCGCCTCTTCTGATCAGCGGTTACAGGGAGATTACATTGGTGGATATTCGCTATATTCATCCGGATCACCTGGGGCAGTTTGTGGATTTTGAGGGGTGCGATGTACTCTTTCTGTACAGTACGCTTGTGCTGGGGCATGGGGAGATGTTGAAGTGATATAAAAGACAACGCTGCTTTGCTTCCATAGACGTTGCGAACCGGGTTGGATGGCATTGCCCGATAGTATCATTTATTCTCCCTTTCGTCTGTAGTATAATAAAACTATCCATCTTCACTCTCCTTTTTTGTGATCGTGGTAACCAAAGAAAAAGAAGGGAACCGGCATATGGTTTTCAGCAGTTTTTCATTCCTTTTTTATTTTTTACCTGTATTTTTACTGGTGTATTTTCTGGTTCCTGCAATCTGCAGGAATGCTGTGCTGTTTGGGGCCAGTTTGCTTTTTTATTTTTATGGAGTCAGAGAACATCCCTGGTATATGCTGTTGATTTTTGCTTCTGTTGGGATTAACTATACGACTGCCCGTTTTATTGCCGGATGCAGACAGGAAAGCTGGCGGCGCGTATGGCTGAGTGTTGGGATGACCTGGAATATTGGCTGCCTGTTTGTGTTTAAATATCTCGATTTTCTGAGTACGAATCTGAATGCATTGCTGGACAGGACGGAAATAGATATAAGCATACCGGCAGTCAATCTGGTTCTTCCTATTGGAATTAGTTTTTATACTTTTCAGATCAGTTCCTACCTGATTGATGTTTACCGGAGAAAGATCCCTGTGGAACAGTCTGTTCTTAGACTGGGGACATATCTGTGTATGTTTCCTCAGTTGATAGCCGGGCCGATTGTGACATACAGTCAGGTGCAGGAGCGGCTGGGATTTCGAATTCATTCTTGTGAGAATGTGGAGGAGGGATTCCGGGAGTTTACCATTGGTTTGGCGCTGAAAGTGTTGATTGCCAATCGGGTGGGGAATCTGTGGACACAGGTGGGAACCATTGGATTTGAAAGTATTTCCTCGCCGCTGGCCTGGCTGGGCATCGCGGCCTTTACCTTCCAGATTTATTTTGACTTTTATGGATATTCCCTGATGGCCAAAGGGCTGGGGCAGATTATGGGGTTTGAATTTCCCGACAACTTCCAAAAACCTTACATGGCCCGTTCTATGACAGAGTTCTGGCGGCGGTGGCATATGACGCTGGGCGGATGGTTTCGGGAGTACATTTATATACCGCTGGGCGGCAACCGGCGCCATCCATACCGCAATCTGTTTTTGGTATGGATGCTCACAGGCTTGTGGCATGGGGCCAGCTGGAATTTTGTTTTGTGGGGATTTCTGCTGTTTTTGCTGCTATTACTGGAAAAAAAGGGATTGGCGAAGGCGTTCGACAGATATCCTGTTGCGGGACATTTGTATATGCTGGCAGTGATACCCTTGTCCTGGCTGGTTTTTGCGGTCACGGATTTGAGGCAGCTTGTAGTGTATCTGAGCAGACTGTTTCCGTTTTTCGCACAACCAGGTGGTAACGGCAATGTATTTCAGGGAGATTTTGCGAAATACGCAGAGGCTTATTTTTTGCCGCTGACGGCAGCTATTTTCTGTTGTACGGGAATTCCGCGCAAATTGTATGAAAAAGGGAAATACACGTTTTGGGTGACAGCCGGATTGCTGATATTGTTTTGGGCCTGTGTATATTGTATGTATATGGGGCTGGACGATCCCTTTTTGTACTATCAGTTCTAAATACCTGTATATGTATAGAGGAAACCGGATATGAAGGGAAGAAACAGAAGAAAATGTTCCTATACGCTGTCATTGACAATCAGTTGCGCTATTGCGGCAGTCATATGGGCATATGGTCTGATCCGGGACGGGGAAGTAAGTCGCTGGCTTTCGGATACCACTCAAAAAGCGCAGGCGGCGATTGCAACAGTGCAAAGCGTCTGGGAGAAGAGGGAGTATGATTCGGACGGGAGCGGCATTGCCGGGATGGAAATACAGACCATGGATTTTGGCGTATCAGATGGCAAGGGTCAGGAAGAGGAAAATACAGTCGGTATCCCTTTAAATGGCGCAGATAAGCCGGAGCAGATCAGAGATGAAGCTTCTGAGGCGGACGCAGAAGATGCTGCAGAAGAAACGGAAGAAGCAGAGAATGAAGTGCTGGAGCTGTATGAAGCAGAACGTACATATTTTGATGATGCATTATTTATTGGTGATTCCCGTACCGTAGGCCTTCAGGAATATGGGAATCTGGGCAATGCAGAGGTTGTGGCGGATCTGGGCATGAGCGTCTACAAGATTTTTACCAAAAAATTTCCCACAGTATCAGGAGAGAAAAAAAGACTGGAAACAGTTTTGACGGAAAGACAGTTTGGAAAAATTTATTTGATGATGGGCATCAATGAGTTGGGATACGATTTTGACCATACTGTTGCCAAATATAAAGAAATGATAGAAAAAATTCGTCAGCTGCAACCACAGGCATTGATTTTCCTTGAGGCCAATCTGCATATTACCGAAAAGAAATCGGCTTCGTCACCAATATATAATAATGAAAATATTAACCGGTTTAACGAAGCGCTGGCGCAGATGGCAGATGAAAAGACAATTTTTTATCTGGATGCAAATGTACTTTTTGATGATGAAGCAGGAAATCTGTCAGAAGAATGTACCACAGATGACACCCACATACTGGCCAGGTATTATCCGGAATGGACGGAATGGATTTTACAACATGCAAGAAAGACTGACAGCAGCGTGGGCGCTATGGAACCAGATCTTCTATTTTAAAGCATGTTTGAAAATTGTTTACCGGCAGATGTGCGTCACACTTTGATAAGAGGCTACTGGATCTGAATGGGGAGGTGCAGTGGACTGTATTGACCGAATGAGCGATTAATATACCACAAAGCAAAGTCTGTACATGGCGGGAACGAATTTTCGGACACACTCCGGGAAACGAGATTGATGAAACGGTACGGATAAATTACAGCTGAAACTGGCCAAAGACTTTTCCGATTATCGTTTACAGTGCCTGTGCTTATGAGGAATGTGCCCTATATGCGGATGGTTATGGAAGTTTCTCCCAGGCATGTTTATGCCTT
Organism: uncultured Lachnospiraceae bacterium; assembly: GCA_910589075.1. Lineage (GTDB taxonomy): Bacteria > Bacillota > Clostridia > Lachnospirales > Lachnospiraceae > VSOB01. The sequence continues at coordinate 140,670 of CAJUSK010000007.1, forward strand.
TTGTTCCGCATAATATAACAAGTTAAAAATTAAATAAAAAAACTGTTGACAAATAAAGGTAAAGATGATACTATAAAGCCCTACCGCGAAAAACGGCGGTGGGGAGTAAAAAAATGGAAGAAAAATGAAAAAAAGGTCTTGACAGAAAGAAAAAGACGTGATAAACTAACGGAGTTGCGTCAGAGAGAAAGACCGACACAGAACCTTGACAAATAAACAGCAATGCGACCCTGAAGATTCTAAAGAAACAGAAAGAAAATTCAGAGAACAGAAAAACCAAAAAGAAGCAGTAAAGAAGGAAGGACCAGGTTGGTCCTGAGGGAAAGAACA
>CAJUSK010000008.1 GCA_910589075.1 uncultured Lachnospiraceae bacterium
ACAGGGTAGATAGGGCGGAGGTGGAAGTGCAGCAATGCATGGAGCTGACCGTTACTAATCGGTCGAGGGCTTAACCGAGAGAAGGAGACGGGTGTTAAGGGAAGAGAGATAGAAGATTTCAATGTTCGGTTTTGAGGGTATAAGCAATATAAAATGGCCCAGTGGCTCAGTTGGTTAGAGCGTCGCCCTGTCACGGCGAAGGTCGTCGGTTCGAGTCCGATCTGGGTCGTCTATTAAAAGCATTTGTGCATATGGGATCTTAGCTCAGCTGGGAGAGCATCTGCCTTACAAGCAGAGGGTCATAGGTTCGAGCCCTATAGGTCCCATTTTTATGAAAGAAAAATATGTATGTTGCCGATGTGGCTCAATTGGCAGAGCAGCTGATTTGTAATCAGCAGGTTATCGGTTCGAGTCCGATCATCGGCTTATGGATGGATTCCCGAGTGGCCAAAGGGAGCAGACTGTAAATCTGTTGCAAATTGCTTCGGTGGTTCGAATCCACCTCCATCCATTTGGCGCAAGTCATATTAAAATTTTATAACGCGGGGTGGAGCAGTCTGGAAGCTCGTCGGGCTCATAACCCGAAGGTCACAGGTTCAAATCCTGTCCCCGCTATTTAAATGCCCAGATAGCTCAGTTGGTAGAGCAGAGGACTGAAAATCCTCGTGTCACTGGTTCGATTCCGGTTCTGGGCATTTTGCTTGTGTAAGGGACACTAGCTCAGGTGGTAGAGCACTTGACTTTTAATCAAGTTGTCGGGGGTTCGAGCCCCCCGTGTCTCAGGAGATGAAGAAGCATTCAAATACCTGCTATATAGGTGTTTTGAATGCTTTTTTAATTCATGACAATAGGTTTGCTGGCGAAGCCTGCAATCTATTGTTATGTCTGAAAAGATGGGCAGTTGATATTTTATATATTGTATGTTAGGATTGAAAGGCAGAAATGCTGTATACATCGTTTTTATCTAAATTGAAAAAATAGAGAAATCTGTAAGTGTATAGGGACAAGGGGAGAAAAAATGAGGACAACTGTGAATCGGGAAACAGCGTTTCAACTATTCAAGCAGTACAATCAGGAAGGCTTTCATATTCAGCATGCATTGACAGTGGAAGGAGTAATGAAGTGGTTCGCTCAGAAACTGGGATATGGTGAAGAAGCAGAATATTGGGGAATTGTGGGATTATTACATGATATTGATTTTGAATGTTATCCGAATCAGCATTGTATAAAAGCGCAGGAATTGCTGGCGGAAGCGGGTATAGGGGAAGATGTGATACATGCGGTATGCAGCCATGGATATGGGCTTACTGTGGAGATAAAGCCGGAACATCAAATGGAGAAAATATTATATGCCGTTGATGAACTGACAGGCCTGATTTGGGCGGCTGCACTGATTCGACCTTCTAAAAGCGTACAGGATATGGAGTTGAAATCGCTGAAGAAAAAATATAAGACATCCGGTTTTGCGGCAGGTTGTTCCAGAGAAGTGATCGAAAATGGCGCGGAAATGCTGGGATATGAATTAAATACTTTGCTGGATGAGACATTGCAGGCAATGCGCTGGTGTGAACAATCCGTCATGGAAGAGATGAAACGGACAGCACAGGAGGCGGCAGATGTCTGAGTGGCTTTCCAGAACAGAGCGGCTGCTAGGCAGAGAGAAGATAGAGCGGCTGCAACAGGCGAAGGTTGCCGTCTTTGGCCTGGGTGGTGTAGGCGGCTATGTGGTGGAGGCATTGGCAAGAAGTGGTATAGGAAGGTTGGATCTGACAGATGATGATAAAATCTGTGAGAGTAATCTGAACAGACAGATTATCGCCACCACGTTGACCGTGGGACAATATAAAGTTGATGTGGCAAGAGAGCGGGTTTTAAGTATCAATCCGGATGCGATTGTGCATATTTACAGAACCTTTTACCTTCCGGATACCGCCGGTCAATTTGACTTTTCCCAGTATGATTATGTGGTGGATGCCATTGATACAGTGACTGGCAAGCTGACTCTGGTGGAGCAGGCGATGGCATGTGGCGTGCCGATTATCAGTTCCATGGGTACAGGAAATAAAATGGATCCGTCTGCATTCCAGGTGGCGGATATCGCCCAGACATCTGTTTGTCCGTTGGCTAAAGTTATGCGCCGGGAATTGAAAAAAAGAGGAATATATCATTTAAAAGTGGTATATTCCAAAGAGCAGCCGGAAGTGACGGCGGATGATAGGGAAAGGAAGAGCGAAGAATCAGGGCAAGGCACATTGGAGATGACAAAGCGGCATCCTGCCAAACGACAAATACCGGGGAGCAATGCGTTTGTACCGGCCGTTGCAGGCCTGATCATTGCGGGTGAAGTGGTTCAGGATTTAATTCAGGGAATTTCTTAAATATTCCAATAATATTTTGCCACTTCTTATTGTGTTTACGGACAAAAGCATATAGAATAGAGAAAAGAAATACATTTTAACCGGGTGATTCATTTGGAAAAGGAAAAAAGAAAGAAAATTTATTCTATTGGCGGAATTGCTGTGATAAGTGTTATAGTATTGATTTATCTGGCTGTTTCGCTGTTTTTTATGAACCGCTATTATCCAGGAACGATGATAGGGGATTTTTCGTGTGGCGGAAAAACCCAGGCTGAAGTAGAGGGTATGATCAGAAACCGGGCCAGCGGGTATACGTTAAAGATTCAGGGAAGGGAAGAAATGGAAGCTACATTGGTGGCTTCTGAAATACAGTTGCAGTTTCTTCTGGACAATACACTACAGGAAATCATTGACAGGCAAAATGGATTTGCATGGCTTCCTTCTCTGTGGGAAACTATAAATTATGACCTTCCCGTTACAGTACAATATGACAATACACTTTTACATGAAAAGCTGTCAGGGATGCTTTTTTTCCAGACGGAGAATATGCGGCAGCCCGTGAATGCATATATCGGAGAATATAACCCGGAACTGGGGGTATATCCCATTGTAGAGGAAGATAAAGGTACTGTCATCAATAAGCAGAAAGCTGAGGCGGCGATCATTACGGCCCTTGAAAATATGGAAGAAACTCTGATTCTGGATGAGTCAGACTGCTATATGAAGCCGGAAATCAGCCATGAAGATGAAAAACTTGTGCGGTTTGTGAGCCGTCTGAATCGGTTTGTGTCCAGCAGAATCATATATGACTGGCATGGAATGGAAGAAGTCATTGACGGGGAGCTGATTCAGGAATGGCTGGAGATTGACAGAGAACAACAACTTGTCACAATCAATGCAACTGCCGTAAGGGATTATATCAATGCTTTATCCAAAAAGCATGATACCTTTGGCAAGGCAAGAGAGTTCCGGACGAGTGAAGGGCGGAAAATCACATTAAAGCCAGGCAGCTATGGCTGGCGGGTTGATCGCAGCAAAGAGACGGAAAAGCTGATTAAGCTGATCCGTGCCGGCAGTCAGGTAAACAGGGAACCGGAATACCTGTATATGGCTGCGGCAAAAGGTGAGAACGATATTGGAGATTCTTATGTGGAAATCAATCTGACTGCGCAGCATCTCTATTTGTATGTAGAAGGAAAACTGATTACGGAAAGTGATTTTGTATCAGGGAATGTGTCCAGAGGATTTGCCACACCGGATGGTGTTTATGGGTTGACCTATAAAACTTTAAACGCAACGTTAAGGGGACCAGGGTATGCAACGCCTGTAGATTTCTGGATGCCTTTTAACGGGAATATCGGGATGCATGATGCCGGATGGCGCCGCCAGTTTGGCGGGAATATTTATTTGCGGAATGGTTCCCACGGCTGCATTAATCTTCCCAGAGAAGAAGCCGAAAAAATATATGAAGCGGTTTATAAAGGGTTTCCGGTTGTCTGCTACAAGGATGAGAATTCCGCGAATGCAGGGAAGAAAAATCCGGGTGGAACCACCAGTAAACCCACAGATCAAAATACTGTGCCGGATACAGGTGTTGGCGGTAATGGCATCGGAGTCGAAGGCGGCATAATACCTGTAGATCCCAACGGAGGAATCGGTGTACCGCCAGGTACAGTGCCGGAACCCGGCGTAAATGTCCCTGCACCCGATGGCGGAGTTGATCCTGGTTTGGGTACGGAAGTAACTCCCGGCGCGGGTGTGCCGGGGACTGAAGCGGGAACAAATCCGGGCACACAAGCACCCGTCGTGGGCGCAGATGGCAATGTGGGCGGAGCACCGGATAACGGGACGGAAAGCAGCCCCGGCGTTACACCAGGTGTTGGCGCGGAAAGCAATCCGGCTGTGGGTGTGCCTGATGGAGCAGGCACGCCGGGTACGGTTCCTGTGCCAGAAGACAATCCGGGTGCAGTAGCAAATCCGGTTCCTGGTGCATAAACGGGTTGGAGAGGAAGTAGCGAAGTAGATGAGTATAGATGATGAAATAAAACAGGTTGGCATGGATATTCTGCTTTCGAAGCACCATAGAGGTACGAAAAAGGATATTCAGCATGGTAATATGTCAGTGAGACAACATACGATCAGCGTTGCACGGCACAGTGTACTGATCAGCAGGAAACTGAAAATTCCCTGCGACCGCCGTGCGCTGGTACGCGGTGCATTGTTGCATGATTTTTTCCTGTATGACTGGCATGATAAGGATCATGGAAATATTTTCAGACTACACGGGATCCATCATCCGGGAATTGCTCTGAAGAATGCGGAAAGTGAGTTTCCCCTTTCTGAAATTGAAAAGGATATTATCAGAAAACACATGTGGCCCCTTACGATTGTGCCGCCTGTATGCAGGGAAGCATGGATTGTTTCCATGGCGGATAAATATTGTTCTCTGATGGAGACAGTCCGGCTGCACAGAAAAAACTGCAGGAGGCACCAGAACAGATAAATTGGAGCATTTATACGACAAACTGAGACAGAATCGGTCATCGGGGATATATCCCTGTCATATGCCGGGACATAAGCGGAATATGGGCGGATTTCCGATGGAACCTTTTTATGATATTGATATTACGGAAATCGACGGATTTGATAACCTCCATTGTCCGGATGGGATATTGCGGGATGTGATGGAGCGGGCAGGCCGGTTGTTTGGCGCGGAAACGTATTTGCTGGTGAATGGGAGTACGGGGGGCATTTTGAGTGCTGTCTCTGCCGTTGTACAGCGGGGAGAGCGGATTTTAATGGCAAGAAACTCCCATAAGGCGGCATTTCATGCAATGTATATAAATGGATGCAAGATTGTGTATATTTATCCACAGATACTGGAAAAATATGGTATATGTGGATCTGTTTCACCCGAAGAAGTCAAACAGAAACTGGCAGAATATCCGGATATCGGGGCGGTGTTTCTGACTACCCCCACTTATGACGGTGTGGTGTCTGATGTAAAAGCCATTGTGGATGCAGCACACAGGCAGAAGATCCCTGTAATAGTGGATGCGGCCCATGGTGCACACTTTGAACTGGATGAACGGTTTCCCGAAAATGCAGTGCGCTCAGGGGCGGACATTGTGATTCACAGCATACACAAGACTTTGCCGGCGTTGACGCAGACCGCATTACTGCATGTACAGGGAACGCTGGTCGACCGCAACAGGCTGTGGCGGTTCCTGACCATTTATCAGACAAGCAGCCCGTCTTATATTTTAATGGCTGGAATTGAGCAGTGCATATCCATACTGGAAACACAAAAGACGATGTTGTGTAACCGATTTTTTTCATGGAATAGGACATTTGAAAAGCGCATGGAACGCCTGGGGCATTTGCGTCTTTTTTCCACAGAAGCAAAATCTTATGCAGGAAACAAGCTATTTGATTTTGATACGGGTAAGAAGATTGTCTTCACAGAAGGAACTGCTCTTTCAGGGCGGCAACTATATGAGCTGCTTCTTGTAAAATATGGTTTGCAGATGGAAATGGCAGGACAGAATTATGTGACAGCCATTATGACCATTATGGACAGGAAAGAAGGATTTATCCGCCTGGGAAAGGCGCTGTCTGAAATTGACGAAGAACTGAGCGAAAACAGCGTGGGCCCAGATACGCAGTCCCGGAATTGTGAGGAGCATAGCGTGCCTGCGCCTGCAGCTGTGTATGATTTGCATACAGCTATGGAAAAGAAGCATGAAACGGTGCTGTTGGAAGAATGCGAAGGAAGAATTGCGGCAGAATTTATTCACATTTATCCGCCTGGGATTCCCTTGATTGTTCCGGGGGAATATTTTACGGATGGAATGATCCGACGTCTGTTATCTTACAGAGAGCAGGGTTTTACAATAGAAGGAATGAGAGAGCATGATCAGAAAGTATGTGTAATCGGAAGGGAGTAATATGCGTAAAACGAAAATCGTCTGTACAATCGGACCTGCAAGCGAAAGTGAAGAAAAGCTGAGAGATTTGATGAAGGCCGGCATGAACGTGGCAAGATTTAATTTTTCTCACGGGACACATGATGAGCATAAGATAAAATTTGGAAGAGTGTTAAAGGTAAGTGGTGAGCTGGGCCTTTCGGTGGCAACGTTGCTGGATACTAAGGGGCCGGAAATTCGTCTGCGGGATTTTGAGGGCGGCAGGGTTGAACTCAAGGCCGGACAGGAATTTACGCTGACCACGGAAGAAATCATGGGAAATGAAAACCGCGCAACGATTACTTATAAAAATCTCAGACAGGATGTAAAGCCTGGGATGCGGATTTTGATAGATGACGGTAAGATCGAAATGGAAGTAAGTGAGATCAAAGGCGAGGAGATACTGTGCAGTGTTAAGAATGGCGGCACGGTTTCCAATCACAAAGGAATCAATGTACCGGATGCGGAATTATCCATGCCTTATGTCAGTGAAGTTGATCGGGAAGATATTTTGTTTGGCATCGGAATGGGGTTTGATTTTATTGCTGCCTCTTTTGTCAGGACAAAAGAAGATATACTGGATTTGAAGAAGATCCTGGATGAACATAAGAGCCCTATGAAGATTATCGCCAAAATAGAGAGCATGCAGGGGATTCGTAATCTGAGAGAGATCCTGGATGTATCGGATGGGATTATGGTGGCGAGAGGTGATATGGGTGTGGAGCTTCCGCCGGAGGAAGTGCCCGTGATCCAGAAAAAAATGATTAAGATGGCGGTAGCGGCAGGAAAGCATGTAATTACGGCTACACAGATGCTGGAATCCATGATTCACAATCCCAGGCCTACCAGGGCAGAAACCAATGATGTGGCCAATGCGATTTATGACGGTACAACTGCCATTATGCTGTCAGGCGAAAGCGCGGCAGGTAAATATCCGGTGGAAGCAGTGGAAACCATGGCCAGGATTGCCGAACGGACGGAGCAGGACATTGATTACAATGGCAGAATGCTGCGGGATACGCCCCGGAATCTGACCGATGTGACCACGGCAATTTCCTATGCTACCTGTACCACAGCCATGCATTTGGATGCAGAAGCGATTATCACCGTAACGATGTCCGGATTTACCGCAGATATGGTGTCCCGGTATAAACCTGAGAGCATGGTTATCGGGTGTAGTGTGAATCCCAGAGTGTGCAGGCAGATGGCACTTTTGTGGGGGGTTACCCCTGTGCTGATGTCCAGAGAGGATAATACGGAAGATTTGTTTGACGAAGCGATCCGTCTTGCGAAAAAACAGAATCTCATTCATAATAAAGGAAAGGTTGTGTTGACGGCGGGTGTTCCCCTGGGAGTTTCCGGGAGTACCAATATGATACAGGTACTGGAAGTATAGAGGGTCAGGATGGGCAGAATTTTTTATATTATGGGAAAAAGCTCAACTGGCAAGGATACTGTCTATAAAAGGCTTCTGGAATCAGAAGAAGGCGGTTTGCGGACGCTGGTAATGTATACGACCCGTCCTGCGCGGGAAGGCGAGCGGGACGGTGTGGAATACAATTTTGTGGATGAGACGCAGATGAAGCGCCTGGAAGCGGCAGGCAGGATTATAGAACGGCGTTCTTATCATACGGTACATGGCATATGGCATTATTTTACAGTAAAAGACGAGCAGATTGATTTGGACAAATATGATTATCTGGTGATTGGCACACTGGAGTCCTATGGGCGCATGCGTACATACTTTGGCCGGGATAAATTGATTCCTCTCCTGATAGAGATGGATGATGGCGTGCGGCTGCAGCGTGCGCTGGATCGGGAAAAACTCCAGACGCCACCCTGTTATCCGGAACTTTGCCGGCGTTATCTGGCAGACGAGGCGGACTTTGCAGAGGAAAAACTGGCGGAGGCAGGAGTGGAAAAAAGTTTCCGGAATGATGATCTGGAACGGTGTATTTTGGAAATCCGGCAATACATAAAGGACTGGAGGTAGTCTGTATGGATATGAAAGTCAATGCTCTCTCAGCGCCGGCTCAGATAGAACAGGGTCAGCAGGCGCGGGAAACCGACGGCAGTTTTAAATTTACACTGGCCAGTCATGTTGAGGAAGCCGGCCTGCAGGAACGGCTGAACCTGATGATGCAGGAAATTACCATGCAGGGGAATAAGATTGCCAAACGCATGGATGTGCGGGATATGAAACGTTACCGCAGTATGATCAAGGAGTTTATGAATGAAATCGTAAGCCGATCCCATTCTTTTTCCAGAGAAAATTTTCTGGACAGACGGGGCCGGCATCGTGTGTATGGGATTATACGGCTGGTGGACGAAACACTGGATGAATTGGCAAAAGAGCTTGTAAAGGACGAAAAGGATCATATTGCGATTCTGGGAAAAATAGGGGAAATCAGGGGTCTGCTATTGGATATTTTTACATAAGAGCAGCGGAAAGGAAAAATACGTGGCTAAATTTTCAGATATTATCGGACAGGAGCAGTTGAAAGAATATCTGCAGAATACAATCAGAGAGGACCGTGTGGGTCATGCTTATGTAATAAACGGCGAAAAACATGCGGGAAAAGAGTTTATTGCAGGGGTATTTGCCATGGCGCTGCAGTGTGAGACAGAAGGGGTGGAGCCATGCCAGACATGCCATTCCTGCAGGCAGGCTTTGTCCAAAAACCATCCGGATATTATCCGTGTAACCCATGAAAAGCCGAATACCATTGGTGTGGAGGATATCCGGCGGCAGATTAACAGTGATATGGGGATTATGCCCTACAGCGGCCCATATAAGATTTATATCATAAACGAAGGGGAGAAGATGACGGTAGCTGCGCAGAATGCACTGCTGAAAACATTGGAAGAACCGCCCGGGTATGGCGTAATCCTGATTCTGACAGATCAGGCAGACGCATTGCTCCCCACAATTCTAAGCCGTTGTGTGGTTTTGAATATGAAGCCTGTTGAAGACAGACTGCTCCGCAACTATCTGATGGAAACTATGGAAATTCCCGACTATAAAGCCGATATATGCGTGGCTTTTGCAAGAGGGAATATGGGACGGGCACGGCTGCTGGCAGGCAGTGAAGAATTCGAGAATATCCGGGAAGACGCCATTATGCTGATGAAATATATCGGTGAAATGGAACTGAATGAAATTGTGGCGGCCATTAAGAAAATCAATGAATATAAGCTGGAAATCAGCGATTATCTGGATATTATTGCTATCTGGTACAGGGATGTGCTGCTGTTCAAGGCCACAAATGATGTGAATCATCTGATTTTTAAAGAGGAGATTCAGGCGATTAAAAAAGCGGCCGGTAAAAGTGACTATGCAGGTATCGAAGCGATTCTCAAGGCGTTGGAAAAAGCAAAGAACCGTCTGCGTGCAAATGTCAACTTTGATCTGGTCATGGAACTTCTCCTGATGACCATTCGGGAAAATTAACGGTGCGGCACCAGGCTGCCCGGTGTGAGGTAGATAGAGTATGACAAAAGTAATCGGAGTGCGATTCCGAACAGCCGGAAAGATCTATTATTTTGATCCATTGAAATTTCCGGTAAAAAAAGGCGATCATGTAATCGTGGAGACCGCAAGAGGTGTGGAATTCGGAACGGTAGTGAGCGATATAAAAGAAGTGGACGACGATAAAGTGGTTCAGCCGCTGAAGCCAGTGCTCAGAGTGGCATCTCAGCGGGACGAGGAACAGGAACAGAATAATAAGCGGAAAGAAAAAGAAGCCTTTCGGATCTGTCTGGAAAAAATTAAAAAGCATAAGCTGGAAATGAAGCTGATTGATGCGGAATATACATTTGATAACAATAAGGTATTGTTTTATTTTACTGCGGACGGACGGATTGATTTCAGGGAATTGGTTAAGGACCTGGCATCGGTATTCAAGACCAGGATTGAACTGCGTCAGATCGGTGTACGGGATGAGACAAAGATTATAGGCGGCATGGGAATCTGTGGCAGAACACTTTGCTGTCATGCGCATTTGTCGGAATTTGTACCGGTATCCATTAAAATGGCAAAGGAGCAGAACCTGTCTCTGAATCCTGCGAAAATTTCAGGGGTCTGCGGCAGGTTGATGTGTTGTCTCAAACATGAAGAGGAAACTTACGAAGAACTGAACCGGAAGCTGCCGGGCATCGGGGACTATGTGACGACAGATGACGGACTGCGGGGTGAGGTTGCCAGCGTCAATGTACTGCGTCAGCTTGTGAAGGTGGTCGTGACCATAGACGATGAGAAAGAGATACATGAATATAAAGTGGATCAACTGCGGTTTAAAAGAAGGCACAATAAACGGGACCGTGTGGAAGTGGACGATGAGTTGAAAGCTCTGGAGAAGCTGGAGAAGCAGGAAGGAAAGTCCAAATTAAATGACAATTAATTTAAAACCCGGAGAGCGTCTGGACGATTTGCAGAGAAATCATTTTCAGATTATACAGAATCCCAGGCGTTTTTGCTTCGGTATGGATGCGGTTCTGCTCTCCGGTTTTGCAAAGGCAAAGGCCGGAGCGCGGGTACTGGATCTGGGGACAGGGAATGGGATTATACCGATTCTGATGGCTGCCAAAACCGAGGCAGAACATCTGACGGGACTGGAAATTCAGCCGGAGAGCGTCGATATGGCAAAACGGAGCGTACTTCTCAATGACCTGACAGAGCGTGTTTCCATAGTGGAAGGGGATATCAAAAGCGCTTCAGGCCTGTTTGGTGCGGCTGTATTTGATGTGGTGACCTGCAATCCGCCGTATATGCCGGGACAGCATGGCCTGGTGAATTCAGATCAGGCAAAAGCGCTTGCCAGACATGAAATAGCATGTACCTTTGAGGATGTGGTAAGGGAAGCGGGGAAGCTACTGCGGCCAGGGGGAACATTCTATCTGGTGCACCGACCGTTCCGTCTGGCGGAAATTATAAGTACCCTGCTGACATATAAATTGGAGCCCAAACGGATGCGGCTGGTATATCCCTTTGTGGATCAGGAACCCAATATGGTGCTTCTGGAGGCCTGCAGAGGGGGAAATTCCCGCATGCGGGTAGAGCCTCCCCTGATTGTATACAAAGAACCGGGTGTGTATATGCCGGAAATCTATGAGGTTTATGGATATTGATGAATGGGAAACTGGTGTTGTGCGCTACGCCGATCGGCAATTTGCAGGATATGACGCCCAGAGTGGTGACGGCACTGCGGGAGGCGGATCTGATTGCAGCGGAAGATACGAGAAACAGTATCAAACTGTTGAATCATTTCGGCATTTCTGTGCCGATGACAAGCTATCATGAGTATAATAAAACGGAAAAAGCGGAATATTTAATTACATATATGCGGGAAGGCAAGACGGTGGCACTGATAACCGATGCGGGCACACCGGCCATTTCCGATCCGGGTGAAGTACTGGTACAAAAGTGTCTGGAACAGGGCATTCCCATTACTTCCCTGCCAGGCGCATGTGCCTGTATTACAGGCCTGACTTTGTCCGGCCTGTCCACACGGCGGTTTTGCTTTGAAGGTTTTCTGCCGTCTGACAAAAAAGAAAAGCGGGAAATTCTGGAGGAACTTTCAGGAGAGTCCCGCACGATTGTTCTGTATGAAGCGCCACACCGACTTGTGCGCACACTGACGGAACTGAAGGAAACGCTGGGAAACCGGCGGATTACACTGTGCAGGGAACTGACTAAAAAATTTGAAACCATACTGCCCACTACGCTGGAAGATGCCCTGACGCTATATGAAAGCGAAACGCCCAGGGGGGAGTATGTACTGATACTGGAGGGCAGGAGCCTGGCCGATAAAAAAAAGGCAGCCATGGAGGACTGGCAGCAGCTTACCATCGGAGAGCATATGAAATTTCTGGAGGAACAGGGCATTACCGGTAAGGAAGCCATGAAACTGGCCGCTTCCCAGCGGGGAATTTCCCGGCGGGATGTGTATCAGTATTTATTAAATGAAAAACAGTAAAAAATAGTTGACAAACAAGTGCATGCAACATATACTTTGAGTGTCAAACTATTAAAATAATAACGCAATAAAAGGAGATAAAACTATGCTGGAAAGAGTAAAAGAAATCATTCAGGAACAGTTAAACTTGGACGGTGTGGAGATTACGGAAGATTCTTCCTTTAAGGATGATCTGGGTGCGGACTCTCTGGATCTGTTTGAACTGGTAATGGCATTTGAGGAAGAGTACGGAATCGAAATCCCTTCCGAAGATCTGGAGCAGATTACAACAGTGGGTGCTGTCATCGAGTACATGAAGAATAAAGGCGTTGAAGCATAAATGAAAACAAGAATAACGGAGTTACTGGGAATCGAATATCCCATTATCCAGGGCGGCATGGCATGGGTGGCGGAACATAATCTGGCGGCGGCTGTTTCCGAAGCCGGCGGGCTTGGCCTGATCGGCGCGGGCGGAGCGCCTGCCGAATTTATCAGAGAGCAGATCCGCAAAGTAAAGGAAGTAACCGATAAACCTTTTGGCGTTAACCTGATGCTGATGAACCCGGAAGCGGATGCCATTGCGCAGATTATCGTGGACGAGGGGGTCAGGGTTGTGACCACCGGCGCAGGCAATCCAGGCAAATATATGGCAATGTGGAAAGCTGCCGGCGTTAAGGTTATACCGGTTGTTGCCAGCGTGGCGATGGCGAAGATGATGGAACGGGCTGGTGCGGACGCGGTTGTGGCCGAGGGCATGGAGTCCGGCGGACATATCGGTTCTGCCACTACGATGACACTTGTCCCGCAGGTTGTGGATGTGGTGAAAATCCCTGTGATCGCAGCCGGCGGCATTGCGGATGGCAGAGGATTTGCGGCGTCCATGATGTTGGGGGCGGAAGCGGTGCAGATGGGTACACGGTTTGTCGTGGCCAAAGAATCCATTGTACATGAAAACTATAAGAAAAAAGTCATTGCGGCCAAAGACATTGATTCGGAAGTGACCGGGACGAGCCATGGGCACCCGGTACGTCAGCTTCGCAACAATATGACAAGAGAATATGTGAAGCTGGAAAAAGAGGGAGCGCCGTTTGAAGAACTGGAAAAACTGACGCTGGGCGCTCTTCGTAAAGCGGTAGTGGAAGGCGATACGGTAAACGGTACGCTGATGGCAGGACAGATTGCAGGTCTTGTGAAAAAAGAGCAGACCTGTGCAGAGATGATTCAGGAAATCATGGCAGAAGCGAATGAACTGCTGAAATTATAAGATTTGGCAAACATGTGGAATACATAGGAGGTCATAACGACCTCCCATTTCACATTTCAATACTTTGAATATCAAACAAAATCAGAGAAGTCCGGCAAGAGGCAGCCTGGAGGGCAGTCTGGATGGACAACCGGATATACTTTGGGGTAAAAGGAGCAAAACATGGGTAAAACAGCATTTATGTTCCCCGGACAGGGAGCACAATATGTAGGAATGGGGAAGGATTTTTATGATGCACTTCCGGTCTGCCGGGAGATGTTTGAACTGGCAGGTCAGGCGAGTGGGCTGGACGTGGCAGGATTATGTTTTGAAGAAAATGATAAAATCAATATTACCGAGTATACACAGATTGCCATGCTGGCTGTGGAAGTGGCAATTTTAAAGGCCATAGAAGAAAAAGGTGTAACGGCAGATGTAACGGCGGGACTGAGTCTTGGCGAATATGGCGCGCTGGCTGCCAGCGGGGTGATGAGTCCGGCGGATGTATTCAAAGTAGTGAGACAGAGAGGCATTTACATGCAGGAAGCCGTACCCACAGGCGGCGCCATGACAGCGGTTATGGGTCTGGATGCGGAAACGATTGAGAGGATTTGCGAAGAAACAGAAGGGATTGTATCCATTGCCAATTATAACTGTCCGGGACAGATCGTAATTACCGGTGAGGAAGCAGCGGTAAGTGCTGCGGCAGAAAAATTGTCGGCAGCAGGTGCGAAACGTTGTGTGCCGTTGAAAGTAAGCGGACCGTTCCACTCACAGATGTTATCGGGTGCAGGGGAAAAGCTGGGTAACGTGCTGGAGGAAGTGACCATTCAGGAGATACGGATTCCCTATATAGCCAACGTGACGGCAGAGTATGTACAGGATCGCGGACAGGTAAAGGAATTGTTGAAAAAACAGGTATCATCTTCCGTCAGATGGCAGCAGACGATTGAGCGGATGATTGCAGACGGTGTGGATACATTTATAGAAATCGGGCCAGGTAAAACATTGTCCGGCTTTATGAGAAAGATTAACAGGGATGTAAAGACCATAAATATAGAGAAACTGGAAGATTTGGACAAGCTGAACGAAATCATATAAGCGTTTCAGACAGGAAAGGAAGACAGGATATGCTGAAAGGAAAGGTTGCGCTGGTGACAGGAGCCAGCAGAGGAATCGGCAGACAAATTGCGCTGACACTGGCGGATTACGGTGCAACGGTGATTGTAAATTATAACGGTTCCAAAGAAAAAGCGGATGCCGTTGTCGAGGAGATTGTGGCAAAAGGCGGTACGGCAGAGGCTGTACAGTGCTCTGTGGCGGATTTCGGAGCATGTGGTACTATGGTTACGGAAATGCTGGGTAAATACGGGCACATTGATATACTGGTGAACAATGCGGGTATTACAAAAGACAATCTGGTTATGAAAATGACAGAAGAAGATTTTGACGCTGTGATTGCCACAAACCTGAAAGGGACATTCAATACCATTAAGCATTTATACCGCGCTTTCTTAAAGCAACGCAGCGGCAGGATTATAAATATGACAAGTGTGTCAGGTGTATTGGGCAATGCCGGACAGGCTAACTATGCCGCATCCAAAGCCGGTGTCATCGGACTGACAAAGACCATGGCACGGGAACTGGCCAGCAGGAATATTACAGTGAATGCAGTTGCGCCGGGTTTTATTGATACGGATATGACGCAGGCCATGTCAGAGCACGCAAAGGAGGCGACGCTGGAACAGATCCCCTTGAAGCGGATGGGACAGCCGGAGGACATTGCGGAGACGGTGGCGTTTCTGGCAAGCGATAAGGCTTCCTATATTACGGGGCAGGTGATCAGCGTAGACGGCGGTATGGCCATATAGGAACCGGGGCGACGGACAGGTTGGGACATTGCTATAAACAATAGATTGCAGGCTTCGCCAGCAAACCTATTGTCATGAATAAAAGGCACAGCATGATTGCTGCAGGAGGGAAAATATGAGCAGACGAGTAGTAGTAACAGGTATGGGAGCGATTACCCCCATCGGACTCAGTGTGGATGAATTTTGGAATGGTTTGAAAGAGAAGAAAATCGGATTTGGGGAGATCACCAGATTTGATATTACAGATTATAAGTGTAAGCTGGCGGCGGAAGTAAAGGGGTTTGATGCGAAAAACTTCATGGATTTTAAATCCGCCAAAAGAATGGAAGCCTTCTGTCAGTATGCGGTAGCAGCTACAAAAGAAGCCATGGAGGACGCAGGGCTGGATATGGCTCAGGAGGATCCTTACAAAGTGGGCGTGGCAGTAGGTTCCGGTATTGGTTCTCTGCAGGCAATGGAAAGAGAATATAAAAAACTGTTGGACAAAGGGCCTTCCAGAGTGAATCCCCTGCTTGTTCCGCTGATGATTTCCAATATGGCAGCAGGTAATGTATCTATTTATTTCGGTTTAAAGGGAAAGAGCCTGAATGTGGTAACAGCGTGTGCCACGGGCACCCACTCCATCGGCGAGGCTTTCCGTTCTGTACAGTACGGGGAAGCGGATGTTATGATAGCCGGTGGCACAGAGAGTAGTGTAACACCCATCGGTATTGCCGGCTTTACAGCGTTGACCGCACTGTCCACCAGCACGGACCCTGAGAGATGTTCCATTCCTTTTGACAAGGAGCGGAGCGGTTTTGTTATGGGTGAAGGCTCTGCCATCGTCGTTCTGGAAGAACTGGAACATGCAAAGAAGCGGGGCGCCAAAATCTATGCGGAGGTTGTAGGATATGGCGCTACAAGCGATGCGTTCCATATTACATCTCCGGCTGAAGACGGTTCCGGCGCAGCCAAAGCCATGGAATTTGCAATTCAGGACGCAGGTATTGCCAAAGAAGCAGTAACCTATATCAACGCACATGGTACAGGCACACATCACAATGACCTGTTTGAGACACGGGCGATTAAATATTTGTTCGGAGATCATGCAAAGAATATCAAAATCAATTCCACAAAATCCATGATCGGACATCTGCTGGGTGCAGCCGGTGCAGCCGAATTTGTTACCTGTGTAAAGGAACTGGAGGAAGGCTATATCCATGCGACAGCAGGATACAAGGTGCCGGATGAGGAATGTGATCTGAATTATTGCCAGGAGGCATGCGAGGAGAAGATTCAGTATGCCCTTTCCAATTCTCTTGGGTTTGGCGGACATAACGCAAGCCTTCTTGTAAAAAAATATGAGGAACAGTAACAGTACGGCGGTAAAGAACAAAAAAGGGGATATAACATGTCAGTATTAACAGCAAAGGAAATTATGGAGATCATACCCCACAGGCAGCCTTTTATGCTGGTGGATACGATAGAAGAACTGGAAGCGGGAAAGCGGGCAGTGGGGAAGAAATGTGTTTCATATAATGAGCCGTTTTTTGCAGGTCATTTTCCGGGCGAGCCTGTTATGCCCGGCGTACTGATTGTGGAGGCACTGGCGCAGGTAGGAGCTGTGGCAATATTGAGCCTGCCTGAAAATAAAGGAAAAACAGCATATTTTGGGGCGATCAACTCTGCCAAATTCAAAGGGAAAGTTGTGCCGGGGGATGTCCTGATACTGGAGACAGAAATTATCAAATCGAAAGGGCCCATCGGAGTAGGCAGCGCGAAAGCCTGTGTGGACGGAAAAACAGTGGCACAGGCAGAGCTTACATTCGCTCTGGGAAAAGCGGAGTAGCGTGATGGGGGAGAATACGAAAAAGAAAAGCAGACCACTTATCATAGGAGATCTGGTGGCTGAGGTGCCTGTTATACAGGGCGGTATGGGTGTGGGAATCAGCCTGTCCGGCCTGGCAGGCGCCGTGGCTGCCCAAGGCGGCATCGGAATTATTTCCACAGCGCAGATCGGATACCGGGAACCTGGGTTTGATGACCATCCCATTGAGACAAATTTGGAAGCGATCAAAAGCGAACTGCGGAAGGCAAGAGAGATTGCCGGAGGCGGTATTGTCGGCGTGAATATTATGGTGGCTACGAGAGAATATGACAGATATGTCAGAGCAGCCCTGGAGGGCGGCGCGGATCTGATTATTTCCGGCGCAGGGCTGCCTGTGAATCTGCCTGCAATCGCCGGGGATGCAAAGACAAAACTGGCGCCTATCGTGTCCAGCCTGAAATCAACTGAGGTGATTTGCCGTTACTGGCTGAAAAAATATAACAGGCTGCCGGATCTGGTTGTGATTGAAGGCCCCAGGGCAGGCGGGCATCTTGGTTTTCATATGGAAGAATTGATGGAAATTGATGATGCGGCTTATGATGAAGAAATCAAACGAATCATTGCCCATGTGAAGGAATACGGACACAAGCAGGGAAAAGAAATACCTGTTGTTGTGGCGGGCGGCGTGTATGAACGGAAAGATATGGAACATTATCTGGAAATGGGCGCTGCCGGGGTACAGGTAGCGACCCGTTTTGTAACAACTTATGAATGTGACGCTTCACCTGCATATAAGCAATCCTATATTGATGCAAAAGAAGAAGATATTGTGATTGTGAAGAGCCCGGTAGGTATGCCGGGGCGGGCGATCCTGAACCCTTTTATGAAAAAGGCAAAAGAGGGGCGGATTCCCCATGGGAAATGCCATCTCTGTATCAGTACATGTAAACCGGACCAGACGCCATATTGTATTACAGAGGCGCTGGTAAATGCGGCAAAAGGAAATGTGGAGGACGCGCTTCTGTTCTGTGGCAGCAATGCGTACCGCGCGAAGAAACTGGAATATGTAAAGGATATTATGGACGAATTCAGATAATCGCCGGAGGACATAACGAAAATATCTGAATGGATGGAGATAGAGATGACGAGTAGAATTATAGGAACAGGAAGCAGTTTGCCAAAGAGCGTGGTGACAAACGATTTTTTATCCACGATTATGGATACCTCCGATGAATGGATTTCATCCAGAACCGGAATACGGGAGCGGCATCTGGTTCAGGACGAAACAACAGCCAGTCTTTCCATTGAAGCGGCGAAAGCGGCACTGGCGGAGGCGGGTGTGGAGCCGGAAGAACTGGATATGATCGTGGTAGGCACATTGACGGGAGATTATGTAACTCCTTCTACCGCATGCGAAGTCCAGGCGGGGCTGGGAGCAGTCAATGCAGTGGCATTTGATATCAATGCGGCCTGCGCCGGTTTTATATTTGGGCTGCATACAGTAAACGCATATATCCGCAGTGGCATGTGCCGGCTGGCACTTGTTATTGGTGCGGAGAGCCTTTCCAGAATTATGGATTGGACCGACAGAAGTACCTGTGTTCTGTTTGGAGACGGCGCCGGCGCAGCGGTCATCCGGGCCCAGGAAACCGGCCTGGTGGCATATGACCAGGGCAGTGACGGAAAAAAGGGGAAATATCTCGCCTGCCAGAACAGGACCAACAACAATCCTTTGATTCAGACAGATAAGATTCTGGCTTACACACAGATGGATGGCCAGGAGGTATACAAATTTGCGGTATCTTATGTGCCTGCTTCAATTCAGAAAGTACTGGACGAGGCCGGACTGTCACCGGAAGATGTGAAATATTATTTGTTGCACCAGGCCAATTTACGGATTATTCAATCTGTGGCAAAACGTCTGAAACTGAGTTTGGATAAATTTCCCATCAGTTTGGATCACTGCGGCAATGTATCCGCAGCCAGCGTACCGATTTTGTTGGATGAAGTGAATCGCAAAGGCATGTTGCAAAAGGGAGATAAGATTATTATGTCCGGCTTTGGCGGCGGACTTACCTGGGGGACCTGCCTGCTGGAATGGTAGGAGTGGCAGGACCAGCTATGGATAGAACAGTAAGACGGCTTTGGAACGAAGGTTCCGAGGCCGTTTTTGACGAAGGGGAGTATTATGTACAAAGAGAAAAAGCACCACTGGAGGATCAGGATTGCCGGCTGCATATTGCTTTTAGGAGGCGCTGCCATATGTGTCGGGGAACCGGATCGGGTTTTGGAACCCATGCAGGGGATTACGATGGATGTGGCGTGCCAGAGGCAGAAGGAACAGGAACAGGATGCATTTGAAGCGGCGTTACAGGAAAATCTGCAGGAGGCGCCTTCTCTGAGTTACAGCAGTGCAACCATGCATGGCGGCGGAGATTATGCATGTTATAAGGATCTGTTGCTCCTGGGGGAGAGCGTTTACAGAAGAAAGAACGGATGCTTTGAAAAAACGGCAGAGTCTGTCTGTGATTTGTTCGGACTGTCCGGGGAGAAGGAAAGCATAAGCGGGGGCGTGCGACAATATGGGAATCTGCTGGTACTGAAAAAGGACAATACATTTTATCTGTATGATATGGATACCGGGAAGACGAAACAATATACCTGTGGAACAATCCGGGAAGATGCCGGGATAACAGAATCGGGGCAGGACTGGTATATATATGACGGAATGCTGTATTATATCGTATCAACAGCGGGGAAGACACCGATGAGAACCATATGCCGTATGGGACTTATGGATGGGGCAGAGGAGGAATTTTACAGACCGGAAAACGGCGCATGGGAAATGCTGGATCGCTTTATGATCAGAGGAGACGGTTCACTGATAACGGAATTCTTTTTGACAGAGGATCCATGGCGGGCGGAATACCGGCGGATAGACAATCAGGGCGAGGTTGCAGAGCGGACGGAGGCAGAGCGGACTGTATCGGAACTTGACCTGTATACCGAGGATTACAGCTTTGAGAACTGGCTGGCATATAATGAACGGGGACTGTTTGGACAGAACAAATTCCACCGGGAGGGGAGCTGTGGTGTGTTTTGTCAGCAGGACGGCGGTGTCCGAACCGATATTGGTATGCAAAGTGAAGCGGGTGTGATTTTCACCGAACAGGGATATTTTGTATGCAGCGATGGTTCCTTTCATGATTTTCAGGGAAACAGGCTGGATGAAGCTTTTACCGGAAGGGACTGCCCGGAGGGACCTTTTGCGCTGAAAACGGTGATTTATGAACAGGGTATGTTGACCGCTTTCTATGAAAACCGGGAAACCGGCAGAGTGTCGGTGCGTCAGAAAAAACTGCCGGAAACAGATTCGGGGATTGCCGAGGGGGATCTGTGGCATTGGATACGGGAGCGGGAGGCTGACCGGGTTTCGCTGACCTTTGGCCAGGAAGCCGGAAATATCACAGGCTACCGGTTTCAGATGGGTGAGACAGAGATCGCATATTGCAAAAGACCGGATTTTCTGACAGAACCGGATGTATGGGGAAAAGGGATTTTCGTATCGGAGCGCAGGGAAGACGTGGAAATTTTTCTGGCAGGTATTTTGCTGGATACGCTGGAAAACCGGGGAAACGTGTCGCCTGAGAATGAAATATATTTTTCGGATTGGGCCATGAAACAGTTTGCAGGGGCACCCTGCACATGGCTGGAGGATTGGAAGGGGGATCCGTACCGGTATGACTGCAGTGTGGAGCCAAACAGAATGTATGCAGGTATCGGGACAGACTTTGTCTATGTGTTTCATGAAGATAAGGCAGATGAAAACCAGTCTGACAAAAGGGATGAACAAGATGACTGGCTGACAGAAGTATGGGTGAGAGTGACCGTGGATTCAGGAGGTATCATACGGGGCGGACAGATGGAACTGCACAGAGGATATGAAAAACAGACATGCAGTTATGGACGTCCTGAGAATGGGCTGGCGGAGTATGATTACAGTATACAGGTGATCCGGCAGGGGGAACGTGTGAATCAGACTGTACTGCCCGATTTTGAAAAGTACTGGCGCAAATATATGGACGGTTATGCCATACTGGAAAAACTTGCAGATGGCCCCCAGGGACTGTTTGTGGGAGGAGATGCCGGGTCCGGCGCGGAAGCCATAGCTGGTATGTTGCAGGAGGCATTGGAAAACCAGGGGAACTATGCGTCAAACCATGACAGGCTGTTTTCAGACAGGGGTGCTGCCTGCTTGAGGAATCTGAATTGGGAGGAGCTGCAGGAGGGGTGGCAGTGCAGCCCTGCTTATGACTGCTATTACATGGATTTGACAGAAGAGACAGGGTATGTCAGGTTTTGTTTTTCCTTTTATCCGGATTTTGATCAAATGGGGGTCCGGGAGGCAGAAGCGGTTGCCTTGTTCTGCCTGGTGAATGATAAGGGAAAACTGTGTGATGTGAGCATGCAGACAGTCTCCATGACAGAAGAAGAATCTCTTGGGATACAGGGGAAACAAGAGGGGAGCAGACGGCTGGTGGCAGATGGGGAGGCGCTGAAAGGCGCAGGGGCACTCCGGTTTCAGGTATTGCCCGGGGCATATGAATCTGTGCATCTGGCGGAGTATGTGCCAGCGCGGTATACCGGTATAAACACTGTAGAAAAACAGAACCTGCCGGTATGGGGCTATGGGGATGCAGCAGAGGCGGCAGGCTGCCTGGGCGGGCGCCTGCTCACCGCACTGAATGCGCGGGAGGTGCAGTCTGATGAACTCAGGGAATTATTTGCCGACAGCGCAGCAGCCGGGGAACAGCTGGCTTCCCTGGAAGATTGTCTGGAATATGCGGGCAGGAGATGGAAGGGAGATACAGCGTATAACTGCTGGGAAATCAGGGAAAATCCCAGGTCTGGCCGGCTGCATTTTCGGTATGTTTTTTACCGGACGGAGCCATTTCAGGGAAAACTGCGAAATATCTGGCTGGATGTGTTTCTGTCACCGGAGGGAATCGAGGAAATACGGCCTTATGTGGTGATCAACCGGGCGGATATGACAGACGGGGAGAAAACGGGCGGGCTTTGCGGAATGACATAAGTAAATTTATAGCGCGGTACGTATCCTGAAAAAGACAATAAAAAATGAAAAACAGGCTTGTATTTTGTACAAAACATGTTAATATAATTACTTGATGAATAAATATGCATTTTTGTGAATGGAGGAGAAAGTTATGAAAAAATTTGCAGCGTTATGTATGGCGCTTTGCATGACAGCGATGCTGACTGCATGCGGCGACAGTGCACAGGGGGAGGCGCCGGCAGCAGATAACGGAGCCGCGCAGACAGAAGGCACAGAAGCGGGAGCAGAAACAGAAGCCGCTGCGGGAGATGCGATTCCCAACACGGTAAATTCCCTGGATGATCTGCCGGGCAAGACCATCGGCGTTCAGCTTGGTACCACAGGGGATATTTTTGCAAGTGATTATGAGGCGGAGGGTTCTACCATCGAGCGTTATAATAAGGGAGCCGATGCGGTACAGGCTCTGAAGCAGGGTAAGATTGACTGTGTGATTATTGATGCACAGCCTGCACAGGCTTTTGTGGAAAAGAACGAAGATCTGACCATACTGGAAGAGGACTTTGCAGTAGAGGATTATGCCATCTGTGTGTCCAAAGATAAGCCGGAGCTGACATCTGCAATGAACGAAGCGCTGGCAGCTCTGAAAGCGGAAGGCGTTCTGGATCAGATTATTGCAAATTATATCGGTGATGACACAAAGGGGACCTGCCCTTATGAATCTCCTGCCGATGTGGACTATTCCAACGGCAAGCTGATCATGGCAACCAACGCCGCATTTGAGCCTTATGAATATTATGAAGGTCAGGACATCGTAGGAATTGATGCAGAGATTGCAAAGGCAGTCTGCGATAAGATGGGCTATGAACTGCAGATTGATGACATGGAGTTTGACGCCATTATCAATGCGGTACAGTCCGGTAAGGCTGATTTTGGTGCGGCTGGTATGACTGTGACAGAAGACCGTCTGACAAGCATAGATTTTACAGATTCTTATGCCACATCCACACAGGTTGTGATTGTCAGAAAATAGTTTATCTATTATAATAAAACAATAGATTGCAGGCTTCGCCAGCAAACCTATTGTCAGGAACAATAGAAAGTACACTTTGCGGACTTTGTATTGTCATACATAAATGTTACAGCAGGCGGACTGTTACATGGTAACAGCCCGCTTTTGCAATAAAGACGCATATCTGTTTCATGGAAAGTCCGCAAAGTGTGTTCACTGTTGCTGAATGATGTAACCTTTACACTATATGGAGAAGGATGTGGAGACGTGGAGGATTTTAAGTTACGCTTTTATACCAACTTTATCAAAGACGACAGGTATATGTATCTGGTAACTGGTCTGGGCAATACGTTGGCAATTACGTTTCTGGCAGTGTTGCTGGGAATTGTATTGGGGTTTCTGGTGGCGATCATACGATCAACCTATGATAAAACCGGCAGGGGCAAAATCCCCAATTTTCTTTGTACGATTTATCTTACCATTATCAGGGGTACGCCGATGATGGTACAGCTTATGATTATGTGTTATGTGGTATTTGGAAAATATAACATGAGCAAGCTGATTGTGGCGACACTGGCATTCGGTATCAATTCCGGCGCTTATGTGGCAGAGATTGTCCGTTCCGGTATTATGTCCATTGACTCCGGACAGTTGGAGGCGGGCAGAAGCCTGGGCTTTGGTTATGCGCAGACGATGTGGTACATCATTATGCCCCAGGCCTTTAAAAATGTATTGCCGGCGCTGGCCAATGAATTTATCGTTCTGCTGAAAGAAACATCGGTTTGCGGTTACATAGGGATGATGGATCTCACCAGAGGCGGTGATATTATCCGCAGCCGTACTTATGAAGCCTTTATGCCGCTGATTGCGGTGGCGATTATTTACCTGATCATGGTAGTTGTACTTTCGTGGCTGGTAGGCAAACTGGAAAGGAGGCTGCGTACAAGTGAGCGTTAATGGGGAAACTTTATTCGAAATTCATGATCTGTGCAAGGCCTTCGGCAGCAATCTGGTGCTGGATCATATCAGTACCGAAATCCGGAGCGGCGAAGTGGTGGTGATTGTAGGGCCGTCCGGTTCAGGTAAATCCACATTCTTACGTTCCCTGAATCTTCTGGAAATACCCACATCCGGGACCATTTCTTTTGAGGGCAAACTGATCACCGATAAAAAAACGGATCTGAATCAGTACAGACAAAAAATCGGCATGGTATTTCAGCATTTTAATCTGTTTCCACATAAAACCATTTTGGAAAATCTGACGCTGGCTCCCATCAAGCTGTTGAAAAAGCCAAAGGCAGAGGCAGAAAAGGAAGCAAGGGAACTGCTTGCCAGGGTGGGACTGGAAGAAAAAGAATCGGCTTATCCGGCACAGCTTTCCGGCGGTCAGAAACAGCGGATTGCCATTGTCAGATCCCTGGCCATGCATCCGGAAGTGATGCTGTTCGATGAGCCCACTTCCGCACTGGATCCGGAAATGGTTGGAGAAGTGCTGAATGTTATGAGCGCCCTTGCCAGGGACGGTATGACGATGGTAATCGTTACCCATGAGATGGGTTTTGCCAGAGAGGTGGGCACAAGGGTTATTTTTATTGACGAAGGCGTGATCAAGGAGGAAAATAATCCCAGGGACTTTTTTGAACATCCGAGGCATCCCAGATTACAGGAGTTTTTATCAAAAATTATATAATATATAAAATGATACTTTATGGGTATGATACAAAGGTAATCAAAAAAGGAGGATGCGTATGGTAATCAAAAATGGGCTGGTTTTCCAGCCGGACGGCAGTTTTGCTAAAAAGGATGTGTTCATTGCAGGTGAGCGGATCGCAGAAAACAGCCAGGATGAGACGGTTGTGGATGCAAAGGGGTGTTATGTGATTCCGGGGCTGATAGACGTTCATTTCCATGGCTGTGTGGGACATGACTTTTGCGATGGTTCCAAAGAGTCCATTGCAGCCATGGCAAAGTATGAACTGGAGAACGGAATCACCAGTATCTGTCCTGCGACCATGACATTGGGCGAAGATGTTCTCATGAATATCGTTCAGGCGGCCGCTGCTTATAAAGAGGCAGGCCGTGCGGAAGGCGCTGAGCTGGTGGGCATTAATATGGAAGGACCCTTTATTTCCCTGGAGAAAAAAGGCGCTCAGAATCCCAAATATATTGCAAAAGCGGACGCAGAGATGTTCCGCAGGCTGCAGAAGGCATCCGGAGGACTGGTTCGGCTGTGTGCGTTGGCGCCGGAAGAAGCAGGGGCTATGGAATTTATTGACGCCTGCAAAGATGAGGTGGTGATTTCCGTTGCCCATACCACAGCAGATTATGATACGGCCAGAGAAGCCTTTGAACGGGGAGCAAGGCAGGTAACACATCTGTACAATGCCATGCCGCCTTTCTCACACAGAGCGCCGGGTGTGATCGGCGCGGCCTGTGACAGTGACTGCAATGTAGAGTTGATCTGTGACGGTATCCATGTGCATCCGTCGGTGATCCGCACCACCTTTAAAATGTTTGGCGCGGAGCGGATTATTATGATCAGCGACAGTATGGAAGCCACAGGTATGGCGGACGGAGAATATTCTCTGGGCGGACAGGCGGTAAAGGTGCGCGGCAATCTGGCAACGCTGGTGGAAGGCGGTGCCATCGCAGGGTCTGCCACCAATCTGATGAATTGTCTGCGGTATGCAGTGAAAACGGCACAGATTCCGTTGGAAGACGCAGTGGGATGCACGACCAGGAATCCTGCCAGAGCCATTGGCCTGTATGACGAATATGGCAGCATAGAGTGCGGAAAGTATGCGGATCTGGTTATTCTGGATCAGGATCTGCAGATCTGTCAGGTGATCAAAAAAGGAAAAACCTGTTAGAAAAAATGCCTATTGCAAAGGGGCATTGCATATACTTTGAAAAACAGCGTATAAGAGAGCAGAATGATATGCTAAATTATATTTGGGGAAGTATGATTCTGATTGGAATTGTCTATGGCTCGCTGACGGGCCATATGGCGGAAGTGACAAATGCGGCGTTGGATTCGTCCAGAGAGGCAGTCAATTTGTGTATTACCATGATTGGCGTGATGGCATTCTGGATGGGGCTGATGGAAATTGCAGAGAAAGCGGGACTGATTGACAAATGGACAAAGGCAATCAGTCCCTTTGTTTCGTTTATGTTTCCCCATATTCCCAAAGGGCATATGGCAAGGAAATATATATCCACCAATATGATTGCAAACGTACTGGGCCTGGGCTGGGCCTGTACACCGGCAGGCTTGAAGGCTATGGAGGAATTGGCGAAGTTGGAGGAAGAGAGGGGGAATCCGGGGTATTTGTCTGCGGATAGGGTTGCAGGAAGCCATAGCAAGGAGAGGGCAGTGGGATATGGCAGAGGAAGCATCGCCGATGGTTTGGAAGGCACGGGTGAAAAGAAGGGGAAACGGGAGCGGGTTGCAAGCAATGAGATGTGTACGTTTTTGATTTTGAATATTTCTTCCTTGCAGTTGATACCGGTGAATATGATTGCTTACCGGCAGCAGTACGGGAGCGTGAATCCGGCGGGAATTATCGGGCCGGCGATTATGGCGACGTTTGTGAGTACGGCAGTGGCGGTCTTATTTTGTAAAATAATGGATAAAAGCAGGTAATGTAAAGTTTATGGTTCTTATCATATTCTTAACAGAGGTAAAGTGTTTGCCAGAAAATACATGGAATAGATAATTTATATAATTCGTGCAAAATGTCAATTGTATTCGCTTCTTATTTTTGGTAATATTATACAAAACATACTGTGTTTTATTCTAAAAATACAGAAACAAATTTATATACATAATAAAAATGAAAATATTGAGGTGTTTATGTCGAAATTAGAATACAATGAACATTATTTTGGAACTGCAAATCCCCATATATATGGTAATGATGAGTTGCGAGAACCACAAATACAGGGATATTATAAGGTATATGAGCATTTTATTGTAAGAAACAAAAAGAATACACATGCAATCGTTGTACTTCCGACAGGAGTCGGAAAAACTGGTTTAATGGGGTTGCTGCCATTTCATATTTGCGAGGGCAGATCATTAATAATCACACCTCAGCTTACAATTAAAGATACTGTGGTTGATTCGTTAGATCCAGAGAATCCGGAAAGTTTTTGGTATAAAAGAAAAATATTTGACAGGATTGATGACCCCCCCCCACTTTGGTAGAGTTTTCGGGCGGTATGAAAAATGAGATTTTGGATGCAGCAAATATAGTAGTTTTAAATATCCATAAATTACAGGCAAGGCTTACAAAATCGCCTTTGAACTATTTGCCTAAAGATTATTTTGATATGATTATTATTGATGAGGCACACCATTCAACTGCAAATACATGGGTTGAAACTATTAATCATTTCGACAAAGCTAAAATTGTCAAATTGACTGGAACGCCAATTCGAACGGATGGCGTGGAGTTGGCTGGCGAACTGGTGTACAAATATAAATTAAGCCAGGCTATGGCAAAAGGGTATGTTAAATCTCTTAGAAATATAGAATATATACCAGAGCAGTTACTACTGACAATTGATAAAGACGAAACAAAACAATATACTGTGGAACAGTTATTAGAGTTAGGATTACGTGATGAGGATTGGATAAGGCGTTCGGTAGCTTTTTCCAAGGAGTGTTCAGAAAGCGTTGTAAAGGAGAGCATTAAGCTATTAGAGAATAAAAGAAGAGACACATCTAAAGTTCCTCATAAAATTATAGCAGTGGCATGTAGTATTGATCATGCAGAAGAAATAAAACAACTATACATAGAAAATGGGTACAGGGCAGAAGTTATACATAGTAAGCAAATGCCAGAAAAACAAGATGAAACAAAACAAAATATAGAAAATCATCGTTTAGATGTTATCATCCATGTGGCAATGCTTGGTGAGGGTTATGACCATCCCTACCTTAGTATTGCAGCTATATTTAGACCATTTAGAAGTGAACTTCCATATGAGCAATTTATAGGTAGAGTTTTAAGGGTCATTCCAGAGGAGGAAGCTGAGAAAACAGATGATAATATAGCGGATATTGTATCGCATCATAATTTGCAATTAGCAGACCTTTGGGAAAAGTATAAAGTAGAGCTACAAGAAAGCGAAGTAATTAAACATTTACAGGAAGAAAATTTTTTGGATGATAGCGGTAATCCGTCCGAAGGAAATTCTTCAGGAACAAGTGCAGATATAATACCGCTTGGGCTTGCAAAAGAACAAGGAACGGGTACTTTAACGACAGATACATATCTAAACACTGAACTAATAAAAAAACAAAAAGAGGAAGAGAAGAAGCAAAAAGAAAGTATTGATAAATTGCAGGAATTGCTTCACATTGACTACGAACAGGCACTGGCGATCTATAACCAAACAAGGACTAAAGATACTGCATTATTTAAACGTCCGGATTTGTATTTTGCTAACAGGAAGAAAAGTCTTGATGATCAGATAAGGGAGATATTAGTTCCGCAATTAATTACTAGGTTTCATATAAATCAGTCAGAAAAGAATTTAGCAAATTGTCGCTTGTTTCATGGAAAATATGCTTGGATAAAAACTAAAGCATCTGATAATGGAGCGATGTTGGCTATGTATTTTAACACATATTTACGGAATACAGTTGGAAAGAAACGCGAAGAATGGAAAGTGACAGATTTTGATATAGCTTTTGAAAAGCTGATGATTGCAGAAGAATTTGTTGAAAAGGTACTGAGTGAGTATTTACATTTAGATAATGACGATTGATGATTTAGGAGGAACAGTTATGGATGCTTACATTAAGAAAATTTATGATATGTTATATTCCCCAATTATATCACCCTATAATTTATTGGAAAATGCAAAGCTTGATAATTACAGTTATGTGAAATATTATAAAAATAAAATAGGGTTAGTAGCTGAAATGCAATGTGTAATTCCAGGTGAAGGTGAGAGGGTATTTTTTACCAGTTTGATAAAAAAGATTATTTACAAGTAATTTATGAAGGAATAATTGAAAAAAGGAACATTATATTCTCCAGAGAAGAAGCAGTACTTTCAGCTAAAGAGGAGTATTTTTCAAATAAATCAATATTTGAGGATATTTGTTAATTTAAAGAGCATTTCGGCTAATAATCTGAAATGCTCTTTTCCATATTGGAAGAAGATACAATTTGAAACAAGATTTTTTCTGAAATTGATTTTGGAGGGAATACTTTGAGTGAAAGCGAATTGATTGGGAAGGTACATTCAGCAGTTTATCACCAATGCCAACAGCAGGGATATGCAACTCCTGTTGACGTGCTTATTGATGTGGGGGTGTTGCCAAAACAGAAATATGAGGATTGGCGTTATGGGAAAGTTCCATATTTAGAACAGGTCTGTACTTGTAATCTCAAAAAACTTTCTTTTATTATGAGCCAGATTCGGAAGTATGCAGCGAAATCAAATTTGAAACCGTCTTTTTGCTATTATAAGCAATGGGAAACAAAAAAGAAAGGCGGACGGGGAAGAAAACCGATAATCCCACTTCGGTTTAGTAAAAGCGGCAAGGGAGATATTGAGAGGGCATATGCTACGCACTTTGTAGATGCGAAGCGGATAGAACAGATCAAGCAGAGCAAAAAGGCAAGTCAGGATATGGTGGAGTCACCAGAGGACAATTTGAGCCGGGAAAGGAAATATTTGTAAGCTGGTGGCGTAAATATAAGAAAAAGGGCAGAAAACGACATAAAATCCCCTATTTAAAAAATTTTTTCAAAAAGTTCGTGTCATTAACTTGACACAAGGGGGCTCAGAGCGATGGAGGAACTGGCGAAGCTGGAGGGGGAGAGAGGCATGCCAGGGTATGTGCAGGAAGGCAGAAATGGCAAACGAAGTTGGGAGGCAGTGGGAGGCGTTGCCGGCAAAGGCGGAAGAAGTACGACGGACGTATCGGGGACTGAAGACAGAGGGAAAGGAAAGCGGGAACGCATCGCAAGCAATGAGATGTGTACGTTTTTGATATTGAATATTTCTTCCCTGCAGTTGATACCTGTGAATATGATCGCTTACCGGCAGCAGTATGGCAGTGTGAACCCGGCGGGGATTATCGCGCCGGCGATCGTGGCCACGTTTGTGAGTACGCTGACGGCGGTGGTGTATTGTAAGGGGAAGGATAGGAAGCGGAGAATCTAAATGGTGAAAAGATTAATACGGGAGGAAGACGGACAGTATAATCGGTTGTTAACATCAGATATTGTAGGAAATTTTAAATCTTATGCTTGGATGATATTGAAAGTATTATTTGCAAAAATACAGGTATAACATGCATATATGTATATGGGCAGACAATTTAGCCAATAATTATTTGACGAGGGATAATTATGCCAGTATAATAAAGATAAAAAGATTTGTGTGGTATTTTGCGTAGAAGAGATTTTGAAATACGATAAGAGGTAAAATATAATGAAGTATTCGCAAAGTGAGATTGAAAAATTGGTAATTCATTTGACAGATAATAATAATGTAATTTATGTCTTCCCGTTGGAGCGGCAAAATAATGGCGATTCTATTATTTGGAGATTTCAAGATGAACAATTTGAAATTGAGATTATAACAGACAAAGAAATTAGAATGACTAAACTGGTAAAAAAGAGCGATACAATAATAGAATCTGAAGAAGAGATTTGCCAAAAGTTTGCGGATTCGGCGTTTGAAACTAAAATGAATCAGTTGATTAATATGGAAGATGGTTTTGATGATGCAGATGAGGAAGAAAGGAATGAAGACGTAAAATATAATCCATATAATCCTAAGTTAATACGTGTAGACACAAAACCCTTTTCTATCAAGCAGATAAACGAAATGATTGAAGATGAGGATATTGATCTTTCACCGGACTTTCAGAGAGGTTTTGTGTGGAATGATATCACAAGAAAATCAAGATTAATAGAATCTCTGCTATTAAGAATTCCTATTCCGGTTTTTTATTTTGCGCAGGATGGGGAAGGAAAATTTCAGGTTGTGGATGGAGTGCAGAGATTAACGGTCATCAGTTCTTTTATGAAAAATGAGTTCAGACTGAAAAATCTGGAATATTTGGTAGAATGCAATGGTAAATATTTTAAAAAAGAAAATGCCAAATCAGATTGTCTTGAAGATATGTATGTGAGACGTATAGAGCAAACACAATTGTTTATAAATGTAATAGATCCTCAGACTCCGGGTAAGGTTAAATATGATATTTTTAAGAGGATTAATACAGGTGGAAAAGTGCTGAACGCCCAGGAAATTAGAAATTGCTTGGCAAATGCGCAAACAAGAGAGTTTTTACATGAATTATCTGGATCTGAACATTTTCTTCATGCTACCAGAAAAAGTATAAACGGCGCGAGAATGGCAGATGATGAGTTGGTTTTGCGGTTTATAGCTTTTTATCTGATAGATCATAAAGTGATAACAAATGAATATAAAGGAGGAATGGATGATCTGTTAGATGATACGGTAGATGTGTTGAATATTTTAGAGGTGGAAAAATTTAAAGAAATAAGGCAGCATTTTTTCCAAGCCATGGATAATGCGTTTTATTTATTTGAGGATAAAGCGTTCAGAAAAGCAAATTACGTAAACAAGTCGCTTTTCTTAGGCATTTCCAGAGCGCTCTGCGACATTACGCCAGATCGCATTCAGGAAAAAGATAAAGACAAGATAGCAAGTCAGGTACAGGCGGCGATTAACGATAACGTAGAATTTAGGAACGCTTTGTCTATGGCAACGAATGATGCCAGAAATGTGAAACTTGTTTATGATACTGTAAAAAAGATAATAGGAGAGTAAATAATGCATCGGGAACTTACTATAGAGAATTTCAAATGCTTTTCAGAAAAAACGAAAGTCAAATTAGGAAAAATAACTGTTTGTCTGGGAAGTAATTCGGTTGGAAAATCGTCTGTGATTCAGGCATGTATTTTATTGAGACAGATATATGAGCAGGCAATGATCTTTAAGGATACACTGGTGAAAGAATATAATGTTCGATTGAATGATGTATATGGATTACAGCTGGGAGATGCAGAACATATTAAGTCTTCTAAAAGCAGCGAGGATATTTGTTTGAGAATAGATGGATATGAATTTATCCTTAGTTCGAATAGCAAAAGTCCAATGGAGATGATTGTCCAGAATAGATATGATATTGCAAAAATGTCATCAGAAAAAGGACTGTTTTCAAAAGGGTTTTATTATTTAAATGCAGAAAGAAAGGGACCAAGAAACTATCAGACGATTGATTCCAAATTGGTGGATAATTGTGGTGTGTATGGTGAAAATACAGTACATTTATTGAGTGTACTTGGAACTCGCAAAGTGGAAGACTTAAGATGCTTTAGCATGGATAAGGGTAAAAAGGTCAATACATTTGGCAAGCAAGTAGAATATTGGATGGATTATGTGATACCGGGTATTGAAATAAATGCGGACGACATGACAGATTTAAGAATTAGCAGAATGAGTCTGAGGCAGTCGGCACTGGATACAGGCTTTTTGTCACCATATAATTTTGGATTTGGGATATCATATGTTCTTCCAATTATTTTGACAGGTTTGATGGCAGAGAGCGGTAGTGTTTTTCTTGTAGAAAATCCAGAAGCACATCTTCATCCAAAGGGACAGTCGCATATAGGATATTTTTTAGCCAATATGGCGTTGGTCGGACTTCAGGTCATAGTAGAAACTCACAGTGAACATGTGCTAAACGGAATCAGGATTGCTGCCCTAAAAAATGCGATGAAGCCAGAAGATATAAGTGTTAATTTCTTTTCTGTTGATTCAAATGAAAGGAATACAAACCATAAAGTTGAAAACATTGGTCTAAACGAAAGAATGGATTTGGAAACGTGGCCGGAAGGTTTTCTGGATCAGGAGGAAGAGGATTTAAGAACGCTTAGAGAACTTAGGAGAAGGTGATGGAGAAGGCAATACTGTGGGAAAAAGAAATTGAAAAAGATTTTGCGAAAGCATCCGAAAATCAGTTGGATGATTTCTTGGAGTTGGTACGGTTTGTTCAAAAAAATGGAATCCAAAATGTGATATGTAAAAGTACATTAGACAAAGCGGAACTTTGGGAATGGCTCTATTCCAAGGAGCAAATTGAACTGAACGATATAAAAAGGGAACTGTCCAGGCGCTTGGAAAAGGCGGAGTGCAAGGAAGAAGGGGAATATGCAGAATTTTTGGGGAAAATAGGAAAGCTACTTGCTATTAAGGTATTATTGCTGTCGTTTAAAGGAGAGAGCGTTTATTACATATCAACGATAGCGGAGTATTATGCCAGTATAAGGAATTATTTGGCGTTAGAAAAGAAGGATGATTTTTGTAACGATTTGCAGGAATGCTTTCCGAATATATTTTTTGTGGAGGGAATAGAGACAACTGTAAATACACTAAATAGAAAGTTTGAAGATATGCGAGAAGAAATTATAGAGCATTTAGTTTGCATTAATGATTACTATAGAAAATTTAGTGATATGTTGGAAAATCATAAATCATACCGGGAGATTGCAAAACAGTTTTTTGCTGATACAGGGATTGACTGCTCGCCACAGGCGGGAAGAGAAAAAGTGCAGGCGTTAAAGGAGACACGAATAAATGAAGTAACAGGGCAAGAAGAAACAATAGTTTGTGAATTGCATACAAAGTTCAAAACATTTAATATTGATAAGGAGAAGCAGGACAGAATTTATTTTTTCCCAGGGAACCCGGGGATATTGGGTGGAAGGATTATTGTAAAGCATATTGGGGCACATTTGTAAGATTAGGGTTCTATTTATGAGGCGAGTTGGTGGAATCCCTTTGATTTTTAATTTGCTGTTGGTTTAGGATTTTTGCAATCAATCTGAATCCATTAAGAATTTAACAGGAGCTTTGACAGTGATGTTGAGGCTCTTGTTTTTATGCTTCACTATGTTCAAAAATTGCTATTTATAAATTTCTACAAAAAGTTCGTGTCATTAACTTGACACAAGGGGGCTCAGAGCCATGGAGGAACTGGCGAAGCTGGAGGCGGAGCGGGGCAATCCGGAATATCTGAGCGAGAAAACGGGACTAAAAAGAGGGCATCAGGGCGTAGAGACACCGGTGAGCAGGAAGCGAAGTGCCAGCAGGGAGATGTGTGTTTTTTTAATTTTGAATATTTCATCTTTACAATTAATCCCGGTTAATATGATCGCATATCGAAGTCAGTATGGGAGCGTTCATCCGGCGGTTATCATTGCACCGGCGATTTTAGCCACAGCAATCAGTACGGTGGCAGGGATTCTGTTTTGTAAGATGATGGATAGGAAGCGGAGAGTTTGATGCTCTTCGCTTTTTTTGACAGGGAAATGGCTGTGAAAGAAGAAAGTTATTGAGAAAAAGATTGAATTCGTGTATACTTTGAAAGACAAGGCATGATAATTCGGGCAGTTTTGAGGTATTGAGGATGATTAAAAATTTCAGTTGTAAAGATTTCAGGAATGTAAATGTAGATGGGCTAGAGTTCAGCCGCATCAATGTACTCATAGGACCAAACAATTCCGGAAAGACAAATTTTATACGTGCACTATCTTTTTGTGCAGATATGGTCAATAATTCTGAAAAGCTGATAGGAAATTCTTCTTTTCAGACATTGGTCTGCCGGTATGGAATGGAGGATATTTATAATAAGTTTGCAACTGATTCCCGGCAGGAAATTACGATGCAATGGAAAATCAATTTGGATAATAAGAAAAAAGTGAATTATAAATTCAGTTTCCATACGGGAAGCCAGTTACAGGATTTTTTCATTACCATGGAAAAACTGGATGATCGCTATAAACCACATTATGAAAAACGGCCTTTTAATTATTTTACCTGCCATGAAAAGCCGGGAGAAGGTTATATATCCGGAGCTGTCAACCGGGGAGAGGGAAATAACAGGACAAAGTTTAAGGTGCCCCATAACGACACAGTCCTGAAACAATTTGATCAGATCAGATTAGAGAATAAGGTGATTTATGAGCGGTCCTCCAGACAGGTCGGTATGGTACAGATGCTGCAGGATTATTTCAGCAAATATTATTTTTATTCCAGCTCACAGTTTGACTTGAAAAAGATCCGGGAGCCTCAGGGGATGCAATATAACGGAAGCACACTGGAAAAAGACGGTTCCAATTTTGTAAATGTTTTTAACTATTATAAGAATAAAGACATCTATATGCCGATTACGTTTCTTGAAAAAATAAAAGAACTGATGTCTACAGTGGATTCTGCGGATGCTGTTGCGGAATTTGGAAAACTTGTATTTAAAATAGGGTATGAGGGGAGGCAGTTCCATTTAAGTGATCTGTCAGACGGTACAATCAAAGCGCTTCTGCTGACACTTCTGATTCATGTACCTGTAAATGATGGTTTTTCCATGCTGGCCATTGATGAACCGGAAATGAATATCCATCCTGCATGGCAGCAGATTATTGGCCGATGGATTCAATATTCAGAGAATTTTAAGCAGTGCTTTATCAGTACACATTCACCGGATTTTCTGGATACTTTTACAGAGGGATTCAAGCGGGGAGAGGTCGGCGTATTCGTATTTGATCCAAGAGAAGAAGCGGCTGTACGCCAGCTGAAATATGCAGAGATGGAAGAGGAATTACAGGATTGGGAGTTGGGTGATTTGTACAGGGTGAATGATCCGTCTATAGGAGGATGGCCGTGGTAAAGCCAAAGATAGCATGTTATATAACAGGCGGGTGGACAGAGTGCGGTTATATGACAAAGTTTTTAGAAAAAATAAATGACAGATATGATTATCGGCAGCGATTCCCTCAAAAGAATATTGGAAAGAAGGGAAAAGCGCGGAAAGATTATAAAGTTGCAGGGACAACCGGGGCGGCGCTTGTCCGGGAAGCCTGCGGGGATATGAGAAGGCATCCTGAAGTATTGCGGGAGTACAGTGGAATATTGATTGAAGATGATCTGGATGACCAGTATTTTTTACCGGATGGAACCGGCCGGGATCATGAAAAAATAGAAGTGAGGAAAGCGGAGATAACGGCTCAATTCAGAAGTCTGCTGGGGAGAGAAGACATGCCGGTTATTTTTCTGTATGCACTGCCTGAAATAGAAGCGTGGTTTTGTGCGGACTGGGAGAATACATTCGGAGCGGAATACGGCGGAAAGTTGTCAGAAATGAATGCTTATTTCAGTATTACATTTAAAAAGTATGTGGATCAGTATGTACTGACTGAGCGTTTTTCGGGCGGCAATATTGAAAATTATGGTTTTTTTAACGGGCAATACAAAAAACTGAGCGAAGAACTGATGGGCGCTTTTCAGGAATATTCCTGCCAAAGTGAAGATTTTAAAAGCAATGAGTTGTATAACAAAAAAATAAACGGGCTGATCAGAAACAATGAATTGCGTTATTCAAAAAAGGTAGAAGGAATCAACATGCTCAGACGCCTGCGGCCAGAGACAGTGGCCACATCTTGTGGCCATTATTTTGCCAGAGTCTGCAATGGGTTAAGGGATTTACATAGCTGATGCATGCGGTTTTTCATCATTTATTCTGCCGAAAGATATAAAATACCGGAAACAGCGGCTTGCTTGTGAAATATTTTACCCATACGCCGGCCGTTTCTGTTAAAATACGGTATAATTGCATGAAAAAACCGGTTTTTTTTGTAAGAAAAACCAGTTTGACAGAAGCAAATATTGTAGTATGATAAGGGAAGGGAAAAACAGCCCAATAAGCAACGAAAGGAATTTGGTGAACCAATGAAAAGGAAATCAGTATTACTTTTGACCTCAGTGGTATTGGCTGCAATGCTTTTAGGCGGATGCGGCAAAGAAGATGAGAGTGCAAATGCTTCCATACTGGACGATATTGAGGAAGAAACCGTTGAAGCGGAGGAACCGGAGGTAGTGGAAGAAACAGAGACAGAGGCGGAAGAGGAA
The DNA here is from genome assembly GCA_910589075.1 of uncultured Lachnospiraceae bacterium. Lineage (GTDB taxonomy): Bacteria > Bacillota > Clostridia > Lachnospirales > Lachnospiraceae > VSOB01. The sequence continues at coordinate 37,243 of CAJUSK010000008.1, forward strand.
GAGGAGATTCCGGAAGGAATGTACCGCAGCGAACTTACAAATGAGTGGATTGATGAGAGCCTCAAGAATCAGAGGCCCATTGCAGCCATGGTGGACAATGAGAAAACGGCATTGCCGCATTTTGGCCTGTCCGATGCGGATGTGGTGTATGAAGTTATGAACAGCACGAAAAACGGCAGGATTACCCGTTTGATGGCTGTTGTGAAAGACTGGGGAAAGATTGAACAGTTGGGCAGTATCCGGAGTACACGTCCCACCAATATTCTCCTTGCGGCAGAATGGAATGCAGTGCTTTGCCACGACGGCGGCCCGTTCTATATTGATCCGTATCTTGCAAACGATTACTCCGCGCATTTCAGCGGTGGGTTTGATCGGGTTAACAATGGAAAGGCAAGAGAATTTACGGAATATATCTGTACCGGTAATCTGGACAGCAAGTTTGGCTCTTCCAACTATTCCACAGAGTATGACAAGTTCTACGCAGGAAAAGACGTGGAGGATTATCAGCACTTTAACTTCTCCGATGATGAGCTGACACTGGAAGGTGATGGCGTAATTGACGCGACAGAGATTTCTCTTCCTTTCAGCCATAATCAGTCTACACTGAAATACAATGCAGATACACAGACATATGATTATTATGAATATGGCAGCGTACATGTGGATGCCGGCAACGACAATAAAGTACTTACTTTTAAAAATGTTTTGATTCAGAACTGTACGTTCCATCAGTATGATGAGAATGGATACATGATTTATAACTGTATTGATGCAAGCAATCGTGACGGCTACTATGTAACCAACGGTAAAGCAATGCCTATTACCTGGGCAAAGACCGGTGATGCGGAGCCGACCCGCTATTTTGACAAAGACGGGAATGAAATTACCATCAATACCGGTAAGACCTATATTACACTGGTTCCCGATGACGGCTGGAAAGATATGAGCATCAAATAATCGGTTCGGTTTATATCCTATCCATTGCGGCAGGAGCACTTCCTGCTGTGTGGGCGGGCAGATAAGGTATATTAAACAGCAGATCATTTACTATTTCCGGACAGTACTGCATATATATGTAGTAAATAACTGTCCGGAAATTTTATGTTATCAGTCTTATCAAATCTATCCAATATTATTATCCCTCTTGTTATTTTTTACATTGTGGCAGAGGGGCTTCTGATGAAAACCAATATTTATGAAAACTTTATAAAAGGAGCCAGAGACGGATTCCTGGTGGTCATCCGGATTATGCCCACGCTGATTGGTCTGATGATGGCAGTGGGCATATTGCGTGCGTCCGGCTTTCTGGACTTTCTGGGGAAGATTACGGGGGGGCTGACGGATCGCCTGGGGTTTCCGTCGGAGCTGATTCCGGTTACGGTGATCAAACTGTTTTCTTCCTCAGCGGCAACCGGGCTGGTACTGGACATTTTTAAAGAGTTCGGGACAGACTCCTATATTGGGCTTGTCACTTCCATTATGATGAGTTGTACAGAGACTGTGTTTTATACCATGTCAGTTTATTTTATGGCAGCAAAAGTGACAAAAACAAGATTTACGCTGCCAGGGGCTGTTTTCTGCACACTGGCCGGGATTGTGGCCAGCATGGTTATTGCAGCCGGACTGATGTGATCTGTGGCTATATTATAAAAATGTTAAAAATCCTTGCGAACAGCCGGTATCTGGGGTAAACTGAAACTACTAAAAAAAAGATAAATGTCTTTCTCATGCGGACAAATGGAAACGGGCTTATCAGGAAAACATAAAATCAAAGAGACGTATCCGGTCAGGGCCGGAAAATAAGAAAAGCGTTTAAAGAACGAAAGAAAAGGCGGGTGAGATAAGCTGTGAAACTGGGGATATTACTTTTCTGTGTGTTGCTGACAGCGGCTGTTGTGGGCATCTGGCTTATCCGCAGGCGGAATCGGGATATTCTGCCGGATGATATGGAAGGCCATGAATTTGAGCGATATTGTGCAGAACTTCTGGAGGGAAATGGGTTTCAGGAAGTGGAAGTGACAAAAGGCAGCGGGGATTATGGGGTGGATATTCTGGCTGAAAAAGACGGGATTACCTATGCCATTCAGTGTAAACGCTATACAGGGCCGGTAGGGGTGGCAGCAGTACAGCAGGCCTATGCGGGTCGGGACTATTATGACCGGATGGTGGGCGCCGTACTGACCAACCAGTACTTTACAGCACCGGCGGTAGAGGCGGCCCGGAAACTGAAAATCCTCCTTTGGGACAGAGGGTATATGGAAGGGATGATGGAGGAGCAGCGTGGAGGGTGAGCAATGCAGGCATCCAATTGATGAATAAAGTGTTTGGGCAGGGCATCCGCTTTTGGAGTGGGTGCTTTTTCTGTGTTCCCGGTATTGTTTATCTCCTGATTTTACAGGCGTTTAAGGATTCATGTACAATTGCGTTACTGGATATTATATGATATACTTTGACTGTCAAACTAAACGGCCATGAAAATGAACGGAAACTGATATATGCAGGGGTGCGTGATCAGATCATTTCGCGTATATGCAACAGGGTGCATGGCATACATAGATGGCAAAACAGAGAGAAAGGTACGGACAGAAGTGGATATCAACGCTGCTTTGAATGAAGTCTTTGTGAAAGTGTTCAAGAATATCACGGGGATTGAAGAACGGGTTATACGGACAGAAGAATATTACAATGCTACAGCTAACGATATGCACGTGATAGAAACCATTGGTATGGGGCAGCCCCGGAATATGACATCTGTGGCAAAGGCATTGTCTGTGACCACGGGTACGCTCACGATTTCCGTGAACAGCCTTGTAAAGAAGGGATTTGTGGTGCGGAGCCGGAGTGAGGAAGACCGACGGGTGGTACTGGTTTCTTTGACGGAAAAAGGGAAACAGGTATATATGAAACATCAGAAATTTCATGAAGAACTGGTGAAAAGCATTGTGGACAGACTGGATGAGCGGGAGAAGATACTGCTAGAAAAGGTGTTGTCCAATTTGAACGGATATTTCAGAGAGATGCAACAGAAATAACACGGATTTGCACAGACCGCAAATCCGTGTTTTATTCATGACAATAGGTTTGCTGGCGAAGCCTGCAATCTATTGTTCATGAGAGTAGAAAGTTCGCAAGGTGTGGTTACGATTGTTTATGACAATAGAAAGTTCGCAAAGTGTGGTTACGGTTGTTCATGCCAATAGAAAGTTCACAAACATGCATACGATTGTTCCGGGAGAGGAAACATTTAATCCAACTGTTCCCACAGAATGGAAAAGGGACAGGGGCCTGTTTCCAGTATCATCCGGTGGAATCGTATATCACTGTAATCGTCTCCCCAGGCATCTCTTGCGGCGTCTTTCAGCAGTCCGAATTCCAGATAGCCCACATAATATTTTGGATAGTTGGCAGGTTCTTCCACGATATATTCGTATATATTCCGGGTTACATCGGGCCGGGTAATGCCGAATTTACTCAGAAGGGTATGTACTTTTTCGTAATCGGCGCCATGGTAATGGATTTCCAGATCCAGAAGTGAATAAAGGCAGAGCTGAATGCTTCGGTTGATACGCATGGCATCTGCCAACAGTATGGCATCCTGAGAGCAGCCTTGTTGTTGCATATATTCTTTTCCGTATTCATAAGAAAGCATTTCCACATAGAGTGCCCAGCCTTCTGTATAGCCTCCATAATTTAAAAGATTGCGCGCGGGATTGATATGTGCATCCTGCTGATGAAGATGATGGTATACGGTCTGATACAGATGGCCCGGATAGCCTTCATGGGCCAGAGTGGTATATAATTCCAGCCCGGCAGGATTGTCTTTGTGGTTTATATAAATGGAATTTTCTGAAATATCATCTATAGGAGGCGTGAGATAAAATGCCGGGCTGCAATAGTCTTCCAGACTGGGGGATACCGGTTTGATGCTGCAGGAAAGGGAAGTACCCTCCGGTATGGCTGGAAATGCAGGCTGCATACGACGTTGTAAATCACGCAGGTAATCCGCTGCGCTTGCCTGAGGAAATTCGTCTTCCGGTGAAACGGCCAGCAGGGTGGGAGACTGTTTCAGAATTTCTGCCAGGTCATGGGTGTTGTTTTGCAGTTGCGCGGCAAGCAGCCGTTCCACTTCGTCCAGGGAACGGCTGCAGCCGGTAGTCTGTTCAAACAGAAAGGCATAATATTCTTTTCCGCCAGGTAAGCCGGCCAGTCCGCCATTGCATGTTCCGCTGCCCTTCAGCAGAAGGATGGCATCACCCAGCGCTTCATAAGCGGGCATGACACTTTGGAGCAGCAGGGTCTGATTACGTCGCAGATAGGTTTCTTTTTCAGCGGGGGCAATCAGTTGTTTATCAATGAGCCCCTGGAGCCGTTCTGCGAAGGTGGTGTACAGAAAATGTGTACCGTCCATAATCTGGCCTGCATCCATAATTTGATAGCACTGTTCGATAATTTTATCGGCAGCAGTATCAGACATAAAGAGCCCGGCGGCGGCTTTCTCTTTTTCATAAGCCGCAATGCCATCCAGATAAGCGGGAATCTGAGCCAACAGGGATAAATAATTATCCACATCCTGCCGGGTGCGGAAGGTATATTCCGCCAAAAGGATCGGAAGGCTGGACTGGATACCGGAGGCAGGGGACAGGGGCTCAGAATAATAAGCCCACATCTCTTCTTTCATACGGTTTTCCAGATGCCATGTGAGCAGGCGGTATAACATCTTTGACTCTTTGCCAAAGAACAGCGGCTGTATGCCGGCCATTGTATCCCTGTACCGGGACAGTTGCAGATATGCCTGTTTTTGCGTCTCTTTGTCGTAGGTGGACAAGTGAGCCGTATCCCCGGGTATTCCATAATTTTCCGGCCATGCCAGTATGTAGTGCATGCTCAGAGTGTCATTTTCCAGCTCCTGGCAAAACAGTGCATCCGTGAAGCTGTGAAAACGGTATGCCTGGACGCCTGCAAAAAGAGAGACTGACAAGAGTACAGTCATAATCAGTGCGGCCACTCTGGTGAAACGCCGCTTTTTCAAAAAATGTTTCATAGAATTAGTGCCTTGCGGTTCTTTAGAAAAATATATGTGTAAAGAAAAGACATTAGCACATTGACGGAAAGGATTTTTTGGTGGAAAATGGAGAAGGAAACCGGCAGGAGGGCGATACCATGGCAAAGTGGCAGACAAATACAAATGTTAAGTATCCGTTGAAAATGAAAATTATACTGCTTGTTCTGGTTGCCATCATTCCATTGCTGGGTATTGCACTGTATCTGATTACGGCACTGGAGAATTACCGGAGCGCATATGACACGATTGTCAGTAATATGACTGTGGCCAACAATTATAATCTGGATTTTAAAGAGGAACTGGATGAGAGTATTTACAAACTGGCGGTTGGATACACTTCGTTTGACAGTATACAGGATGACGGGAAACTGCAGGATCCCTATGCGCTGATTGCGGAGCTGCGCACTGATTTTACAAACCTGATGGCCATTACTACGGACCGGGAAAGTCAGTTATGGCTGGAAAGCCTGCTGCGCAATATTGATACGCTGGAGGAGCGGATAGACGATGTGAGAGCCAATGTGGAACGGGGCGGCAGATATGATGAAAATATGGAAATGCTGGATAATAATATCTATATTCTGACGGAGCTGATTCAGGATGATGTGCAGTATTACATTTATTATCAGACAAAGAGCATTGAAAGTCTGACACAGCAGTTAAATGAACAGGCCAGCGCTTTTATCAGGCTCTGTATCGGCCTGATTGCGGGAATGGTGCTGCTTGCGGCGTTGATTTCCTCCCTGATTCTGAAAAGCATTACCAATCCCCTGGAGCGGCTTTGCAGGGTGACGGAACGGATTGCAAAGGGAGAATTCACCGTCCGTGCGCGGGTTGACAGTCAGGATGAGATTCGTGTGCTTTCTGACAGTGTGGATGATATGGCGGAAAAGTTGAGAATTATGATCAGCCAGATCAAAGAGGATGAACGAAAAATGCGGCATGCGGAACTGCGCCTTTTGCAGGAACAGATCAATCCCCATTTCCTGTACAATACACTGGATACGGTGGTATGGCTGATTGAGGGAAATGAGCTGGAAAAAGCGGTGAATATTGTTGTTTCCCTGTCTGAATTTTTCCGGCTGGTATTGAGCAGAGGGCAGGAGTTCATCACTATACAGGAAGAAGAACTCCATATTCGGAGTTATCTGGAAATTCAGCAAGTGCGTTACAGTGATATTTTAAAATTTGATATTTCCATTGATCCGGAGTTGTATCAGTACAAAATATTAAAACTGACCCTCCAGCCTCTTGTGGAAAATTCCCTGTACCATGGCATCAAGTATAAACGGGCAGAGGGTAGAATTGAAGTGATAGGAACAAGAGAAGGGAATCTGATCCGTTTTCTTGTACGGGATAATGGTGTGGGGATGGAAGAACAGGAACTTTTGAAACTGCGTGAGGAAATTATGAAACCATGTCAGGAAACGGAAAAAGGGTTTGGCCTGGCAAATGTGAACGAGCGGATTCGTATGAATTTTGGGCCTCAGTATGGGATGCAGATTGATTCTGTCAAATATAAGGGGACCTGCGTGAGTATAACAATTCCGATGAAATGTATACAACAGGCAGGAGAGATGGGACGGTAAAAATGGGCAAAGGTAAATGGAAACAGGCAGGAGCGGTTCTAATGGCAACGCTGTTGTTGCTGACACAGGGGGGCTGTGGTGTGTTTCGGGATATTGTCCCCAGAGAAACGGATGAGCCGGAGGGACATGCCCGCATACAGGATAACGGAGAGCTGATTATTGTGGGCTTTTCACAGATTGGCAGCGAATCCATATGGCGGACAGCTAACACTGCTTCTGTGGAGCGGGCTTTGACAAAGGAAAAGGGATATTTTCTGATTTCTGATAATGCCAGACAAAAACAGGAAAATCAGATTAAGGCAATCCGCAGCTATATTTCCCAGAGGGTAGATTATATTGTGTTTTCCCCAATAACGGAAGATGGCTGGGACACGGTGCTGGAAGAGGCAAGGGATGCCGGAATACCGGTGATTTTGATGGATCGCATGGCAAATGTGGACGAATCTCTGTATGCCACACGGATCTGCACGGATGTGACCAAAGAAGGGGAGAAAGCCGCAAGATGGCTGGAAGGCGATCTGAAAGAAAAGAACAGATTGCACGACGATATCAATATTGTTGTCTTACAGGGGACGCTGGGGTCCTCATCAGAACTGGAAAGGACGGCGGGATTTGAGTCCATTGCCGCCCAACATGGTAACTGGCATATTCTGGACAGACAGACAGGGGATTTTACGACCGCCAAGGGCAAAGAGGTTATGGAGCAGTTCCTGAAAACCTATGCGGATATTGATGTGGTGGTGTCTCAGAATGATGATATGACTTTTGGCGCTATAGAGGCCATCGAGGAAGCGGGGCTGACCACCGGCGTAGGAGGGGACATTATCATTATTTCTTTTGATGCCGTGCGGGATGCGCTGAAACTTGTGCAGGCTGGTAAAATCAATGTGGATATAGAATGCAATCCGGAACAGGGCGAATATTTGGATATGGTAATACAGAAGCTGGAGCGGGGGGAGCCTCTGGAAAAGGTATATATGGTGGAAGAAATGGTATTTACCCAGAGAAATGTATCCGGATATCTGGAGAGCAGAACTTATTAAAGCATGTGCTTCTCCGCTCATATGGGAGGCGTATGATAAGGCAGGGAACAATGGAAATCCCGCACAGAGGAGGCGTATATATGTTAAAAGTTTTTCTGGTAGAAGATGAGAGCATTGTCAGAGAAGGGCTGCGGGATAATATTTTGTGGCAGCAGTATGGGTATCAGTTTGCAGGTGAAGCCGGGGATGGTGAGATGGCTTTGCCGCTGATCCGGAAGGTGAAGCCGGATTTGTTGATTACAGATATTAAAATGCCGTTTATGGACGGGCTGGCGTTATCCAGAATCGTCAGCGCAGAATTTCCCCAGATGAAAATTCTCATTATCAGCGGGTATGATGATTTTGAATATGCCAGACAGGCGATTTCTGTGGGGGTGGAGCAATATTTGCTAAAGCCAATAACCCGGTCTGCTCTTCAGAAAGTGCTGGTGGAAATACGTGAAAAGATTGAGAATCAGAGAGAACAGGAAGGGTATCTGGATAAGTTCAAAGAAGAGATGCTGGAGTATGAACAGTTTTCCAGAAGAAATTTTTTTGAAAAAGTATTTGAAGGGCATCTTTCCGTGCAGGAGATTTATGAGCAGGCTCAGCGGCTCTCTCTGGAGATGGACGCGGAGGGCTACAATCTGGCAATGGTCAGCCTGTGGGAAAAACGGGATATGCAGGAACGCAGCCAGGATTCCCGCCTGATTGCAGGGAAACGGGAAGAACTGACCCGTTATTTTCTGCGTTATCCGGAGTATCTTATGTTTCGCTGGAATATTAATACGTATGGCATTCTCATGAAGGGCGAGGAAGCGCAGATGGAGGAACTGCGCAAACGTTGTCAGGAACATATTGTCAATATCTGTTCCGGTGATGACGGGGAGATGGAGTGGTATCTGGCCATTGGTGAGCCGGTGGCGCGCCTGAGTATGCTGCCACAGGTTTACAGCAAGGTGAATCATATGATGTCTTATCGCTTTCTGAAACCGGGACAGCATATCCTGACGATGGAAAACGATGCGTTACCTGGTTTCCGCCAGGAGAGAGATGGCGGTTTTCTGGGCGGTGTGGATATTGCGAAAGCAGATCCGGAAATTATCCGGGGATTTCTCATGCGGGGACAGTTGGAGGAAATTGAAGACTTTGTAGACGGCTATCTTGAGAGCCAGAAGCAGGCACTGCAATCCAGAATGTTCCGGGATTATCTGATGCTCAGTATCCGCTTTACAACCATCGCATTTGTGGAAAAGCTGGGATTTCAGCAGGAAGAACTACTGAAAGATACCTGTTCGGACACGATGATGAGCGCGGGACTGAGCGTGGAGGAAATGAAACCTTATATGCAGGAACTGTTGCAGCGTGCCATTGAACTGAGCAACCGTGCCATGGACAGCCAGGGGAAGAAACTGATTAAAAAAGCAATGGGATATATAGATGAAAACTATATGAAGGAATCCATTTCATTGAATGAGGTAGCCGGTGCAGTGGAAGTCAGCGCCAATTATTTCAGTACGGTATTCAGCCAGGAAATGAAAATGACATTTACGGAGTATATCACACAGAAACGCATGGAACAGGCGAAACAACTGCTCCGCCAGACAGAAAAGCATACGGGTGAGATTGCGTCGGAAGTGGGGTTTCGGGACCCGCATTATTTCAGCTTTGTGTTTAAAAAGACACAGGGATGCACACCGAGGGAGTATCGGGGTGGTGGGAAAGGGTAGGGAGGAAGTTGCCCTGACTACTCTGCAAAAGCGCAACACAGAACTATGATTGCTTATAAAGCATTAAAAAACAATGCGAAAATATCCGATGTTTGTTATCTGTGGTACAAATATGGGGATAGTCAGGTTTCATGCCGGTGCTTATTTCCCTGCTCCACCCATACTGTGTCACTTTCCTTTTCAACCAGTCTCCATGACAGCTCTTCCGAAAAAACAGATTCTCCGTGTATCATACGCAGCAGAATGGAGGCGGCGGCAGTTCCCATCTCATGTTCTTTGTGTGAGAGGGAAGTAATTCGAACGGAACCCAGCTCACTCATATAGCTGTTGTCAAAGGACACGACAGAAATATCCTCCGGAACCCGGATATTTGCATATTGCAGTTCTCTGATCAGCCAATAGGCGATTTCATCATTCTGGCAGATCAGGGCAGAACAGACCGGGGCGTATCTGCGGATAAAAGCAGTCAGAAATCCGGTATCGGACCGGCTTTCCAGCGCCTCCAGGTCGGCAGAAGTATACCAGGTGATCAGCTCATCGGAAACGGGAATGCTGAAATCTCTCAGTGCGGCCGTGAAACCCTGATACCGTTCAAGTCCCGGCAAATCGTCAATCTGGAATATTCCCCCAATTCGGGCGTGTCCTTTTCGAATCAGATATTTTCCCAGCAGATAACCTCCATAATAATTGTCATCCCGGATATAGACAGAGGCCGGAAAGGCCGGATAGTGCCCTTTAATAAAGCAAATAGCCACCCCTCGTTTGCGCAGCCGTTCAAAGAGATCCAGATTGGGATTGGGCAAGGCCGTTTTTGTGCCCTGCACAATCATGCCTCTGATGGAAGAGGCAGTCAGTGCTTCCAGAATGTTTCGTTCTTCGGCAATTTTGAAACCGGTGGAATATACATCCGTGGTATATCCTTTTTCTCTGAGAATGGATTTCATATCTGACAGAAGGGAAGGGGCCGTATATTCTTCCGCCTGATTGACAATCAGGGCAATCCGGTTTTTCATGGCGCCCAGGCCGGTGGCCCAGGAACCGCTGCCACAACGTTTTTCAATCAGTCCTTCCCCGGCCAGGACCTGCAGTGCAGTTCGGACTGTCTGACGGCTTATCCGGTATTGGCTGCAAAGGCTGTTTTCGGAAGGAAGTTTGTATATATTGCCTGTGTTTTTCAGGATTTCTTCCCGTAATATATTGGCCAGGCGGATATACTTTGGCGGCATGGGTATTTTCTCTCTTTCAGGATTGTTTTTGTAAACATGCAGACGAAACCATCGTTATCTGATTCTTTATTCTTTATAGCACATATCCTGCCAGAAAGAAATCATAAAAATTTCCCGAATGCCAGGCGTACTGATAAGTTTTTCTCAGGGGCCTGTATTTTTTTTGGCAAATAAAGGCTGGAAAAAGAATGAAAAATGAACAAATTATGAACAAATAAGAAAAGTGACAAAAAAGAAGGATGGAATAATGTGTAAATTTTTAAGGTTATTTGTAGTAAAAAAGAGCAAAATTCATAAAAAAATACCCATTTAGAAAACAAAAATGAACAAAAACAAAAATCTGTATTGTTTATTAAAAATTTAAAATAAACCTGTATTGGATATAGTGACAAACCTGAAAAAACGGCCAAACTTTCATTGACTGCTGACAGACTTTATGAAAAAATAGAATTACAGAACGGCGACAACGCCGGATAAGAAAGGGAGGATATTTGACATGTTAAGAAAGAAACTGGCAGTATTGCTTGCGACAGCTATGGTTGCAGCAGTAGCAGCAGGATGCGGCGGCGCAGATAATACATCAGCACCGGCAGCAGATGCACCGGCGACAGAAGACGCAGCACCTGCAGAAGATGCAGCACCTGCAGAGGATGCAGCAGCAGACGACGGAGAGGCAGCGGCACCGGCAGCAAGCGGTGATGTAATTACAGTTGGTTATGCACAGGTTGGACATGAATCTGACTGGCGTACAGCCAATACACAGAATTACCAGGACGTATTCTGCGAAGCAAACGGATATGAACTGAGCCTGATCGACTGTGATAATGACAACGCAGCACAGTTGGAAGCAGTTCGTAACTTTATTACACAGCAGCTTGACTATATCGTGATTGCTCCGATTGAGACAGCAGGATGGGATACAGTACTTCAGGAAGCACAGGATGCAGGCATCCCGGTGATCATCGCTGACCGTGAGATTGCAGCAGACGCTTCTATGTATGATGCGTGGGTAGGTACCAACACAAAGAACGAAGGTATTACAGCAGGTAACTGGCTGGCAGAATACCTGGATGGCAAGGAAGCAAAGATTCTTGTGATTGAAGGCTCTGTAGGCGCTTCCGCAACACTGGGACGTTCCGAAGGCTTCAACGAAGTTGCAAAAGAGCACAGCGAATGGGAGATTCTTGATTCTCAGTCCGGTGATTTCACACAGGATGGCGGACAGGAAGTTATGGAATCCTTCATTAAATCTTATGAAGGCCAGTTCAATGTAGTTGTATGCCACAACGATAATGAAGCATATGGCGCAATGGACGCAATGGACGCAGCAGGCATCAAATATGGTGTTGATGGCGACGTTATCATCATCTCCTTCGATGCTACTCATGACGGACTTCAGTATACACTGGATGGAAAGATCAACTGCAACGTAGAGTGTAACCCGATTCAGGCAGCAGTTGTTGCAGAAGTTATCCAGAAAATGCAGAACGGCGAAGATTATGAGGCTACCACACTGGTAAATGATGAAGCATTTGTTGCACCTGGAATTGAAAGCCAGCATGCTACAACAATGACAGAAGAAATTTTAGCAGGCCGCGCTTACTAAGATAGAACAGGTTCTGGTATTATATAGGGAGGGAATCCTTCAGGAATCCCTCCCTATATTTCTAAACGCATGATAAATGCTGTAGTATGATGGGGAAATGTAAGGCAGGAGGTAGAAGGATGGATAGTAATATCGCTTTGACAATGCGGGGTATCTGTATGACGTTCCCTGGAGTAAAAGCTCTGGACAATGTGGATTTTACATTGCGCAAGGGCGAAATCCGGGCATTGATGGGGGAGAACGGCGCCGGTAAGTCCACATTGATTAAGTGCCTGACAGGTGTAAACAAGTTTGAGGCCGGAGAGATTCATGTAGATGGAATTGAAGGGCCCATTGTCAATAAGGATACGATGGATGCGCAACATAAGGGGATCTCTACAGTATATCAGGAGGTGAACCTGTGCCCGAACCTGTCGGTTGCAGAAAACCTGTATATTGGCCGGGAACCTCTGACAAAGATTAAGACGGTTGACCGCCGTAAGATGAACCAGATGGCAGCGCAGCTTATGAAAGATCTGGATCTTGACATTGAAGTCACACAAAATCTGGAAAATTATTCACTGGCATTGCAGCAGATGATTGCGATTGCCCGTGCTGTTGATATGAAAAGTAAAGTTCTGATTCTGGATGAACCCACATCTTCGCTGGATGATAAAGAAGTTGAAATGCTGTTTAAGATGATGCGTTCTCTGAGAGAACAGGGAGTCGGGATTGTATTCGTTACTCATTTCCTGGAGCAGGTGTATGAGGTGTGTGATGGCATTACGGTATTGCGGAACGGAACGCTGGTAGGAGAATACACGGTTGAGGAGCTGCCCAGGGTGAAGCTGGTGGCGGCTATGATGGGAAAAGATTTTGACGATCTGGCCTCCATTAAGCCGGAGGGCAGCGGCAATATGTCGGATGCGCCTCTGGAAATTGAGGCGAGAGGCCTGAGCCATGCCGGGAAAATCAAACCCTTTGACCTGGATATACATAAAGGCGAGGTAGTGGGGCTGACGGGTCTTCTGGGAAGCGGAAGAAGCGAACTGGCCAGAACAATTTACGGCGCAGACCGTGCACAGACCGGTACGCTCAAGGTGAACGGAAAAGAGGCAAAGATTAAAAATCCCATTGATGCAATGAATCTGGGGATGGGCCTTTTGCCGGATGACAGGAAGGCAGAAGGTATTATCGGAGACTTATCCGTTAGAGAAAATATCATTCTCGCAATGCAGGCGAAGGCAGGTATTTTTAAAAGAATACCTATGGCAAAACAGATTGAAATTGCTGATCAATACATAGAAATGCTCAGTATTAAAACGGCAACCCGTGATACATTGATTAAACAGCTTTCAGGTGGAAACCAGCAGAAGGCGATTCTTGCCAGATGGCTGGCGACAGATCCGGATTTCCTGGTATTGGATGAACCTACGAGAGGTATTGACATTGGTACGAAAACAGAAATCCAGAAGCTGGTTATCAAATTGGCACAGGAAGGAAAGAGTCTGATCTTTATTTCTTCTGAGATTGAAGAAATGCTGCGTACCTGTAACCGAATGGCAGTTCTGCGCGATGGTTCCAAGGTTGGAGAGATAACGGCAGACGAAATGAGCCAGGAAGGTGTCATGAAGGCTATTGCAGGAGGTGGAGCAAGTGAGTAGTTTGAAAAATTTAACGAAAAAACAATTATTTCTGCCGATTTTCAGTATGATACTGGTTATGCTGATCAATGTAATCTATGATATTGCATGTGGCAATGCACCCCTTTCATTTTTTCAGATCGCTATTAAAAATGATGTTTTATATGGACGTCTGATTGATGTTCTGAACCGCGGCAGTGAAGTTGCGATTCTGGCCATTGGTATGACGCTGGTTGTATCATCTTCTGCCGGCACAGATATTTCTGTTGGATCTGTTATGAGCCTTTCCGGTGGTTTCTGTTGTATGCTGCTTGCAGGATATGGAGTGGCTCGTGCCAATTCCTATGCCCTGCCTCTCTGGGTGGGACTTTTGGGCGGTGTTCTGGTTGCATGTGTATGCGGCCTGTTCAATGGTTTCCTGGTAGCTTATCTGAATATCCAGCCCATGGTGGCGACGCTGATTTTATGGTCTGCGGGCCGGGCCATTGGTTTGCTGCTGTGCAACAGCCAGATTGTGTATGTGCGTGTGCCTTCCTTCCAGGTATTCGGTTCTTATGTGGGTATCCTTCCCACACCGATTCTGATTGCGGCGGTCTGTATTTTGATTGCGGCGCTGGTACTGCGCTTTACAGCATTGGGGACTTTTATCCAGAGTGTAGGTATTAATAAAAAGGCGGCAAGGATTTCCGGTTTTAATTCTTCCAAGATTATTCTGATTACCTATGTGATTTGCGGGCTTTGTGCCGGTATTGCCGGTCTGACAGCTACCTCGCGCATTTATTCCGCAGATACGAACAATATCGGTCTGAATATGGAACTGGATGCGATTCTGTCAGTTGCGCTGGGAGGAAACAGTCTGGGGGGCGGTAAGTTTAATCTGGCCGGTTCACTCATTGGTGCTTATACAATACAGGCAATTACAACGACGATGTATGCGCTGGGAATATCTTCTGCACAGGCGCCGGTATTTAAGGCAATCGTTGTTATTCTGATTGTTGTTCTGCAGGCTGAGCCTGTCAAGGATTACTTTAAGAAGATATCCGCCAGAAAAGCAGCAAAGGAGGCGAAAGCAGCATGAAAAAAACAAAACTGAACGGCAACAGTGTACTGCTTTTAATTACCATCGTACTGTTTTTTGTAATGTATCTGGGCGGCTGTATGATCTATTCCGGTAAGGGATTTGCCCATATGCAGACATTTTTGAATATTCTGATTAACAATGCGGGCCTGATCTGCGTTGCCAGTGGGATGACCTGTGTTATGCTGACAGGCGGTATTGATATTTCCGTTGGATCTCTTGTTGCTGTGGACTGTATGCTTCTCGCAGTGGGGATTGAGCACTGGGGCATGAGCAGTTCCGTTCTGATGGTACTTGTACTGGCGATTGGTCTGGTGTTTGGCCTGGCACAGGGATTCTGCGTGGCGTATTTGAAAATACAGCCCTTTATTGTAACTATGGCAGGTATGTTTTTTGCCAGAGGTATGACAGCAGTGCTCTGTACCGATCAGGTAAGTATTGTCAGTGATCCTCTGTTTACCAGATTGTCCAGCACGAAAATCAATATCCCATTCGGCGGTTATGTAAATAAGAAGGGGGTTTTCCAGGTTCCCTATATCCGTGCATCGGTTGTTGTGGCATTGCTGATCGTGGTTCTGATTTTCCTGATGCTCCGATATACCCGTTTCGGGCGCAGCCTGTATGCGGTGGGCGGCAACCAGCAGTCTGCCGCTCTGATGGGGCTGAACGTAAAATCCGTGACGATGCGGGCATACGTACTGAACAGCTTTTTGACTTCTATCGGCGGCATTTGCTACTGCCTGAATACCATGTGCGGTACGACCCAACAGGCCAGCGGTATGGAGATGGATGCCATATCCTCATCCGTAATTGGCGGTACGCTTCTGACCGGTGGTGTGGGTAATGTGATTGGCTCTCTGTTTGGGGTGCTGATTAATGGTACGATTTCCAGCCTGGTAAAGACAAATGGGAAACTGATCAGTTCCTGGGCGAACATTATCACAGCTATATTGCTCTGCTTCTTTATTGTATTGCAGGCTGTATTTGCGAAGGTAAAAGAAGCGAAGAAGGCATGATGAGAAGAGTCATGAAACGGAGTGCCTGATTTGTTTGACAAAATGAATGTTACATAATAAGAAATGGGAAACGGCAGTCGCAAATGAGCAGCGGCTGCCGTTTTTTTCATGTGGTTTTAAATGACCACAACTTTTGCATCATAAAAAGAGTAGTTTGTTATATGTTCGCTGTTCTGCAATCAGTTGTTGATCAGTCAATTGCAACCTGTATCCCGCCGCTGCGTTCGGAAGGTTGTACCAATACAGTTACAGGCTGGTTGCATGCCCATTCAAAGGCGTAAGATTCACCTGAATGTTGTCCGATAAAGGTTTTCCAGGATAAATCTGCGCTGATTTGAGGATCCCCATAGCCGTGGCGGCTCATCCAGCAGATGACTGCATCCGGATCCACAGAAAGGGTATTGCCGTTTCCGATATTACTTAATACGATGGGATTGCCGTCAGACAAAATAGCTACATATGCGTTGTTTCCGTTGCCG
The DNA here is from genome assembly GCA_910589075.1 of uncultured Lachnospiraceae bacterium. GTDB lineage: Bacteria > Bacillota > Clostridia > Lachnospirales > Lachnospiraceae > VSOB01. The sequence goes on from CAJUSK010000008.1 coordinate 53,673, forward strand.
GTCAGCGTGGTGGTTGCCAGGCCTTTCTGTGACAGGACGCCGACTCCTATAAAGCGGACGCTGTAATTACAGTCCTGGGTAAAGGCCAGTATATTTTCGGATTCCACAGAAATGACTTCTCCCATATCCAGTTTGTAAACGACAATATGTTTGCCAAAATTGGCATAGTAGGTAACACTGTCGCCGGACATGGTTGCTTTCATCAGAGGAATATTCTCTCCTGTAACACGGCGCATCAGGGAACCAAAGGCTGCCTGGGCGAAATTGCCCTGGGGGCCAAGCAGTAATTTTTCAAATTTGTAGTTTTTGCTACCTGCACTTTCGCCTGCAATAAAAGCACCGGCTTTGGTAATCAGAACATCATTTCCGGTACAGGTCACTTTTAAAGTCAATTCATTTACTGTCTCAAATGTAAGCATTGTATTTCCTCCTGTGTCAAATCAACGAAACGCCATATAATTCACATAAGCCGGCAAGATCTCTGGCAACGCCGTTTCCAACGGCATTGCATTTCCAGATTCCGTTGTGCATATATACTTCACAGATCATCATAGAGATAACATTCGAATAATAATCTGTCATCTGAAAGCTGACAAGTTCCTGCCCGCTGGCAGCGTTTAATATCCGGACATAGGCATCCTTTACCATGCTGAAATTCAGTTGATTTGGAATGGCGTCGTTTATGGTAAGGACAAAGACAATTTTCTTTGCCAGAGGGTTCAGTTTGTTAAAGTTAACAGAAATATACTGACGGTCAGGCGCGCCGGACGGAGAAAAGAAAACACTTTTGTCAGGACTGTATTCCTGACCATAAAAAACAAACCAGTCATCTCCCGGCACATTGCCATCGGCTCCGAGTATAAATGCAGACACATCAATATCACAATGAGGATTGTCCACATTCCAGCCAAGGCAGACCTTGATTTCACGGACTTCATTTGCCGGATCCAGAGAAACTTTCTGACCTTTTCGTATCTGATTGACCAGTCTCGGTACAACGATTTCTGTCACTGATTGTGACGTAGTACGCGCCTGTCCTGGCAGCGCTTGTTCCGGTGGCGCCTGAAGCGCTGCCGTGGTTTGCATTGGCGGGACCTGTGATGGAGGTGCCAGTTGCGTTGGCGGAACCTGTGACGAAGGCATTGTTTGCGGCTGCGCTGTCTGATACGACTGTGATGCCTGCATCAACGATTCGCCCAGCAGTGGTGTCAGCAAAGCTGCCATCTGAAGCGGTTGCGACATCTGCATTGGCGGCGTCTGAAAAGGCGACATCTGCATTGGCGGTGTCTGAAAGGGTGACATCTGCATTGGCGGCGTCTGAAAGGGCGACATCTGCATTGGCGGTGTCTGGAAGGGTGACATCTGCATCGGCGATGCCTGAAAAGCTGTCATCTGCACTGGTGATGATTGAAATGGAGAGCGTTGCTGCATCGCCGCAGACTGTATCGGCCTGTTTCGCGGCGGCGGAGTCTGGGGCAGCGGACGCCGCCCCTGCGGAGACTGTGCCGTACCTATGAAAGCGGGCCTGTTCAATGACAGAATGTTTTGAGCGGATTTGGCATCCTGAATGATTCTGTTCATATTCAATATGGAAATATGGTCGTAAGGTGCCGAACATCTTGAAGGAATTTCTGACATGTTCAATCTCCTGTTCGTATTCTGGCTGAAATGTTACTGCATGCTGTCAAACTGTTTCTGCGACAGGCTGACGGTCAATTCATACAGTTCTTCGTCAAGTGTGCTTTCTGCTTCCATTGACAGATAACCTTTTTTCAAATCGGCTTTGTAGGCTTTTATTGTAGTTTTGTCGTTTTCCTTTGCGCCCCATTCGTCGATAGCGTATTCAAAACTCAATTCCTGAATATCCATTCCGTTGTAAGAAGCTGATATTTTTTCCGTGGAACCTTTGGAGAATGTGACGGATTTTATAATACCTTCCGTGAGGGAAAGGGTTGTTTCACTGCTAATGTCGGAATTGCCGCTCCACGGTACACAAACCCAGACCCAGAACTGGTCGCCGGCGCCTCTGTCCAGACTGTAATAAAAGCTGATATATTTGTCACCGTCGCTTGCCACGTCAGGGAGCCGTTCCAGATGAGGTTCATAACCCAGATCAACGATATCTTGTATGGTGGTTTCTCCCAGTACAACGGTATACCCATCCAGAGTGACTTCCATGGGCAGGTCCTTTCCGCTTCCGCAGCCAGTCAGACCCAGCAGGATAAACAGAGTCAGGAAAAGTGTCAGCATTTTTGTTTTCATTTGATTGATCTTCCTTTCATTATGTATGATTTAATATTGTTAACAGTATAACACCGGACGGAGGGATAAACAATAGGGCGTAAGTCTGTTTGGGACAAAACGGGCTTAGATGAGCGGCATCTGTTTGATACAGGTCATCTTACATGCTGCATTTTACACATAACAATACTCCCTGTATCGTGGTAGATTCTGGCTGATGAACTGCCGCCACACAGGGAGCTTTTTTTGAGTGCTTTATATTCAGTTGTTCTTTGGTGCAATTCCCGGAAACAGGATGAGAGGAGACTGACCGTATGAGGAGGTGATTTCTGCAACTAACAGGGAGATTCGCTGCATTAAATTTCCAAGTACAAATTCTCCATTTTCCCGGAATTCTTCTGCAAGATTTATTTTTTGCCAGTCATATGCCTCTTTTTTCTCTTTTTTAAATTTGAGAATTGCGCCAAATGATATGGAAAGTTCAAAAATCTCCCGAGGTTCAAATTGTAAAACGCGGTTTACTGTTAATTTTACAATATCTTTGTTAACTTCCACATCAATATTGTCAGTACAATTCAGTAAATACTCTTTTGGCTCATTGCTTTTATCAATTCTGTTATAAGTAATTTTATCCAGGTAAAATTCTTGTTCAGAAGCAAAGCAATCTGCTAGATTTTGAATCATTAATTCCTCATCTCCTCGCTATATTTCATATTTATGTTATTGTTAAATCTTATAATTTTAGAATTTGGATGCAATAATTGCTTATCATATTGATATGTTGATTTGGTTTTCAAGGCTTCAGCCAATATTTTAATTGTATTCTGCAAGTGCTTTTCTGTTTTATGATCTTCCGAAACATATTCCCGGATGGCTTTTTCAACAGAAGCATTTAATGTATCGCCATTTTTAGCGGCTAAATGAGCCAATTTTTTATGCAGGTCCGGATCAATACGAACATTGAAAGTTCCCTTATATTCTTTATCGGGTTCTTTACCTACTTCTTTGCAGAATTCCAGGTAATCGTCTACTGCTTCATGAAACTCGTTTTCTACATCTTTCATATTTTCACATTCAAAATTTACAAAATCGTTGATGCCCTCTATTTTGCCTCTGAGTATAAAGTTTTCTGAATCAAATTCTACTTTAGTATGATAACCTTTATATTCCAATATATTATTTTTTGCCATAGTTTATAATTCCCCCAAATTAAGCAGAAACTCCAATAAATCTTTTACTGCGCCAGGATCCATAACATCATCAGGATGTGGTTTGTGTAACAAAATAATTTTCTGGTCAGTGATTCTGTAAAACTTTACTCTGGAACCAGATGTTTTTCCTTTATTATGTTCAATAAAACCCATCTGCGACAGCAGGGCTTTGGCTTCAGTATATGTATAATTTTTGGGTTTTAATCTTATGCGTTCTTTTGCCTTTTCAAATTTGCTCATTATACAAAGCCTCACCTCCTTGCAACTACTGTTTAGTTGCATGATACGCTTGTTTTTTTACTTTGTCAAGAAACGCTGGAAAAATATCCATTTTTATATTCTATAGTATGAAGTGTGATTTCTCTTATCATATACATAGATTATTCTATGTTTTTAAGAAGTGTGTACATAGCAAATGCGGAATTCTGAAAACAGCAACCGGACATTGTAGAAAATGACCGTATTTGTTATACTGATAATCATAGTTGTGCAATACAGTACAAAAATCAAAACGGAGGTAACAACATGACAAAAAAATACACAAACGCGGATGGGAAGATTCCGACTCAATATTTGCCGCCTAAATTTTCGCTGACAATCAGGGTGTTGGTGGGCGCATATGTTATCTATTTGTCCTATGGTCTGATTGACGGTGTCGTTGGCGGAGAAGGCCGGGACAAGTATTTTCTCGGTGCATTTATGATTGCCTTTGCGGTCATCGGTTTATTGCTCCTGTTTTTTTCCGGCAGGGACCTGCTGCAGGGGAAATATGTAGGTGGTGCAATGGATGCAGGCGATGGGGAGGCAGAGGCGCCTGTCATCGATGCAGCGGAAGCTGAAAAACAGGTGAGAACTGTTGCGGCGGGAAGTGATATAGAAGAAACTGTGGAAAGACAGGGAAGCAGTGAAATGGCTGCTGAGTCTGAAGAAGCAGATTCCTGAAAATAAGACTGGAGAACAAGCAAATAAGACTGGAAAACAAGCAGAAAACGATGTAATACAAACGATGCATATATCGGGCAAGTTGTATTGATACAACTCTGGCGAAATGTACACATTTTTTCATAAAAAGTATTGACAAATATGCAGCATTACTATATGATATTAATACACGAGAAATCCATTTTGACACTTGTCACAGAAAAGATGACTGCCTGAGTGCGAAAGAATAATTAAAAAATATACAAAACGCACAAAGGATTGAGCCGAGAAATGATGCAAAACTGAAAAAAGAAATCAAAACGTACAAAACCATACAACTTGTATGGATTGTAAATACAACTTTTTCAAAAAATTATCATGCAGGGAGGAAAAGACATGAAAAAGAAACTTTTAGGCGCATTGCTCAGCGTAGCAATGGTTGCAACTCTGTTGACAGGTTGCGGCAGTACTGGTAGTGAGTCTACATCGGCACCGGCAGCAGATGCACCGGCGGCAGAGGCAGATGCACCGGCTGCAGATGCAGAAGCAGCAGCACCCGCTGCAGAAGCAAACGGCAAGAAGGTTGGCGTGGCAATGCCTACACAGTCTTCCGAAAGATGGATCAACGACGGTGCTAACATGAAGGCACAGTTGGAATCTCTTGGTTATGAAGTGGATCTTCAGTATGCAGAGGATGATGTACAGGCACAGGTTTCTCAGATTGAGAACATGATCGCCAGTGGCGCTAACTGCCTGGTTATCGCTTCCATCGACTCTTCCGCACTGGTTAACGTAGAAGCACAGGCTAAGGAAGCAGGTATTCCGATTATCGCATATGACCGTCTGCTGATGGATACTGATGCAGTTTCCTATTACGCAACATTTGATAACAAGGGTGTTGGTACCGCAATCGGTAAATATATCGAAGAGAAGAAAGACCTTGCCAACACAACAGAGACTTATACAATCGAGTTCTTCATGGGTTCTCCTGATGACAACAACGCTCATATGTTATATGACGGTTTGATGGAAGTTCTTCAGCCGTATCTGGACAAAGGAACTCTGGTTTGCAAGTCCGGCAGAACATCTTTCGATGACACATGTATTCTGAGATGGTCCCAGGAAACAGCACAGCAGAACTGCGAAAACTATCTGACAGGTTTCTATGCCGACGAAGATCTTGACATCTGCGCAACAGCATTTGACGGTTTCGCATATGGCTGCAAGGCAGCTCTGGAAGGTGCCGGCTACACAGCAGACAACTGGCCGCTGATTACAGGACAGGATGCAGAACTGATGGCTACAAAGAATATCATTTCCGGTTCTCAGACAATGTCTATCTACAAAGATACACGTCTCCTTGCTGAGAAATGTGTAAAGATGGTTCAGGCAGTTCTGGAAGGTGAAGAACCTGAAATCAACGACACAGAGCAGTACAACAACAACGTGATCGTAGTTCCTTCTTATCTGTGCACCCCGGTTGCAGTTGACAAAGACAACTATAAAGAAATCATTGTTGACGGCGGATATTACACAGAAGAGCAGTTGGCTGAATAATCCGGTTATATCGGAGCTGTAATTAAAATAAGTTATGATAGGGTGGCGGCAGGAAAAGCTGCCGCCCTTTTTGAATCCGTGAAAGGATTCATAGAATCATAAGATAAGAAATCAAAGAAAAGGAGCTGAGAAAATGTCGGATTACATCTTGGAGATGAATCATATTACGAAAGAATTTTCGGGCGTTAAGGCTTTGAATGATGTTAATCTGAAAGTAAAACGCGGCGAAATTCATGCGTTGTGCGGTGAAAACGGCGCCGGGAAATCCACGCTGATGAATGTCCTGTCAGGCGTTTATCCGCATGGTACATATTCAGGTGACATCGTATACAAAGGCGAAACCTGTAATTTCCACAACCTGCGCGACAGTGAAGCAAAGGGCATCGTAATCATTCATCAGGAACTTGCGCTTAGTCCAAACCTCTCTGTAGCGGAAAATGTATTCCTGGGTAATGAACAGACATCTGCAAAGGGAATCATCGACTGGACAAAGACAAGGAAAAAAGCTCAGGAAATGCTTGAAAAAGTTGGTCTGGAACATGAAGATGTCAATGTACAGGTGAGCACCCTCGGTGTTGGCAAACAGCAGTTGATTGAAATTGCAAAAGCGATGGCGAAGAAAGTGGAACTTCTGATCCTGGATGAGCCTACCGCTGCTCTGAATGACGAGGAGAGCCGGAAGCTGCTTGATATCATGCTGGAACTCAAAAGGCAGGGCGTTACCTGTATTATTATCTCCCATAAGCTGAACGAAATCGAATATGTATGTGATGCGGTTACTGTTATTCGTGACGGTCAGTCTATCGAGACGATAATCAAAGGTGTGGATGAATTTACTGAAGACCGTATTATCAAAGGTATGGTGGGACGTGAACTTACAAATCGGTATCCGGCGCGCGAGGGGGTTAAAATCGGCGATACGATCTTTGAAGTAAGTAACTGGAATGTATTTCATCCCGACGACGGCAACCGCCAGATGTTGAAGAATATCAATATCAGTGTGAAATCAGGCGAGGTTGTGGGCCTTGCGGGGCTGATGGGGGCAGGCAGAACAGAATTTGCCATGAGCCTTTTCGGACACAGTTATGGACAGAAGATTACCGGCAGTGTAAAGATCAATGGAAAAGAAGTACAGTTGAAGACCGTGAAAGATGCCATTGAAAACAAACTTGCCTATGTGTCTGAAGACCGTAAGACCTATGGACTGGTACTGATTAATGATATTAAGGAAAATATGGCGATGGCAGCCCGTCCCAAATTCTTTTCCAGCCATGGTGTCATCAATGGCAATGACGAGATTGTTGCCGCTGAAGAATACAAAAAGAAAATCAATATCAAGGCAAATTCCATCGAGCAGGTAGTCGGCTCACTCTCCGGTGGTAATCAGCAGAAAGTGGTACTTGCAAAGTGGATGCTGACACAGCCGGATGTACTGATTCTGGATGAACCTACCCGTGGTATTGACGTAGGTGCGAAATACGAGATCTATTGTGTCATCAATGAACTTGCAAAAGCCGGTAAAGCGGTGATTGTTATTTCTTCCGAAATGCCGGAAATCATCGGTACATGTGACAGGGTTTATGTAATTAACGAGGGTGAAATCGCAGGCCAGCTGACCAAAGAAGAAGTAACACAGGAAAAAATTATGCAATGTATTATGGCTCATAATAGAAAGGAAGATGGAAATGAATAACAAAAAAGAAGTTAATCTTGACATGAAGCAATACGGCATGTTCCTTGCCCTGATTGCAATTTATTTAATTTTTGCTATTATGACAGGCGGAAAAAACCTTTCTCCCGCCAACATCAACAACCTGATTATGCAGAACGGATACGTTGTGATACTGGCAGTCGGTATGTTGCTCTGCGTACTGACCGGTAATGTCGATCTGGGCGTTGGTTCCGTTGTTGCCGTAACAGGCGCTGCTGCCGGTATTGTAATGGTTGACTATAAGATGAACATGTGGCTTGCAATTATTGCAGCCCTGATTATCGGTTTGATTATCGGTATGTTTGCAGGATTCTTTATCGCTTATCTGGGCATTCCGCCTTTCGTTGTAACTCTGGCAACCATGCTGATGGGCCGCGGCCTTACATATACGGTGCTTCAGGCACAGACAAAAGGACCTTTGCCGGATAATTTTGTATTCATCGGTGCCGGCTTCCTTCCTACCATTAAGATTCCGTTTGGCGAAGGCACGCTGGATCTGGTCAGCATCATTGTTGCAGCAGTTGTATCTGTTGTACTGATTTTAAGCGAAATGAAAAATATTGCAACAAAGAAGAAATATAACTTTGCGACCAACCCTATGTGGCAGATCGCCATAAAAGAAGCGGTTATGCTTGTAATCGTATGGTTCTTCTTCTATAAACTGGCTCGTTACAATGGACTTCCTTTTGTACTTCTGATCATGGCCCTTCTGGTAGGTGCATATGCATTCATTACAAGCAAGACTGTTGCAGGCCGTCAGATTTATGCATTGGGTGGCAACCGTAAAGCAGCCAACCTTTCCGGTATTGACACAAAGAAAGTATTCTTCTGGGTATATACAAACATGGGCATCCTGAGCGCTCTGGCAGGTATTGTGCTCTCTGCACGTAATGCATCTTCCACACCTAAGGCCGGTGACGGATTTGAAATGGATGCCATTGCTTCTTGCTACATTGGTGGTGCAGCGGTAGCCGGTGGTGCAGGTACAATTACAGGTGCAGTTGTAGGTGCGTTCATCATGGGTATTCTGAACAATGGTATGTCCCTGTATGGGTGGTCTACAGATATTCAGAAGATCGTAAAAGGTGCCGTACTTCTGGGCGCCGTTACGGTTGACGTAATCTCCAAAAATAAGAAGAGCTGATTGGCTGAAAGAGCCTCAACACTAAGTAAGGGGATGAAGGCTGCTTGTGTGACTGCTGTCCCATAAGCAGCCTTTTGGGTATTTAAGAAAAATGGCTGAAAATATACCGAAATATCTTGAACTTGCAGACTGGATACGAAAACAGATCGAGATGAAAAAACTACTTCCCGGAGAAAAGATGTATTCGGAAAACGAACTTGTCAGGATGTCCGGTTTCAGCAGACAGACAGTACGGCATGCCATAGGCATTCTGGAAGCTGAACATATTGTAGAGCGGATGCGGGGAAGCGGCACTTATATCAGTCAGGATTTGTATGAAGATAATTCCGGCAGACGCAGCAGGATTGCGGTGATTATGACCTATCTGGACAACTATATTTTCCCAAAAACCATACAGGTAATAGAGAATGAGTTGTTTCGGAGCGGATATCCCGTACAGATTGCGTTTACCAATAACCTGCTGAACAGAGAGCGGACGATTCTGGAAGATATCCTGGAAAAGGATGAAGTGGCAGGGCTGATTGTGGAAGCTACCAAAAGCGCATTGCCGAATATGAATCTCTCCTATTATCAGGCACTGCAGAACAGAAAAATTCCGGTTCTTTTTATTAACAGTTTTTATCCGGAACTGCACGCACCACATGTCTCCATGAATGATAAGCAGGCCGGAAAGATGGCAACAAAATATCTGATTGAAAAAGGGCACAGGAAAATTTCCGGTATATTCAAACTGGACGACGGACAGGGACATTTGCGTTACGCCGGGTTTATGGAAGCGTTGAATGAGGCGGATATTGCCTGTGACGAGTCGCGGATTTTGTGGATAGACACGGAAGATATTAAAAATTTTTCAAAACTGCAGGAAAAAATCAGAGATCGGCTGGAAGGATGCAGTGCGCTTGTATCATATAATGATGAAGTGGCTTTTGCATTGACAAAAGTTCTGGGCAGAATGGGCATCCGTATTCCGGAGGACTTGTCCATTGCCAGCATTGACGATTCCGAGCTGGCGGTATTGGGTAAGGTCAAACTTACATCGGTGCCATATCCCATGGAAAAACTGGGTTATAAAGCGGCTCAAAATCTGCTGGAAATGATAAAAAATCCACGCTTTGACGGAACCTATGAATTCGATGTACACATTACGGAGCGGGATTCCGTCAGAGAATTACAGACTGCAAAATCTGTGCAGGATGGTATGCAATATCAAACATAATAATAAATCTATCTATAGAAATAACAGGAGGTAATAAGAATGAAAGCAGCAAAGAATTACAAATTCTGGTTTTGCACCGGGTCCCAGGATTTATATGGGGATGAATGCCTGCGGAACGTAGCGGAGCATTCTGCTAAAATTGTGGAAGGGCTGAATGCAAGCGGCAAACTGCCTTTTGAGGTAGTGCTCAGACCAACCCTGATTGATCAGGCTTCCATCAGAAAGACTTTTAACGAGGCAAACAATGATGACGAATGTGCAGGCGTGATCACGTGGATGCATACATTTTCTCCTGCAAAGATGTGGATCATCGGTTTGCAGGAATATAAGAAACCATTGTGCCATCTGCACACACAGTTCAATGAAGAAATTCCCTATGATACAATGGATATGGACTTCATGAACGAAAATCAGTCTGCCCATGGAGACAGAGAATACGGGCATATTGTCAGCAGAATGGGAATTGAGAGAAAGGTTATCGTAGGGCACTGGGCAGACGGACGCGTACAGGATAAACTGGGAAGCTGGATGCGGACAGCCATCGGTGTAATGGAGTCCTCTCATATCCGTGTTTGCCGGTTTGGCGACAATATGAACAATGTTGCCGTAACAGAAGGCGACAAAGTAGAAGCACAGATTAAATTTGGCTGGGAAATTGACCACTATAATGTAAATGACCTGGTGGAACTGGTTGACGCCGTATCTGAAAGTGATGTGAATGCGCTTGTAGATGAATATTACAGCAAATATGAGGTGGCTCTGGAAGGAAGAGATGAGGCTGAGTTCAGAAAACATGTGGCTGTACAGGCACAGATTGAAATCGGCATGGAGAAATTCCTGGAAGAAGGCAATTATCAGGCTTTTGTTACCCACTTTGGTATGCTGGGCGGATTAAAACAGCTTCCGGGCCTTGCAGTACAGAGACTGATGGAAAAAGGGTATGGCTTCGGCGGCGAAGGAGACTGGAAAACAGCAGCCATGGATCGCCTGATCAAGATTATGACGGCAGGAGTTCCAGGTGCCAAAGGCAGTTCCTTCATGGAAGACTATACTTACAATTTTGTGCCCGGCAAGGAAGGCATTATTCAGGCCCATATGCTGGAAGTATGTCCTGCTATCGCAGAGGGGCCTATTACAATGAAGTGTCAGCCTCTTTCCATGGGCAACAGGGAGGATCCTGCCCGTATTGTATTCCAGGCAAAAGAAGGCAGCGGCATTGCCACATCCCTGGTAGATCTGGGACACAGATTCCGCCTGATTATCAATGCAGTTGACTGCAAGAAGGTGGAAAAACCCCTTCCCAAACTGCCTGTAGGTATCAATTACTGGACACCGCAGCCGGATCTTTATACCGGTGCGGAAGCATGGATTTTGGCAGGTGGTGCACATCATACAGCCTTTACATATGATCTGAGTGTGGAACAGATGGTTGACTGGGCTGCGGCTATGGGTATCGAAAGCGTTGTAATCGATAAGAATACAACGATCAGAGATTTGAAAAATGAACTGAGATGGAATGAACTGGCATTCAGATTTTAAGGGGTGCTGTGGTACTGGTTTATATCATAAAAAGGGGTTATTACGATGAGCATGGATAAAAATGAGGTAAAGAGCTATATTGAGGCCGGTAAAGCGGTGCTTGGCATTGAGTTTGGTTCTACCCGGATCAAGGCGGTGCTGGTAGGCGAGGATAATGCGCCCATTGCCTCCGGCAGCTATGACTGGGAAAACGAGTATGTGGATGGTATCTGGACATACAGCCTGGATAAGATTCACAAGGGATTACAGGATTGCTATAAGAGTCTTCTGGAAGACGTAAAGGCACAATATGGCACAGGCATTCGGAAACTGGGGGCACTGGGATTCAGTGCCATGATGCATGGTTATATGGCTTTTGATAAAGACGGCAAGCTGCTGGTGCCTTTCCGTACCTGGAGAAATACCATTACGGAACAGGCTTCCGAAGAACTGACGAAACTGTTTGATTACCATATTCCTCAGCGGTGGAGCATCGCCCATCTGTATCAGGCCATTCTGAATCAGGAAGCGCATGTGAAAGAGATTGCATTCTTTACAACACTGGCAGGTTATATTCACTGGCAGTTGACCGGCCAGAAAGTACTGGGCGTAGGGGAAGCATCCGGTATGTTCCCCATTGACATTGAAACAGGACAGTTTCATAAAAAGATGATAGCCAGCTTTGATGAAGTGACGGCATCCTATGGTTTTGACTGGAAGCTGGCAGACATTATGCCCGGTGTACTGACCGCAGGGGAAGATGCAGGAAAACTGACACCGGAAGGTGCAAAATTTTTGGATGTGACCGGTGAACTGGAGGCAGGCATCCTGCTGTGTCCGCCTGAAGGCGATGCAGGTACCGGTATGGCAGCCACCAACAGCGTGAAAGTACGTACCGGTAATGTTTCCGCGGGTACAAGCGTGTTTGGCATGATCGTACTGGAAAAGGAACTTTCGAAGGTGCATGAGGAAATTGACCTGGTAACGACGCCCAACGGGCACCTGGTAGCCATGGCACACTGCAACAACTGTACGTCTGATCTGAATGCCTGGGTAAATATCTTCAAAGAATTTGCCGAGAGTTTCGGTATTGATGTGGATATGAATCAATTATTTGGAACGCTCTATCATAAGGCGCTGGAAGGGGACGACGATTGCGGCGGCCTGCTGGCATATAACTATTTCTCAGGGGAACATATCGTAGGGATGGAAGAGGGACGTCCTCTGTTTGTCCGTACAGCCAATGCCAAATTCAATCTTGCCAACTTTATGCGCGCCAATCTGTTCGCATCACTGGGGGTACTGAAAACCGGGCTGGATATCCTGTTTAAGGAAGAAGGCGTTCAGGTAGATGAAATTCTGGGCCATGGCGGTCTGTTCAAGACAAAGGGTGTGGGCCAGAAGATACTGGCAGCCGCCATCAATACCCCTGTTTCCGTTATGGAAACTGCAGGAGAAGGCGGTGCATGGGGCATTGCGTTGCTGGCTTCCTATATGATTCATAAGGAAGAAGGCGAGGAACTGGATGCTTTCCTGAACAGAGCTGTATTTGCAGGTGAAAAAGGCAGCCGTATTGAACCGGACGCAAAAGATGTGGCAGGGTTTGACGCATTTATTGAACGCTATACAAAGGGCCTGGCCATTGAACGCGCAGCCATTGACTATTTAAAATAAGATCAAATAACAGAAATTAAAATAAGATCATATAACAGAAATGCCGCCGGAACCGGCTGAGGAATGTTGCAGCCGGTTCCGGCGAACTGTGGATAGAAAGGAAGAGAGACTCTGATATGCTGGAAGAACTGAAAAAAGAGGTATATGAAGCCAATATGCAGCTTCCCAAATACGGACTGGTTACGTTTACCTGGGGGAATGTAAGCGGAATTGACAGAGAAAAAGGTTTGTTTGTGATCAAACCCAGCGGTGTGGATTATGACAAACTGACATGGGAAGATATGGTTGTGGTGGATCTGGACGGGAATAAAGTGGAAGGCACATACAAACCTTCTTCCGATACTCCCACCCATGTGGAAATTTACAAAGGATTTCCGGAAGTGGGCGGTGTGGTACATACCCATTCATCCTGGGCCACAAGCTGGGCACAGGCGGGGAGAGGAATCCCATGTTATGGAACCACCCATGCCGATTATATGTATGGCGAAATTCCCTGTGTCAGAAATCTGACCAAAGAGGAAATTGATGCCGGATATGAAGTGAATACAGGTGTCCTGATCGTTGATTATTTTAAGGAAAATAACCTTGATGTTACGGCTATGCCAGCCGTGCTCTGCAAAAACCATGGACCTTTTACATGGGGGAAGGATGCGCATGAGGCGGTGCACAATGCGGTTGTGCTGGATGAAGTTGCGAAAATGGCTGCCCGCTGTGAGCTGATCAATCCTAAGAACAAACCGGCGCCGCAGGAATTGCAGGATAAGCATTACTTCAGGAAACACGGGGCAAACGCTTATTATGGGCAGGATACCTGACCTGGCCTGATAAAGGACCGGCATCCGGTAACAGAACAGCCTGGCTGGACTGTTGCCACACTGCCTGCAATTTTTCACAGAACTATGGACGAAAAAGACGGAGTGTGCTACAGTAAAAGGAGCAGAAAACTTGTAACAGTGCGGATAGTGGTATTGTTACGGCAATCTATATAATGGAGGACAAGGCTATGAACAAACTGGAGTTAGCAAAAAAAGCTAATGAAGTGCGTAAAGGTATCGTAACAGCAGTGCATAGTGCAAAAGCAGGACATCCCGGCGGCTCTCTTTCCGCTGCTGATCTGTTCACATATCTTTATTTTGAAGAGATGAATATTGACCCGAAGAATCCCAAAATGGAAGACCGGGACAGATTTGTACTGTCCAAGGGCCACACGGCGCCCGGACTGTATTCCGTGCTGGCGAACAGAGGGTATTTTCCGGTAGAAGATTTAAAAACGTTGCGTAAACTGGGCTCTTATTTGCAGGGACATCCCTGTATGCAGGAGACACCCGGCGTGGATATGTCCAGCGGTTCTCTGGGACAGGGGCTTTCCGCAGCAGTTGGCATGGCTCTGGCCGGCAGAATGGATCAGAAAGAGTATCGCGTATATTGCCTTTGTGGTGATGGCGAGATCCAGGAAGGTCAGATCTGGGAAGCCGCTATGTTCGCGGGCCACAGGAAACTGGATAATCTGGTCGTGATCGTAGATAATAATGGATTGCAGATCGACGGTAAAATAGAAGATGTATGTTCCCCTTATCCCATTGATAAGAAATTTGAAGCCTTCAATTTCCATACCATCAATATCAATGGCAATGATCTGGATGAAATTGCTGCTGCAATGAAAGAGGCAAGAGAGACAAAAGGACAGCCCACCGCCATTATTATGAAAACCGTAAAAGGCAAGGGCGTTTCCTTCATGGAAAACAATGCGGGCTGGCATGGAAAAGCGCCCAGCGATGAAGAGTATAAAACGGCTATGGCAGATCTCGATAAAATCGGAGAAGAACTGGGAGGTGCAAACTGATGGCTGATGTTAAGAAAATCGCAACAAGAGAAAGTTACGGTAACGCACTGGCTGCGTGTGGTGAGAAATACCCCAACCTGGTCGTGCTGGATGCGGATCTTGCAGGCGCAACAAAGACAGGCGTTTTCCAGAAAGCATTTCCGGATCGTCATATCGACTGCGGTATTGCAGAATGTAATATGACAGGGATTGCGGCAGGTCTTGCTACCTGTGGCAAGATTCCGTTTATCAGTTCATTTGCCATGTTCGCAGCAGGGCGCAATTTTGAGCAGGTAAGAAACTCCATCGGTTATCCGCACCTGAATGTAAAAATCGGCGCAACCCATGCAGGCATTACAGTAGGTGAAGACGGCGCAACCCATCAGTGTAATGAAGATATTGCATTGATGAGAACCATTCCCGGTATGACCGTTATTGTACCTGCCGATGATGTGGAAGCAAAGGCGGCTGTGGAAGCGGCGATTCAGTTTGAAGGTCCTGTATACCTTCGGTTTGGCCGTGCAGCAGTGCCGGTGATCAATGATAACCCGGACTATCAGTTTGAAATTGGCAAAGGCACATTGCTCAGGGAAGGCAAAGATGTGACAATCGTTGCAACGGGTACCTGTGTGTCCGGCGCGCTGGAAGCAGCAGAGAAACTTGCGGCTGACGGCATTGAGGCAGAAGTAATTAACATTCATACGATTAAGCCGCTGGATGAAGAACTGGTACTGGCTTCTGCAAAGAAAACCGGCAAAGTGGTAACAGCAGAAGAGCATTCTGTTATTGGCGGCCTGGGCAGCGCAGTTTGTGATGTACTCAGCGAGAAATTGCCTACAAAAGTTTGCAGAATTGGTATGAACGATGTATTTGGCGAGTCTGGGACAGCAAACGGATTGCTTGAAAAATATGGCCTGGATGCAAGCAGCATTTATAATAAAGTAAAGGCGTTTGTTCAGG
Source organism: uncultured Lachnospiraceae bacterium (assembly GCA_910589075.1). Lineage (GTDB taxonomy): Bacteria > Bacillota > Clostridia > Lachnospirales > Lachnospiraceae > VSOB01. The sequence goes on from CAJUSK010000008.1 coordinate 69,648, forward strand.
GCTGATGATTGGGAGAAGATTATGGAGACAATTATTTCACCATCTATTTTAGCAGCAGATTTTAATATTCTGGGTGAGCAGATTCAGGAAGTTGAGAAATCCGGTGCGAAATATCTCCATATTGATGTTATGGACGGGATTTTTGTCCCGTCCATCTCTTTTGGAATGCCGGTGATTACGTCTGTGAGAAAACATACGAAGCTGTTTTTTGATGTACACCTGATGATTGTAGAACCCATCCGATATATAGAGGAATTTGTCAAAGCAGGGGCAGATATGATTACCTTTCATCTGGAAGCGGCAGAGGGACATGTGGAAGAGACACTGGATAAAATTCATGCATTGGGCTGCAAGGCAGGCCTTTCCGTGAAACCGGCGACTCCCGTATCTGCATTGGAGCCTTATGTGATGAAAACAGATATGATATTGGTCATGACTGTGGAGCCCGGATTTGGCGGCCAGAAATATATTGAGACATCAACAGAGAAAATCCGTGCGGTCCGACAGCTTTTAGAGCGCCATGGGCTGAAGACGGATATTGAGGTAGATGGCGGCATTACTGTGGACAATGCGGGGATTGTGAAGGAAGCCGGCGCCAATGTGCTTGTGGCGGGAAGTACAGTCTTTCAGGGGAACATTGCAGAGCGGGTACAGAAGCTGTTGCAGGCATAACATACAGCAGGCTGTGCTTTAGCTGTATCAGCAGAAATTTCCGGAATTGACAAGACTTTCTGAGTATGCTAATCTAAGAAATAATCGAGAATTGTAAAAGCATTGACGAAGAAAGTATGTACCTGCAAAGATCTGCTTTGATAAAACAGATGTAAAGAAGTGGTAACACGTATATTACGTCTTCTTATCTCATGGGTAAGAAGACGTTTTTTTAGGAAAGGACAGCGGTTATGAGCAAAGGAACGTATTATATTACAACAGCCATTGCCTATACTTCAGGCAAACCCCATATTGGAAACAGCTATGAAATCGTACTGGCAGACAGTATTGCCAGATTTAAAAGAAAAGAAGGCTATGATGTTTTTTTTCAGACCGGAACCGATGAGCATGGACAGAAAATAGAATGCAAGGCGCAGGAAGCCGGCATAACACCTAAGGAATTTGTGGACAATGTGGCAGGCGCCATTCAGGGGCTGTGGGATTTGATGGATACTTCATATGATAAATTTATCCGGACTACAGACGAGGCACATGAGAAGCAGGTACAGAAAATATTCCGTCGTTTGTATGAACAGGGAGATATTTACAAAGGCGCTTATGAGGGGCTTTACTGCACACCCTGTGAGTCTTTCTGGACAGAATCCCAGCTTGTGGACGGAAAATGCCCGGATTGCGGCAGAGAAGTGAAACCGGCCAAAGAGGAAGCCTATTTCTTTAAGATGAGCAAATATGCGGATCGATTGATTGAACATATCAATACCCATCCGGAATTTATACAGCCTGTATCCCGTAAAAATGAGATGATGAACAATTTCCTTCTCCCTGGCCTGCAGGATCTGTGTGTATCCAGAAGTTCCTTTAAATGGGGGATACCGGTAGATTTTGACGACAAACATGTTGTATATGTATGGCTGGATGCGCTGACCAATTACATTACCGGTATTGGTTATGACTGCGAAGGAAACAGTACAGAGCAGTACAGGAAATACTGGCCTGCAGACCTGCATCTGATCGGCAAGGATATTATCCGCTTCCATACAATCTACTGGCCCATTTTCCTGATGGCGTTGGGCGAGCCGCTTCCCCGGCAGATATTTGGCCATCCGTGGCTGTTGCAGGGAGAGGGTAAGATGAGCAAATCCAAAGGCAACGTGATCTATGCGGATGATCTGGTAAATTTCTTTGGGGTGGATGCGGTGCGTTATTTTGTATTGCATGAGATGCCCTTTGAAAATGACGGTGTGATTTCCTGGGATCTGTTGGTGGAACGTCTGAATTCCGATCTTGCCAATACACTGGGCAATCTGGTGAACCGTACCATTTCCATGAGCAATAAATATTTTGGCGGCATTGTCACCAACACCGGCATAACGGCAGATGTGGATGAAGATTTAAAGGCAGTGGCATGTACGGCCCTTGAGCGGGTCAGCGCCAAAATGGAAGGTCTGCGGGTGGCAGATGCAATTTCAGAGATTTTTGTTTTGTTTAAACGTTGCAATAAATACATTGATGAGACTGAACCCTGGGTACTTGCCAAAGATGAGACGAAGCGTGACCGTCTTGCCACAGTGTTGTATCATCTGGTAGAAGGCATTGTGATTGGCGCTTCCCTGCTGGAGCCTTTTATGCCGACCAGTGCGCGAAAAATCGTGGATCAGCTTCATACTTCTCTGCGTGGCTTTGACAGCCTGGGTGAATTCGGCCTGTATCCTTCTGGAAATCGTGTCACAGAGAAACCGGAAATCCTGTTTGCGAGACTGGATTCCAAAGAAGTGGCAGAAAAGGTAGCTGCTATGTTTGCAGAAAGACAACAGGGCCAGGACGCAGAGACGGAGCGTGGAGATGAGACAGCCGTGATTGATGTTGAAGCAAAACCGGAAATAGAATATGGAGATTTTGATAAACTGCAGTTCCGGGTAGGCGAAATCATTGCCTGCGAGGAAGTAAAGAAATCCAAGAAACTGCTCTGTTCACAGGTGAAAATCGGAAGTGAGGTAAAACAGATCGTATCCGGCATTAAACAGTACTACAAGGCAGAAGAGATGGTTGGGAAAAAAGTGATGGTACTGACCAATTTAAAACCTGCCACACTGGCTGGTGTGGTATCCGAGGGGATGCTTCTCTGCGCAGAGGATGCGGAGGGGAACCTTGCTCTTGTCACGCCGGAAAAAGATATGCCGGCCGGCGCTGAAATCTGTTGACAAACACAGTAATGGGGCAAAAGTTACATGATTTTTTTTGGTTTATCGTATACTATTCAGAAATAAGCAAAGAAAAGAGGGTATCTTATGAAAATCATGTTTTACAATACCAAACCATATGACCGTTACTGGTTTGAACCCATGGCAAAGGACTATGGATTTGAAGTTCATTTTGTAGAGATGCAGTGTGACGAGGAGACACTGTTTCTGGCCAAAGGGTATGACGCAATCTGTATTTTTGTCAATGATTATGTGGATGCGGCCATGACAGAGCTGTTATATGAGATGGGAGTGAAAGCCATCCTCCTCAGATGCGCCGGATATAACAATGTGGACATCAAAGCGGCAGAAGGAAAAATTCATATATTGCGTGTGCCCAATTATTCTCCGGAAGCGGTGGCAGAGTTCTCCATGGCGCTGCTTCTGACCGTAAACCGGTTTACCCATCGGGCATATGCCAGGACCAGAGATTATAATATGAATATCAATGGTTTCATGGGAACCGATCTGTTTAAAAAGACTGCCGGTGTGGTAGGCACGGGAAAAATCGGGCAGGCCATGATTCGTATTCTGAAAGGGTTTCAGATGAAGATTGTGGCATATGATCCCTATCCCAATCCGGCGTTGGATGTCACATATGTTTCTCTGGAAGAACTGATGAAACAGTCGGATATTATCAGTCTGCACTGCCCCTTGACAGACGATACCAGACATCTGGTGAACCAGAAAACAATCGGACTGATGAAAAAGGGAGTATATCTGGTGAATACATCCAGAGGTGCCCTGATTGATACGGAGGCGCTGATCGACGGGCTGCTGGAGAAGAAGTTTGCCGGAGTGGGACTTGATGTATATGAGGAGGAAGAGGGCGTTTTCTATGAGGACCGTTCCAATGAGATTATAAAGGATGAAAATCTTGTAAGACTCACTTCCTTCCCCAACGTGCTCATTACATCTCATATGGGATTTTTTACGAAAGAGGCTACAAGAGCGATTGCACAGATAACACTGGAAAACGCCTATGCGCTGGAGATGGGAAATCCTCTGGTCAATGAGGTATTGCCGGATAGAGACTGATCAGAAGTATCATACTCTGAACCTGACACTTGTATTTGTGAGCAAAATTCGATATGATGTTATAAAAGGGCGGCTAGAGGTGATACGATGGAAAAGGGGAATACTCCCTGGCAGGTCAGACCCGCATACCGGGAGGAATGGCAGGATGCCATGGCACTGGCATGGAAAACGTTTCTGAAATATGAAGCGGAGGATTATACTGCGGAAGGCATCAGAAGTTTTCAGGAATTTATTACCGACAATATGCTCTACCGTATGTTCCTGCTCGGCAGCTATGAAATGATCGTGGCAAAAGAGGGGGAACGTATGGTGGGGATGATTACCGTGCGCAACGGCGGCCATGTTTCGCTTCTGTTCGTGGATGAGAAATATCACAGAAAAGGTGTGGGAAAATCTTTGATACAGTATTTGTGCAATTATCTTCTGACAGAAGCAGGAATATCAAGGATTACGGTAAATGCGTCTCCTTATGGTGTCGGATTTTATCACAAGCTGGGATTTCGGGATACCGGGCTGGAGACTGAGCAGAGCGGCATTCGTTATACACCGATGGAATTTGTTTTATAATATTAAGTACAATAGAGAGAATCGGAAAGAGGGGGAAATGCCGTGCGGGCAATGGATTATATTAGCAGCACTGATATATGTTATCTGACTTGCGATACACTGAGTCTGATCGACGAAAGGCCGATCGCTCATGGTATGCGTGTGGCATATATGATGATGAAGATGCTGGAATGCAAAGGGGGTTATGATGAATATGAAATCGCTGAATTTGTATTTCTTTCTATGATACATGATATAGGTGTATACAGGACAAACAAAATAACCGATGAACTGGGGTATGATACCGGCGCCAGCGGAACGCCCCATGCTGTTTATGGCGCGTTGTTTTTAAAGCAGGTTTCGCCGTTCGGTGCAAGGTCTGATATACTGATGTACCATCATCTGCCCTATTCTAAAGTAAGCAGGATCAATTATGGATACAGCAAAATTGCCATGTATCTGTATCTTCTGGAAGAAGCAGATGCTCTGTATCGCAAACATGGCGCGGAACTGGATCCACGGGTACTTGAAGAAGGTTCTGGCAGCAGTTATCTTCCGGAAGCGGTTGTACTGCTCGTTCGATGCATCCGCCAGGAAAATATGCTGGCCCGTCTGGCAACCGGTGAGTATAAGCGTGAAATGCGGGCGTTTATGGAAAATATTCTGTTTACCAATGAAGAAAAAGAAAATTATATCCGTTTCATTATGCATTGTTTCAGTTTTAAGGGAAGAATGCGTACACTGGAAGCGATTATGTGCAGCTGTATTGTGGATGAGATTGCACAGAATATGGAATTGAGCGGACGGGAAAAAGATAAGCTGTATTATGCATCCATGCTGCATGATATAGGCCTTCTCGCCATAGATCCGGAGATTATAAAAGGAACAAAAAAATTTACGGAAGAAGAGAGAACGGTTTACAGGAAACATGTGGAAATTGGCAAAGAACTGTTGGGAAAATATTTTCTTGTGCAGGATATTGCCGATATTGCGGCAACCCATCATGAATTGCTGGATGGAAGCGGTTATCCTGACGGGTTGAAAGAGAATCAGATCAGCGACAATCAGGCGATTTTACAGGTTGCAGATAATGTGACGGCAGTATTGAATATGAAGCGTAAACTGAGCCGTACCGAGATTATCAGTATTCTTCAGGTGCAGGCGCAGAGAAAGCGTCTTCTCAAAAAAGCGGTCAGTGGTGTGACAGACAATTATGATACCATAGATAACAGGCTGCGCACCGAGACGCAGGAATATCTGGAAATGCATGTACGCATTAACAACAGATACAAGCGGCTTGTAGGCGGCAGTTCGGGGGATGAGGAATGAGAAGCATATTTAATCTGGACAGTCCCATAATGTCATTTTTGAGCAGAGTTGGGGATCTGGTCTGGCTGAACTTGCTGACACTGCTCTGTTGTATTCCGGTCGTGACAGCGGGAGCGGCATTTACAGCGCTGCATTATGTATCCATTAAGATGGTAAGAAATGAAGAGGGATACCTGACCAGGAATTATTTTAAATCTTTCCGGCAGAATTTCATCCAGGCCACACTGCTGTGGCTGTTGATGTTGTTTGTCTTTGTAGTAGCCTGGGCGGATTTTTACTTTATTTCCATGATGGACAGCGGCGTGGCATCGGTTATGCGGATTGGTGTCTGTGCAATCTTCTTTTTCTACTTGTGCGGCGGGATTTACTGGTTTCCGCTTCTGGCCAGATTTGATAATGATATGAAACATACCATTAAGAATGCCTGTTTGCTGGGGATTATCCATTTTCCCAAGACACTGTGTATTCTGATTATCTATGCGGCGGCGATCGTCTTGTATTATCTCTTCCTTTTCAGGATTATGCCGTTTGTGTTCCTGGCGGGGATTTCCGCGCCGGTTTATCTGTCCTCCTGCCTGTTTTCAGGCATATTTAAGAAACTTGAGCCACAGGAAGAATCCTCTTCGGAGGAAATTGGTCAATCTGTATAGAATTTTATAAAAACTTTGTTAATTCGTGGTATGGCGCAAAAAGACAACACCTACTATACTAAGGGTAAGTCAGATGTGACCCTGATTTTTGCGGGTAGTGAATTACGGTGAGGCTTGCTGCGGGGTATTTGACTGTACTGCAACTTTTAGCATGCTTTATCTGGCGCATTGCCAGGCGCATGGCCATTATACTATGAAAAACAGGAGGATCAGAAAGTGGCAAGTTTATCATTAAAAAATATTTGCAAGAAATATCCCAACGGATATGAGGCAGTAAAAGATTTTAATCTTGAAATCGGGGATAAGGAATTTATCATTTTTGTAGGACCTTCCGGATGTGGTAAATCTACAACACTTCGTATGGTTGCAGGTCTGGAGGATATCTCTTCTGGCGAATTGAAGATTGATGGCAGACTGGTGAATGATGTGGAACCCAAGGACAGAGACATTGCAATGGTATTCCAGAACTATGCATTGTATCCGCATATGACCGTTTATGATAATATGGCTTTTGGTTTGAAACTGCGTAAAGTGCCGAAAGAAGAAATAGATAAAATGGTTAAGGAAGCAGCCAGAATTCTGGATCTGGAAAAACTTCTGGAACGTAAGCCCAAGGCTCTTTCCGGTGGACAGAGACAGCGTGTTGCCATGGGACGTGCGATTGTGCGTAACCCCAAAGTATTCCTGATGGATGAACCGCTTTCCAATCTGGATGCAAAACTGCGTGTACAGATGCGTACTGAGATTGCAAAACTGCACCAGAGACTGGGCGCTACCATTATCTATGTAACACATGACCAGACAGAGGCTATGACACTGGGAACCAGAATCGTTGTAATGAAAGACGGTATCGTTCAGCAGGTAGACAGCCCTCAGAATTTATATGAGAAACCGCAGAATCTGTTTGTTGCAGGATTTATGGGTTCTCCTCAGATGAACTTTATCGGTGCGGAGATTGAAGTGAAAGGCAATAAAGCATATGCCAAGACTTCCGGCATGACCATCGAACTTCCGGCTGAAAAAGCAAAGAAGGTAATCGACGGAGGCTACAATGGAAAGGCCGTTACGCTGGGTATCCGTCCTGAGGATGTATATGATGCATCCATGGCACCGCAGTTAAAGAATGCGTTTGATGCTACGATTAATGTATACGAACTGCTGGGTGCAGAAGTATATCTGTATTTTGAACTGGGTGAATTCCCGATTACGGCAAGAGTAGATGCCCGTACATCTGCAAGAAGCGGAAGCAAAGTAAGATTTGCCCTTGATGTGGATAAGATGCACGTATTTGATAAGGAAACCGAAAAGGTAATCACCAATTAAGGAGAGATATGTTATCTAACCAGACCATACAGGCAAGTATCGACGAATTGCGAAGTATTACCAGAATAGATTTGTGTGTAATGGATCAGCAGGGAACTGTGGCAGCTTCCACGATGGAGGCAATGGATATACCGGCGGAACTGGTTCTGGAATTTGCGGAATCAGCCGCCGACAGCCAGGCTGTGAGCGGATTTTATCTGTTTAAGGTTGTGGAAGCAGAAGAAGTGACATACATTGTTCTTGCCAGAGGCGGAGAAGACGCTTACATGGTTGGCAAGATTGCTGTAAGTCAGCTTCGCCAGCTTATGATCGCTTACAAAGCGAAGCTGGATAAGGACAATTTCCTGCAAAACCTGATACTGGATAATCTTTTGCTGGTGGATATTTATAACCGTGCAAGAAAACTGCACATTCCGGCAGAGGCAAAGCGGGCGGTACTGTTGATTGAGACAGTATCCGATGATGATGCAGAGATTATGGAACTGCTGAAAGGCCTGTTCTTTGCCTACAATGGAGATTATCTGACCGCAGTGGAAGAACGAAATGTGATTTTGATCAAAGCGCTGGGGGAAGAAGAAGGATATCCGGAACTGCGCAATATTGCGGAAATGATTGTCGATATGGTCAATTCAGAAGCCATGGTGAATGTAAAGGTATCCTATGGTACAATTATTCATGAATTGAAAGATGTATCCAAATCCTTTAAGGAAGCGAAACTGGCGTTGGATGTAGGAAGGATTTTCTATGCGGAAACAGACGTGATTGCTTATCACGCGCTGGGGATTGGCAGGCTGATTTATCAGCTTCCGGAAAACCTTTGCCGGATTTTCATACGGGAGATTTTTGGAAGAGATGAAATTCCGGAGGAAATTGATGAAGAGATTTTAAATACGATTCAAAAATTCTTCCAGAATAATCTGAATATATCGGAAACTTCCAGGCAGCTTTTTGTACACAGAAATACCCTGGTGTACCGTATCGAAAAAGTGCAGAAAATAACCGGACTGGATATGAGAAGTTTTGAGGATGCTCTGACATTCAATATTGCACTGATGGTGGTTAATTATCTGAAACATCTGGAAACAAAAAATTCCTGATGAATCTGTAAATTACAGGTCTATAAAGCCCTGTCCCTGAATATACTGGTTGTAAGTTAGATTTACGACTGGAGGGACAGGGTTGTTTTATTTTAAGAAAATAATTTCATATTTTGATTATTATGAGTTTGGTGAAAAGAAAAAAAACTGTGGGCATGTAAGGGTTCTGGTCAAGGACCAGGAAGTGACAGTGGAGATACATATCAAGGGGCTGGGAACACAGGAAAGCCGTATGTGTGATATTCAGGTGACGGGGCAGAACCAAAACCGGCTGGGCAGGTTTGTTCTGGACAAAGGGACAGGCTATTATAATGCATGTTTTCACAGAGGAAATATGGATGGCAGCGGCCTTTCTGCATTTGATATAACAGGACTGCATATTCAGATTGATGAAGAGCGCTATTGCGAAGCGAACTGGAACTGGGGAAAAGTACCTGAGACATATAAAAGTCCTTTTAAGGAAAAGCAAAGCCCGGAAAATCTGCGTGCCAAAGCAGAGGATGAACAAAAACCTCTTAACAGAGACAGGGACAACAGGGATGAAATTCCCAGAATTGGAAGCATGCAGAAGCTGCAGTCAGTGCAAAAAAAGATTCAGCCGGAATTCTTATATGTGCCCCAGGCGACCATACATTTCCCCAATGCTGTAAATGAGACAGAGCAGATGGAAACAGAGAAAAATGTGGAAGCGCACAGGAATCATAACGTAGTACAATACACAAATGGTACACAATATGGGGAGGGGGCACTTTATGAAAATGAAGGGGAGAGTGTGGAAACCGTACAGAATGAAGGGAAGAAGGACTGTACAGGGGGAGGAAACAATAATAAAGAGATTGAATATGTCAGGGTAACAAATTATGAAAGAGAGACGAAACGCGCCGGTGTGACAGGGGCTGAGGAGGATACAGATACCGCGTATGCCGGGAATATAAAACATGAAACAGCAGCGGAACGAAAGGATTGTATGGTGGCTGTTGAAAAATCCCTTCCAGCAGATGATATACAGCAGAGGGAGAAGCGGGAATACACTGAGTCATTGCGGCAGACGGAGAATGGGGAATACACGGAACCATCGTGGCAGACAGGGAAAGCGGAATATACAAAGCCATTGCAGCAGACAGAGAAAGCAGAATATAGGGAACCATTACAGCAGACAGAGAAGGCGGAATATAGGGAGCCATTGCAGCAGACAGAAAAAGAGGAATGTTCCGAAAAAGCGGGAACTGAAAAAAAAGCGGATCGGCACACGGAGGAGCAGTCAAATGCCGTGTTTCGAGGCAGGCAGCAGAGAAAAAAGAATGTGGAAAATGAAGCTGTTCTTCATAAGTCTCAGATGGGGACCAAAGAAGAGGAAATAAAAGCCTGGTATCAGAATGAAACAGAAGAAATCCCATTACAGAAAATGTTGTATGAGGATAAGTGGAAGCAACTTTGCTGTCAATATCCCATATGCCATCCTTTTGGAGAAAATGAGGATTATATTTCCATAGCTCCCAAAGATTTTGTTATTTTGAGAAAGGAATATCAGAATCTGGTAAGCAACAGTTTTCTGTTGCATAGTTTTTACAATTATCATCATGTCATACTGGGAAAAACGGAAGATCGAAATGAGGAAATGTTTTATATCGGGGTGCCCGGCGCTTATCTGGAACGTGAGAAAAAAGTGGCGGTTATGTTCGGTTTTGAAGGATTTGCTTTATCGGAGAGAGGAAACCGGGCAAGAAGTATGGCAGGGAACCGAAATGGCAATATAGAGACAGGTGCTTTCGGGTATTATATGCGTAAAGTTGAAATTTAAAAGTGATGCAACCAGAGTTGTATCAGGGCGTATGAAATTCTGGCAGGGATGGACACGAAAGTAAAGCATATGTTTCAGGTACTGCTTGCAAAAAGAACGCCAGTGGATCAGAGTTGGGCCATCGGCGTTCTTTTTGTATAGGTATTTCAGGGCAGACGTTTTATGCAGGCGGCTTTTTCCTGCCCATAGACAGTTTTGTATACGCCAATATATTCGTCAAAAGTCAGAGATGTCTGATATGCCAGCAATTCCATGTCTGTGCCAAAGACGTTGGCATACAGGTTCAGTTCGGTCAGCTGGTTTTTCAGATAGAACCGTTTGCGTTTTATGCGCTGGGATTTGTTTGCCGATTCTGCCAGAGTGCTTTCAATTTCCAGAAAAAAGCGTTTCCCGTTAAAATGTGCGAAGAGTGCTTCCAGGGCCATTTTGCCATATCCTTTGCCTCGTTTTTCTCTGACGATGGCGAAATAATCCAGAAGAACAAGGTCTTCTGCCTTCATTGTAATAGCCAGTCCGCAGAAGTCACCATTTTCCTCCAGCGCGAAAATATCTGTCAGTCCCTGAGACTGCTTCTGGCAAATCAAAGAAAAGGGTTTTCTTTCACAGGCCGGGAAAGCTTCTGTATAAAGTGATTCTATTTTATGAATTCGTATGGCATCGGTTGCATTTGTCAGTTGCATGAAATACTCCTTTTCAGGTGTCATGGAGATGGATCACAGGAACAAATTTGCTGAACTATGCAAATAAAGTCTGTCCGGTTTATATTCAGTATATCGGGGATTTTTTGGAAGTCAATACAGTTTTGACGATTTATAAAAACACAGGCGTATGAAATGCCGTCAGATTTGTCCCTTTTCCCTACATTGGCTTGAAACGGTGGAGGGAAAAATGTAAAATACTGTATTATGAAGCCATATTTCAACAGAGAAAAAAGCAAACACAGCAATCCGGCTGTGAAGGAGAGTACAATGTATGACAGAACATGAAAAATATATGAAAGAAGCAGTCAGGCAGGCAAAGAAAGCGGATGCGCTGGGAGAGGTGCCTATAGGCTGTGTTATTGTATATGAGGGGAAAATTATAGGGCGGGGATATAACCGCCGAAATACGGATAAAAGCACGCTGGCTCATGCAGAAATTACTGCTATTAAGAAGGCCAGCAAGGCAATGGGAGACTGGCGGCTGGAAGGGTGCGTTCTGTATGTGACACTGGAACCATGTCAAATGTGTGCCGGTGCCATTGTACAGGCGCGTATTCCCCAGGTTGTTATGGCATGCCGGAATCCTAAAGCCGGCTGTGGCGGTTCTGTTCTGAATATTTTGCAGGAGCCTGCCTTTAACCATCAAGTGGAGATTACGGAAGGGATATTGGAAGAGGAATGCAGCACATTGTTGACTGATTTTTTCAGGCGTCTTCGTATCAGGAATAAAAAGGAAAAGGAAGAGAAGGTGCATGAGGGAAACAATAAATGAGGAAAGAAACACATATAATATTGACTTTATCCGTGAAACCGGATATACTAAATACGCCGTGCAGCCGGGGAAGTGGCGGGGCCCTGTACCTGAAATCCGCCATAGCAGGGGTGATGTTCTGACTGAGAGCTTTGACTGATATAGCTGCCCTTTATAAGTGGCATTGAAGTCCGGGTCTCACGCGACGGGTATCTGTGAACCGTGTCAGGTTGGGAACAAAGCAGCACTAAGCAGAACCATCCGGGTGCCGTGAGGGTGCCTGGACGGAGTTAACTGTAAAGGTAACGTGTGTTGGCCATTGTCCGAAGCAGAACGCACGGCTATAAAAGAGTGATAGGGCGTCTTTTTGCTGAAATGCAAAAGGGCGCCTTTTTGTAAATGGAGATTTTAAAAACAGAGATGCTGCGGATTGGGGAGGAGTGGGGACATGCGGTCAAAACTGAGGATGCGGGAAAAAATATTGCTGGTCTGTCTGTGCAGTACACTGGCGGCATTAGTGATACAGACGGTGCTCTATCAGGGCGCCTCTTCTTCGCTGATTTATGAACAGGCAGAGAACGAGAGCTTCCATACACTGGAAAATATGCAGAATGAGCTCAACTCTTTTTTCCGAAATATAGAAAGAGGCCTGATCAAAATTTATAATGACAAGGAGTTTATGCGGGATCTGGGAGGCAGCAGCGTGGAGGAGTTGCAGCACAAATATTACAGGCGGGCCTATGAGATGGCGGCGGAGAATTTCAGTACATCCGACAATGTGGTGGCTTTCTATGTATATACGGCGGAGCATGAACTGGTCAGTGCATACCGCAAGACAGTGACGCCAAAATATAATTATCCGCGGGATATTCATGAGTCACCCGGATACAACGGGGAGAAGGTCAGGGAATATGTGGCTTCTTCTGACAATGCCATGCTTGTCTCCAGCTATTATAATGAACACAGGGAAAGGAACATTGTCCGGTTTGTGGTGAAGATTTACAATACCACCAATCTGGATGACCGGATCGGCTATCTTGTCTGTGACGTGGACAGCAAGGCGCTGGAAAAGATTATGAAGAAATATGTGGTCAATGACACCATGTATATCTGGCTGCAGCCCATGGGGGACCGACAGATTTATGCCATTGGCAATCCGGAAGCGGAAAGTGTGGATTATTATGAAAAGGTCAGCGCCTGTATTCGGGCGGGTGAAGCAGAAGAGATCGCGCATATTTCTGAAAAAAACAAGGTACTGTTTCAGGTATCCCAGCAAACATATAATATGAATGCCTATTCCATTATGCCTCAGGAGATTCTGCGTCAGAACCAGGCGCTGCTTACCCGCAACCTGATACTGACGGCGGCAGCCATGATTGCGCTGATGACCGTTGCCATTTCTTATATTACGAAAAGCCTGACCAGACCGTTGGAACAGCTGACGGACACCATCACCCGGATACGATCCGGCAATACAGAACTGCGTGTGGCTTACCGGGCGGAAGACGAAATCGGACGTCTGGGTAAGGAGTTCAATGAAATGCTGGACGAGATACAGCGCCTGATTGGCAGAGAATATGAGAGCCAGCTTCTTCTGAACCGGGCTGAATATAAGGCACTGCAGGCGCAGATCAATCCCCATTTTCTTTATAATACACTGGATACTATGAGCAGTATTTCCAGTATTCAGAATTGTGAGATTGTCAGCAGCTTATGCCAGTCACTGTCCGGCATATTCCGGTACAGTCTGGATATGAAGCATCCTTACTCCACGGTGGCAAAGGAGATTAACCATCTGAAAAACTATATTTTTGTTATGAATGTGAGGATGCGGGAAGAGGTCAGATATAGTTTTCACATTGAGGACGGTGTGTTGCAGGATTCCATTCCCCGTATATCTTTGCAGCCTCTGGTGGAAAATGCCCTGAGCCATGGGCTGAAAAACAAACATGGAGAAAAATGTGTTCGTGTTGCGGCAGAAGAAAAGGAGGGACTTCTTCTGATTTCCGTTACGGATAACGGGGTGGGGACGGATGGCGCCGAACTGAACCGGAAGCTGCAGGAAAATGACAAAGATGTCATAGAATCCGGAAATTCCATTGGCATTTATAATATCAATGCCCGCCTGAAAATGTTGTATGGACAGGATTACGGGTTGTATGTGGAGAGCGTTTATGGGGAAGGCACCTGTGTACGGCTGCGGATTCCCCGCATGAAGGTGGAAGAGGTGGAGACATGGAACAGGTAAAGTACAGATTACTGATTGCGGATGATGAATACTGGACACGGGAAAAGATCAGATCCATGATCAACTGGGAAGAATATCATATCACGTTTATGAAACCGGCGGAAGACGGGGAAGAGGTGCTGCAGAGAATGGAGGCAGAGGGGGCGGACATTTTGATTACGGATATCAATATGCCATTTGTAAACGGTGTGGATCTGGTAAGAAGAGTAAAAGAAAGCTGGCCGGAAACTGTGGTCTTTGTAATCAGCGGATATGACGATTTTCAGTATGTGAAGGATACCCTGATGGCCGGTGCCATCAATTATCTGCTCAAGCCCGTAAGCAAGATAGAACTGGTGCATGCTATTTCCAGGGCGCTGGAAATTATCGGCAGACAGGAGGCGGACCGACTGCAGATTATGAAAGCCGCCTCCCTGATTCAGGACCGGGAACTGAGTTTTCTGGTGGAAAAGCAGCATACTTCCTATATGCCGGCTATGGTAATGGGGGATGGCGCCGGGATGGCGGGCTGCAGTGTGATGTTGATCAAGATTCATGAACTGCAAAGTTATATGGAAGATTTTCACTATGATATGAACCTGCTTTCCTGTCATATCAAACAGCGGATCAAAGAGATTACCGGTCTGGAAAATCTCCTGATCTTTAACCACATCTATCGCTCCAATGAATTTGTTATTGTAACAGAACTGGATCAGACCAGGCAGAAAAAAGCGGCACTGCGGATTCTGGAGCATTTCAGAGGAGATGGAAAAAGCCCGGTTACCATCGGAATCAGTGAGCATACCTATACTATGGAAAGCATCCATGGCGCTTATGTGCAGAGTGTGTCTGTTCTGATGACGAGACCTTTTAGCAGGGACAGCATGGTGATATTCTGTAACGAGGAGGAGACGAGCATCCGGAAGACAGTACAGAGCCGCATCAGCCAGGAGGCGGAAATGCAGATCAGGGCACTGCTTAAAAGCGGAAACAGCAGGGCATTAAAAGAGCTGACATTGGAAGGCATCGGCCTGGCACACTGCGCAGAACAGGGATGGGACTATCTGGAAGTAAAACAGACTGTTAAGCGGATTTCCAATTTGCTGCTGGACGACATCCTGCAAAAGGGACTGCCGGAACAGATACAGGAAATGGAAAACCTGGCGGAAATGGCGGATAAGGTAGTGGATCGGCTGGATGGCAGACTGCTGGCAGATATTCTGACGGAACTGATCGACAGTGCGATGATACAGTTGCGCCAGGAACCCGGCGGCACTATCCGGGATATTATCAGAGCTGCTGTGGCATACATAGATGAAAATTATTTTGAGGAATTGACCCTGGTGATGCTTGCCGACAGGTACGGTGTGGAAAGTTCCTATTTTTCCAGGATGTTTAAACAGGAGACAGGCAGGAATCTGATGATGTATATTGCAGAAAAAAGAGTGGGGAAGGCCAGAGAATATATGGAAGATAAAAATATCAACCTGACAGAGATTGCATTTCTGACAGGCTATGATGACTATACCTATTTCAGCCGGGTTTTTAAAAAGATTACGGGAAAGAGTCCCAGGGAGTACAGGGGAGATCTCTGAGGACGGAGATGCAAATATTTTTTCAGAATCAGGCGGAAGCAGACGCGGGTGCTGTAATGCACAAAAAAGTACAACCCATTTCTACAAATATGTCCTAGTTCCTGCTGCTGGAAACAGGGTAAACTGAATACAACATGAAAAAGCAGAAAGGAAAGGGAGAAGCATATGAAGAAAAAATTAATCAGCCTTATGTTAGGAACAACGATGGTTGTCAGCGCCCTGACAGGATGTGGCGGAGGCGGGGACGCTGCCGGAGGCAGTGCGCCGGCTGAGACACCTGCGCCGGCGGAAAACGGCGGAGAGACTGCCGATGCAACGGAAAATGCGGGCAGTGATGTATCGGAGCCGGTGACACTGACCGTACTGGCCGGACAGTCTACAACGGATGCGGGTATTGAGGATATGATCGACGAAGCGCTGGCAGCGCAGTACCCCAATATCACATTGGAATGGGAATGTGTGGACTGGGGAAATGATTTTCAGCCTAAAATGCAGCAATATATGCAGTCCGGCCTGCCTGATATTATGATCGGCAAAGCACAGGATGTGGCGACATATGCACCACAGGGCATTCTCGGGGAGATCGACGCCATGTATCTGGACAGAGGACTGGATGCTGCCAGGGAGAATGTGACGATAGACGGCAAAACCTACGGCCTTGTATACAATGCATTATACCAGGGGGTATATTACAATAAAACCATGTTTGCAGAAAACGGATGGGAAATTCCCAGGACACAGGAAGATTTGCAGGCGATTATTGATGACTGCAAGGCCAAAGGAATTACCCCTTTTGCCAGCCATATGGTGGATACCTGGTCTATTGGTAACGTGACCATGCAGTTTATGATGAACGATGTATTCAATCATGATCCGGCGTGGGGAGATAAGTTCCGGGCGGGGGAAGTATCTTTCTCGGATGACCAGGCGGCGCAGACAGCATATCAGTACAATCAACTGATTTTTGACAATACTTATCCGGAGACTTTTTCCACGGAACAGACAGACTGCGATGCCAAGATGGTTCTGGGTGAAGCGGCAATGAAAGTATCCGGGTCCTGGTCCATTCAGAATTTCCTGGATATTGATGAAAGTTTTGATTTCGGAATTTTCCCCTTCCCGAACCAGACCGGTGATTCCAAACTGATCTTTGAACCGAATATTACAATTATGACCAGCGCGGACAGTGAACATCAGGATGCAATCAACTGTGTATTGGATGTACTGACCGGAAATCAGGAACTGGCAGTGGAGATCTATGATTATACGAAGACAGCTTCCATGCTCAAAGATGTGAGCCCGACCTTTACAAATCCCAGCCAGGCGGATATAGACAAATATGCGGCAGACGGTATGATCGTTGACGTAACACTGGGCAATAACCAGCTTGTATGGGGCGGTTTCCAGGAAGAGAATGCCAAAGACATTGCGGCATGGCTCCAGGGAGATGCAAGTTTTGAAGATGCACTCAAGGCATCCGACGGAAGAGTGGGGACGAGCAGCGCAAACTGATCCGGTTGAACGGGTGAGATGCTCCGCCACAGAGAACCGGTGTTGATCTGACAATGCCGCAGACAGCGGAGGCGCACAACCTCAAAGAAGAGAAAAGGGCTGCGGCAATCGCCGGCAGCCCTTTTGTAGTAAACCCTGTACAGGAATGGTTTCGGCAGTTGCGCAGAACGGGTTTACTGTAATACAACAAAACACATGCAGAGCGGCGACCTGTATCGGATGGGGTGCGTATGCATGACTGGAGGTTATATGAAAAAACATAACACCATGGAAAAAAATATGGAGAAGCAATATCTGCTTCTGGTACTTCCCGGCCTGATCATTTTTACGATTGGCCTGATTATCCCGCTGCTTCTGGCATTCCGGTATTCCTTTACGAGCTGGGACGGTATGTCGGCGGAGAAACCTTTTGTGGGTTTGAAAAATTATTTGGATCTGCTACAGGATGCAGATTTCCGGTCTGCCTGGTGGTTTACACTGAAATTCACCATCGGTAATACCATCATCCAGAATGTGCTGGCCCTTTTGTTTGCGGTAGCTCTGGACAGCGGCATCAAGGCACAGAAAGTATATCGGACGGCATTTTTTGTGCCCTGCCTGATCAGTGCATTGATTGTGGGGTTTGTCTGGTTGAAAATGTTTTCCAACGTACTGCCGGCAGTGAATGACCTGTTGGGGACAAATTTCAATTTCCTGCTGTTCGGAGACGGAAAGACCGTGCTTTCCGGACTGCTGATTGCCAATAACTGGCAGTGGGTAGGTTACTGGATGCTGATTTATCTGGCAGGGCTGCAGTCCATACCGGGCGATCTGTATGAGGCTGCCAAGGTAGACGGTGCAGGGGCCTGGACACGGTTTAAAAATGTGACCATTCCTATGCTGGCGCCGGCCATTACCATTTGCGTGGTGGGTATTACTACCGGTTCCCTGAAGGTGTATGACCTGCTTGTATCTTCCACTAAGGGAGGGCCGGGCCGGGCATCTACTTCCGTAATTTACCAGACGTATACCACGGCGATTAACGGCAGACAGTATGGATACGGATCGGCCATGTCCGTCTCTCTGGTCATCGTATTATTGCTGGTGGCACTGATCCAGGTAAAAGGACTCAAGAGTAAGGAGGTGCAGCAATAGTGGCATGGAATAAAAAGAAACAGGCAGAAGACGTGCCGTATCAACGCTATACCAGAACGACTCTGCTGGTACAGGTGATTATGTCTGTACTGGCTGTGTTGTTTATCGCGCCGCTTCTGATGATTATCAATTACTCATTTAAGACGAAAAAAGAGCTGTACCTGACCAGCCCGTTGTCTCTGCCTTCTTCCTTTCAGCTGGACAATTACAAAAAGGCTTTTGACAAGCTTGATCTGGCCACAACCTTTACCAATACCTTTTTGTATACCGCAGTAAGCGTTTTGATTCTTGCGCTGCTATGCGGGACGACTGCCTGGGCCATTGCCAGATGCCGGGCCAGATTTTTTAAATTCTGCTACATATATTTTATTGTAGGCATCTTAATACCCTATCAGGCATTATTTTTGCCCATCTATATCATTGGATATCGCCTGAATCTGACCAATACCAGATATGGCATTATTTTTATGTATGTGGCAACCGGCATTTCCTTTGGGGTGTTTCTGATGAACAGCTTTATGTCCACTGTTCCCATAGAACTGGAGGAGGCAGCCAGAATTGACGGCTGTTCGGTGTTCCGGACTTACTTTACTGTGGTGATGCCACTGTTGAAACCAGCCATGGCTACGTTAATCATTATGCAGGCTTTTCAGATCTGGAATGACTACCTGCTGGCCAGTCTGTATGTGAGCAAGAAGGATCTGAAAACTTTAACAGTGGCCATTCAGTCGCTTTTTTCAGCGCAGACCAGTGATTATACAACCGCCATGGCGGCCATTGTAATTTCCGTACTGCCCATTGCGATTCTGTTTATGAGCCTGCAGAAATATTTTATCAAGGGAATGACTGTAGGCGCGGTGAAAGGTTAGAGAAAGGACAGGGAATACTATGTGGAAAATCATAGCAACACATAAGCTGGGGGATATGCAGGCTGTATATGGAATGGACAGCGAGACGGAGAATCCGGAGCTGGCGCTGTTGCCGGCCGATATGGAATACAGAGAGGCAAAGCGTGAGAAGCCTTATGGGGACAGTCTGGTTCAGATTAAAATAGCAGGTGATACCTATCCGGGCGGCTATGCCGGCGGAAGAACACTGCGTCAGGGACAAAGCGTGCTGGATTTCTGTTATCAGGCGCAGGAAGTAACCAGACACAATGGGAAAACGGATGTCTGTACGATATTAAAAGATAAGCGTAATTATAAAATAAAACATCATTTAACTTTTCAGGAAGGGGACAAGAGTCTCAGATCTTACTGCACGTTTTTCAATGCAGGGGAGGAGACGGCGACGCTGGAGCTTTTGTCCAGCTTTTCCCTGGGGAAAATATCTCCTTTTATGGAAGGGGATGGACATGGAACCATCCGTATGCACCGGTTGCGCAGTGTGTGGAGTATGGAAGGACGGTTGGAGACAAGGACATTGGAAGAACTGCAGTTAGAGCCTTCCTGGGCAGGGCATGCGGTACGGGCGGAACGCTTCGGTCAGGCCGGCTCCATGCCGGTGAACGGATATTTTCCCATGCTGGTGCTGGAGGATCAGGTGAACGGGATATTCTGGGGTGCGCAGATTGCCCATGATGCCTCCTGGCAGATGGAAGTATACCGCCGGGGAGACGATGTGGCGATGTCCGGAGGGCTGGCAGACCGGGAACTGGGACACTGGATGAAACATGTGGAGCCGGGGGCTGACTTTACCACCCCGGAGGCGATTGTGTCAGTATGCCATAGCCGGGATCAGGAGGTAATCTTTCAGAGACTGACGTCGGCGCTGGATCGGACAGTGGACCAGGGCCCGCCGTGTGAGCAGGAACTACCTATTCTTTTTAATGAATACTGTACGACCTGGGGCTGTCCCAGCCATGAAAATATTGCGAAGATTGTGGATACCATCAAAGGGAAAGGGTTTTCTTATTTTGTAATTGACTGCGGTTGGTACAGGCAGAACGGGATCCCCTGGGATATTGCCATGGGTGATTATAAAGTATCAGACGAGCTGTTTCCCGACGGACTGCAAAAGACAACAGATTTGATCCGGGAAAACGGTATGCAGCCGGGTATTTGGTTTGAGATTGATAACGTAGGCTGTCAGGCGCAGGCATATCAGGAGACGGAGCATCTGTTGAAACGGGACGGACAGCCGCTGACCACAACGATGCGCCGCTTCTGGGATATGCGTCAACCCTGGGTACAGGAATATCTGACGGAAAAAGTGATTGGTACATTGAAGAAATATGGCTTTGGCTATATGAAGATGGATTATAACGATACCATCGGCCTTGGCTGTGACGGGGCGGAAAGTCTGGGGGAAGGACTGCGGCAGAACATGGAGGCTTCGCTGAATTTCATACGGCAGGTGAAAGCGGCAGTGCCGGGAATTATTCTTGAAAACTGTTCTTCCGGCGGGCATAAACTGGAACCGCTGATGATGTCAGAGTGCAGTATGGCTTCTTTTTCCGATGCCCATGAGTGTGAGGAAATTCCTATAATTGCGGCGAATCTCCACCGGGCCATTCTGCCCCGCCAGAGTCAGATCTGGGCCGTGATCCGAAAAGACGATTCCCTGAAACGAATCGCCTATTCCATAGCAGCCACGTTTCTGGGCCGGATGTGCATATCCGGGGATGTACAGGAACTTTCAGAACCGCAATGGAAGGTGATGGATGACGGCATTGCGTTTTATAAAAGAATTGCGCCTGTGATAAAAAGCGGATTTACCTGGAGATATGGCACGGAGAGCAGCAGTTACCGTCATCCTCAGGGCTGGCAGGGGGTACTGCGCGTGGGGGAGGACGGAAAAGCCTTTGCAGTGTTCCATGGATTCCATGGAGCAGCAGGGACGGAAGGATCTGTTCCCATACCGGAAGGCTTTGTGATTCAGGGTATCTACTCTGACGGAACCGGTCAGGCGGCGATCCGCGATGGCTGTGTGTATGTACAATTCCGGGAAGATATGCAGGCTGTGGGCGTATATCTGGAACAAGGACATACGAAATAAGGAGTACGAATGTCGTGAAAAGAAAACGGCCTATTGACAAAACAGGGCTTTTTGGTAGACTTATCGTATGAAAAGATTTTGTGGATTGTGACAGTAAGAGACTGTTAAAAAACGTCGGCACTGTTTTAGCAATGGGGCGTTTGCATGCGGGGGCTGTGGAAAACATGGCCCCTGATTGTTTTATGGGAGGGATATATGCGGTCAGCGAGAATTTTCCTGGTGGGAATGTATATTCATCTGTTTCTCAGTATTGTTGTTCCAATCGGTATGATTTTGTTGAAGGACCGGTGCTGGAGCAGCGTTGGCATCGGTTTGTTTCTGGGATACCTTCTGATGATCGGAGCGGTCCATCTGACGGGATGGATCAGTGCGGGAATGGCTGTATCTGCGTACCGAAGCGGGGAATGGGAAATGCTGATCAAAGGGTGGAAGCTGTTGAAACTATCGTCAATTCCATTTTATATCCTGAATTTTATTTACAGTTTACTCGCATGGATTATGCTCATCGGCGCTTCCAGAGGACTGCTGATTTTTCTTGTGCCCATTCCGGTTTTTCTTACCTGTTCCATGATTGTACAAAGTGGTATTTATGGTATTTGTGTGGTCAGATATCTGCGCCGGACGGCGAAATGCGGCGCTGTCTCAGGAGAGGGCAGGAATCTGTCGGCTGTTCATTATGTGCTGCAGCTTGTTTCCATACTGGATATTGTGAGCACGATTATGATTGTAAAGAGATATGGAATAAAATGACATTAATGTCATATGTTATAAACAACAGAATCCACGCTTTGGGAGTCATCTATTGTCATAAATAAAAAAACCGGAATAAAAATTCCGGTTTTACAGCGGAGACGGAGGGATTCGAACCCTCGTGCCCCGGAGGGCAAACGCATTTCGAGTGCGCCCCGTTATGACCGCTTCGATACGTCTCCATGATTGGTGCAGTTGCGTTTTCCATTATAACGGTATCCGGTGCCAAAGTCAAGCAGGCGGGATGATAATCTGCATTTTTATAGCCGCAATATAGATGGGATTCCATGGGTGTCTCCAGGCATAAAAAGGAATAAAAAACCAAAGAAAAAGTTGAGCATGTATTTAAAATATTATATAATTAGGTGGAAAGAAAATAAGTGCGGTGAACCGCACGGGGAAAAGAAGGAGGTTTCTTGATGAAAAGAATAGGGTTGTTGACCAGTGGGGGAGATTGTCAGGCATTGAATGCTGCTATGCGTGGAGTGGTAAAATCCATTCTGCATGGCTCGGATGATGTTGAGATTTATGGCTTCTTAGAGGGGTATAAGGGGCTGATTTACGGTAATTATAAAATGCTGTCAAGCTCCGATTTTTCCGGTATTCTGACAAAAGGCGGCACAATCCTGGGGAGTTCCAGAACACCATTCAAGTTGATGCGTGAACCGGATGAAAATGGCCTTGACAAAGTAGAGGCCATGAAACATAACTATTATAAATTAAATCTTGACTGCCTGGTTATACTGGGAGGAAACGGGACGCATAAAACGGCAAACCTGCTCCGTACGGAAGGACTGAATGTGGTAACACTGCCCAAGACCATCGATAATGATCTCTGGGGCACGGATATGACATTTGGTTTCCAGAGTGCCGTGAATATTGCGACAGACGCCATAGACTGTATCCATACCACGGCTGCTTCCCATGGGCGGGTTTTTATTGTAGAGGTTATGGGACATAAGGTAGGATGGCTGACTCTGAACGCAGGTATGGCAGGCGGGGCAGATATTATCCTGATACCTGAGATTCCCTATGACATTAAGAAAGTGGTTAAGGCGATTGAAACAAGACATAAGAGAGGCAGCAGATTCACGATTCTGGCAGTGGCAGAAGGCGCTATTTCCAAGGAAGATGCGGCTCTCTCCAAAAAAGAACTGAAAAAGAAACAGGAGAAGCGGGTATATCCCAGCGTGTCCTATCAGGTGGCAGCAGAGATTCAGGAGAGATCGGGACTGGATGTACGCGTTACGGTTCCGGGGCATACCCAGCGTGGTGGCAGCCCCTGCCCATATGACAGAGTATTTGCAAGCCGTCTCGGTTCAGAGGCAGGCAAACTGATTATGAAAGGGGAATATGGTTTCATGGTAGGTTATAAGAACCGTGAAATCGTGAAAGTGCCTCTGGAAGATGTGGCCGGAAAGCTGAAATATGTTTCTCCGGATGCAACCATCATTAAAGAAGCGAAGATGCTGGGAATCAGTTTCGGTGATTAAAGTCAACAATAAATGACACAAATGTCATTAAACAGGAGCGGACATAGATGTCATATACGGCGCTTTACAGGAAGTTCCGCCCGAACCGTTTTGAGGATGTAAAGGGACAGGAGCATATTGTAACTACATTAAAGAATCAACTGAAAGCGGAAAGGATAGGCCATGCCTATCTTTTCTGCGGAAGCCGGGGAACCGGAAAGACTACCATTGCCAAGATATTTGCCAGGGCGGTGAACTGTGAGGAACCGCAGGATGGAAATCCCTGTGGGGAGTGTGCAGCCTGCAAAGCAATCAGCGCCGGGGCCAGTATGAATGTGATCGAGATAGACGCAGCTTCCAATAACGGAGTGGATAATATCCGTGAAATTGTGGATGAAGTCTCTTATTCTCCCGCCCAGGGCAAGTATAAGGTTTATATTATAGACGAAGTGCATATGCTGTCCATAGGTGCATTTAATGCACTGTTAAAAACGCTGGAGGAACCGCCTTCGTATGTAATATTTATTCTGGCTACCACAGAAGTGCATAAAATTCCCATTACGATATTATCACGGTGTCAGAGGTACGACTTTAAACGGATTACCGTGGAAACCATCATGGGACGTATGCAGGAACTGATGGAAACGGAAGGCAGTGAAGTGGAAGAACGGGCATTGCGCTACATTGCCAGGGCGGCGGATGGTTCCATGCGGGACGCGCTGAGCCTTCTGGATCAATGTATTGCCTTTCATTTTGGAGACAGGCTGACCTATGAAAAGACATTGGATGTACTGGGGGCGGTGGACACATCTGTATTCAGCAGGATGCTGCGGCTGGTACTGGAAAAAAACATTCTCGGTGCCATTGGGCTTCTGGAAGAAGTCATTATGCAGGGCAGAGAGTTGTCACAGTTTGTAGCTGATTTTACCTGGTATCTGCGGAACCTGCTTCTTGTGGGGACTTCGGAAGCCGCAGAGGATGTGATCGATATGTCGTCAGAAGGCTTGCGGAATCTGAAAGAGGAAGCACAGATGGTGGATGCGGTGGTGATTATGCGGTATATCCGGATTTTTTCCGAAGTTTCCGACCGTATCCGGTATGCTTCCCAAAAGCGTATTTTGCTGGAAACCACAATCATCAAGCTGTGCAGGCCCGAAATGGAAAAAGAAAACGACGCGTTATTCGACCGTGTGGCTGCACTGGAGAAACAGCTTGCAGAAGGGGCTTTTCTGAAAGAGCCCGGGGGCAGCTCTGTCAAAGAAGGGGCGGCTTTGCAGGCGGAGGAAGGGGTGTTAGAGCAGCCGGCCAGAAAGATGGCTTTACTGCCGGAAGCGATTCCCGGGGATATCAGAAAGATTGTGGAACAGTGGAAGCGTGTGACAGGAAGCGCCTCCATGCCCATGAAACAGTATTTACGGGAAGCAAGGCCTTCACTGGATCAGGATAACAGGTTGCTGCTTGTGTTTGAAGACGGCCTGGCTTCGGACTATTTTCTCAAGGAGCCGGAAAACAAACAGAAACTCAACGAGCTTTTGGCCACATGTATTGGGAAAGAAGTGGAAGTTGTTATACAGACCATATCAGATAACAGACTGTTTGAGGAAACCTATGTGGACTTGCAGGCTGTCATTCAAATGGAGATAGAGGACGAAGAAACACCCATGTAAGGCAACAGAATAGAGTTTGGAGGAAAAAGAAATGGCAAAACGCGGAGGATTTCCGGGTGGAGGTATGCCGGGCAATATGGCAAATCTGATGAAGCAGGCGCAGCGGATGCAGCGTCAGATGGAAGAGAATCAGAAAGAACTGGAAACAAAGGAGTTTACGGCAAAGTCCGGCGGCGGAGCGGTGGAAGTGACCGTGACCGGTAAAAAAGAAGTGACAAAGGTGAAACTGTCTCAGGAAGTTGTGGATCCGGAAGACGTGGAAATGCTGGAGGACCTTGTGACGGCGGCTGTAAATGAAGCGCTTCGTCTGGCAGATGAGGCCAATACAGAGATGATGGGTAAAATGACAGGCGGATTGGGCCTGGGCGGAGGTATGCCGTTTTAATGGAGTTATACAGCGGATATATGAACCGATTAATAGAAGAACTTTCAGGACTGCCGGGAATTGGGAGCAAATCGGCGCAGCGGATGGCGTTTTACCTGATGAATCTTCCACAGGAGCGGGTGGCGCGGTTTGCCTCCGCTGTCCTGGAGGCCAGACAAAATGTGCGTCACTGTAAACAATGCTGCACACTGACTGATCAGGAACTGTGTCCTGTATGTGCAAACGCCAGGCGGGACGGAAAAACCATTATGGTAGTGGAGAATTCCCGCGACCTGGCTGCTTATGAAAAGACAGGAAAATATGAAGGCGTGTATCATGTGCTCCATGGCGCCATTTCCCCTATGCTGGGAATCGGACCTGGAGATATTAAACTCAAGGAACTGATGGCACGGCTCCAGGGGGATGTGGGTGAAGTGATTATCGCCACCAATTCCAGCCTGGAGGGAGAGACAACCGCTATGTACATCAGTAAGCTGATCAAACCCACCGGTGTTAAGGTAACTCGAATTGCCAGCGGCGTTCCGGTTGGCGGCGACCTGGAGTATATTGATGAAGTAACGCTGCTTCGGGCGCTGGAAGGGCGTACCGAACTGTAGGAAAGGGAAAAGAATGAAGAAAAGAGTATTTGGAACAACAAAAGACGGAAAAGAAGTTTTTCTGTACACGCTGGAAAATAAAAACGGCATGAAAGCGGAAGTTACAGATTTTGGCGCTATTCTTGTCAATCTGTTTGTACCCGATAAAAACGGGACTTTGCAGGATGTAACTCTTGGCTATGACCAGGTGGCGGATTATGAGGCCAACGGCAGTTTCTTCGGCGCAACCATCGCTCCCAACGCAAACAGAATTGCAGGCGCGTCGTTTGTAATTGACGGTGTTACATATCAGCTGGATGTAAATGACGGCCCCAACAATCTGCACAGCCATTTTGATATTGGCGGACATAAAAGAGTCTGGGAAGCGGAACCGGGTGAAGGAAGTATTCGGTTTACCGTGAAGTTACCAGATGGAGAAATGGGCTTCCCCGGCAATAAAGTATGTTCCATAACCTATACCTTGACGGATGATAATGCGCTGCGTCTGGATTATCATGCATCAACCGATAAAAAGACGATTCTCAACCTTACCAATCATGCATATTTCAATCTTGCGGGACATGATAAAGGACTGATTACAGACCATGTTCTGATGCTGCATGCCGGCCACTATACACCTGTTGTTGCAGGGGCGATTCCCACAGGGGAGATTGCGCCGGTAGCAGGCACACCCCTTGATTTTACGAAGGAAAAACGGATTGGGGATGAAATTGAGGCTGATTTTGAACAGCTGAAACTTGTCAGCGGTTATGACCATAATTATGTGATTGATAACTGGAATGGTGAATTACAGCTGGCGGCCAGAATTTCGGAAAAAACCACCGGCAGGACTATGGAAGTGTATACTGATTTACCTGGTATTCAGTTTTATGCCGGAAACTGTATTGCGGAAACTACGGGGAAGGGCAAAACTGTCTATGGAAAGCGTGACGGTTTCTGTCTTGAAACCGATTATTTCCCCAATGCGGTAAACGAAGCAGCATTTCCCTCACCGGTTTACGGGCCTGAAAAAGATTACACATCCGTTACCATCTATAAATTTATATAAATGTGTTATCACAGAGTGCCATCCTCAGGGTGGCACTTTTTGTCGTATAAAAACAGAATGACACTGACAAAATACGAGGGGCATTTCTGCCTGTCCGGCGTATAATAAAAGAAAGACAAGCATATGTTTTCCGGGCAGGGAGGGATACTATGGAAAAACGAATACCCAAAAGTGTCTGTCTGGTGGGGCAGACAGAAGAAAAAAGAAAAATTTTTATTGAAGAATATGTAATTGCTTTTTTGCAGAATATGATGAAAAAAAACAACGGGCCATACATCATTGTATTTTTTGGAGACGGATTTGAAAAGAAGGGCGTGAAACATTATTTTATCAAAGGCGCCGCCTCGCACAGAGGCGCCGGGGATAGCCTGAAAAAGATGGACGAATTTTATTTCCAGACAATTGGCAGACAGTATTTTATGGGTTTAAAGGGAATCGGCTGGTATTGTATGGAAGAGGGAGAAAAAGACGTTCTGGAGATTTTACAAAAGATGCGGGAACAGGATTTCGGCAGTTGCAAAGGATATTATTTATTTTTCGAAAAAAATGAAGGTATGGAAGAGTATATGCTGCACAGGCGCCACATGGATGAAAACGATATACATGTGATACCGGGTGTGGAAAAGAAACGGGGACTGAAAAAACAGGATGTGTTTCCAGTCAGGAAAAAATCAGATCCGGGGCGACCCGCGCCTATGATGGCTGTACAGGTATTGAATATGGTCAGTCTGTGCATTTTGATTATCTGTTGCATTATTGCAGTTACCACATTGAATCAATATGATAAAATGAAACAGTTGGAGGAAACGGTAACCTGTCTTGAAATCAGCATGGAAGAACAAAAAAATTTACCGGAAGAATGAAATGTGATATACTGGTGAAACGCACATCGGTGTGTAACCACGTCCGAATGTAAGGAGCACCACATGATACATATAAAAGACCTTCTAAAAAGAAAAGAGAAAAATACAGAGGAAAGCCTGGGCAGGAAGATTCTCCGGCACAGGCTGACCATTCTGTATCGCAGCGTTCTGGTTGTGGGAGTAATTGCAGCCGCGGCGATTGTCGTTGTTATTCAGATGAAAAACAGAGTATTCGGAGAATATCAGGTCATTTCCTCTGTGCCCAGGGAGAGTATTTCCAATGCAACCATCAGGGCATTGGGAGAAAATATTCTGATTTACAGCAGTGATGGAGCAAGTTGTATCAATCGCAAAGGAGAAACGCTCTGGAACCAGACTTTTGAGATACAGGATCCCATAATTGCCATCTGTCAGAATATTGCTGCAATCGGAAACTATAATGGCAGAACCATTTATCTGATGAATACCGAAAAAACCATCGGAGAAATTGATACGAAAATGCCGATCCGTAATTTTGCCGTCTCCGCAGGCGGAATTGTGGCGGCAGTGCTGGATGACACGGCGGATATTACATGGATTTATCTGTTTGATTCGTCCGGAAATACATTGGCATATTTTAAAACCACAATGAAAGACAGCGGGTATCCGGTAGGCATTACCATTTCTGATAACGGCTATCTGGTCAGTGTGTCATATCTTTACATGGACAATGGAATGATGCGTTCCAGTGTGGCTTTTTACAATTTTGGACCGGTGGGGCAGAATGAGATTGATAATTTTGTAAGCAGTTATGATTATACAGATACAATCGTTCCGTTTGTCAAATTTTTAAACAATGAAAAGGCGGTTGCTGTGGCAGATAACAGGCTTGTATTTTATGAGGGGAATCAGAAGCCTGTAAGTATTGCCGATGTTTTGCTGGATGGGCGGATTGAAGGCGTTTATTATGGAAGCGGATATGTGGCGCTTGTCTATAATGACGTAACCGGAAATGCCCTGTATAAAGCTGATATTTACAACGACAGTGGAAAACTGGAAGATACGCTGATGTTGAACCTCCAGTTTTCAGATATTCTGTTTCACAAAGATAAAGTAATTGTATATAATGAACAGGAATGCCTTGTGCATACAATCGGTGGTATGGATAATTTCAACGGTAAATTTAACAAGCAGGCTCTGACCCTGATACCGGCGGCCGCTTCCTATGAATATGTGATTGTAACGCCTGATTCGATTGATACGATTGAGTTGAAATAAATGCTGCCGAAAAAACTGCGAAAGGATACATAGGATATGAATATCGTTTTTTTTGTTGTTCTGCTGCTTCTGATTGGCGGAGGCGCAAAAGGATATAAACGGGGAATGGTTGAAGAAGTGAATACGGTGTTGGCCCTGGTGCTTGCGCTGGCGGCAATCGCCATGTTCGTTGTAGCGGCCCAGGGCTATATGGAACATGAGACGTTGCGGACAATTTTGGGAATTGTCTGCATGACAGTGGCAATTCTGGTGTATAAAATTGCGGATTTTATTTTGTCCTCTCTTAAACTGATTTCTTCTGTACCTGTGCTGCGCGGTGTAAACAAGCTGCTGGGGTTCGGTGTGGGTGTATTGGAGTCCGTGCTTTTGATATGGGCTATCTTTATTGTAATTGTAGCGTTTGAATTTGGGGGAATCAGTAATTATATACTGACACAAATGAGAGAAAATGCACTGCTTACCTGGCTGTTTAAAAATAATTACCTGGCAGATATGATGGCCGGCTGGCTGCCGGTGATTTCGGAAGTGTTATCGCGGTAAAGAGATGGGGCGGGTCTGGCCTGGAGGGCAATGGTTTATCCGGCTCCGGGCGCCATATTTTTGTTCTGGTTCCCGGAGAATTTGCTCCTGGGGGGGGGAAAGAGGCTGTTGCCCTGTATACTTATCTCAGGAGACGGAAACCGGTTGCCACATAGTGTCTTTCTATGCATAAGAGTTTCTTTGCATATCTTCTGTGCATTAAGATGTATTTTATCCTTGTAACGATAGAAGGAGTATGCTATACTGATCTACAACAACACATCTGTCGCTATACGACAAATTCTTACAATATTCTCAAAACCAGATGGTTTCTTATTCCGTATCAGGAAGCTATTCACATCAGTTAATTGCATATCAGGGAGGTCATTATGCCTAATAATCTTCAACAGTATTTTCCAATGATTCGTACAAAAGAAGAGATACTTTCGGAAATCGACAATAACAGAAAACTGTCTGCCCGGTTTTATGGCTGGTCTTTACAACAGAGGGGAGAATTCCTCAGCTTTTGTGCAGGTGTTAAAGGCGTAAAAGTTTTGTATGATTCGTTCAGTAAAGAGATTTTAAACCCGGAGAAAGCGCCGGAACGGCTGGAGGATTTACTGTCACTTCTCATCAGAAAAAATGTGAGAATTTTATGTGCGCTGCCAAATGATTCCACACGGATTGCAGATGAAAACACGCTGGTTGTGACAGATATAGTCGTTGAACTGGAAGATGGCAGTATTGCCAATATTGAAATACAGAAAATTGGCTACAAGTTTCCGGGGGAACGCTGTGCCTGCTATTCGGCAGACATGCTTCTTCGTCAATATAAAAGAGTCAGAAGCGCCAGGAAAAAGGGATTCAGCTATGAAGATGTCAAAAATGTATATACAATCGTATTGTTTGAACAAAGTCCGGAGCCATTCCAGATGTTTCGTGACACATATGTACATTATTTTGAACAGTGTTCTGACAGCGGCCTGGAATTGGAATTGTTGCAGAAATACATTTTTATACCGCTTGATATCTTCAGAAAGAACCATTACAATAAAACCATAGAAAGCAGACTGGAGGCATGGCTTACATTTTTCAGCGAAGATAATCCGGAACGAATCATAGAACTGATCAGCTCATATCCGGAATTCAAGTTTATGTATGAAGATATTTACCGGATATGCTGTAATATGGAGGAAGTTATGGGAATATTTTCAGAGGAACTCAGAATACTTGACAGAAATACGGTGCAGTTGATGATTGATGAGATGCAGGATGAGTTGAATACATTGAATCAGCAGCGTGATACGCTGAGTGCAGAACGTGATACGCTGAGTGCAGAACGTGATACACTGAGTGCAGAACGTGATACACTGAGTGCAGAACGTGATACACTGAGTGCAGAACGTGATACATTGAGTGCAGAACGTGATACATTGAGCAGAGAGCGCGATCATCTGCATGTGGAGCTGGAACGGATGAAACAGTTAAACAGGGCTCTTGCCGGTCAGGGGCGCACGGAGGACATTATAAAGGCTGCAACCAATGAAGCCTGCCGGGAGCAGTTGTATAAGGAACTTGGTATTTGTTGACAGGAGGAATCATATAATGAAATCAATACGTGATTGTTACACACTTTCTAACGGAGTTACGATTCCGTGTATGGGCTTTGGTACATACAATGCAAAAGGCGGGGATAATCTGGCTATTAACCGCACCGCCATTGAGGCAGGATACAGATATTTTGACACAGCGTCTCTGTATGAGACAGAGCGTGTACTTGGCCAGGCAGTCAGAGAAAGCGGCATTGCAAGGGAAGAATTCTTTATTGTGTCAAAGCTGTGGATCGATGAAAGAGGATATCGGGAAGCGAAAGAAGCGTTTGCGCGGACTTTGGAGCGGTTACAGATGGATTATCTGGATTTATATCTGATCCACTGGCCCAGAGGGGAAGAAGGGGACACAGACTGGAAGGAAAAGGACCTGGATACCTGGCGTGCGCTGGAAGAACTTTGTGAGAGTGGGAAAGTGAAGGGAATTGGTCTGAGCAATTTCCTGCCACATCATACAGAACATATTTTAAAGAATTGCCACATAAAGCCGGTTGTGGATCAGTTGGAAATACATCCGGGTTATACACAGGAAGCGGCTGTCAGGTATTGTATGGAAAATGATATCAGGGTGCAGGCCTGGAGTCCTCTTGGCAGAAGTGCAATGCTGGATCATCCCATATTAAAAGAATATGCGGCTACCTATAAAAAGACAGTGGCGCAGATCTGCCTGCGTTTTCTGCTTCAAAAAGGGATTATACCTCTGGTAAAATCATCTTCAATGGAAAGAATGAAACAGAATCAGGATATTTTTGACTTTGAAATTACGCCGGAAGATATGTCCATTTTAAATAACATGCCACAAAATACATGGCTGGGAGAGCATCCGGATTTTGCGATTCCCAAAAAACGTAGTAACTTTGCACAGTAAGGGTGGAAGATAAAGAAAGAGGCGTATATGGGTGTAATGGAACAGTTTCAGAAAATTATGTCGGAGACGGATAATGTGGTCTTTTTTGGTGGGGCAGGCGTTTCCACAGAGAGCGGGATTCCGGATTTCAGAAGTGTGGACGGGCTGTATAATCAGAAATATGATTATCCGCCGGAAACCATTTTAAGTCATACATTTTACCGCAGCCATACGGAAGAATTTTACCGATTTTATCGGGACAAGATGCTGTGTCTGACAGCAGAACCGAATGCCGCGCATAGAAAACTGGCGCAATGGGAGCGTGAAGGCAGGTTGAAGGCAGTGGTTACACAGAATATTGACGGACTCCATCAGGCGGCAGGAAGCAAAAAGGTTCTGGAACTTCACGGAAGCGTACATCGGAACTATTGCGAGAAGTGCCATAAATTCTATGATGCCAATTATATTCTGCACTCGGAAGGTGTGCCCCAATGTGACTGTGGCGGTTTTATCAAACCGGATGTGGTGCTGTATGAAGAGGGGCTGGACAATGAGACGATTTCAGAGGCGGTTGCCTTTATTCGTGCAGCAGATGTACTGATTATAGGTGGTACTTCTCTTGCGGTATATCCGGCTGCGGGGCTTATCGACTATTACAAAGGCAATCAGCTGATTCTTGTAAATAAGACTGCTACACCGCGCGACAGCGTGGCGGATCTTGTGGTTCAGGGCAGTATCGGTGAGATTTTTACGCAGATTGCGTAACATAAATGTTTTGTTTTAAAGAAAGGTGAAAGCTGTGCTGTTTGATTTCCAGGTAGGGGATGTTATAAAAATGAAAAAACAACATCCCTGCGGTGCAAAAGAATGGGAGATACTGCGTGTAGGAGCTGATTTCAGACTCAGATGTATGGGGTGCGGCCATCAGATTATGATAACGAGAAGGCTGGTAGAAAAAAATGCCAGGGAAATTCGGAAAAAAGCTTGAAAATACCGGTTTTGTGTGGTATTATACGAATCTGTGATATATTTTATTCCTTGCTCCTTTTTATGGAAAGGGGCCAGAGACCAAAAGGAGGTAACCAGCATGAACAAGTATGAATTAGCCGTTGTTGTCAGTGCTAAAATCGAAGATGATGAAAGAGCCGCTACTGTGGATAAGTGCAAAGCGCTCATCGAAAGATTCGGTGGAACGATTACAAATGTCGATGAATGGGGTAAGAAGAGATTGGCTTACGAAATTCAGAAAATGAGAGAAGCGTTCTACTATTTCATTCAGTTCGACGCTGAATCCACTGTTCCGGCGGAGATCGAATCTCGTATTCGCATTATGGACAATGTGATCAGATACTTATGCGTTAGACAGGACGAGGCATAATAGAAAGTAGGGACTATATGAATAGAGTGATTCTTATGGGTAGATTAACGAGAGACCCGGAGGTGCGGTATTCTCAGGGAGAGAATGCCACAGCGGTTGCAAGGTACACGCTGGCTGTTGACCGTCGTTTCAACAGAAACGGAGATGAGGGCAGTGCAGATTTTATTGGTTGTGTTGCATTTGGCAAGCAGGCAGAGTTTGCAGAGCGGTATTTGCGTAAGGGTATCAAGATGCTTGTTACAGGGCGTATTCAGACAGGCAGTTATACCAATAAGGACGGCGTAAAGGTATATACAACCGACGTCATAGTTGAGGACCATGAGTTTGCAGAAAGCAAGAATGCAAGTTCGGGGCAGGATGGCGGTTACAGCGCTCCTGTCAGCAGACCGGAACCGGCTTCTGTGGGAGACGGTTTTATGAATATTCCGGATGGTATTGATGAGGAGCTGCCTTTTAACTGATAATATGAGTTTAACAGGAGGTATGCATCATGGCTTTTAATAAAGCAGAGAAATCAGATGGACCGATGAAGCGCAGAGGCGGAATGCGCAGAAGAAAAAAAGTTTGTGTATTCTGCGGAAAAGACAACGTAATTGATTACAAAGATACCAATAAATTAAAAAGATATGTGTCTGAAAGAGGGAAAATTCTTCCCCGCCGTATTACAGGTAACTGTGCAAAGCATCAGAGAGCTCTTACCGTGGCAATTAAGAGAGCAAGACATATCGCATTGATGCCGTATGTTGCGGAGTAAATCTGAACGTATATTGACATATAGGGCATTGAACAGTCAATGCATTTTATGACACGAATCTGTGACCAACTGTCCTCTGGGATGGTTGGTCTTTTTCAGCGTATGGAAAATTAATGAGCGTGCACAGTGCACCTTTGCTTTTCACAGGGAAGTAGGCAATGAATACAAGAGAACAAAACAGAACATGGTTTTTTAAAGGAATGAAAGATGGTATCCCCATAGCGATGGGGTATTTTGCAGTGGCCTTTGCTTTGGGTATCGCAGCGAAAAAAGCAGGAATGACAGCGTCGCAGGCAGGAATTATGTCGATTACAATGTTGGCTTCTGCCGGTCAGTATGGGGCGATTACCGTGATTGCGGGGGGTGGCGGTTATGTGCGGATGGCAGTCACAACATTGATTGTGAATCTCAGGTATTTGCTGATGTCCTGTGCGTTGTCTCAGAAGGTGGATCCAAATCTGGGGCTCAGACATCGGTTTCTGCTATCTTATCCTGTTACAGATGAGATATTCGGCATTGCAATGGCGGTACCGGGCAGATTGAATCCTTTCTATAATTACGGTGCGGCGACTGTGGCAGCACCGGGATGGACGCTGGGCGCAATTCTGGGTGCCTCAGCAGGCGCCATATTGCCGCAAAAGGTGGAAAATGCATTGAGTGTGGCGCTCTATGGAATGTTTCTGGCAATTATTATACCGGCGGGAAAGAAGAACAGAACGGTGGCGGGGATTGTGGCGATAGCGATGATGAGCAGTTTCCTTTTTACCAAAATACCTGTGCTCGGAGAAATTTCTTCCGGTATGCAGATTATTGTACTGACAGTGCTGATTTCGGGAGCGGTCGCAGTCTTTTTTCCTGTCAGGGAAGAGTCGGAAGGAGGAGAGCCGGGTGAACCATAGAATTGAATTGTATCTTGTGATAGCAGCCGTTACAATTTATCTGATTCGTATGTTGCCTATGACATTGATCCGTCGGGACATTAAGAATCCACTGATCCGTTCGTTTTTATATTATGTTCCATATGTGACGCTGGCAGTTATGACATTTCCGTCAATTTTATCCGCTACAGGCAGTAAAATTTCGGCTTGGGCGGGGTTTCTGACGGGTGTGATATTGGCTTATATAGATGGAAATCTGTTTCGGGTTGCTATTTGTTCCTGTGTGGTTGTATATTTGGCGGAAGTATTTTTTTGCTGAAAAACAAAATGTATGCCAGAGCGTCCGTATCTGTTATACGGAATTGTATCTGGTGGAAAGGAATTCTGATTGGAAAAGGCATACAAGCTGGAGTTTGCAAATGAACAAATACAGGGTCTTACCGTCAGTTGCTGTGGCTGTTCAAAGACGGAACCCCTCCACAGTTTTGGCCCGGCGCTCAAACCCCATTTTCTGATTCACTATGTTTTAAGCGGGAAAGGAAAATTCTCCATGCAGAATCAGGAATATAGCCTGGAGGCAGGCAGTGGCTTCCTGATAGAGCCGGGTGAACTTGTATTTTATCAGGCAGATGAACGGGAACCCTGGACCTATGTCTGGGTTGGGTTTTCTGGCAGCCAGGCAGGAGAATATATGAAGAAAATGGGACTGTCGGGAAGGCATCCTGTCTTCTGTTCCAATAAACAGGAGCAGCTCTATGCCTGTGTGCGCAATATGATGGAGCATAATACATCTGGTGTGGCAAATGATCTGCGCAGGAACGGTGAACTTGCTGTTTTCCTTTCACTGATTGCATCGGAGGTACAGATCAGAGAATCAGATGAAGCGGATAAAGCGAATACATATGTGAAAAAAGCGGTAAACTTTATCAGGAGCAACTACTGCAATCCGATTAAGGTGACAGATGTGGCGGATTTTGTCTGCGTGAACCGGAGTTATCTGTATACCCTTTTTGAAAATTCCCTGGGAATGCCGCCGCAGAAATTTCTGTCTGCTTACCGGATTACTAAAGCAGTGGAATTGTTGCAGACAACCGATATTCCCATTGAAAGCATTGCCTTGTCCTGTGGCTATAATGATTCACTGGTGTTTACGAAAGCGTTTAAGCAGGCAAAGGGCATTTCGCCTTCCCGTTACCGGAAAGAGTTTCAAAAGAAAGGCAGCAGACATGACAGGGAACAACTGCTGCAGATTGAAGATTATATCAGGCAAATTGGAGAAAAAGAAGAATGACAGAAGCGACAGAGGAGGCGTGAATATTTGCCGGACTCTGTTTTGTCTGTATGACAATCAGGACTTTGTGTATATGGTATGCCAGGAATACAAGTAAAAGGAGATAGAATCGTATGAGAAACAGGATATTGGGGGTTCTGTATGGGATGGCAATCGGTGACGCTATGGGAATGCCTCCGGAACTGTGGAGCAGAAAACGAATGCTGGAACATTATGGAGAAATTACAGATTTTTTGGATGGGTGTCCGGAAAATGTTATATCTTATCAGTATAAAGCGGGACAATTTACGGATGACACGGGACAGGCGCTTGCCATTTTGGACAGTCTGATGGAAACGAATTTCATACCTTCCAGTGAGAATATTGCCAATCACATTCTTGCATGGGCGCAGAAAGAGAACGCGTTTGAAAATAATATTCTGGGGCCTACATCCAAAGTGACTTTGCGGCTGTTCCAGGAGGGGAAAAGCGCCAGGGAATTTTCGGATGCGGCATTGTCCAACGGTGCGGCAATGCGGATTGCACCCATTGGTGCGTTGTTTGAACCGTCACAGAAGGAGGTATTGTGCCACTATGTGGCAGCCGTATCTCAGGTGACCCATACCAGTGATATAACCATTACCGGCGCCGCTATGATTGCCATGGCCGTAGCCTCTGCCATTCGGTATGGAGACAGGGAGCGCATGATTGAGGATGCACTTTCGGTAGAAGGGTATGCCATGTCCCTGGGGGCTTGTACGGTGAGTCCATCCCTGGGTGCCCGGACGCTTCTGGGAGTGAAGCTGGCAGAGCGATACCAGGATGATGCCACGGCTTTTCTGGAAAATCTGTACAATCTGGTCGGTGCAGGTGTAAATACTTCGGAGTCAGTCCCGGCGGCGCTGGCCATTGCCTATTATAGCTTTGATGTAAAAAAATGTGCGTTGATGTGTGCAAACCTGGGCGGAGATACGGATACAATCGGCGCCATGGCCACTGCTGTCTGTGGAGGCGCCGGGGGGATGGAGAAAATACCGGCGGCATATGTGGAATTGATTTGCAGCGCAAACAGAGTGGATATGGAACCTTATGCGGAGGCGCTTCTGAAAAAAAGAGGGTGTATCAAAGATGTGTAAGAAGGCCTGATTCTGATCTGGAAATTAGTATTTGACAAAATATGCCCACTCTATTATAATAGACAAAAATTGCTGAGAGAGGTGAAAGGATGAAGAGATAATCCACTTTTGAGAACATGACACTGTTGTTTGCAGTATTCAAGTCATCCGTACAGATCCCCCCCCCAGGGGAAACGGGATGTGGGGAATTGCTGCGGGATCATGTTGCCAAAAGTAGATTATGTCGTCCTGCCCTCTTTTTTTATGTGAAAATCTAAATTTTTCCGGCCATGGGAACGCATTTACTGCAAACTGAGTACACAGGACAGAAAGCTGGGAGGCTTTCTGCCGTATGACTGCGGGAGCGTCTGTCAGTGTGCGGGGGTGTGCGGTTACCTGTGGGATATGAGGGAGTCAGACATAATTTGAAATCATTTGGCAGCAGATGGTTTCTTTTTTTATATCTGGGAGGTTTTCATATGGCACAAATAGATGTGAACGAACTTACATTTGGCTATGAGGGTAGCTTTGATACGATTTTTGAACAGGTCTCTTTTTCCGTTGACACGGACTGGAGACTGGGGCTGATTGGACGAAACGGAAAGGGAAAGACCACTTTTCTGAATCTTCTGCTGGGAATGTATGAATATCAGGGCAGCATTCAGGCAGACACGGTATTTGAATATTTTCCGTGGAAACTTCTGCCAGAGGATTTTGAGGAATGTGGAGCGGTTTTGGCGGAGCGGATGAAAGCTGACTGTGAAATGTGGCGGGTTATCCGGGAACTGGATAAATTGCAGGTGGATCCGGAAGCGTTATATCGTCCCTTTGAGACATTGAGTCAGGGGGAACGGACCAAAGTAATGCTGGCGGTTTTATTTTCCGGCGGCCATGAATTCCTGCTCATTGACGAACCGGCTAATCATCTGGATCAGGCCTGCCGGGAAACGGTGAAAAACTATCTGGCCCGAAAAAGAGGATTTATTCTGGTGTCCCACGACCGGGCTCTGCTGGATGGATGTATCGATCATGTATTGGTTTTAAACCGTTGCTCCATAGAGGTACAGAAAGGAAATTTTTCCAGCTGGTGGGAGAATAAGAGACGCAAAGATGCTTTTTCGCAAATGGAAAATGAAAAACACAGAAAGGAAATCCATAAACTCAGACAGGCTTCCCGCCGGGCCGGGCAATGGGCAGAGCGAAATGAGAGTACCAAAATCGGCTATGATCCGGTGGCAGAACCTGATCATGCAAACAGAGCCTTTATCGGTATGAAAACAAAGAAAATGCAGAGCCGGGTGAAACAGATGGAGAGCAGGATTGAGCAGGAAATCGCGGCAAAGGAAGGGCTGCTTCAGGATGTGGAGACTGTGACGCAGTTGAAACTCTTTCCTCTGCGGCATGCAAAACAGGTGTTGCTGAGAGCGCATGATTATAGTCTGGGTTATGGAAGCAGAGAAGAAGAGAATGGGAAGTTTCTGTTCAGAGATCTGCGTTTTACGGTGGAACAAGGGGAACGGATTTTTTTAAACGGAAAAAACGGATGTGGTAAATCCAGTCTGATCCGGGCGATTTTAAATCATGCATCAG
This sequence comes from uncultured Lachnospiraceae bacterium, assembly GCA_910589075.1. Lineage (GTDB taxonomy): Bacteria > Bacillota > Clostridia > Lachnospirales > Lachnospiraceae > VSOB01. The sequence continues at coordinate 109,260 of CAJUSK010000008.1, forward strand.
CAGATGGCGGCAGCGGTGCGGCGATGGATGGCATGACAGAGCAGGGAACCCTGGAGACAGCATCGGGGCTGGTTATATCCTATATCAATCAGGATACGGGGTTTTTGCGGGGAAGTATCAGATCGTTCTGTGAAGAGCGAGGGTTGGAGGAAAGTCTGTTCTGTGCGCTGTTGCGGCAGCTTGACCTGGAACGGGCGCAGTTTGCCAAACCTGTGGAAACCTTTTCCGAAGGGCAGAAAAAGAAGATTCTTCTTGCAGCCAGCCTGCTGACACCGGCACACTTGTATATCTGGGATGAACCGCTGAACTATATAGATGTTTTTTCACGGATACAGATTGAAGAAGTAATAACGATGTGTAATCCCACAATGCTGATTGTAGAGCATGACAGCCAGTTCCGGGAGAAAATTGCCACAAAGGTCGTTGACCTGTAAGGGTCCAATGCAAAAATATTTAACATTTTCACAGTTTTATACAACAAAGAAAGCATGTCGTGGCGGGATAAAATGTGGTATAGTGTACACAGAAGCAGACAGTGGCCGGCGGAACCGTTCCATCGCTGCCAAGATGGCGGAAATCTGCCGGGCTGCCAGGTGATAACGGGTGAACGTATAAGAAGGAGATGGGGCTATGAAAGAAAAATTACTGGAGAAATTTAAGGAACTGTATGGCAGCGCGGAGGGGGCGAACGTCTATTTTGCACCAGGGCGTGTGAACATGATTGGCGAACATACAGACTATAATGGCGGTCATGTGTTTCCCTGTGCGCTGACCATCGGTACCTATATGGCAGTGAAGAAGCGGGACGATCGGAAACTGCGTTTTTATTCCATGAATTTTGATACATTGGGTGTGCTGGAATCTGCCATTGACGATATAAAGCCAGAAGAGGCGGCGGAATGGACCAATTACCCCAAGGGTGTGATGTGGGCATTTGCCGGCAGGGGATATTCCATGGACTGTGGTCTGGATATGGTGCTGTATGGCAACATTCCGGCAGGTTCCGGCCTTTCTTCATCAGCGTCTCTGGAAGTGGCTACCGGATATATGCTGAAACAGGAATATGGATTTGATGTAAGTAATATTGATATTGCTCTGATCGGGCAGTATTCGGAAAACAATTTCAATGGTATGAACTGCGGTATTATGGATCAGTTTGCATCCGCTATGGGCAAGAAGGATCACGCTATTTTTCTGAATACAGCGGATTTGTCCTATGAGTATGCGCCCCTGGTACTGGAAGGCGCCAAAATCCTGATTACCAACAGCAATGTGAAACACAAGCTGGTGGATTCCAAATACAATGAGCGCCGCAGCGAGTGCGAAACGGCATTGAAAGAATTGCAGGAAGTGATCGGTATCAATACACTGGGGGATCTGTCAGAAGAGCAGTTTGAGACATATCAGTCGGCAATTAAAGATGAGACAAGGCGTAAACGGGCAAAACATGCCGTGTATGAGAATCAGAGGACAATTCGTGCCGTGGAGGCTCTGAAACAGAATGATATCGAGCTGTTTGGCAAATTGATGAATGATTCCCATGTGTCTCTGCGGGACGACTATGAGGTCTCCTGTGAAGAGATTGATGTGCTGGCAGAGGAAGCATGGAAGGTGGACGGTGTAATCGGTTCCCGTATTACCGGCGGCGGTTTTGGCGGTTGTACAGTAAGCATTGTACGGGAAGCGGCAGTGGATTCATTTATTTCTCAGGTAGGCGCTGCATACGAAAAACGGGTTGGCAAACAAGCTGATTTCTATGTGGTGGATATCGGGAATGGCCCGTCCATGTTATAAGGAGGTGATACGATGATTCAGAAAGCAATCAGAAAGCTGACGGAATATGGAATTGTAACAGGCCTGATTACGGAGGCGGACAGGATTTATACATACAACAGGCTGTTGGAACTGTTTGATTTGGATGAACTGGATGAAGATGATACGGATGTCTCTGTAAAGACAGAGGATTTGGAAGACATTCTGGCTGAAATGCTTTCTTATGCCCATGACTTTGGTCTGATGCCGGAGGATGACATTGTACACAGGGACTTGTTTGATACGAAAATTATGGGGCTTTTAACGCCGCGCCCCAGCGAGGTAATCAGCACCTTCCATGCCCTGTATGAGAAATCACCCAGACAGGCAACGGATTTTTATTATAAATTCAGCCAGGACACGGATTATATCCGCCGTTACCGGATTGCCAGAGATATGAAATGGACGGCTGATACGGAGTATGGCAGGCTGGATATTACAATCAACCTGTCCAAGCCGGAGAAGGATCCCAGAGCCATTGCGGCGGCCAGGGCGGCAAAACAGAGCGGTTATCCAAAATGCCTGCTGTGTCGGGAAAATGTGGGGTATCGTGGCCGGTTGAACCATCCGGCCCGCCAGAACCATCGTGTAATGCCGGTTACGATTCAGGACAGTGACTGGAATATGCAGTATTCCCCGTATGTCTATTATAATGAACACTGCATCGTATTTAACGGCGAGCATGTGCCGATGAAAATAGAGCATGGGACATTTTGTAAGTTGTTGGATTTTGTGGAACAATTCCCCCACTATTTCGTGGGTTCCAATGCGGATCTGCCGATTGTGGGCGGTTCTATTTTAAGCCATGATCATTTCCAGGGTGGCCATTATGAATTTGCCATGGACCGGGCGCCTGTGGAGCGGGAATTTCAGGTAATGGGTTTTGAGGAAGTGGAAGCAGGAATTGTCAGATGGCCCATGTCTGTAATCCGGCTGCGCTGCAAGGACAGAAATAAACTGACAGAACTGTCAGATTTGATTCTGGAACGGTGGCGGGGCTATACCGATGAGTCTGCCTTTATTTTCGCGGAAACGGACGGAGAACCGCACAATACCATTACGCCCATTGCTCATTACAAGAACGGGAAGTTCCAGTTGGATCTGGTTTTGCGCAACAATATTACGACAGAGGAACATCCGCTGGGGGTATTTCATCCTCATCAGGAGCTGCATCATATTAAGAAAGAGAACATCGGGCTGATAGAAGTACTGGGGCTGGCCATCCTGCCTTCCAGGCTGAAAACGGAGATGGAACTGCTGGAGGAAGCCATTTTACAGGGGAAGGATATCCGCAGTATGGAAGACATTGAAAAACATGCCGACTGGGTGGATAAATTCCTTCCCAGGTATGAACATGTGACAGAAGAGAATATTGCCGGAATTTTGCAGAAAGAAATCGGGCTGGTCTTCTGCCAGGTGTTGCAGGATGCAGGCGTGTTCAAGCGGGATGAGGCCGGCATGGCAGCATTTCAGCGTTTTACGGACAGTCTGACGAGGGATTCATGAAGGTATTGCTGGTGGCAGTCAACGCCAAATATATTCATTCCAACCCTGCCGTATATTGCCTGCGGGCATATGCGGCAGAGTTCCAGGAATACATTGAAATTGCGGAATATACTATGAATAACAGGATAGAAGCAATACTTGCGGATCTTTTTCAAAGAAGACCGCAGGTAATTGCTTTTTCGTGTTATATATGGAACTGGAAGGTGATACAGGAACTGCTACCGGAAATCCCCAAAGTAATGCCAGGGATACATATCTGGCTGGGCGGCCCGGAGGTGTCTTTTGATGCGCCGGAGATTTTGGCGTGCTTTCCACAGCTTACCGGCATTATGCTGGGAGAGGGAGAAGAAACGTTCCGGGAATTGATGGAGTACTATTGCAATAGCAGTAAAGAACTGACAAATGTGTCAGGTATTTGTCTTCCGGACAGTGGGGCGACCGGGACACGGGCATTGGGGAATTTGGACAGTTTTCCTTTTCCCTATGAGAATATGGAGGAATTCCGGAATCGGATCATCTATTATGAGTCTTCCAGAGGATGTCCTTTTCGCTGTAGCTATTGCCTCTCTTCGATAGACAAAAGCGTCCGCCTGCGCAGCCTGGATCTGGTAAAACAGGAGCTGCTGGTTTTTCTGGAACAGAAGGTGCCACAGGTTAAATTTGTGGACAGGACTTTTAACTGTAATCATGCACATGCGCTGGGCATCTGGCGTTTCCTGAAAGAACATGACAATGGTGTCACTAATTTTCATTTTGAAATTGCCGCAGACCTTCTGAATGAGGAAGAACTCTCCCTGTTGGAGACTTTGCGGCCGGGGATGGTGCAACTGGAAATCGGCGTACAGTCCACCAATCTCCAAACACTGCGGGAAATTCACAGAACAGCCGATTTTGAACGGCTGAAAGAGGCTGTCCTGCGGATTCGTAACGGAAAGAATATCCATATTCATCTGGATTTGATAGCCGGCCTGCCTATGGAAGATTACGACAGTTTTGTCACTTCTTTCAATATGGTATACTTTCTGGGGCCGGATCAGTTACAGCTTGGCTTTCTGAAAGTTCTGAAGGGATCCTGTATGTACGAAAAGGCGGAAGTCTATGGCATTTCTTACCATAGCGCTGCGCCGTATGAAGTGTTATACTCCAAATGGCTTTCCTATGAGGAAGTGTTGAAACTCAAACGAGTGGAGGAAATGCTGGAGGTATATTATAACAGCCGGCAGTTTACTAATACACTGCGGGTTCTGGAACAGGTTTTCCCACATCCCTTCCGACTGTATGAAGAATTGGCGTCGTATTATGAAGCGCAGGGATTTGCGGTGAACAGCCCGGCCCGGAGCCGCCGGTATGAAATCCTGCTGGAGTTTGCGGTTTTGAAGGATGGGCAGCGGGAGGCATTGTACAGGGAACTTCTGACATTTGATTTGTATTTGCGTGAAAAATGTAAAAGCCGCCCTGCCTTTGCCACAGACAGGACACCTTTCCGGGACGCGCTGCGTTCCAGGGAAGGAGATAAAAAAGAGCATGTGGAAATCTTTTTTTACCCGGTTTGGGAGAGCGGGCGGGAAACGGTGGAAAAACGCCGGCGGGAGCCATATTTTGTCAGGTTCTGTTATGAAAAAAGAGATCCGCTGAGCCATAACGCGGAAATTACAATCCTATGACAAAGCATACAAAAGAAATTCCGTCGTATTTCCAATAAACCGGAACTGGGCGCGCGGAGACGATCCGGTCAAACCGGAATAGGATCTGATGAAGGTATTGCCGAAAGAGCACCGGATACGTTATAATATTCAAATCATCCGCCTGGGCCGGGAAATCTGCAGGGCGCCGGTGCCAAAGTGCAATCTCTGTTTTCCGGCAGGCTGCTGTCCCTTTTATGAAAAAGAAACAGAGGAAAGCGGTGGAACCGGAAAACGGACGGGCAGGAAAACGGCTGGCAGAGTAAAGGACGTGTGAAAGGCAGATACAAAAAGCAGATGGATACATATGTGGCGCTGGATCTGGAAATGACCGGATTAAAGCCGAAAGAGGATAAGATTATAGAAATAGGCGCAGTGCTGGTGGAAGCAGGAGAGATCAGGGATACATTTTCCACGCTGATCAATCCGGGACGGGCGCTGGCTTCTGAGATAACAGAACTGACAGGTATAACGGATGCGGCTTTGCGGGATGCACCCCGTATAGAAGAAGTTCTGACAGAATTGTCAGAATTTATCGGAGGCCGAAATCTGCTGGGCCATGGAATCGGGTTTGATTATGCGTTTCTGAAAAGGGCCTTTGTCAATGGCGGGATGACCTTTGAGAAACATGGTATGGACACGCTGAAACTGTCCAGAAAATTTTTGCCGGATCTTCCCAGCAGGCGGCTGCAGGCTCTGTGTGCATATTATGGGATTGTACAGCAGGCACACCGGGCTCTGGAGGATGCCAGGGCTGCTCATTTTCTGTATCTGAAACTCAGAGATCAGTTTTATACGGAAGAGGATTTTTGTTTCCGGCCGCTGATCTGCCGTGTGAAAAGAGAGTGTCCCGCGGGCAGGCGGCAGATCGACCGGTTATTATCTCTTATGCAAAGGCATAAATTATCCATAGAGAGGGATGTGGAATCTATGAGCCGGAACGAGGTCAGTCGTCTGACGGATCAGATTCTTGCAAAATACGGACGATGATATTTTTGGAAGCGCCATTCAGCGTCCGGGCCACTTCCAGCAGGTATGCGTTCTTTTCCGGCTCACCCGCGGCGCGGTAAATAGAAGAAAGCAGACGGTAGGTGCCGCTTACATCCGTGTGGGTGGAAATGGCAAATTCCAGTATGGTCCGGGCCTGGGCAATATATCCCTGCTCGTGGAGGAGCGATGCCCATTTCTGCAAAGTGCGTGCCAGCAGCGTGTAATTCTGGTCGTAGCAGGTGAGCGCCGTAATATTGGGGGCGCCGTACATCAGTTTTAAATCCGTATTGGTATAACCGGTCAGATTGACAATGGTCTGTTCGGAAAGTGTTTGGATGATATCCAGACATTCTTTTACAGCCTCATGGTCGGCGCAGACGTCCATGGGCAGGGTGTCCAGCGGGATCGTAATATAGTGAAGTCCGTCCAGAGACTTTTTCCGGGTCCGGTTGGCCTGCTTTTCACGTTCCCAAAATGCCTTTTCCTGATTTTCCATGACCCGCCTTGATCTGGTGATGGTGAAGGAAAGCCAGACAATAAAGACGATAAAACTTGCCAAAAACGGTAATTTCATATATAATATCCTTTCAACGGGGTGATAAAATGTTTCATAAAAAAAAGAGAAAAATGATTTCCACGATTATTATCGTGATTATTGTACTGGCAATGATTTTGCCTGTACTGTCTTATTTTATTGTATAATACAGTGAAATGTCAATTCTGAGGGGAAAATTGTTGCGTAAATAAACATCGTGCAGCTTGTCTGTACGGTTACGTGCTACAATATTTTGGAGGAAAGTATGAAAAAATGGACAGGAATTTTAGCTGCGGCAGCTGTGTCGGTTGTGTGTGCTTTTTTGCTGCAGGCAGGCGCAGTGGCAAAAGGTAACGGCGACGACCGTATACAGAACGGGATTTTTATCGGGGATATTGACGTATCGGGTATGGGGATGGAAGAAGCCTCTGCGGCGGTACAGGGATATGTGGACGGTCTGCGTCAGGTGAATATCACAATGAATGCCGTGGGTGGCAACCAGATCACAGCCACAGCGGGCGATATGGGAATCCGCTGGGAGAATCAGGATGTATTGCAAGAAGCCTTTGGACTGGGAAAACAGGGAAATCTGATCCGTCGTTATAAAGAGTTGAAGGATCTGGAGCGAAACAATAAAAAGTATGATATAGAACTTACTTTTGATAAAGCAGCTTTGCAGACACTTTTGACGGAGCAGTGTCCCCAGTATGATGTGGAAGCACAGGATGCGTCCCTGCGCCGGGAGAACGGGCAGTTTATAATCGAGGGTGGACAGACCGGAGAAAAAGTGGATATAGAAGCCTCTGTGGCGGAATTGGAGAAATTCCTTGCAGACGGATGGAATAAAGAGGCGGCAGAAGTGGATCTGGTGGTGATGGTAGACGAACCCAGAGGCAGCCGGGAAGATCTGGAAAAGGTTAAGGATGTGCTGGGTACATTTACCACCAGTTACAGTTCATCCGGTGCAAGCAGGAGCGCCAATGTATCCAATGGCTGTGACTTGATCAATGGCATTACCGTTTATCCGGGCGAAGAATTTTCGGCCTATAGCGCTGTCAGCCCGTTTACGGAAGAGAACGGGTATCATCTGGCTGGATCCTATCTGAACGGTATGGTTGTGGAAAGTCTGGGAGGCGGTATCTGCCAGGTATCCACTACATTGTACAATGCAGTACTGCTTTCGGAATTGCAGGTGACAGAGCGGCACAATCATTCCATGGAGGTAAGCTATGTGCAGCCCTCTGCGGACGCAGCGATTGCGGAGAGCGCCGGAAAGGATTTCCGGTTTGTGAACAATCTGGAATATCCGATCTATATAGAAGGACATACGCAGGATAAAAAGATTACATTTACCATTTACGGTGTGGAGACAAGAGCACCGGGGCGCACCATCAGTTTTGAAAGTGAGATCCTTTCCGAGACAAAGCCCAGTTCCGAGAGTGTGATTGCAGATGGCAAACAGCCTATCGGCTATGTAAAAGTGCAATCCGTACATGTGGGACGGACAGCAAAACTCTGGAAAGTCACGAAAGAAAACGGCACGGAAGTCAGCCGGGAAGAAGTGAACAGCAGTAGTTATAAAATGGTTCCAAGGACAGCTACAGTGGGTACGGCCACATCGGATCCGGTGGCGGCACAGTTGATACAGGCGGCTATCGCCACCAGCGATATTGATTATATCAAAGGCGTGGCTGCACAACTGAAAGCAGGCGACACAACCCTGGGCGGAACCGTCGTTCCGGCAGTGCCGGAGGTTCCGGGCATACCGGTGGTTCCGGGTGCTGACGGTACGGGGGTTGTCCCGCCGGCCGGCACGGGCGAGGTTGTACCACCTGCTGTACCGGAAGCGACAGGCACAGAAGGTGCACCTGCCCCAGGCACAGCCGATGGCACAGTAGCGGCGCCGACACAGTAGACCCAGAGCTGTAAAGCAGGTACGGAGATGCAGGGTATGAAGATTGGAAAAGTACCGGAAAGCGTATTAAAACGTTCTATATTAAATCAGATTCATACAAAAAGAGAAGAAGTGTTAATCGGCGCAGGCGTAGGGGAAGACTGCGCCGTTTTAACGTTGCCGGAGGATGAAGTATTTGTGGTATCCACAGACCCGATTACCGGCGCGGAGAAAGGCGCAGGTAAGCTGGCTGTACAGGTGACTGTGAATGATCTCGCCAGTTCCGGGGCGGAGCCGGTGGCCATTCTGGTATCCGCGTTGCTGCCACCTGAGACGGAAGAGGCTGCGCTGCGGGAACTGATGCATGAAATGGAACTGGCCTGCAATCGCCTGCAGGTGCAGATTGCAGGGGGGCATACGGAGATTACGACGGCGGTCAACCGCCCGATTCTCACGGTTATGGGCATTGGTAAGGCGAAAAAGGACCAGGTTATTACCACAAAGGGTGCGAAGCCGGGGCAGGATATTGTTTTGTCCAAATGGATCGGACTGGAGGGGACGGCGATTCTTGCCAGAGATAAGGAAGCAGAATTGCGCACCCGATACCCGTCTCATATGATAGAAGAAGCGAAAGCCTTTGACCGTTGGCTGAGTATTGTGCCAGAGGCCGCTACCGCCGTGAAGTCCGGCGTATCGGCAATGCATGATGTAACGGAGGGTGGTATTTTCGGTGCCCTCTGGGAGCTTGCGGAGAGTTCGGGCGTCGGACTGGAAATTGATCTGAAACAAATTCCCATCAGGCAGGAAACCGTGGAGATATGTGAATTTTTTACAGTAAATCCATATGAGCTGATCTCCAGCGGCAGTCTGCTGATGGTGACGGATGACGGTCTGGAATTGGTAAAAAAGCTGGAAGCGGAGCATATTCCGGCGAAGGTTATCGGAAAAATCCGTGCAGGCAATGACAGAGTTGTCATAAATAACGAAGAGCGGAGATATCTGGAGCCGCCTAAATCAGACGAATTATATAAATGTATCAGGTAACAATAAAAAGGAGAGGGATAAATGAGAGAACAGATTTTGGCAATTCTTGAGAAAAACAGCCGCATTGACCTGAAAGAACTGGCAGTGCTGCTGGGTGTGGAAGAGCTTGACATTGTAAACGAGATGGCTGCCATGGAAAAAGAGGGGATTATCTGTGGCTATCACACATTGATAGACTGGGAAAAGACTTCCATAGACAAGGTGACGGCACTGATCGAAGTGCGTGTAACGCCGCAGCGAGGACAGGGATTTGATAACATTGCGGAGCGGATTTACAAATATCCGGAAGTAACGGCAGTGTATTTAATTTCCGGCGCATATGACCTGCTCGTTACTCTGGACGGCAAAAATTTGCGGGATATTTCCAGATTTGTATCGGATAAACTGTCTACCATGGATTATGTGCTCAGTACGGCGACCCATTTTATCCTGAAAAAATATAAGGACCACGGAACAATCCTGGCAAAGAAATATGAGGATGAAAGAGAGAAGGTGTCACCATGAGAAATCCGTTAGCAGATAAAGCGGCGGCACTGAAACCGTCAGGTATACGGAAATTTTTCGATATTGTCAGCGAGATGAAGGATGCCATTTCCCTTGGTGTGGGTGAACCGGATTTTGACACGCCGTGGCATATCCGGGATGAGGGTATCTATTCTTTGGAAAAAGGACGTACTTTTTATACGTCCAATGCAGGGCTCAAAGAACTCAAGGTGGAAATCTGTGAATATTTAAAGAGAAGATTTTCCGTCAGCTATGCGTATCAGGATGAAGTATTGGTTACAGTGGGCGGCTCAGAGGCCATTGACCTTGCCCTGCGTGCCATGTTGAATCCGGGGGATGAGGTGTTGATTCCCCAGCCCAGTTATGTGTCCTATGAGCCGTGTGCCATACTGGCAGATGGTGTTCCGGTGATTATCAATCTGAAGGCAGAAAATGAGTTCCGGCTGACAGCCCAGGAACTGAGGGATGCCATTACAGATCGGACCAAAATTCTGATACTGCCTTTTCCAAACAATCCCACCGGCGCCATTATGGAGCGGAAGAATTTGGAGGAAATCGCAGAGGTGATCCGGGAAAAAGATATTTTTGTGATTTCGGATGAGATTTATGGAGAACTGACCTATAAAGAAAAACATGTGTCTATCGTCAATATTCCCGGGATGCAGGAACGGACGATTTTAATCAATGGTTTATCCAAATCTCATGCCATGACAGGCTGGCGCTTGGGGTATGCATGCGGCCCTAAAGAGATTATTGCGCAAATGCTGAAAATTCATCAGTATGCCATTATGTGTGCGCCCACAACGAGCCAGTATGCGGCTGTAGATGCTCTGAAAAACGGGGATGAGGATGTGCAGCAGATGCGGGAAGCCTATAATCAGAGGCGCCGTTATCTGATGTATGCATTCCGAAAGATGGGACTGGACTGCTTTGAGCCGTATGGTGCTTTTTATGTATTTCCGTGTATCAAAGAGTTTGGCATGACCAGTGAGGAATTTGCCGAGCGGTTTCTGGCTGAGGAAAAGGTGGCGGTGGTTCCGGGAACGGCCTTTGGCGACAGCGGTGAAGGATTTTTGCGTATTTCCTATGCGTACTCACTGGAAAATCTGAAAGAGGCAATCGGACGGCTGGAGCGGTTTGTACATAGACTGCGGGAAGAGCAGAAAAAGGGATGAATATTGTGTTGCATCAGCCGGAAATTCCGGCCAATACAGGAAATATCGGACGAACCTGCGTGGCTACAGGTGCTCGTCTGCATTTGATAGAACCCCTTGGATTCCGGTTGAACGAAAAAGAGATCCGGCGTGCCGGGATGGATTACTGGGAACATCTGGATGTAAGGCGGTATATGAACTATGAGGAGTTTTTGGAGAAGAACCCGGATGCCCGGATCTGGTATGCTACAACAAAAGCAAAACAGGTATACAGCGATGTGGATTTTGGGCCGGATGATTATATTTTGTTTGGCAAAGAAAGTGCAGGCATTCCGGAAGAAATTTTGGCCGCCCACAGAGCGCAGTGTATCCGTATACCCATGTTGGGCGGTATCCGTTCTCTGAATCTGTCCAACAGTGTCGCTATCGTGTTGTATGAAGCGTTGCGGCAGAACGGATTTTCCCAGATGGAGAGAGAAGGGGAACTGCATCACCTGAAATGGGAATAGACAGACAAAAGTGGATGACGATAGATCAATCATCTTCTTCGTCATCCACTTTTGACAGAGTGAAAATAAATTCTGTGCCCACACCCTCAGTACTGACCACATTGATATGCTCACCGTGGGAGTGGATGATTTCTTTTACAATGGAAAGGCCCAATCCGGTGCCTTTTTTATCTTTTCCACGGGACAAATCTGTCTTGTAGAAACGATCCCAGATCAGTTTCAGGCTGTCTTTGGGTATGCCGATTCCATTGTCTTTGACGGAAACCAGTACTTTGTTGCTTTTTTCGGTGGTTTCTATTTTAATAATCGAGTCGTTGTGACTGAACTTGATGGCGTTATCCAGCAGATTGTACAATACTTGCTGGATTTTGTCATAATCTGCGTGAACAACGAGTATTTCTCCGGTGAGCACCAGTTCGATTCCGATCATTTTACTGGTGCAGATGCCTTCAAAAGTAGCGGCAGTATTGCGTATTACCTGATTGATATCGAAATCTGTGCGCTCCAGCAGCATTCCTCTTGTATTTAAGTTGTTTAACTGTAAGAGCCCGTTTGTCAGTTTGGTGAGCCGCTTAGTTTCATTCAGTACGATATGCAGGTATTTTTCATGCATTTGTGGCGGAATGGTGCCATCCAGCATAGCCTCCAGATACCCCTTGATAGAAGTCAGGGGGGAGCGGAAGTCATGGGACACATTGGCTACAAATTTTTTCTGATTGTCCTCACTTTTGGCGATTTCGTTTGCCATAAAGGAGAGGGAAGCCGCCAGATACCCCATTTCGTCGTCGCTGTCTATCTGAAACTCATAATGCAGGTTGCCCCCGGCGTACTGTTCAGTGGCATAGGTGATTTTCCGCAACGGGATATATACCATTTCCGTAAAGAAAAACAGAATAATCATGGACAACAACAGCATGATAAACAACAGAATATAGGAAATATTCAGCAGGCTGTCCGCTGATTTCCGCAGCGCACTCATGGAAGTATGGATGACTACATAACCGCTTACTTTGAAGTTGGAAGTGATCGGTGCAAATACGCTCAGGGTTTCTTCTGAAAAGGACTGGAAGAAATTGCCTATCGTATAGCAGGACCCTGCGGTGATGGTAGGGTCAAAATGTTCTACCATCCGCGGAGTGTCAATGTCTACCGGCGCCGAGGAATCCAGTATGATACGGCCGGATGGGTTGATAATCCAGATGGTAGCTGACAGATAGGTGTCCATCAGATCCAGCTGGGTTTTTACAGCATCCAGGGAAGCCTGGTTGTTATAAAGGTCGGAAGCATAGGTATTGGCAATTAATGTGGCTTCCCGGTACAGGGAATCTGCTTTTTCACGGCGGAGATGTTCCATTGTCATACTGGATACGAACGTGGCCACTGCGATAAAGCCGAAAAACCCGAAAATCAGGTAAGCCAGCAAAAATTTCAGGTACAGTGTTTTCCGCATCTCAGTTCTTCACCTCGAACTTATAGCCGATGCCCCAGATGGTAGCCAGTCTCCAGGAGGCATGGTCTTTGATCTTCTCCCGGAGACGCTTGATGTGGACGTCTACTGTCCTGGTATCCCCCGCGTATTCATAGCCCCAGATCTGATCCAGAAGCTGTTCTCTGGTGAATACGTGATTGGGTGAGGACGCCAGAAAATAGAGGAGTTCCAGTTCTTTGGGCGGCATTTCCACGGAATGGCCCATGTAGATAACGGAATAATTGGTCTGGTTGATTACCAGATCCGGGTATTCCACACATTTGATGTCTGTCTTTTCGGAAACGGCAGGCGCAGCTTTGTAGCGGCGGAGTACGGCTTTGACTCTGGCAACCAGTTCTTTGGAATCGAAGGGCTTTTCCATATAATCGTCGGCGCCCAATTCCAGACCCAGCACTTTATCGAAGATTTCTCCTTTTGCGGAGAGCATAATGATGGGGATGGCGGATTTTGCCCGTACCTCCCGGCATACCTGATAGCCGTCCATGCCGGGAAGCATCAGATCCAGCAGGATCAGGTTGGGCTGGAAGGTGTCCAGCGTGGGCAGGACGGATTCGCCGTCATTGACAATCATTGTTTCAAAACATTCTTTGGTCAGATACAGGGAAATCAGTTCCGCAATATTGTTATCATCGTCTACGATCAGTATTTTCTGTCTGCTTACCACGATTTACTCCTTTACTTAAATGTTGCTATTGTGACGCCGGCGTCGCCTTCACCAAATTCTCCCAGACGGAATTCTTTGATATTTTTCATACGACGCAGATGTTTGTGGACAGCGTTACGAAGGGCGCCCGTACCTTTGCCGTGTACGATGCGCACGCTGGGCAGATGGGCCAGGGAAGCGTCGTCCAGATATTTATCCAGTTCTGACAGGGCTTCGTCAACCGTCTTGCCCAACAGGTTGATTTCCGTGGATACGGAAGCGGATTTGGACATTTTTATTTTGCCGGTGCCGGTACGCTGCAGGGAAGGGGCGGTAATGGTGTCTTCCTGAATCAGGGCCAGGTCGCTGATATGAACCTGTGAGCGGATAATGCCGCACTGCACGAACAGATTCCCTTTCCGGTCGGGCAGTGAATTCACAATACCCCGCAATCCCATGGAAAGTACCTTTACGGCATCACCTTTTCGCAGCTGACCGGGTTTTAATGTTCCACTGTCCGGTTCTTTTGGTTTGATGGACAGTTTTTCATTTTTTTCATGTATTTTACTTCTTACTTTTTCTCTGGCTTTTTCCAGATCTCTCATAGAAGCGCCGGGACCTGCTTTCTGGAAGGAGCGGATTGTCTCGTCAGCCACTTCCTTAGCCTCCTGCAGGATTTCCCGCGCCTGTTCGTTGGCCTGTTGCAGGACCTTGTTCCTGGAAGCCTCTATTTTTTCATTCTTTTCCTGGAGCCTGTTTTTCAGCGCCTCGATTTCTTTTTTATAAGAAGCGATTTCTTCGCGTTCTGCTTCGATGGTTACCCGGCTGGTTTCCAGGTCGGCCAGCAGTTCTTCAAAACTTTCTTTTTCTTCGTCAATCTGGCTTCGCGCCTGTTCGATAATGGACTGAGGAAGGCCCAGTCTGGCCGAAATGGCAAAGGCGTTGCTTTTGCCGGGAATGCCGATCAGCAGTCTGTATGTGGGGCGTAATGTTTCCACGCTGAATTCGCAACAGGCATTTTCCACAAAAGGTGTGGTCAGGGCATACACCTTTAATTCACTGTAGTGAGTGGTGGCCATAGTCCGGATGCCCCGTTCATGCAAATGGTTCAAAATGGCAATGGCAAGAGCGGCGCCCTCTGTGGGATCCGTACCTGCCCCCAGTTCATCAAAGAGACAGAGGGCATTCTCATGGGCCTGTTCCAGAATGCGGACCGTATTGGTCATATGGGAAGAAAAAGTACTGAGGCTTTGCTCAATACTCTGCTCATCCCCGATGTCTGCATAAACTTCCTCAAAAACAGACAACTCTGAACGGTCCAGAGCCGGAATATGCAGTCCCGCCTGTCCCATCAGGGTAAAGAGTCCCACGGTTTTCAGAGACACAGTTTTGCCGCCTGTGTTGGGGCCTGTAATGACCAGCAGATCAAAATCGTCCCCCAGACGAATATCAATGGGGACGACCGCTTTCGGATCAATCAGCGGATGGCGCCCTTTGCGAATGAGGATGCGGCGTTCCTGATTCAGTAACGGCCGTGTGGCGTTCTGGCGAAGCGCCAGGGCGCCTTTGGCAAAAATAAAATCAAGTTCTGTCAGTATATGCTGATTGGAGAGCAGTTCACCGCTGTGCTCTGCCGCCAGAAAACTCAGATTTTGCAGAATCCGTTCGATTTCTTCCTGTTCCTGTAATTCCAGCTCCTTTAACTGGTTGTTCATGGAAACGATAGCAGCCGGTTCGATAAACAGGGTGGAACCTGTGGAAGACTGGTCGTGTACCATGCCGGACACCTGATTTTTATATTCTGCTTTGACCGGCAGGCAGTAACGGTTATTGCGCATGGTAATTACCGCATCCTGGAGACAGGTGCGGTAGGAACCATTTACCATTTCATTCAGCCGTGAATGGATTCTGTCGTTGATGGAACTCTGGCTTCGGCGGATACGCCTAAGCGCCGGGCTGGCGTCGTCTGCAAAGGTATCCTCTTCCGGCATACAGCGGCGGATTTCATTGGCCAGGCCGGTCAGGGCAACCAGCAGGGAAAAACGCTCGGTCAGGGAATCTGCCGCTTCGTCGTCTCTCTGTGCCTTGCCATAGGTTTTGATCCGGGCGCTGCATTCCAACAGAGAAGCTATTTTCAGCAGTTCTCCGGAAGAAAGAGATGCACCGATTTCCAGGCTTTTTACCATATAGGTCAAATCCCGGTTGCCGGAAAAGGAAGGGGCGCTCTTTTTGAAAATGCGGTTTAACGCGTCTTCCGTCTCTGCCTGTGCCTGCTCGATCTGCATCAGGTCAGAAACAGGCAAGAGCGCGGCGCAGGCTTCCTTTCCGGGCGGGGAAGATGCCAGCTCTGTGAGCATATGGATTATCTTATGGTATTCCAGTGTGTTTAATACTTTTTCATTCATACCGACAGTATACCATAAAGAGAGATGGGATGAAACAAAAAACTTGTCAGCTTTCCCGGCATCGACTATACTGGGATAAAGAAGGTGAGATAATACGATGGAGGAACCCCGGAAAGAATTGGAAAAACAGGAACTTCCCCGATTTGAGTTTATGAAAGAGCAAATCAAGGAACGTCCCCTGAATAAGAAAAAACTGTTGCGCCGTACCGTTATGACAGTATCCATGGCCGTGCTGTTCGGGCTGGTGGCCTGTCTGACAGTTCTGGTGCTGGAACCGGTATTCAATAACTGGTTATATCCGGAAGAGCCGGCGGAAAATATTACGTTCCCCCCGGACACAGAGGAAATATTGCCGGAGGATATGGCGCTGGATGATGCGGAGCTGGAGCAGGAAACCACGGCGGAGGTGGTCGCGCCGGCGCCGGAACAGTTAGATGAACTGGAATTATACCGCAAAACCTATGGCCGGCTGCAGAAACTGACCGCGGAAGTGTGCCGCAGTCTGGTAACGGTTACAGGCGTTACATCCGACAGGGACTGGTTTGATAATATGTATGAGAGCAAGGGCCAGGCGACCGGTGTACTGATAGCCAATAACGGCAGGGAATACCTGGTGCTGACGGCAGCGGAGCCGGTACAGACTGTGGAGACAATCAGCGTGACATTCTGTGATAATTCCCAGGCCAAAGCAGAAGTCAAAATGACAGACCCAACCACGGGTCTGGCCGTACTGGCCATAGAGAACAAGGAGATTGGAGACGGGACGAGGGACGTGATTACAACGGCGGTATTGGGCAGTTCAAATTATGCGTCTCTGACTGGCAGCCCGGTCATTGCATTGGGCAGCCCTGCCGGTGTAAAGGGGTCTGTCATATATGGGGTGGCCACATCCAGCGGAAATCTGCTGAATACAGTGGATTCCAGGTACAGGCTGATCACGACGGACATATACGGAAGCCATAGCGGCAGTGGTGTGCTGATCAATCTGCAGGGGCAGGTGATCGGCGTGATTGACCAGGGGTATAATGCCGACGGTATGGAAAATATGATTTCCGCGCTGGGAATATCGGAACTGAAAACCACTATAGAGCGCCTTTCCAATGGAAAAGCCCAGGCGTATATGGGGATATATGGGACAGATGTAACTCCTGAGGCAAATGAAAACCTGCAGGTGCCTTATGGTGCATATGTGACAGAAATCGAAATGGATTCTCCTGCTATGCAGGCAGGCATTCAGAGCGGGGATGTGATCATCAGTCTGAATGGACGAATGGTGGAGAATTTTGACGAATATATCAAAGTATTGTCGGAAAGTACGCCGGGCAGTACCATTTATGTAACATTGATGCGGATGAATCAGGAAGCGTACCAGTCAGTCAGCTTTCCGGTTGCTCTGGGAGAACTGAAATAAAGGGAATAGAAGGAGAAACAGTATGAAATTTATAAAAGACTTGAAAGAAGGGGACCGGGTGTCCGATATTTATCTGTGTAAACATAAACAGTCTGCTGTAACCAAAAACGGCAAGGCTTATGACAATGTGATTTTGCAGGATAAAACGGGCACAATAGATGGAAAAATCTGGGATCCCAACAGCGCCGGTATCGGAGAATTTGAAAGTCTGGATTATATAGAGGTGTTTGGGGAAGTAACCAGTTTTCAGAGCGCATTACAGGTAAATATGAAGAGAGTCCGTCTCTGCCGGGAAGGAGAATACAATCCGGCGGATTATCTTCCTGTCAGTGGAAACAGCATTGAGGAAATGTATGGTGAACTGCTCACCGTCATTGACAGTGTGAAAAATCCGTATCTGAAAGAACTTCTGAACAGTTTTTTCAGAAATGACGAGAAGTTTATAAAGGCTTTCAGACAGTCTTCCGCTGCCAAAACGGTGCATCACGGATTTGTGGGCGGTCTGCTGGAGCATACGCTGGGAGTGGTGAAACTTTGTATATATTATTGCCAGGCGTATACAATATTGAACCGGGATCTGCTTCTGACAGCGGCCATCTGCCATGATATAGGTAAGACCAGGGAACTTTCCCTGTTTCCGGAAAATGATTATACGGATGAGGGACAGCTATTGGGACATATTGTCATGGGTTCAGAGATGGTGGGAGAAAAGATCCGGAACATTTCAGGCTTCCCCGGAGGGCTGGAAGGTGAGCTCAAGCACTGCATTCTGGCGCATCATGGAGAATATGAATTTGGTTCTCCAAAAAAACCTGCGCTGATCGAGGCAGTGGCTTTAAACTTTGCAGACAATACGGATGCTAAAATGCAGACCTTTACGGAAATCCTCAGGGGCGCCCAGGGAGACGGCTGGCTTGGCTATAACCGGTTGTTTGAATCAAATGTACGAAAAACCCATCTGGAGTAAATAAAGAAAAAGGAGCGGGCGGGACAGAGCGATGAATTATAAAAAAAATGACAGGGTTGTCCTGGATATAGAAGATATGGGGGCAGAGGGGGAAGGCGTCGGCAAGATGGATGGTTTTCCGCTGTTTGTCAAGGATGCTTTGATTGGAGATCGTATAGAGGCCAGAATTACAAAACTGAAAACACGTTATGGCTATGCCCGTCTGGAGAAGGTACTTGTGCCTTCTTCTTTTCGTGTAGAGCCAGTGTGCCGTTTTCATCGGCAGTGCGGTGGCTGCCAGCTTCAGGCCCTGTCTTATGAGAAGCAGCTGGAATTTAAACAGAATAAGATCAGAAATAATCTGGTCAGAATCGGTGGTTTTTCTGAAGCACTGGTGAGCGGGTGTATGGAACCGATTGTGGGGATGGATGAGCGGTTTCATTATCGGAATAAGGCGCAGGTTCCCATTGGCACGGATAAAGAAGGCAATTTGGTTGCCGGTTTTTATGCAGGCAGAACCCACAATATCATTGCCAATACAGACTGTGCGCTGGGGGTGGCAGAAAACCGGGAAATCCTGGAGGTGATTCTGGCATATATGCGTGAGAACCATATATGCGCCTATGATGAAACGACAGGAAATGGCCTGGTGCGGCACGTATTGATCCGGAAAGGGTTTGCCAGCGGGGAGTTGATGGTATGCATTGTGATCAATGGAAGCCGTCTTCCGGAAGGGGAAAAGCTGGTGGAGAGACTGCGGCGTATTCCCGGAATGACAAGTGTGTCATATAGCGTGAACCGGAAGAATACCAATGTGATTATGGGAGATGAAATCCATATGCTCTGGGGAAGCAGGACGATTCAGGACAGGATTGGCGGGATTTTGTTTTCTGTTTCTCCGCTGTCTTTTTATCAGGTAAATCCTGTGCAGACGAAAAAGCTGTATGACCTGGCAGTGGAGTATGCGGATTTGAAGGGGATGGAGACAGTCTGGGATTTGTATTGTGGGATTGGGACAATTTCCCTGTTCATGGCCCAAAAGGCAGGCCAGGTGTATGGTGTGGAAGTGGTTCCGCAGGCGATTGAGGACGCCAGGGAAAATGCACGCCTGAATGGTGTGGGGAATGCTGCATTTTTTGTGGGGAAGGCGGAGGATGTTCTGCCTGAGAAATACGAGAGGGAAGGGATTCGTGCGGATGTAATTGTGGTGGACCCACCGAGAAAGGGCTGTGATGAGAAGTGCCTGGACACAATACTGAAGATGAGGCCGGAGAGAATCGTGTATGTAAGCTGCGACAGCGCTACCCTGGCACGGGATCTGAAAGTGCTGTGTGATGGAGGGTATGAATTGATGCGGTGGCGTGGGGTGGATATGTTTGGGATGACGGTGCATGTGGAAAGTATCGTGTTGCTTTCCAAACTTAAATCAAATAAGTTGAAGCATACCAATGTGGAATTAGAGATAGATGAACTTGATTTGGCGGCGGCGGAGAGTAAAGCCACTTATGAGGAAATCAAGGATTATGTTCTGAACTAAAGTGGATTGAAAGTCAGCAACTTGTATATGCACAGGTAAAGCAGAAATGTGGGATTATCGAGAGGGTGAATTATAACCTGCCGAAATTGGGAGATTCCAGACAACCGAAATGCCCAGAAAAGAAGGGAAAAGCAATTGAGGATGCGTTGGAGCATTTTGGAATGATATAAAGAGTAAATACGGATATACTGTGTTTTATTATGATGCCGATATACTTCAATTTATGCTTGATAGTAATTGTAAGGTGTGGTAGAAGTCGATTAGAGCAGTGGAGTTGATGGAAAATAAATAAATCATTTGGAAAGAAGGGAGTTCTCATGGATTATAACGTATTGAATAAAAATCAAAAAGATAGAATGAAAGCTATTAGTGACCCTGCATATGTTATGAAGTGGGAAGCTCCAGAGTTTATGGATTATCTTTTGGGAGAACTTCCAAAAGTTAGAAAATATCAGAAAGACAAGGAAGTGGAACATGAAATAGCATCATTAGAAAAAGTACTGACAACGTATGATGCTTTTTTGTCAGAAAAATCAACTTTTTTACACGAAGTAGCAAAGAGAATTTCAGATATACATAATTTGAAAGATTCTTGGCGCGGATTAAGTTTATATGAAATAGAAACATATGTGAAACTTCATAGTTTTTGTTTGATTTCAGGAGAGGGTGGTATTGGTAAGAGTTATTTTATAAAATGCTTTGAAGAACAATTGGAACAGAAAAATATTGAGCATTTGTGCATATATGGAAAGTTCGAAAAGAATACAAACAATATTAATGTTGAAGAAATAATAGGAGCAAGTCATACAGGATTTGTTTTTATCGTTGATGCAATAAATGAAATGTCTGAGGAAGGGCAGCATAATTTACTAGGCATTTTAACGGAACTAAAGAAATATCCTAGAATACGAATCGAATATCGTATAGAACAAATTCAATGGATAATGTGATTTTAAAAAAATATAAAGAAATATCAGAATATGAGTATAAGTTTCCAGGTGTATCCTTTGAATCCGCATTAAGTGAAATACTTAAGTTATCTGTACCGGATGTATATATGTATGAAGATATTTTGTATTCAAATAATGCGTTATTGTTAAGTATGCTATGTGATGTACTATCGTCAAAAAAGATTGTTGATGAAACTGAAAATGGAATTGCGTCTATCACTTTTATTTTGGAGCAATATGTAAAAAAGACCATAAGTAAGGTGTTTAAGTCTCACCTAACTTGCCAGGGTATAGATGTTTGGAAAGATACAAAAAGAGTTGCTCAATGGATGTATAGGAATGGGGAAAAGCATATTGATGAAAATAGTCTACTCTCAGTAATTAAAACAGGAGAAAACTTTCTTTCATCCATGATACAGATAGGTTTTATGGATTGCTATGAAAGGGATAATAAAAAGCGATATTACTTTGTTATTGATTCTTTGACAGATTTTTTGATTGCCCGTTCCTTATTTGAAGATATCAGAGGAAAAAATTATGAGAAGCAGATTAGAATTATAAAAACTAAAGTAGAGTCTTTGTATAATCTTGAAGAAGCCTTGATTATAGCAATATTCGATAATATGTCTCCAGATTATGAGAAAATAAAGAACTTATTAATTGGTACAGAGCTAATTGAGGATCTAGATTTTAATACATTGGTTAAAGTTCACTTTAAACGAGAGAATATTGCATCTTTTCTGAGGATGTTTAAACCTATTGACCATAGTATATTATTGCAGGCGATGGGGGGATATACTGACAAGCCATTTAACTGTAGCAATTACTTATTTGATTATTATTGTGCAAGTCGTGAAAGGTTATGTGATTTGTCAAACACATTGTCTGGGTATCATTTCCAAAATGGGATAAAGAATAGACTGAAAAATGTGTTATACTTTACGACATTAAATGACAGAGAAGACAGAAGAGACGATGAGGCATTTTATTTTGGATTGCTCTGTTGTGCAGCATCTAATAAAGATGTTAGATGTTTGGCAATGAAACTACTATATGAGGTGGTTTCCAAGAATGAAGGTTATGTTGATAGACTTATTATTGAATATGAAAGAATTTTTGATTTCTATATACAAGAAGCTGTTATTTATGTTCTAAGCCAAATAAAAAAGATGAAGGTAAAATTCTAGACTTTTATAATAAGATTATCGAGAAGCAGGATAATCTGACAGCAAAAAGCATTCGCAGAATTTCGACTTATTTTGGGAATCCTTACTCTTATATTAAGTGGAACAGGAAAAACTTATTTAAATATAATAAAGATGCTGTTGTTTCAGATTATTTGAATGACATATTATTTAGCATTGATCTTAGGAATAAAGATTTTTTGCCATTTAGATATTGGGGAAAAGATCATATAGATATGTACACTCGTTTTCTTATAAACGATAAGTATAAAATAGAAAAGATAAACGACTATCTCTGCGGAAAATATTATTGTGTTTGCGGTGGGAATTGTAGTGGATTAATGGCATTTGAAAAAATGATTATGCCAGAGATAAAACCAATGGCAGAGATTGAAGTAATGGATATGAATTCTTTTTTGGAAAGCTTTGAAACTGTTTTTAGATATGTTTTTGAATATTTCAACATTCCGGCGGATAGAAAATCAATGAATATGCGGGAAGAAGATTTTCATAATTCTGTATATATGAAGTGTGTAGACATTGCAAGAGGCTTATATTATGGGAGCTTGATGTGTAACTACTATACGAATGAGTTTGCTACATACAATAATAATCAGAATAGTATAGGATATGAGGTGTATGACCCTTTGGAATATGGGGAAGATGTTATTATTACAGCGCCAATTCCAACGTATCAGGATTTTATAGAAAGACTGGGGGATTATGTAATAAACTCATTAGAGATGCCTGTGCCACGTGATGTTCATTGGGTACGAAATGTTGAATTGACAAGAAGAAATGTATTGCATCTTCTTGAAAAAATAAAATTAAAGCATCAAGAATGGGTAATGTTGGCTGGCAGAGTATCGTTACATGAGGAAGACAAATATGAAACGAGGTGGAGAGATACATATGATTTATGGTGTTGTACTTCGGAAAATGAAACAATCAATGATGATGGCAATGCTCGCTATTTGACTATTGAATTGGAAGAATATCTTGGTGAACTGAAGGCGTATCCAGATAATACTTTAAAACCCTGGCTTTGCAAGGATGTAAAGAATATCAATGGTCACTCTGAAGTTTTTGGGGAAACTTCATTGGTACTACCCCCATCGGAAATTGTTAGTTTTTTAATCTTAAATTGAATGTTTCAGATTTATGATGGGAAACTCACGATAAGGAGAAAGTGATAATATGCAATAACAATAAGAATTCATATTATAGAGATCCTGTCGGTGGAACTGTATTTATTCGCAAAGATTATTTTGATAAGTTTCTTGAAGAACATACAGTTAAGTATTTTGCCTTTACGGAGCGACTAATTCCAGAAACAGGTTATGCAGATGAAACTTCTTTACATTTTGAAATTATTGATAGAAAGATTGTAAAAGAGATTAAAAATGCGGGTGGTTATGGTAGACGGAATAGTGAGAATAATCCATTGTGTTCTGCGTGTCCACATACCAATATTGGTGAAGATGAGTCAGATGATTCTTTGACTTTCGATATAGAATGCCTGGAGAATGTGCTTGCAGAATATGGAATTGCAGATGATTTTGATATGCTTGGAGAGGAAGATATATTATAAACAAATAATCCTATGATAAAAGGAGGATTGCAGATGCAAAATAATTCTAATATTATTGGAAACGAAATTATTATATATCAAACGGAAGATGGACAAACAAAAATTGACGTTAAATTTGAGGATGAAACTGTTTGGCTTACACAGGCACAATTATGTGAGCTTTACCAAACCAGTAAATCTAATATTAGTGAGCATATCAAGCATATTTTTGAAGAGGAAGAATTGGATGAAGAATCAGTTGTTCGGAAATTCCGAACAACTGCGGCTGACGGGAAAAACTATAATATAATACACTATAATCTTGATATGATCATTTCTCTTGGATATAGAGTAAAATCTAAAATTGCTACAAATTTCCGTCGGTGGGCTACCGAACGATTAAAAGAGTACATCATAAAAGGCTTTACGATGGATGATGAACGGCTGAAAAATCTGGGCGGTGGTAATTACTGGAAAGAGTTATTAGACCGTATTCGAGATATCCGCTCATCTGAAAAAGTTATGTACCGACAGGTACTTGACCTTTATGCAACAAGTGTTGATTATGATCCCAAGAGTAGTGAATCCATTGCGTTTTTTAAAATGGTACAAAATAAATTACACTATGCAGCACATGGACATACAGCAGCAGAAGTTATATACGAGCGTGCGGACTCCAGTCAGCCTTTTATGGGATTGAAAAGTTTCTCGGGTGATTTTCCTGTATTGAAAGATATCAGTATTGCAAAAAATTATCTCAATGATGAAGAGTTAAAGATCTTAAATAATATTGTATCGGGATATTTTGATTTTGCGGAGATTCAAGCTATGCGCCACAATCCTATGTATATGGCAGATTATGTGGAACACCTTGATAATGTTTTAAAAAGTACAGGTGAAAAAGTGTTGCAAGGAGCCGGGACGATTAGCCATGCAAAGGCGATTGAAAAAGCAACAGAAGAATATAGGAAATATCAGGAACAGAACTTATCGCCGGTCGAAGATCAATATTTGGAAAGCATTAAAAATATTCACAGCACAATAAAGAAAAAAAGTAAGGATTGAATCTAAAAGTATATCTATCTAAATTATGACATAAAAAAGAAATTTTTAAGATGTTGATAAACATATGAGTTTGGACAATGATAATTATGTGGAGACCATCGTACTTTTGCCCCACAAATCACCAGATAGTGCCATTAATGTTACGGTGGAATTTGGAGAAGGTGAAGGGAAAGTATCTTTAGATGCAATAGCAGAGCGGGCAAAGAAATATCAGACGAAACTGAAAATTACATATAAGATGATACAGGAATATGTTGAAAAGAAATATGGATTTAAAGTACATACTGCGTATATTGCAGAGGTGAAAAAATCTTTGGGATTAACAATGTATGATGCTCCTAATGCGGTAGAAGAATTAAAATATCCGAGAAAGCGTCCACCAAAAGAGAAGGTAGAAGCGATAACGGATGCACTTAAATATTTTGAGGTAATTTAATGGATGAGAGGATTTATCAGATTGCAGAGCAGATAGTTGAAATACATCAAAAAGCCTATGAAGTTTATTTGCCGCTGGTTGAAGATGTGTGTAGCAGAATTGTGTCAGAAGATGAATTGTCGCATTTGATGGAGTATCTACTGGATTTTGCATTTGATGAAAAAATATTGAAATTATATAAAAGGGTGTGTAGAAGATATTTGTATGTATATCCTGGCTGTATTAAGTTTTATATTGAAGAATATCGGGAGATGTGGGAAGATGAAAACAAATGACTATTTGGCAGAATATATCAAGAGAAGAAACAGTTACAATGCTTGAGAAAGTTTGTGATATTATTAAAGGAGGAGCGATGGGAAAAATAATTAAGGATACAATTCATGCAAATGGAATAGATATTGGAATTTATACGCAGGATTTTGAAAATGAATTTATTTCATTGACGGATATTGCCCGGTATAAGAGCGATGACCCAACGGCGGTTATTCAAAACTGGATGAGAAATAGGGATGTGATAGAATTTCTGGGATTATGGGAAAGACTTCATAATCCAGATTTTAAACCCCTCGAATTCGAGGGGTTTAGAAAACAAGCAGGAGCGAATGCATTTACAATGTCACCCCAAAAATGGATAGAGGCTACGGATGCTATTGGTATTGTTTCAAAAGCAGGACGATATGGCGGGACATATGCCCATAGTGATATTGCGATGTCCTTTGCAACATGGATTTCTCCTGAATTTCAGTTATATATTATGAAAGATTACAGGAGATTAAAGGCGGATGAGAATAGTCGGTTATCTTTAAATTGGAATTTGAATAGAGAGATTTCTAAGTTAAATTATAGGATACATACAGATGCGATTAAGGACAATTTGATTCCACCAGAATTGACTTCTGCACAGATATCTTACACATATGCTAATGAAGCAGATATGCTCAATGTTATTTTGTTTGGAAAAACAGCTAAGCAATGGAAAGATGAAAATTCAACAGTGAAAGGAATTATGAGGGATGTGGCAACACTGAATCAGTTACTTGTACTTGCAAATCTGGAAAGTTAAAATGCAGTTTTGATTAATCAGGGAAAGAAACAGAAAGAGAGAATGGAGTTGCTTCGGCAATTGGCGGTACAGCAGTTGCAGACGTTAGAGACTGTAAGTTTAAATAATTTGCCGAAATTAGAAATGAATATGTAGGGGATTTAGTCGTTAACAGAGAAATTTATGAAATTATGTTTTGGATTGAGGCAGCTCAAATTGTACAAATTAGGTTTGACAAGGAAAGTTAATAAGTGAGTGGATATATAATAACAGAAGATTTTATTGAGTTAAAGATATTATATGAAGAAGGAAATATAGGTAAATTTGAAAATAAAATTTCATCATATACTGCTGATGATTTGCGTGAATTTGCTGCGTACTTTTCTTTAGATATTTCATCAGAGGATGAATATTATAATGTAAAAATCATATCAGAAATCACTTATAACCTGATGTTAAAGGAAAAGTTTATAAAAAATGATAGATTTATTATTCTTGTTCTTAAACATTGGGGAAGATGTGTTTATTTATCTTGTGAAAAAGGATTGTGGAGGGATGTTATTAAATAGAGTATTATTTTTTAAAGTCAAATGATGAGAACAGTCAAGGGAGGTTTATATTTGAAGAGGTGTCTGATGAGGAGCAAGAGATAGTTTCAGCTAAAATTACAGATAGACGAAGATTTAAAGAAGAAATTCTCATTAGAGAAGATAGAATGTCAACTTTTAAGCGTGGAATCATTAATTTTATTATGGGAGGATGTATTTTAAACAGAAATGGAATAAAACAAAAATACGCCTATGTCATTCATACAGCGGTTGCGCAACAGGCGCATGACAGAATTGCTAATATTACAAAAACACTGATTTATCA
>CAJUSK010000009.1 GCA_910589075.1 uncultured Lachnospiraceae bacterium
TATCAGAATAACTCCTTTCTTGGGTGATGGTTAATGGTTTCTTGGCAACTCTATTATACCATATCCAGTGAGGAGTTATTTGTTTTTGGTAGCAAAAAAATGCCGTATTTATGCGGTTTTTGGCGTTTCGCAAACGCCTAGATTGTTATGTTTTATGGAGGTGTAATATGTTTTATGATTTTGATCAACCTGTGGACAGGAGAAATACCCATTCTCTGAAATGGGATGTGAAAGAGCATGAGCTGCCCATGTGGGTAGCGGACATGGACTTTCAGGTGGCACCGGAGATTCGTACAGCCATTGAGGAACGAGCTGCCCATGGTGTCTTTGGCTATTCTATTGTGCCAAAAGAATGGTACTTGGCTTATATGAGCTGGTGGGAACGGCGGCATGGTTTTTCCATGGAAAAAGAATGGCTTGTTTTCTGTACGGGAACGATTCCGGCTATTTCCAGTATGGTACGCAGGCTGACAACAGTGGGAGAAAATGTGCTGGTTCAGACACCTGTTTACAATCATTTCTTTACTTCTGTTGTAAATAATGGCAGGAATATAGTAGAAAATCCATTGAGATATGATGGGAATCTCTATCATATGGATTTTGAAGATCTGGAACGAAAACTTTCCGATGCCCAGACTACGCTGATGATTCTGTGTAATCCCCACAATCCGGTGGGAAGAATCTGGAGCCGGGCGGAACTTGAGAAGGTTGGTGAACTGTGCAGGAAATATTATGTAACTGTCATCTCAGATGAGATTCATTGTGATCTGACCAGTCCCGGACAGGAGTATATTCCTTTTGCATCTGTTTCAGAAAGCTGCAGAAATAACAGCATTACCTGCGTGGCGCCCACAAAGGCATTTAATCTGGCGGGATTGCAGACAGCGGCGGTAGCCATTCCCAATCCCAACCTGCGGCATAAGGTCTGGCGGGGGCTGCATACAGATGAGATAGCAGAGCCAGGCTGTTTTGCGGTAGAAGCAGCTGTGGCCGCCTTTACGAAAGGGGAGGCATGGCTGGATGCTTTGAGAAACTATATTCAGGAAAATAAAAATTTTGCAGAGCATTTTTTGGAGAAAGAGGCGGATCGGATAAAGCTGGTCTCTTCCCGGGCCACCTACCTGCTGTGGCTGGACTGCCGGAACATACATGGGTGCGCGGCGGAATTTACGCAGTATCTGAGAGCGCATACAGGGCTGTATCTGACGGAAGGGGGACAGTATGGGGAAAACGGCCGTTGTTTTATAAGAATGAATATTGCATGTCCCCGGAGCCAGCTGGAAGATGGATTGCAACGTCTTGTGAAAGGAATCAGGGACTATGAGGAAGGGATCCATGCCAACTGTTGATATGATGTTTTTCCTTTGTGAACAGATCCAAAGTTCCACAATTCCATGATTTTTTCTTTCTGTTCAATGAATATCAACAATATCATTTTACCTGTATGACCACCGCCTTATAAATTTGTATCTGATGAACATGTATTTGCCGTAAGTTGTTTTAAAATGTCTCCTATATTATCCTTTATACAAATAGTCTGCTTTCTGATTTCTGCAGGGATATAGGTTTCTGACAGGTTGATACATAAATACGTGGCGTTTGGATTATCATATGTCATTTGCCAAAATGGGTATTTGATTATTCCCGGCGTATTATTTCCCACGCCCAATTCCAGATATAAGATGTTCAAACCTTTATGACGGCGAATAAAATCCTGATATTTTTCCGCTGCCGTATGCCAGCCATTATCCTCAACAAAGGTGTTGTCTGCCCGCAAATTCATGGACATAGGCGCACCACAGAGGGGACAATAAGGGACTAACCCGGAAGGAATGCGCATGTGCACCTGTTTCGTAACCATTTTCTGTATAACGGTTTCGTTATCATAAGTTTTATTGTGGCAAGGCTTCGAGCATTGCCACAATCCATAATCGCCCTGGGTATAAAACAGCCTGTGTTTATCAAAACCTGTCTTTTGGAAACAGTGGTCTACATTGGTTGTTAAAACAAAATAGTCCTTGTTCTGTACCAGCCTGTATAAATCCTGATAAACGTTGTTCGGCGCATCCTGGTAACGGTTTATAAAAATATAACGGCTCCAATACGCCCAATGTTCTTCCAATGTGTCGTATGGGTAAAAACCTGCTGTATACATATCCTTAAAACCATATGTCTCTATAAAGTCAGGAAAATTGTCTTCAAAACGTTTTCCGGAATAAGTAAATCCGGCAGCGGCAGACAGTCCTGCGCCTGCGCCGATTACAACAGCATCAGCCGTCTCCATTTTTTTGCGCACTTCCTCTGTGGAACGCTGTATCTGTGTCGTATTCCAATAATTGTTTGTAGATTTTATAGTCGTTGTCTTTAAATACATTAAAAACCACCTCCGGACAATTTTCCTGTTTCTTTTGATACTCCTGTACCGTTTGTATTGCAATTCCGGCCGCTGTTTCATTGGGAAAATGAAACTCACCTGTAGAGATACAGCAAAAGGCAATACTTTTCAACTGACAGGCTGTGGCAAGTTCTAAACAGGAACGATAACAGTCTGATAACAGAGCCTGATCCTGCCTGGTAACTGCCCCATTGACAATCGGACCAACCGTATGAAGAATATAACGGCAGGGGAGATTATAGGCATTTGTGATTTTTGCTTTTCCCGTGGGTTCTTCCATTTTCTGTTTTTCCATGATATGGGAACATTCCAGACGAAGCTGCACACCAGAGGCAGAATGAATTGCATTGTCAATGCATCCATGACAGGGGTGGAAGCAGCCCAGCAGGGCGCTGTTGGCAGCATTTACAATAGCGTCTACAGACAGCCGGGTAATATCGCCCTGCCATAAGTAAATTCCCGGCCCCGCCGGTGAAATATCCGATAAGGAAATGATCCCTTTTTTCGCACATTCTTCCTGTAAGTATGCGTCCTGCACTTCTAAAAATTCTCTTGAAACTGTCTTCGGCGGTCGAATGTTCATAAGAGAGCGCAGCAGACGCTTCCGTTGTATGTCCTTTGTCGGAATATGAATTGTTTCTGCTTGGTTATTTTCATGCAGCAGATAGTCTATGAGAAAAAGAAGCCTTTCTACCTGTGTCATCGCGTCCTCCTTGTATGATAAAGCAGTTTTGTTATAGTTCCTCTTCAAAGGCTGTGTTCTATTCTGTTCGAAGACACGTTTCTGCACACATTGTTCTTTCTGTAAGCAGTCCTCCTGAATTTGCTTTTGTTTGATGTCTTGTTTTTTCCCGATTGCAAGATTATAATATATTCGTAAAGAGAAATCGTAAAGTACGCACAATTTTGTGCCATAGTTACGAAAAAGAAACGATTGTGAATAAACGGGGATTTTTATGGAAAAAAATTTACCTGCCTGTCCGGTAGAGACCACTTTAATGCTGATCAGTGACCGCTGGAAAGTATTAATTATCCGTGATTTATTAGATGGTACAAAACGATTTGGGGAGATTAAAAAATCTGTTGGAAATATATCCCAAAAGGTATTAACTGCAAATTTGCGGTCAATGGAAGAAAGTGGATTACTGACACGAAAAGTATATCCGGAAGTGCCGCCGCGGGTAGAATATACTTTGACAGAAACAGGATATAGCCTGAAACCGATTTTAGACGCTATGGTAGAGTGGGGGACAGAATATAAACAAAAGAATGGCTGGAAATAAGCATATTGTTTAAGAGGATAAACGGAACAGGACAATGATGGGACAGAGCAGTACATTCCATCCGGCAGATGAAAAAATTCTTATGAAAGGGACAAAATGAAATATCAAAATCAAATTTCAGTTTTCAAAAAAACAATATGGTTGTCTCTGGCAATGACTGTATCAATCTGTGTTCTGACTGCCTGCAGCGGTCCGGGAAAAGAAGCTGTGGACGAAGCAGATGGGCAGAACTCGCCGATAGCAGCCGTATCCGAACCGTTGCCGGAGAAAAAGCCAGATATGATTGCATATTCTGCCCAGGGCGTGGTGTTTGATGTGCAGGTAGACTGGACGCAGGCAGAAGGTGCGGATATGTTTTACACAGCGGACAATGATCAGGTATATGGCCTGAACGGAGCATCTTCCCTGGGTTCTTATACACCCCAGGATTTTCTGGAACAACTGAAAGATTTTTACCAAAGTGAAAATGAGTTCGACAGCCTGGATGTTCTGTCTGATTTACATGCATGGGAGTCTGCGGATGGTGTGCCCTGTCAGGCGGCTGATCTCCAGGGCGATCGGGATTCCATTCTCTATTGTACAAAGGTAGTGATTGCGCCGCAGAAAAACCTGGTGCTGACTTTCTGTGCACAGAGCAGTGATTCCAAAGACGCTGCAACGGTCTGGGACACCCTGAATATGCTGTGTGACAGCCTGCGTTTTGAAATTGGCAGCCAGGATTATATTACAGGGAATACCTTTATTTGCAGTGACGGTTCTCAGCTTTGCCTGCAGGATGATCAGCGTTTTTTCTATTACCGGTCGGAAGATGATCATGAAAATCAGTATTATGATGGCACATATGAAGTATATTATGGTCAGGCGGCCATGGATAAAGTGGCATCTATGACAGAGTACGGTTTGACAGAGCAAGAACTGGAACAGATATTACTTGCCAATATGAATGGGTATGTGCCGGGTGAAAGTACCCCTATGGATTATTTTTACAGTATGGGTGATATAGAAGATACCCGAACACGTTATTCCATTTGCAGAGACACATTTTATGCGGTTATATTGCACAATGATCATCTGGTCCGCTCTCCGGAGGATATCATAGAAGCAGGCAACAGTGTCCTTTACCTGGGATTCTATATTCCTGAACTGAATATGGCTGATCTGACCAATGCCAACGCCCTGTCGTATACACAGTGGACATTTCAGAAAAAGACGGAGGCAGGCTAAAAATCTGCTTTGCGATGGCTTTTCCATTGTGATCGCAAAGCAGAAGTATTTTCACATATCTATGATTCTTATATGGTGAAGTTATAAAACACATCAGCAAATTTTTACAGTCTTTAATTTATCAGAATAAACCTCAAACCGATACTCACATTCACAATGAAATCACCCTCAACAGCCAGCCCCCATCAGAGGATTCCATATTTTTTCATCTTGCGCCAGAGGGTGCTGGGGTGGATGCGGAGATACTGGGCGGCCTGGGTGCGATTGTTGCGGAAAAGTGCCAGTGCTTTGCGTATTTCTGCCGGTTCATCATATACAGGCGGCATATTACCGGGCGGCTCTAAAACATTGCGGGCAGGGCTGGGAGCGGATAGATGCCTGTCTGCGGAGAGATCCGAGAGCTCCGGCAGGACGCGGCAGACATCTTCCGGCTGCGCACATTCTTTCTGACAGAGAATGCAGATGCGTTCGCAGAAATTTTTCATTTCCCGGATGTTACCCGGCCAGGGATAATGTGTCAGTTCATGCAGCGCCTGTTGGGAAATGGCGTGAAGGCGGCAGCCGGTTCGCTCGTGTTCAAAGTGGATATAATGATTTAAAAGCAGGGCAATATCTTCTCCCCGTTTCCGCAGAGGCGGCAGGTTCAGTTCCAGAACATCCAGCCGATAGAGCAGATCCTGGCGGAATTCGCCTTTGGCCACTGCTTCTTTCAGATTTTTGTTGGTGGCGGAGATGACCCGGACGTCTACCGGGATGACACTGTCATTGCCCAGGCGGATGATTTCCTTTTCCTGCAGGACACGCAGCAGCCGGCTCTGGAGCTTGGGGGAAATATCGCCGATTTCGTCCAGGAAGATTGTGCCGCGGTGGGCAATCTCAAAAAATCCGGTTTTTCCGCCTTTGGATGCCCCTGTAAAAGCGCCCTCCACATATCCGAACAACTCGCTTTCCAGAAGGCTTTCGGAGAGAGCGGAGCAGTTGATGGCGACAAATGGATTGTTGCGCCTGGGACTGCTGTTGTGAATACTTTGCGCAAATAACTCCTTGCCGGTGCCGGTCTCTCCACAGATCAGCACATTGGAATCGGAATAACTGAAACTGACAGCATCCTCTATCACAGCATCCATGACGGGGCTGTTATGTACGATTTGGGAGAAGTGATATTTGGCCATAAAACCGGATTGATGCATTTTTTTGCGAATCTGTCGTTCTTCTGCCTGAATCTGAACGGCATTCTGAAAGGTCAGTACACACCCGGCATTATCATATTCCCCTTCGATGGGCACACAGTTTACAAGGAAAGGAAGACCGTGGTAATACTGCAGATCAGCAAGTATTTTCCGGCCGTCGGAGATAACGGGCTCCACGGGAACATCAGGAAAATATTCGCGGATGGAATGGCCGATCAGTGAGGATTTCACATCTTTCAGCAGCGTATGGCAATAGGAATTGGCAAACGTGACAATGCCCTGACGGTTGGTGGACATGATCCCCTGGAAAGAGTAATTCATGATGTTGGCAATCTCATTACCGCGTTCTTTTTCCCGGAAAGAGATTTCCGCTGCGATCTTGGCCTCGGCGATGGCGTTGTTGACCGCTTCGCGGCCGGACTTGATCATCACGGCGGGAATGTCATATTTCCGTGCTATCATCACCGTGGTATAGCCGCCTACGATGGCGCCGTTCCCATCGGAAACCGCTTTTAGAATCATTTCTTCCAGACGGATTTCGTCGAGGATAGGATAGCAGGTGATTTGGATATCAGGATAAATAGATTCGGCGTTTTCTGAGCCATAGACCATGTTGTAAGCCCCCACAACGGCTATTTTTTTCACCGGCGTCAGTTTCAGGCATATGTCAATGGCGGCAATCACATCATAGCCGGTAACTTTTAATTCCGCACAGATAATCCCTTTTTTCTGCATAGTGTGCGCGGTAAAGCCGCGGGCAATCGCTACATCGGCATTGATATTGTCCAGAGGATTGTTGAAAAAATCCTGAATGACCTCATATCGAAACTCATCCCGATCAGGCCTTTCCGAAAAAACCTGTTGTATGATAGGAAGAATTTCCGGATAAGGGGCAAAAAATACCATACGAATCATGGCGGTCTCCTTTCAGGGTTCGGGCGGACTGAGGATACAACAGGACGGCCGGGCCGTACTGTTACAGAGTCATGCAGAACCGAATGTTCATAGTGTAACCAGTTTACTATGGCTTGCAAAGAAATGCAATAAAATATTGCAAGTGATGCAAAATGCAATAAAATAGAACAAATTGCAATACACAAAAAAAGAAAGGGCAATAAATAATTGGTTGTTTTTTGAAAAAATAAGTTAAAAAAAGACTGATTATTGGGCAATGTAACAAGAAACGGGAAGGTAGAAAGCATAAAATTGGACAGGTTGGCACAAAGATTGCGTCTTAAAAGGGTAGCTGATAATTTAATTATTTTAATTTTGGAGGGTATCGGAATGAAGAGAAAAAGTTTGGCGTTACTTCTGGCAGCAGTTCTGACACTGGGTATAACAGGCTGCGGTTCAGAAAAGGCAGAGGTGGCCTCTGCACCAACAGAGCAGGCGCCTGCGGAAGAAGGTGTGGCAGAAGGCGGGGAGACGGCAACATCCGGAGACGGTTTCTATGCGGGTAAGACTGTTGAGATGATCGTTCCCTGGGGTGCGGGAGGCGGCGCGGATACGGCCTGCCGTCTGATTTGTTCTTATATGGAGAAGGAACTGGGGTGTACCATTGTTATCAACAATGTAACGGGCGGCGGTGGCAGTATCGGTCTGGCGCAACTGACAGACGCAAATGCGGATGGCCTTACATATGCATACTTTGCCAATACGGATTCCAACGGGGATATTATGCTGGAAGGCGTTCCTTATACCGTGGATGATTTTGCACCGGTGTGCAAATTTGCGGCAGACCCTCATATCATCCTGGCATCCAATGCTTCAGGAATCAAGGATCTGGACGGTATGATCGCAGCAGGGGATGGCAAGACTTTATGGGGAATCGGCGGCGCCTGGACGCACTGGGATTTCCTGAAGCTGGAGTTTGAAGAGGCGACGGGCACCAGTTACAAGCGTCTGGTATATGATGGCGGTGCGGCGGTGATTACAGATATTATGAATGGCGACTGTACGGTGGGTACACCGTTTGTATCGGAAGCATTGTCTGCCATCGACGCGGGAGAAGCAGTACCCATTGCCATTACCAGTGCTGAGAGAAATGAAGCATGTCCGGATATTCCTACCGTTGCGGAACTTGGCTATGAAGGTTTTGAGTCCACTATGTGGAGAGGATTTGTGGCGCCGGTGGGCACACCGGAAGATGCCATGAGAGAGTTTGCCCAGGCAGTGGGATCCGTATGCGAAAACGAAGAGTTCCAGCAGGCGGCAGTACAGGCTGGTATTACGGTCGATTATACAGATTATGACGCATTCCAGACATTCTACAAAGAGAACCATGCGTCTGTAAAAGCATACTACGAGGCAAATTCTGACATGTAATGAAGGACCGTATTGGTTCGGCCTGTCTTAATTTATTGTAAAAAACTCTGGGAGATTGGAGGGGGTTGTTTTGAAAAAAAGTTTTGCGGATATGATCATCGGCATTGTGCTTATGGCATTTTTGACCTCCCTTGCGGTGCAGGTTCCGGCGATTCCGGAGGTGTCCAGGGGATATCCGCTGACGCTGCTGGTCATTTCCTATTTGATGACAGCATTTTTGCTGATAAAGAGCATCGTAAAGCTGAAAAAAGAAGAAAAGCAGGAAACGAAGGTATTGGAACAGGTAAAGATAATTGTCCCATATTGTCTGATGATTGGGGTTTATCTGTTCCTGATGGGCAAGATTGGCTATATTGCCTCGACGGTTGTGTTTATGGTGGCTTCGCTGCTCTATCTGAAGCTGAAAAACAAGATTGTGCTGGCAACGCTCAGCGTGGTACTGACGCTCATTCTGTATTTTGTATTTACAAATTTCCTGACCGTGATTCTTCCGCGCGGAAGCTGGTTTAATATTGGATTTTAATGGAAAAGGAGATGAGTCTTTATGGAAAATATCATGCTTGGCTTTGCCAATGTATTTCAGCTAAATAATCTCCTTGTTTGCATCGGGGGGTTGTTTGTGGGTATTCTGTTCGGCGCTCTTCCGGGGTTCTCCGCCACAATGGCGGTGGCTATCTTCGTGCCTTTCACCTATGTGATGGACCCCGGCGCAGCGCTCCTCCTCCTCAGTGCGCTGTACTGCGGCGGTGTATTCGGCGGTTCGATTCCGGCAGTGTTGGTGGGGATTCCGGGAACACCGGCTTCCGCACCCACTGCCCTGGAGGGAAAGGCCCTTGTGAAAAAGGGTGAAGCGGGACGTGCATTGAATCTGGTCACAATGGCATCGTGCTTCGGTGGTTTCGTAAGCTCTGTGGCGTTGCTTGTATGCGCCCCTCTTCTGGCTAAGATTGCCAAAATGGTGGGTCAGCCGGAACAGATGTTTGTAGCTATTTTTGGACTTTCGGTAGTGGTCATGCTCTCACAGGAGAATCTGTTCAAAGGGTTGATGGTGGCGATTGTCAGCCTGCTTCTGGCCACATTCGGCCAGGATCCGGTGGAAGGTTTTCCACGGTTTACCTTTGGGCTTTCTCAGCTTACCGGCGGTTTTTCCGTCGTTCCGGTACTGATTGGTCTCTTTTCTCTGCCGGAAGTGTTTAAGATGCTGGAAGATCCACTGGGTAAGATGGCGGAGTCCGGCAAAGTCGGCTCTCTGAAACTCAAACTGACAGATATTACCCATAACATTGTCAATGCCATCCGATCCACCATTATCGGTGTCTGTGTTGGTATTATTCCGGCGGCGGGACCGGATATTGCGGCTTTCCTCTGTTACAATGAGGCCAAAAAGGCATCCAAAGAGCCTGAAAAGTTTGGAAACGGCAGCCCGGAAGGCATTGTGGCGGCGGAGGCGGGTAACAATGGTGTGACCGGCGGTTCCCTGATTCCGCTTCTGACACTGGGAATTCCGGGAAGTGCTCCGGCAGCGATCTTTCTGGGTGCCATGATTATACATGGCGTGCGGCCAGGCCCCACCCTGTTTACCCAGCATGCGGAGACCGTATATACGATGATCATCGGTTTCGCCCTGATCAATCTGCTGATGTATTTTGTGGGTATGTTTTTCTGCAAATGCGGCAGTCTGATTCTGGTAATTCCCAAGTCCATTCTGGCAACGGTGATTGTCGTGCTGGCAGTGGTAGGTACTTTTGCCACCAATAAAAATATGTTTGATGTCTTTGTGATGTTTGGGGCAGGTGTCATTGGCTATATTATGCTGAGAAATGACTTCCCCACATCTCCGGTAGCGCTGGCGCTTCTGTTGGGAACGAATATGGAGAAATCCATGTCTTTGACCCGCACGATGTATGAGGGAGAGTTGTATATGGTATTCAGCAGGCCGCTGGCGGCCGCTCTGGCTGCTTTTACTGTATTTTCCTTTGTATTTCCGCTGGTAAAGATGGCGCGGGAACGGAAAAAGAAAGAGGCACAGGGCACAGGCCAAAGAGGAGAATAACATATGTCTGTTACAGCAGTATACACAAAGCGGGCGCTGAGGGGAGAGGAACTGGAAGCACTGGAGAATGCCTGCATCGTGATTGAAGATCAGAAGATAACGGAAGTGACTACCTGGGAGGCATTTGAGGCTTCAGGCCGCAGGGCAGAAATCATTTCTCTGAAAGATAAGACCATTTTGCCGGGAATGATTGAATGCCATAATCACCTGGCGCTGGATGCAAGGCTTCCGGGTCATCTGGACATGATGACACTGAGCGAATGTGAGCATACGCTTCTGGCGCTCAGGGGGCTGCAGGATGATCTTATGAGCGGTGTTACCACTGCCAGGTGCCTGGGAGACCGCAATTACATAGATGTGATTCTGAAAGAACAGATCAGACAGGGAAAGGTAACCGGACCGGATCTGCTGGTCTGTGGCATTGGCATGAAAGGCCGCCACGGCCATGGTTATGTGGGAATGCCGCATTCCGGTGTGGAAGAGTTTCGAAGGACAGCCAGAGAAAACATGTTCCGCGGTGTGGATGTCCTGAAAATATTTGTGACACCGGGGGCGCCGGCAGCACGGCCGGAAGAATTTATTCCATGCTATATTTCCTATGACGAGATACGCACGGTGGTGGAAGAAGCAAAAGCACTGAACATCAGGACAGCAGCCCATTGTATCGGCGGAAAAGGGCTTGACTACTGTGTCAGAGCAGGAATTGACGTAATCGAACATGTGTACAGTATTACGCCGGAGCAGGTAAGACTGGTGGAAGAGGTGCATGAGGGATGGATTGATATGACATCCGGTATTGTGCTTGATCCTGAGCGGGAGCCTTATTGTCCTCCTGCTTCTGTGAGGAAAATGCATGATGCACGGGAATATTCCAGACAATGTATCAACCAGATTTATCAAAGCGGGAAGATACGCTATAC
Organism: uncultured Lachnospiraceae bacterium; assembly: GCA_910589075.1. Lineage (GTDB taxonomy): Bacteria > Bacillota > Clostridia > Lachnospirales > Lachnospiraceae > VSOB01. The sequence continues at coordinate 11,391 of CAJUSK010000009.1, forward strand.
CCTTGGCACCGATGCCAATCACGGACTCTTATATAAGGAATTGGAATATGCCTGCGAAGGGGGAGCTTCCACCCTGGACGCGCTGAAAGGTGTTACGGTCCGTGCGGCACAAATGTGCGGTCTTGAGAATTGCACCGGACAGATCACTGTGGGTATGAAGGCAGATTTGATCGCCGTGGATGAGAATCCTCTGGAAAAGATCGGAACGCTAAAAGATGTAAAATTCGTGATGAAAAGCGGAAAGGTATATAAAAGACCTTAAAATATCGCCGGTTGTCACCCTTTGAATAAAGGCTGTCCTGATTGCCGTCATTGCATCGGCCACGGACAGCCGGTTTTTATATGGATTTTAAGTGGTAAGGTATAGAACTGTCTGGAGGGTCAGAGAACATTGGTGAAACAAAATGAAACAAAACAGGCATAAACATAAAAAATGTTTAAAAGCGTTTCTGCAAATCGTGACAAAATGAAACAATTTTATGACAGAAAGCAACGAATGATTCTGTTTGGACACTTGGCACAGAAATTGCTCTATACATATATCAAGTGAAAAGTTATTTCGAAATAAAATCAAAGAAAGGAGGAAATTGCTGTGGCAGAGCATAAAAACTGCTGAAACTTTAGTTTGATGAGGTGACATTATGGATTTGGTTGTATTAGTAGGATCTTTCTTCGCCATGCTTTTCCTCGGATTCCCCATCGCTTTTGCACTCCTGTTATCGTCGCTATTGTACATGGTACTGTATTCCAGCGTACCACTGATTATTATTGCACAACAGCTTTTGAAAGGCGTGGACTCTTTTACGCTGCTGGCGATTCCGTTTTTTGTAATTGCAGGCTGTCTGATGCAGGGAGGCGGTATCTCAAAGCGGATCGTGGACTTTGCGAAGAAGCTGGTGGGATGGATGCCGGGCGGCCTGGCTGTGGTGGATATTATCGCCAGCATGATCTTTGCGGCGATGACAGGCGCAGGCGCGGCGACTACGGCGGCCGTGGGAGGTATCATGATACCGTCTATGGAAGAGGAAGGCTACGATGCGGGATTTGCCAGTGCAGTTCAGGCTATGGGTGGTATCTTCGGCCCGATCATTCCGCCGAGCACACTGATGGTTTTATATGCGGTGGCTTCAGGGGAATCGGTGGCGGATATGTTTCTGGGAGGTATCCTGCCGGGGCTTTTCCTGGGACTGGTGTTAATTGTTGTCGTAGTGGCAATGTGTGTCCGCAAAGGCTATAAGGGAAGCGGCACATTTAACATGAAAGAGGCGGCGAAGTCTCTGGGAAGTGCCATCTGGGCACTGCTGGCCCCGGTCATTATTCTGGGCGGCATTTATTCCGGGGCGTTTACCCCGACGGAAGCATCGGCGGCATGCTGTTTCTATTGTTTGATTGTAGGACTGTTCATCTATAAAGAGATGAAATGGAAAGATGTCCTGAAAACAGTATATGGCGGGGTGAAGAGTGCGGCGGGTATCATGTTTATCGTTGCGGCCACCCAGGTATTTGGCTGGGTGATTACCCGTGCCGGAATCCCTCAGACCATTGCAAAAATGTTTACGGAATCAGTGAGCAGCCCCATCGTATTTATGTTTGCGGTATGTCTGATCCTTCTTGTGGCAGGATGTTTTATTGACGCGGTGCCGGCACTTCTGATTTTTGCACCGATTTTTTGCCCTACGGCACAGGCCTATGGAATCAATATGGTTTATTTTGGAGTGATTATGGTGATTGTCCTCTGTATCGGGCTTGCCACCCCTCCGGTGGGCATCAATCTGTATGTGGCGTCCAGTGTGGGCGGCCAGCCGGTACATAAGATTATTCCCCATCTGCCGATGCCGCTTGTTGCCATTGCAGTGGGAACCATTGCCCTGATCCTGATTCCGCAGATTACCACATTGCTGCCTGCTCTGACAAAATAGGGGCCAGAGAGAGCCGCAGTACAAAAATAAATTACTGGAGGAAATAATGAAAACTAAAATTTTATCAATGTGCCTTACAATCGCGATGGCGACCGCGTTAGTTGGATGTGGACAGAATGCATCTAAAGATTCTGCACCGGCAGCGGCAACATCAGAAAGCTCTTCTGACAGCGCTGATGCAGGCGGAGAGTCCGGTGTAACCGGTGAAAAACGTACGCTTTCCCTGTTCGCAGGCTCCATTCCGGAAAACACACCCACCGGTGTGGGACTGGCGGCTATGGCAGATTATATCAATGAGAATTCCAATGGCACTTTGGAAGCCCAGACGTTCTATGATACGGCACTGGGAGATGCGACTTCCATGGTACAGGGACTTCAACAGGGCACAGTAGACATTGGTGTGGCCGGTACGGCATATTTTTCCGGACTGGTTCCGGAGATTGAAGTATTCCAGCTTCCGTTCCTGTTCAGCGACCTGGAGAGTGCACGCGCGGCAACAGCAGGGCCGGTGGCGGAAGAGATCAACGGGATGTTTGAGGGAGTCGGCATCGTCGGGCTTTCCTTCTGGGAAAACGGCTTCCGTGAATTGACGAATAATGTCCGCCCGGTAAAGACACCCGCAGATATGGACGGTATCAAGATGAGAACCCTTCCCGCAGATGTGCAGAGAGCCACATGGGAAGCTATGGGTGCCATGACCGCTCAGATTGATGCTTCCGAACTTTATACCTCCCTCCAGCAGGGTACGGTGAATGCACAGGATAACCCGCTGCACGAAATTGTATCCCGTAAATTCTACGAGGTACAGCCTTACGTGACCATGACGGATGCAACCTACACACCACTCTACATGGCAATGAGCAAGATCACCTGGGATTCTCTTTCCGAGTCACAGCAGCAGTTAATCGTGGAAGCGGCGGCAGTGGGACGCCAGGCACAGCTTGACGCCACAGATGCGGCACAGGCGGAAGCTCTGGAAGTACTCAAAGAAAACGGCTGCGAAATCATTGAAGATGCAGACAAAGAAGCATTCAAGGAAAAAGCCATGCCCACCTGGTCCCTCTTTACCGACGGAACCGAACAAGGCGCTGCTCTCCTTGAAAAAATCCAGAGCAGCATGTAACTATAAAAGCCGGAACGTAAAATAGAAGCACCACTCCAACAGGATCTCCTGAAATCCGGAGCAGAGATGGCCTGTGCTGCGGGCAGGCTGGACGGGAGTCATTGTTGGAATCAAATAATTGCATAAATAGCTGAAATCAGATCCTTTTATGCAAAATAAATAAGAAAGTATAGAGAGATGAATATGAAAAACATTTCATCAAAACTGGTGGCAGGCGCAGAGATGGTACTGGGATTCATTGGCCTGGCCATGATACTCATCGAAACTTTTGCGGTATTTGCAAGAAACATCCTCCATACATCGACTCCCTGGGTGGATGAAGCGCTGAAACTGATGTTCATCTGGATTGTATTTGTGGGGGCTGCCCTCTGTTTCCGCAGGGATGAGCTGATTTCCCTGACCCTGATCGAGGACAGTTTAAAAGAGAAAAAGAGGATGGTGCCTTACGGAGTCATGAAACTGGTGCAGTACAGTTCGGCAGTGGCAGTCTGTATCCTTCTTGTGTACCAGTTGTCCACCATCATCAGTACACAGCTTACCACAGGGGAAGCTACCACGGTTTTGAAATATCCGCTGTGGTTTATGAATCTTGGCGTGTTCCTTGGCGTATTGCTGATTGTTCTGATGGGTGTATTCAAAATTATTGACACCCTGAAATATTTCAGAAAAGATGCCTGATCAAAACGGTTTGGGCCGTTTTGGCGGCCTGAACCGTCCTATGAGTACAAAATCCCATAGATGCAGGCGACTGTATGGGATTTTGTATGAAACAGGACAGCTCATCTAAGCTGTTATGCAATGACTGCAAAGGAGCAAATAAGAATGAAGAAATATATTGACCTGACATTGCCAATTGTGCCGCACTGGAGATGCCCGATTGAAATAAAAGATGTGAAGTCTTTTGAAAAGGGAGACGCAGCCAATGTGACCTGGTTTACTCTGCAGACACACTGGTACACACATATTGATGCACCGAGCCACCAGTTTCCCGAAGGGAAGACCTTGAATGATTTTCCGCTGGAATCCCTGTTTGGAAAGGCGGTTATCCTTGATGTGAGTCACGTGGAGGCCAATCAGCCTGTCACGGCGGAGATGCTGCAAGAAGCTCTGGGGGACACAAAACCGGAAAAAATCCTGCTTGTCAAGACTTGCTGGGAGGATAAGACCGAGTGGCACTCCCATGATTACTGGGACGAATCCCCTTATATTACGGAGGATGGTGCTGAATGGCTGGCGTCACTCAAGCCGGAGATTGTGGGGTTTGACTTTGCCCAGGATTATGATATACGGAAGCTGCGCTTTGGTGTGCCGGAGAGCCAATGTTATTTGACCACACACCGTAAGATTCTCAAAAACGATATTATGATGATCGAATATATGAGCAATATGAAATCGGTACATAAAAAAGTGGTTGATTTTGTGGGGCTCCCCACTGCACTGGAGAATGCCAACGGCGCACAGATCCGGTGTGTGGCAATAGAAGATACAGAGGAATGAGGTATGTTTCCATTGACGGGACATGTAGAGAAAGGAGTGGAAAGTGAAATGGCAGAGAAACCGATCATTGGCGTTCTTTTAGGCGACGCCGCAGGTGTGGGACCGGAACTTGTTGCGAAATGCGCAGCGGCACATTTTTATGAAGAATTTTGCAGGTCGGTCATCATCGGAGATCTGAGAGTATTTGAGAGAGCTCTTAGGGTCATTGAGGCGTCTGAAGAAGTAAAACTACAGGTGATTGACAGCATTGAGGAGGCGGACTGGCATAAGGGGCTTCCGGTTTTAGATCAGAAAAACCTTGATCCAAAGATTGTTCCCTTTGCTGTTAAAACAGTGGAAAGTGGAAAAGCCTGTCTGGATATGCTGAAACTGGGCGTGGAGTTGTGGCAGGAGGGGAAGATTGACGGCTATGTGTTCGGACCGCTGAACAAGGCGGGTATGCATGAGGCCGGTTTGGACCTGGAAAGCGAACATCATTATCTGGCACGTCTGTTGGGGCATACAGATCCCTTTGGCGAGATCAATGTGACGAATGGCCTTTATACCACCAGAACCACCAGCCATATCCCTATCTCGCAGGTGAGTGCCGATCTGAAGGAAAATGACGGTATGCGGATTAAAAGAGCCATCCGTCTGTCCTACAAGACACTGACCGGTGCCGGCATTGAAAATCCCCGCATTGGTGTGGCTGCACTGAATCCACATTGCGGTGAAAACGGGGACTGCGGACGGGAAGAGATTGACGTGATCGGACCGGCTATCCGGGATGCACAGGAAAATGGGATCCAGGCTTCCGGCCCGTTCCCGTCGGACATCGTATTCCATAAGGCGCTTGTAAAGAAAGAATTCGACGGTGTTGTTACCATGTATCATGACCAGGGCCAGATTGCGCTGAAACTGATTGGTTTTGAAGGCGGCATCACTGTAGCGGGCGGTTTTGAAATACCCATTGTAACCTGTGGGCATGGGACGGCCTATGACATTGCAGGAAAAGGGATTGTGACCACGGCGTCTTTTGAGAATGCGATCAGACAATGTTCCCGGATGGCAGTTGTGGCGGCGGAAAAAGAAAGGGAGTGACACTATGAGATTATGTTATCAGGTTGCCACACCGGATGTGGCCATTGCGGATTCGGTAACAGCTTATCAGGGTCCTCTGGAAAAAAGCTTTTCCGATCTGGCGTCTTTTGGCTATCAGGGCGTGGAACTGATGACGCTGAACCCGTCAGAACTGGATTGGGATTTTGTAAAACATGAGGCGGAAAAAAACGGTCTGCAGGTCGTACTTGTCTGTACCGGAGAGATCTGGGGACAGTTGGGACTCAGTTATACAAGCCCGAAAGCGGAGGTACGTGCGGAAGCGATCAGAAGGAGTCGGGAAATCATTGATTTTGCAGCACATTTGGGCGCTAATATCAACATTGGGCGGGTGCGTGGTCAGTACTGCAGTGAACTGACAAAAGAAGAAACAGAAAATTATGCAATCGCGGCATTTCGTGAACTGGCCGATTATGCCGCACCGAAAAATGTGCAGATTGCTCTGGAAACCGTAACGATCATGCAGACAAACTTTATTAATACGCTGGCGGAAGGCGCAGATATGGTGGAACGGGTGAACCGTCCCAACTTCCGTCTGATGATGGACGTATTTCATCTCAATCTGGAAGAGCCGAATGTCATCGAGGCCATCCGGGCGTACAGCCCTCTCAACATTCATGTACATCTCGCAGATAATAACAGACGCTACCCGGGTCACTGCGGGCTGGACTTTGAGAAGATACTGGGGACATTTAAAGAATGTGGCTATGACGGAGCATTTTGCACGGAAATCTTTCAGATACCGGATATGGAATCGGCGGCAAAAGGTGCCATTGGACATCTGCGGCCCATTCTTGACAGAGTATATGGTGTGTGACGGGAGGATGGGATGAAAAGCATTGCACTGATCCACACGGTAAAATCAGTAGCGGTTTCTTTTGATACAACTTTGAAAAATTTTATAGGGGAAGAGCTGAAAGTACATAATCTCTGGGATGATTTCCTGGCAAATGATCCCAATGAGAGGGGAGCATTTACGATAGAGAACCGTAACCGCCTGTTCAATGATATCAAAGCGGCGGAAATGACAGGGGCTGATCTCATTGTCGTAACCTGTTCCACACTGACGCCGGTGGTGGGTATGATCCGCCCCTTTGTGAAAACACCGCTGATCGCCATTGATGACGCCATGGGCAGAAAAGCCGTCACATATGGTGAACATATACTGATTCTGGCGACCGCAGCCAGCACCAGAGAGCCTCTGACCGATAAGCTCATGGCTGAAGGGGCGAAGCTGGGGAAGAAGCTGCACATTGATTTCCGGGATAACAGCCAGGCATTTCAGGCCATGAAGGCGCTGGACATGGAACGGCATGATGCACTGCTGATGGAAATGGCAGAAGAGATCTGGGGATATGACTGTGTGGTACTTGCACAGGCTTCTATGGCCCATCTGGATCAGCGGATCGAAGCGGTCTGCAACGTACCTGTCCTTTCCAGCCCGCAGCTTTGCCTGGAACAGATCAAGGAAACATTAGAATCTATGAAATAAGGAGGCTTTCAAGATGACAAGCGAAAAAAAGAAAGAGTTGGATGCTCTCTGTCTGAAATTCAGACGCAGCCTGATCGAAATACTGCACGATATCCAGACAGGGCATCCGGGAGGATCGCTTTCCGTATGCGAGATACTGACCACACTCTATTTTGACGAAGCAAATATTACCCCGGAGAATGCAGGGGAGCGCAGCAGGGATAAGATCATTCTCTGCAAAGGCCATGCGGCGCCCATGCTTTACCTGGAACTGGCGGAAAAAGGATTTTTCCCGATGGAAGAGATGAAGACATTGCGCCAGATCGACAGCCGCCTGCAGGGGCATCCCTGTTCAAAAGAGACGCCGGGCGTGGAGGCTTCCACCGGGCCGCTGGGTGCGGGGTATCCGCTGGCATTGGGTGTTGCTCTTGCCGATATGCATGATAAGATTGATGCCTATACCTATGCGATTCTGGGTGACGGCGAGATCAATGAAGGCGTGGTATGGGAAACCTGCATGAATGCATCCAAGTTCCAGGCTGACAGACTGATTACCATTCTGGACTGGAACGGTGTACAGCTTGACGGTACGACGGAAGAGATCATGCCTATGGGAGATGTGGAACTCAAATTCAAGGCTTTTGGGTACAACACCATCGTCTGCGACGGCCACGACTGCGCCGCACTCAGTGCAGCGATCAAGACGGCCAAATCCGTCAAGGGAATGCCCAGCATCATTCTGGCCAGAACCGTAAAAGGAAAAGGCGTATCCTTTATGGAGGGTAAAAATACATGGCATGGCGCTCCGGTGCAAGATGAGCATTATGAAACGGCGATGAAAGAATTAGGAGGTGCACAGTAATGGGGAAAGCAATTCGTGACGTATACGGGGAAACGATCAGAAAATACGGTGCAACCAATGAAAATATTGTTGTGCTGGATGCGGATGTATCCGGTTCCACCAAGTCAGCGGTATTTGGAAAGGAATATCCGGACCGCTTCTACAACTGTGGCATTTCCGAGTATGCCATGATGGGTATGGCGGCAGGCATGGCAAAGAGCGGGAAAATCCCCTTTGTTAACACGTTTGCGGTATTTCTCACCACCCTGGGCTCTCTGGCGGCCCGTACCTTTATGTCCTATTCCGGGCTGAATATCAAAATGATGGGCGGCTATGGCGGCCTTTCGGATGCTTTTGATGGTGCGACCCATCATGCGCTGGAAGACATTGCGATGATGCGGACACTGCCCGGTGTCAGTGTGATGGTGGCAAGCGATGCCGCAATCACAGACTGGATGGTCAAGACTGCCATTGAGACAGACGGCCCCATGTATATCCGCCTGTCCAGAGATGCGGCGCCTGACTGCCATCCGGAAGGGGCGAAGTTTGAGATGGGAAAAGGCATGGTCGTGAGAGAAGGCTCTGATGTGACGATCATCGCCTGCGGCCTTATGGTGAGCACGGCAGTGGCAGCGGCTGAGAAACTGGCGGAAAAAGGGATTCAGGCCAGAGTGGTGGATATGTACTGTATCAAACCCATTGACGCGGAACTGATTGAGACATGTGCAAAAGAAACCGGTGCGGTGGTGACGGCAGAGGAGCACAGCGTGATCGGCGGTCTGGGCGGCGCAGTGGCGGAAGTCCTCGCAAAAGCAGGCTGCACAGTTCCCACAGAGATGGTGGGTATGCAGGATTGCCATGGCGAATCCGGCCCTTATGCAGCACTCCTGAAAAAATACGGACTCGATGCGGACGCTGTAGCCGCGGCAGCGGAAAGAGCAGTATCACGCAAATAGCAGGTATGATATAATCAAGGAAGGCAAAGTGCTATGGACAGATCAATGAGACGGTATATGAAAGTGGGAACAATTCTCCATGTCTCCTATAAAGAACTGGGAAGCGGAGAAGGCCCCATTTTGGAGCAACTGAAGAAGATTGTTACAGACCCTTATTTCGAAGTGGTTGAGGTAGCGCAGATGAAGGACGCTGCCGTGCGGCGGACAGCGGCAGAGATGATCGCACAGGCCCATATGGTGAGCGCATACGGCGGACAGGGCCGTATGCTGGGAGCGGGCCTGAACATCAATGACCTGCATGAGGAAGGGCGTCAGAAGGCGCTGGCATCTCTGAAGGAAGGGATCGACGAAGCCTATCAGATCCATGCGGCGGACTTTGCTTTTCTGGCAGGGCGGTATGAGGAGATGACAAAGGAGCAATCCTTCCAGGTGCTTGTGCGTTCCACCAGAGAACTTTGCGCATATGCGGCACAGAAAGGGAACATGCCTGTTCTCTGTGAAGTGTTCGACTATGACATCGCCAAAAAATCACTGATTGGGCCGGTGGATATGGTGAAACGTTATGCAGAGGAAATCTGTCAGGACTATGACAATTTCGGACTGATGGTAGATTTGAGCCATATTCCCATGCTTCATGAAACGCTGGAAGAAAACCTCCTTCCCATACAGGGCTATATCCGCCATGCGCACATGGGCAATACGGTCATAAAACATCCGTCCTGTCCGGCCTACGGTGATGAACATCCCCGCTTTGGTTTTCCGGACAGCGAAAATGACGCAGAGCAGTTGGCTGCCTACCTGCGCATCCTGCTGCAGATTGGCTTCCTGAATGAGAAGAACAGGCCCATTGTCAGCTTTGAGGTGAAACCCTTTGAAGCGGAAGACCCGGATGTGGTTCTGGCCGGGGCCAAGAGGACGCTTGATCTTGCGTGGGAACTTGTATAAAACAGACGGAATCGTGCCTGGCACCCTGACGTCATACAATTATAAACAAAATGTAACAGGAGGATACAAAATGAGAGAATCGATTCACAAATATTTTCAGGTGGGTACTATCCGGTGGATGTCCTTTCCCAAGATGGGTGTGCTGGAATCCATCAAGAGAATTGCATCCGATGACTATTTTGATGCCATTGAAATCACGAAATGCAGTGATGATGCAGAGCGGGAGGCAGTGAAAAAACTGCTCGAACAGTCCCATCTGAAAGTATGTTATGGTGCACAGCCCAGACTGCTGGGCCCCAAGCTCAATCCCAATGACATTGATGAAGAAGGCAGAAAAGCAGCCGAAGCAACCCTGATGGAAGCCATCGACGAGGCAGAATATCTGGGTGCAAAAGGCATTGCCTTCCTGGCCGGCAAATGGGAAGAGGCCACAAAAGATGCGGCGTATGCACAGCTTTTAAAAACCACCCGCAACCTCTGTGATTATGCTGCAACCAAGGGCATGATGGTGGAACTGGAAGTATTCGACTTTGACATGGATAAGGCGGCACTCATCGGACCGGCGCCCTATGCGGCCAGATTTGCAGCCGATATGCGCACAACCAACAGCAACTTTGGCCTGCTGGTGGATTTGTCCCACTTCCCGACTACCTACGAGACATCCCGTTTCGTCATCCAGACACTGCGGCCCTATATCACACACCTGCACTTAGGCAATGCTGTTGTCAAGGAAGGCTGCCCTGCCTACGGTGACAAACATCCCCGCTTCGGCTATCCCGACAGTGCCAATGACACCGCAGAGCTGGTGGATTACCTCAACGTCCTCAAAGAAGAAGGCTTCTTCCGCGCCGATGATCCCATGGTACTTTCCATGGAAGTGACCCTTGCAGGCGACGAAGACGAAGAAATCGTCCTCGCCAACACAAAGAGAGTCCTGAACCGCGCATGGGCCCTGGTGGAAGATTAAAAAATAAATAAATAAAGCATCGCCCCTTGCAGAGCAGATGCGGAACACAAAGCAAACTCAAAAACAGCATCGCCCTTTGTAGTGTAGATGCGGAACTCAAAATAGGAGAAAAAAAGATGAAAATTGTAGTATTAGACGGCTATACGGAAAACCCCGGCGACCTGAGCTGGGAAAACCTGGAAAAACTGGGCGAAGTAACGGTATATGACAGAACCGCATACGCAGAAGATCCGATGATTGCAGAGCGGATCGGTGATGCGGAGATTGTCATCACAAATAAGACCCCGATCAGCAAAGCGACCATCGACAAATGCCCCAATATAAAACTGATTGCTTTTCTTGCTACCGGCTATAATGTGGCAGATTACAACTATGCGAAAGAAAAAGGCATTCCTGTTGTGAATGTACCTACTTATGGAACACAGATCGTAGGGCAGTATGCAGTGGGCCTTCTGCTGGAAATCTGTTCCCATTACGGACATCATGACCAGACTGTTAAGGAAGGCAAATGGGAGAGCAATGCGGATTGGTGTTACTGGGATTATCCCATGATTGAACTGTATGGAAAGACAGCGGGCATCATCGGACTGGGGCGGATCGGACAGGCTACGGCAAAGATCTTAAATGCCATGGATATGAAAGTACTGGCCTATGACGCCTATGAGAGTGAAGACGGCAAAAAACTGGCAGAGTATGTGGAACTTGACAGACTGCTGGGAGAATCCGATGTGATATTCCTGCACTGCCCTCTCTTCCCGTCTACCGAAGGAATCATCAATAAAGACAATATCGCAAAGATGAAAGATGGTGTCATTCTCATCAACAACAGCCGTGGCCAGCTTGTGGTAGAGAAGGATCTTGCAGATGCGCTCAACAGCGGCAAGGTATACGCTGCAGGTCTGGATGTGGTATCCACAGAGCCGATTAAAAATGATAATCCGCTGCTTACAGCGAAAAACTGCCTGATTACACCGCATATTTCCTGGGCGGCACAGGCGTCCCGTCAGAGGATCATGGATATTACCGTTGCAAATGTAAAAGCATTTCTTGACGGTGAGCCGGTAAATGTAGTAAATAAATAAATTTTGTCAGCATAAAAAACTCTGCCATTATGCAACCTATGTATGATGCAGAGAAACCAAAAAGAGACAGTGCCAAACTGTCAGACCGGTTCAGAATCATTAACAGCGGGAATATACTCGGCTATGGTTTACTTGCCATAGTTGAGTATATTTCTCTATAATCAGCATTTCGCTGACATAAAAAGGCTGGTGCATATGGTCAGGATCAGAGTATTTATACCGCATTTGGAATTAAAGGAGATATTTGAGGACGTTGTGGCAGGTCTGCCCCAATATGACAATGTACAGATTGAGACGGTCTATATCTTCGGTACACCGGATGTACTTTTCAAGGAATGCGATGCGGAGATACTGGTGGCGAGAGGGATGACCCATGATGTCCTGCGGGAGCGGTTTCCGCAGAAGCATGTGGTCCAGATACAGTTTAACAGTTTTGATATCTTTGAAGCGTTGGTAGCATGCAGAGAATTAGGCGCTAAAAAGATTGCGCTTTTTCTGCACAATGTGGAAATACGGTGTCTGGAAAATCTGGAAGAACTGTGTGGCGCAACGCTGTGTATGTATGATGCCCCGGACGAGAAATCTGTGGAAGAGGCGGTTTCCCAGGCAGTGGAGAACGGAGCGGATACCTTTGTGGGAGCCGGAACTATGTGCGGCATCTGTGACCGCAAAGGTTTGCGCAGGGTGCATATTTATACCAAACATGACGCGGTGGAGGCTGCCATGCAGGAGGCACTCAATGCCGCCAGAACCATCAATCTGGAACGTACCCGTTCAGACATTATAAACATTATGCTGAACCACAACGAGGACGGTATCATTGCCATCGACGAAAAGGCACAGATACTCGCCATCAATAATCAGGCCTATCGTATCTTTCAGCTCTCCACAGTGAGAAAACTGATCGGCCTGCCTGCATCGGAGCTGATTGCGTCTGATGAATGGAGGCAGTTGGCAGAAGGGGGCGCCTGGCGGGAACAGATTCTGAGCTTTCATGATCAGAAATACTATGTGCAATATAAACCGTTAAACGAGGTGGAAGCGGGGGCGGGAGCCCTGATCTTTATTAAAAATGTTGACCGTATCATGGAAGAAGAGAGCCGGATACGCCGTGATCTGGTTGAAAAAGGACTCACTGCGAAATATTCCTTTCGGGATATTCTGGGGCACAGCGCTGCTATCCGTGACAATATACGCATGGCAGAAAGATATAGCAAAGTCAATTCCAACGTATTGATTATCGGTGAAACCGGTACTGGCAAAGAATTGTTTGCCCACAGTATCCATCAAATGAGCAAACGGAGCCGTCAGCCTTTTGTGGCTCTGAACTGTGCGGCCCTTCCGGAAAGCCTGTTGGAAAGCGAACTTTTCGGTTATGAGGCAGGCGCCTTTTCCGGAGCGGTAAAAGGCGGGAAAATGGGCCTCTTTGAACTGGCACATAAAGGGACGATATTTCTGGATGAGATTGGCGAGATACCAATTGCGCTGCAGGCCAAACTGCTGCGCGTATTGCAGGAAAAAGAAATACGCAGAATCGGCAGCACCAGTGTACATCCAATAGACGTCAGGGTAATTTCGGCCACCAACATCAATATTGAAGAGAAAATAAGAGAAGGACAGTTCCGTTCGGATCTGTATTATCGTCTGAATCTGCTGGATATTTATATCCCGCCGCTGCGGGAACGGAAAGAAGATATACAGGAGCTGGTAGACGCTTACCTTGCCAGATTTGCCTGTGAGATGGAGAAAAGCATTCCCGCAGTGACGCCCAGTGCTGCCAGAATTTTGCAGGAGCACAGCTGGCACGGAAATGTGCGGGAACTCCGCAATATCTGTGAGCGGTTGATTGTATTGAATGATACCAATACCATCAGCGAAGAACTGTTGGGGCAACTGAAAATATTCCAAAGCAAGGTGATCCTATCGGGCAGCAACGGAATCGGGGAAGGCGATGATTCCGTATATGAGCGCCTGAAACCAAAGAAAAAGAAAAAAGACCTGGCAGAGGAATTGGGAGTCAGCAGAACCACTTTGTGGAGGATGGCAAAACGCCAGAAGGAAATAGAAGGGAAATAAAGGCGGCTGTATGCAACATCGCAAGTCTGCTGTCCGTTGCATACAACAGGGCGTTTGTCTGATACGGCGGATTGCGGAACAGCATGGGGAGCAGTGGATAGAGGGAATTTTGGGAAAAGGACAGGGTGGGATATATGAAAATCGTGATAGCAATTGATTCGTTAAAAGGAAGCCTTACCTCTATGGAAGCGGGAGGGGCAATCCGGGAAGGGATTTTACATGTGCTTCCGGATTCGGAAGTGATTGTAAAGCCTTTGGCCGATGGCGGCGAGGGTACGACACAGGCCCTTGTGGAAGGGCTGGGGGGCGAGATGGTGCGGGTGAATGTCCATGGCCCGCTGGAAACATCCGTCAACGCCGAATACGGGCTGTTGTCCGGAAGCAATACCGCCATTATGGAAATGGCAGCCGCAGCGGGGATCATTCTGGCAGGAAAGGAAAAACGCCCCCTGGATGCCACAACCTATGGCGTGGGGGAGATGATAAAAGATGCAGTGAAGCGCGGGTGCAGAAATTTTATCATCGGTATCGGAGGCAGCGCAACCAATGACGGCGGCATTGGTATGCTGACCGCGCTGGGGTATGAATTTTTGGACAGGCAAGGAAATCAGGCGGGTATCAGTGCTTCCGCGCTGGGAGAGATATGCAGTGTGAGAGCGGACCATGTACTTCCCGAACTGGCAGAATGTCAATTTCAAATCGCCTGTGATGTGACAAATCCTCTGTGCGGGCCGGAGGGCGCCACTTATATTTACGGACCCCAGAAAGGTGTGACAGAGGAGATGCGGGGGCGGCTGGATGCGGCTATGGCCTCTTTTGCAAGAGTGACCGCGGATTTCACCGGGACAGACCATAAAGACAGCAAAGGAGCCGGAGCGGCCGGCGGGCTTGGATTTGCGTTTTTGAGTTATCTCCACGGGGATCTGCAGCCAGGGATTGAGCTCGTTCTGAACGCGGTGGATATGGACAGCGCTATGGAAGGAGCAGATCTGGTATTTACCGGGGAAGGCCGCCTGGACGGTCAGACAGCTATGGGCAAGGCGCCGGTAGGGATTGCTGCACTGGCAAAAAAGCATGGCGCCAGAGTGGTGGCGCTGGCAGGTGCAGTCATCAAAGGGGCTGAAACATGTAATGAAAATGGCATTGATGCTTTTTTCCCGATTCTCCGCAGAATCATGACTTTGGACGAAGCGATGGAGCCGGAGCAGGCAAAAGAAAATATGATAAGGACCACAGAGCAGATTATGCGCCTGATTGCAGCTTTCAGGTGAGAAGCGGCGCCAGAACATGCGTACGAGACGGGTATGAGGTGACTGCACATTTCTGACAGGGGGTTTGTGGGCTTTTACAGGAAAGAACAGGGTGGACAATGGAACTGGGATATGGAGTATTACTGGAGCAGAAGCAGCAGCTTTCCCAAAGCCAGATTCAGTCATTGGAGATTCTGGCGATGGATGGCGTGGAACTGAATCAGTTTCTGCAAAATGAATATCTGGAAAACCCGTTGCTGGACTGCAGCGGTACACATGGTATGGGTCATGAACAGGAAGAGATCAATAAAACATATGAACATACAGTGACCTATGAGCGGAATTATGAAGAGATGGTAGATGAGGAAGACCGGCGCAGGAAGGACATTCCCATGCAGGATCAGGATCAGATCCGCAACTTTTTACTCTATCAACTGCCGAGAGAGCAGTTTTCTGCGGAGCAATGGGCACTTCTGGAATTTATGGTTGACTGCCTGGATGATACGGGGTTTTTTACGACCCCTCTGGCGGAAGTGGCAGAAAAGACCGGTATGTCTGCAGAAGAAGTCAGACTTGCCCTTGCACGCCTGCAGGAACTGGAACCCTATGGCATCTTTTCGTCTGATCTGCGGCAGTGCCTGTTAAAACAACTGGAAAAAAAGGAACTGCAGGAGACTGTTCTGTGGAAAGTAATCGAGCGGCATCTGCAGGATGTAGCGGATGGCAGGATCAGCAATATTTCCAGAAACCTGAAAATTTCCACAGTAGAAGTCCGTAAATGTATTGAACAGATTGCCAAACTCAATCCCCGTCCCATGAGTGAATTTACCCAGGGAAAAGCGGATTATATAGTTCCGGATATTATTTTTCGTCAGGAGCGGGGCAAGTGGGAAGCCGAACTCAACGATGACTGGATAGAGGATTATCACATCAACGAATACTACTTGCGGATGATGAAGGAGTCCGACGACCGGGAATTAACAGAATATTTCCGTATGAAACTGGAACGGGTGCGCTTTGTGATGAACAGCATAGCCCAAAGACGCCAGACCATGCTGAATATTTCCAGAGCTGTAATGAAGCGGCAGCAGGCTTATATGGAAGGAAAGACCTGGCTGCAACCCATGACCATGACAGATGTGGCCGGTGAGATCGGCATCCATACGTCAACTGTCAGCCGTGCCATCAAAGGGAAATATATTCAATACCCCAGAGGAACAATGGCTATGAAAGAACTCTTCACAAATTCCGTGTCTTCTTCCGGCGGCAAAAAAAATGTGGGAGCCATGCAGGTGAAAGAGACAATTCGAGGGCTGATTGCCGGTGAAGATAAGCAAAAGCCCTATAGTGATCAGGAGATTGTGAATATCCTCAAAGAAAAACAGATTGATATTTCCCGACGCGCTGTGGCAAAATACAGAGAAGAGCTTGGAATTAAGGGGAGCTTTGCACGGAGGGTGTGAGACGCTGTTAAGCGGCTGCCGGGAGGCAGCCGCTTTGCTGTTTATGACGTATTAAAAACTTATACATCGGGGAAATGTTCTGTGTTTATTCCGACAGAGAGATGACTTCCAAATCGTCGGGAATGTACAGTTTGCCATGAAAATAGGGACTGCCTTCCTCCGTATATAATTGTTTCCTGTTTTTCAAATTTGTGTCTTCTGTATGATATAGAATCAGATTTTGAACACCCAGTTCCTCCGCTGTTTGACAGGCATCTTTTACGGTAGAATGATGCTTTTCATAGGGAGAAAATATATCTGCCTGCGCATACAGACAAAAGGCTTCATGTAACAGCCATGTGCTGTTTTCTGCATACTGTTTTTCGCATGGATTGAAAGGCTCGTCACCACAACAGGTAAGTTTTTTATGATTGTCCAGCTCCATGGTGAATCCGAACTGTTTTTCCTTTGTGGACTGTATATCAAAAAAGGTTACATTTCTGTCCAGAATACGGCGTGTTTCATGGTTCTGAACCGTATGAAAATGAATATACTGATGAATATATTTTAACTGTTTCTTTAACAGTAATTTTTCTAACAGATCCTGGACTAAAGTAATGACTTGTTCATGACCATACACATGAATTTCTTCTGAAAAATTGCCTTTGGCCATTTGCTGGCTGAGTGTTCGGATGATCCAGATGATTCCCATTAAATGATCTACATGTTTGTGCGTAATAAAGATTTCATGCATATCCGTACAGTGGAAACCGGCATATTTGATCTGGCGTAAAATGGTATTTCCGCCGCCTCCGTCAACCAGAAAATTCCTGTTATGATCGCTGATAATAAAGCAAGTATTATAACATTCTGTTACCATCGCATGCCCGGTTCCCAACATAGTAATTTTCATTGTTTTTTTCCCTTTCCATACCTGTTTTTTTCTGAAAAAAATTAACTCTTTTATAGATTTTATCATAAGAACAGAGTGTTGACAATGGTTTTAAAATAAAGAAAGAGAAGTTTAAATATTAAAAAAAATGTGACCTGTGAAACTCCATTTTTTGTCGTTGACACCGTAAAAAACTGCCAGATATATAGAACAATATAGGAATAACAGATGAAAATTTTTTAAGGATATTTTTTATAAAAAAACATTGACTTTATTGTCTTACAAGTGTAATATTATTGTATTCCACCGCAGGCAAATATTATCCTGCGGGTATCTTTTCACTCATAATCCTACAAATGTAAGATGTTGGAGGGCAGGTTACATTGATACAGAAAAATAATTTAAATTTGTTTTTAAAAAGGGAAAATCAAAACAAAAATACGCAAAAACGAAAAGAACGGATGGCGCTGAATCCTCTATACATATTCTTCTCATTTATTTTTATTACAGTAGCTGTTTTGACCGGATGCGGCGGCAATACACAAACGCTTCCGGATCTAATTGTCAGACACTGCAAAGATATGAATTTTACAAAATTACCCCTGGGTGGACAGAAATCCGATGAGGAAGCTATGGTAGAAGTTTTGTCAGGCGTATACAGCAAAGCACTGAAGGCCAATGCGGCAGACAGTCCGGAATTACTTGAATATGTGATAGACAGCCTTGGCAGCAGGGGATATGTGGCAGTTGACTGGGAGAATCAGGTCAACATGGAGAATGGGGAGCTGGCATTGGCGTTTTGTACAGCGGTGGAGCAGCGACGGGATGCGGAACTGACCATTCTGTCAGTTGCATATAACGGTGAATTTCGAACATATGATATAAAATCCAGACAGGGACATGTGGAAGTCGTTAGAACGTATTACCGGTTTGATAAAAACGGAGCCCTGCAATATGACAATCAAGTGCGTTATTTTCCCGGTGTATGGGAATATACAGAGGAAGGCTATCTGATCTTTGAGGGCAGCTATTATACGGATGAGAATTACATACTGACATACAGTGATACCCTGGAGCATGTTGCATTGAGAATATTACCGCTGGATAAAACATGCAGAGAATTGAACCGGAAATATATTCTTCCCATAGGTTACAGTAAGAATAATCTGTTGCTGACTGACTGGAGCGAGCAGGATTTTGGCGAATTGGACTTTTATGATCTGTTTGAACGCTTTTTTACCATGCTGTATGGATATCCCTCACCCTGTATACCGGATGATGATGTGAATACCGGCGTTATTTACCAAATACCGGCGTCTGTATTTGAGTATGTTACAGGTGCTTATCTAAAGGCTGACAGGCGGATACTTGTCGCAAAGGGAATCCTGCTTTCGGAGGATGGGATGTATCTGTATAAACCCAGAGGTTTTTACGAAGGGGAATATCCGGATATTCCTTATCCCGAAGTGACAGAGTATACGGAGAACCAGGACGGAACAATTACGCTTACTGTAAATGCCGTTTACCCGGAAGAAAATACGTCCAGAGCATTTTCACACCGCACGGTGATTCGCCCTCTTTCCGAAGAAGATTTCCAATATGTATCCAATGAGATGATACCTCCGGAAAAAGCGTATGACCACTGGTGGCACAGTAACAGGCTGACAGAAGAAGCATGGCAGGATCTTTATGGAGGAAATATTTTATGGAAACAATACAATATGTTAAACGATTATTAAAAACATACAGAATCGGCTTTGTAGTTGTATGTGTGCCTGTGATTGTAGCCGGTCTGTTTACCATGCTGAAAAGTCCGGAAGAGACATTGGGAGACAAAGGAAAAGGGGAATCTGAAAACGTTTCGATGCATCCGGTTCATAACGAAGAAAACAGCTCTTGGGGCAAAACGGGGATGGGGGAAGAAAGAAGTACGGAAACGGATGCCTCTGAATCAGCAGAAGGACAGGGGACAGAGCCGTCAGAGGAAGCGATTACAGAGGAAGCGTCATCACTGTGGATGCTGCCGCCGGAAACAGACTGCCTGTTTACCGAAGATGAAAAGGCGAAATTAAAAGAGCAGGCGCTGACCGCAGCCCGCAAGGCCGCAGCAGTATATCAGAACGCAGATGTGGAAGCGGGACCGGCCTGGGCATCCAATATCAGGAATTTTACAGAAGAACAATGCAGGGAAGTGGTCATGCAGCTTGGAAGCGCGGGATATGTCAGTGTTTCGGAACATGTCAATATGGAAAATAATCATGCGCTTGAAGACTTTTATACCGCATATCAGAAAAAAGAGGAGGCAATGGTGACTGTTTTCCAGGTAAACGGAGATGGGTTCATCGGAGCGTTTACTTTTCTGTACAGAGATGGAAAGATACAGACCTGCCATGTGGGTATCGGATGGAAAGCGGGTGGGATACCGGAAGTGAAAAGTGTTGAGGTCAGCAATATATCAGAAATAAAACTGACAGAAAAGGGGTATTTTATTTATATGTATGAAACTGCGGTTGCACATTCGGAGCTGCGACAATACTGGCGAACACAACCGCTTTCAGACACCTGCAGGAAATTGACGGAAAAATATTTGCAGGGTTTAAGCTATGTAAATTATAATGTGCTCATAACAAACTGGAACAGCTCCAATGTGGAAGATATTTTAATCCCCTGCATGTTTGAAGATATTTATCGCATTGCCACAGGGGAAAACCTGCATGCGGAGAATGGCAGAATACCGTCGGATGTCTATGAAGGGATTATGACTGTCTGCTTCCCGGTATCTGTGGAACAGGTAAGAAAACATTGTGGATATGATGTCGGTACGGACAGTTATCCGTATGAAATGATTTTTTCCAGACAGTATCCGCCCTTTGGAGAAGTTACCGATTACAGGGAAAATCAGGACGGCACAATCACATTGTATGTGGACGGAGTATGGCCGGATTATAATTCGGACTGTGCATTTACAAATGAAATCGTGATTCAGCCCTTTGAAGACGGCTCGTTTCGCTATCTTTCCAATACCATAGAGAAAAAAGAAATGGAATTACCGGTACCTGCAAATCAAGAGAATTAACCTTTGACACTGCCAAATCATTATGTTAGACTAAAAATAGTTTCTTAGTACCAGTCAGACAGTGCTTACTGGCTGCCATGCAGTTTTGGCCTGCTTTTGCAGGATACAGATACACAGCAGAATGAAACCGGAGTGTTATATTTATGATAAAATCTTTTAAAAAGCGTCTCATCACATTGGGAATGGGCGTTTTTCTTTTTAGCTATACATGTCTTGCCGGCGGCTTTGTTTCCTGTGCCACAGATTATGCTGCAGAAGAGGAGGCAAGACGTTCCCTGCCGATTGCATCCAACAGTTACGAGGAATGGCCTGACGGTCCTGCCGTGGGCGCGCAGGGTGCCATTTTGATGGAAGCGGAAACAGGCACCATACTATACGAAAAAAATATCCATGAGAAATTATATCCCGCAAGTGTGACCAAAATTCTGACCTGCCTGATCGGTGCGGAGCAGTGCCAGATGGATGAGGACGTGGTCGTGTCCCATGACGCCGTGTTCAGTATTCCCAGGAACAGCTCCAACATTGGTCTGGACGAGGGCGAAGTGATTACCGTGGAACAGTGCATGTACGGAATTCTGGTTGCCTCTGCCAATGAAGCGGCCAATGCACTTGCAGAGCACATCAGCGGAAGCATGGAAGAGTTTGTCAAGCTGATGAATCAGCGTGCGGCTGAGCTGGGCTGTGAAAATTCCCATTTCGTTACAACCAACGGACTGCATGATGATCAGCATTATACAAGCCCGTACGATCTGGCGCTCATTGCCCGGAAATTTTTTGACAATGAGTTATTGTGCAAGATGTCTTCCACGCCCACATACCATATTCCACAGTCTCCAACCCAGCCGGATGATGATCTGTATGCCAACACCCATAATAAACTTCTGTTTCCGGGTGGGAAATACAATTATGAATACCTGGTGGGGAGTAAAACAGGCTTTACCCAGGATTCCAGGCAGACACTTGTTTCCTGTGCAGAAAAGGATGGGATGAAGCTGATCTGCGTGGTGATGCGGGAAGAGACGCCGCATCAGTTTGACGATACCATCAGTCTGTTTGAATATGGTTTTTCCAATTTTCAAAAGCTGAATATTGCTGCAAACGAAAAAGAATACACGGTGGAGAATCATGACTTCTTTCAGACGGACAATGATGTGTTTGGTGCTTCCAATCCCATTCTTTCCATCAATCCTTCTGACAGCGTAGTCATTCCCATTACGGCCGTGTTTGATGATCTGGATTCCGAGATTACGTATGACACTGAATCCTCCTCCTCCGTTGCTTCTATTCAGTACACCTATCATGGTATCCCGGTGGGCAGCGCGACGGTAGATCTGGCCGAGGGAGAAGTGGAGAGCTCTTTTGATTTTGAAGATCAGATGGAAAGTGTGGGAAATGAAACAGAAGAAGTAGCAGAGAATACGGAAGCGCCGGATGACAGAGTGGTTTTTGTGAATGTGCGGGTGGTAATCGCCTGGGTCATCGGCATTGCCGGATTCCTGATACTTCTTTTTGTAGTCAAAGCAGTGATTGATAATTATCAGTTTGCACAGAGAAGAAAGGTAAGAAACAGACATAAAAAGCGCAGGAAGTTTCCTTCCGAATTTGATGATTATGATTTTTAAAACCGGAATGGCAGAAAGTCAGGATTTTGCCCGCTCTCGCTTTAATTTGCGGAGTATGCGTGCTCTGTCCTGACGTTCTTTTATTTTTCCGGCATCTTCTTCCGAAATAAATTTCAATGTCTTTACAACATAAATTTCATCTTCTGAGAGATCTTTGCGGATACGTATTTTGCCTTTCATATAACCGTGTTTTTCACAGTAAGACAGGCTGTAATAATGTTTGCCGTTGGCAGTAAACCAGCGTATTTTGCGTTTTAAGTTTCTGTGGCAGTAATAACATTTTGTACTGCACACTTCCCGGTCTTTAAAGGCTTCCTGCTTATCGGGAAACTTTCGGGAAATATATTTTGCATAATCGTCAAAGACGATGTGGATTTCTTCTTTCCGGCAGGTAGGTTTATGGAACAGGTCAAAAGAAAGATTTTTTTCCAGAGAAGAATCCAGCTTTTTAAAAACCTTTGCGGTATAGTAGGCATCGCTGAAAGCGCGGTGAAAGGGAATATCTTTTTCAATGCCCAGCACATCCACGGCATGTTCCAGGGCACGGCGGGACTTCCGGTCTTCACAGGCAATACTGAACAGCTTTTGGATATCCAGGAAAGCCAGGGGGCCTTTGGCCAGCGGCGCCATCTGATAATACGCCATGTTCCTCTGGAGCTGGGTCAAGTCAATCGGACCCCAGGTACAGAATGTGACATCATCGCCGCACCATGTTAAAAACCGCTTTGCCACATGGACAAATTCGTCCCCATTTTCCAGTTCTTTCATCTGGAGATGGAGGAGATTTCCGGTTATTTTGTGCATTTCCTTGTAGATGCGGGGATGAATCAACTCGTTAAAGCGATCTACAATCTGTTTCTCGCTGTTCAGTTTGACAGCGCCGATTTCAATGATTTCGAAGGGGATTTCTTTGATTTCCCCTTCGGGACAGTTGCTCTGATTCCATTCCAGATCAAAAATGATATAATTCATCGTCTGCTCCTTCCAGTAAAAACAGCAACACTTCTTTCTTTCATTATAAATTCTCCGGTAATTTCCGGGGCAGTGGTTTCATCAAAAAATGGTTCTTGATCATGGGCAATACCGGTATTCACTCCAAGATACCAGGCAAAATGTTTGGGCAGATAGGGGAGACGGATGGTTTCGGGCTCCCAGTAGGCGTTGATACAAATGTATACAATATCTTCTTTTCTCTCTTTTCTGTTATAACCCGCATAGAGAACGCCCAGTGTCCTTGTCTGTTCGGTTGTCTGTGAATAATCAGGCGCACCGTTATGGATGCTGATGGACGGATAACCGGTGCCTGAATGTTCCAGATCCATGCGGATAACAGGATGATTTTTGCGGAAGGCAATCATGTAGCGGAAAAAACGGTAAATGTCTCCGTTTTTCTTCAGGAGGTTCCAGTCCAGCCAGGAAATGGCATTGTCCTGGCAATAGGCGTTGTTATTCCCGAACTGGGTATTGCCGAATTCGTCTCCGGCCAGAAACATCGGGGTTCCACGGCTGCACAGGAGGACGGCACAGGCATTTTTGACCAGACGGTTGCGGAGCTGGTTGATCGCGGGATCGTCGGTTTCCCCTTCAACGCCACAGTTCCAGCTGCGGTTATCGTCCGTGCCGTCGGTATTGTTCCAGCCATTGGCTTCATTGTGTTTGGTGCTGTAGGTATACAGATCATACAGCGGAAAACCGTCGTGGCAGGTGATGAAATTTACGGAAGAATCGTAACCTCTCCCATAAGATTTATACAGATCCGGCGAACCTGTTATGCGCAGGACTGCTTCCGGTGCGGTCCACAGGTCGCCTTTTAAATAGCTGCGCAGGCAATCTCTGTATTTACCGTTCCATTCCGCCCAGCGGTTCCAGGAAGGGAACGTTCCCACCTGATACAGGCCGCCCGCATCCCAGGCCTCGGCAATGAGCTTGGTATCCCCCAGGATGGGATCCAGTGCAAGCTGCTTTAACAGGGGCGGGTTGTTCATGGGTGAACCGTCTTCATTCCGCCCCAGGATGGTGGCAAGATCAAACCGGAAACCGTCAATGCGGTAGTCAGTGACCCAATACCGCAGACATTCCAGGATCATCTGCTGTACCATGGGATGATTACAGTTCAGCGTATTGCCACAGCCGCTGAAATTAAAATAGGAACCGTCCGGGGTGAGCATGTAATATATATTATTGTCAAAACCTTTGAAAGATATATAAGGTCCACGCTCATTTCCTTCGGCAGTATGGTTGAATACCACATCCAGTATGACTTCTATGCCATTTTTCTTCAGATCGCGAATGACCTCTTTCAGTTCCGTACCTTCCCGGTTATGTTCTCTGTCTGAGTTGTAACTGGTATTGGGTGCGAAGAAGCCCACCGTATTATAGCCCCAGTAGTCCAGCAGTTGACGGCCTTCTATCATGCGCATATCTCTTGTCTCGTCAAATTCAAAAATGGGCATCAGTTCCACCGCGTTAACACCCAGATCCTTGAGATAGGGAATCTTTTCCCGCAGGCCGGAAAAAGTACCTTTGTGAGATACGCCGGAAGATTCATCCATGGTAAAGCCTCTGACGTGCAGTTCATAGATTACAAGATCTTCCATGGGGATAACGGACTGTTTTTCGATTCCCCAGTCGAAATTATTACGGACAACTCTGGCGCGGTATCCGTTTTCGTTGGAGGTGACCCCCCAGACGCTCTGCCCGGCCACAGCCTTGGCGTAAGGATCCAGTAATATATGGGATTTATCAAAGATCAGCCCCTTTTCCGGTTCATAAGGGCCGTCCATACGATATGCATATTCAAACTCTTCTATTTTCAGACCGAATACGATCATGGAATATACTTTTCCGATGCGGTAGCGTTCGGGAAAAGGTATGACTGCGAAGGGTTCTGCCTCTCCTCTGTTATATAAAAGCAGTTCGCATCCGGTAGCGCCCTGAGACTGTACAGTGAAATTCACACAACTGTTAGACAGGGCGGTGGCGCCGTTTTGGGTATAAAATCCCGGGCGGACTTCATACCCGTCTATAATATCCAGTACTTTTAATTCCTGCAATGGCATCATTGATAAAGTGTCCTGTTTTTCTGTCATAAGCTTTTCCTTCTTAAATATAATGTGGGCATAGGTTGGTCTGTCCTGACTATTTTATCATAAACCTGTTCTGTTTCCTATTTTATTTCCATTTTTTTTCAAAAATTGTTTTCAGAAGGTTTGATTTTGCCTGTTAAGTGGTGTACAATACATGGATGAAAAAGTGATTGATGGAAAGGAACAGGCATGCGATTACGGAATGTACCCGGTTCAGAGGCGATTGTCGGAAACAGTCCCTTTGTCGTGCAGGAAGCCGGGAAGACCAGAGGGCATTGGAAAGCGGCGTTTGGAAACGATCATCCCATTCACATTGAGGTTGGTATGGGAAAAGGAAAGTTTTTAAATACCATGGCCATGGGAAATCCGGAGATAAACTATATAGGGATCGAGCGGTATACCAGTGTGCTGC
Organism: uncultured Lachnospiraceae bacterium; assembly: GCA_910589075.1. Classification (GTDB taxonomy): domain Bacteria; phylum Bacillota; class Clostridia; order Lachnospirales; family Lachnospiraceae; genus VSOB01. The sequence goes on from CAJUSK010000009.1 coordinate 37,146, forward strand.
TGCGGGCTTTGCAGAAGATGGAAGAGAATCCGCTGCCAAATCTGTTATTTATCTGTATGGATGCTTCGGAATTAGAGCAGGTATTTGGGGAGGGAGAGGTTTCCCGGATTTATCTCAATTTTTCCGATCCCTGGCCGAAAGCGAGATACGCGAAGCGCAGGCTGCCTTCCAGACAGTTTCTGGCCCGGTATGACAAAATACTGGAGCCGGGCGGCAGGATTGAGTTTAAGACGGATAACCGGGCATTATTTGATTTTGCAGTGGAGGAGTTGGAGCCTGCGGGATGGACAGCCAGGCAGATTTCCTATGATCTGCACAGAGATGGGAAAATGATGGAAGGAAATGTTATGACAGAATATGAAGAAAAATTTTCTTCCGCAGGCAATCCTATTTGCAAATACATTGTGTATAGAACAGCAGATTTTCTGCAAAATAATACGGAATCTACGACAGGTTGAAAGAAAGGAAGGCAGGATATGGAGTACAAATTTACAGATGCGAATTTTGAGACGGAAGTTTTACAGTCGGATTTACCGGTACTGGTGGATTTTTACGCTGACTGGTGTGTCCCGTGTAAGATGATGGCGCCCATTGTCAAGGAAATGGCAGAAAAATACGACGGCAGGATAAAAATCGGAAAACTCAATATAGAAGAAAGTCCACAAATGACTGAGAAATATGGGGTAATGTCTATTCCTACCTTTATATGTTTCAGGAATGGTGAAAAGGTATCATCTTCTATGGGCGCAGTTTCCAAAAACGAACTGGATTCCATGCTGCAGAATATATAAAGGACAGGGGCTGTCACACCGGCTGAGGGATCAGCGGTGTGCAGCTCTTTTTCACGGAGGTTTGGGGATATGTTTTTTGTGTTTCTCATATTGTGGATCATATTCAACGGAAACTTTACCTGGGAAATTTTCTGGTTCGGGGCAGCGATTGCCGGGGGAATGTACTGGTTTGTCTGCCGGTTTATGGGCTTTGATATGCATAAGGACCTGCTGATCTGGAAGCGCACATTTTTGCTTCTGCGCTATGTGGTGATTCTCATTGCAGAAATTATCAAAGCGAATGTATCGGCCATGAAACTGCTGTTTTCCGAGCGCGATGAGATAGAGCCGGTGCTGGTGCGGTTCCACACCACGTTGCAGACGAAAGCGGCCAGGGTGCTGCTGGCCAATTCCATCACGCTGACACCGGGGACCATCACGGTGTCGCTGGAGGGGGACGAACTGTCGGTACACTGTCTGGACAAGTCTCTGGCAGAAGGGCTTTCGGACGGGATTTTTGCAAAAGAACTGGAAAGGCTGGAAAAGGTGAAATAGAGATGGATGCGTTAACAGAAGTGAGGAATGTGATCTTTGAGACAGCACTGATTATTCTGGCTGTGATGCTGATGCTCTGCCTTCTGCGGGCGGTTCTGGGTCCACGGGTGGCGGACCGGATTGTGGCCGTCAATATGATGGGGACGATGGTCATAGTCATGATCGCCATTCTGACAGTAAAGATGGAGGAAGGGTATCTGGTGGATATCTGTCTGATTTATGCCATGGTCAGTTTTCTGGCAGTGATCGTTATCACGAAGGTATATATGGGAGCGTACCGGGAGAGAAAGGAAAAAAAGCGGGAGGATGGAAATGGCTGAGTGGCTCTGTTTGATTGGGGAAACTTTATTTCTTATAACGGGGATAGTGATATTCGCCATCGAACTGTATGGTGCATATCACTATCATTATGTGTTGAATCGGATGCATATGGCGGCTTTTGGGGATACATTTGGTATCGGTGTTTCTCTGCTGGGGCTGATGATCATCAATGGTGTGAATTTTACCAGTCTCAAGATGCTGTTGGTCATTTTGTTTCTCTGGTGTGCCAGCCCGGTGTCTTCGCATTTGATTGCCCGGCTGGAGGTGGCGACCAATGAGGAATTGGAGGCACATATGGAGGTGGAGAAAGAATGAATGTCTTTGCGTATCTTTTGATGGGATTTCTGGTACTGTGTGCCATTGCCGTCAGCCTTTCCCGCAATCTGCTGAATTCTATTCTGATCTATATGTCATACAGCCTGATTATGTCCATGATCTGGGTGATTCTGGAATCCCCGGATCTGGCCATTACGGAGGCAGCAGTGGGCGCGGGAGTGACCAGTATCCTGTTTTTTGTGACGCTGAAAAAAATTCATGCCATAGATGAGAGGGAGAAACGCAGGAAACATGAGCAGAAGAAAGAGTGATAAAGAATATGAGAAAACTTTTGCCTGTCATTTTTTCCGTTGGCTGGACGGGGAAAAGGATCCTTTTATCGGACAGGTGGAGATGCAGCAGCAGGAAGCCTTCCGGGACGGGGAAGAGGATGCAGAGCGGCGGCTCCGGGAGAAAAATATCCTGCTCAATCAGATTTACGGGCGCAAAAAGAGCAGAAGTATCAGGAACCTGGAGCGGTTTTATAAGGTGGCGTCCGTTGCATTCTGTGGGATTTTGATTTATCTCCTTTTGCTGACGGTATCTTTTCTGCCGCCCATTGGCGTGCCGGAAAGGCCGATCAATAATGAAGTCTCAGCACGTTATATTGAGAAGGGGCTCCAGGAAACAGGCGCCGTCAATATTGTGAGCGGCATGATTCTCGACTACAGGGCCTTTGATACGCTGGGAGAGTCCCATGTGCTGTTTGTGGCTACGGTGACGGTACTGATTTTACTGCGGCTGGATAAGGGAAAGAAGGACTATGCAGGGGTCAGTCTGGAAGAGGTGGAAGCCAACGACCGCAGATACGAACCTAAGAATGATGCGATTTTGCAGATGGCGGCGTATCTCCTTGTACCTGTCATTATCATTTTCGGTATGTATGTGATTCTGAACGGGCATCTGGGGCCGGGCGGCGGATTCTCCGGCGGAGCCATCATCGGTGCGGGGCTGATTTTGTACCTGAATGCTTTTGGATTTGAGAAAACGGAGCGTTTTTTCACGGAAAAGACCTATAAGCGGATCAGTTTCTGTTCGCTGTCATTTTACTGTTTTGCCAAAAGTTATTCGTTTTATACGGGAGCCAATCATATTGAGAGTATCATTCCCAAAGGGACGCCGGGCGCCATTTTGAGCAGTGGGCTGATTCTGCCGCTGAATATTGCGGTGGGGCTGGTGGTGGCCTGTACGATGTATGCCTTTTATGTGATGTTCCGAAAAGGGGGATTCTGAATATGGGTGTGAATTTACAGGCGAATATGCTGGAGGTGGTTTCCATGATTTTGTTCGGAATCGGTTTCGGGAATCTGCTTCTGCAAAAGAATCTGATTAAAAAGATCATCGGATTGAACATCATGGATTCGGCCGTATATCTGTTTCTGGCCGAAAAGGGGTATATCCGGGGACGGGTGGCGCCGATTGTGGTGGATGGTGTGCAGAGTGTATCGGCTTATATCAATCCCATTCCCAGCGGACTGGTACTGACGGGGATCGTGGTGTCCGTGTCCGTGTCGGCGCTGATGCTGTCTCTGACGATCCGGCTTTACAGAAGGTATCATACGCTGGATCTGGATCAGATTTCAATGATGATGAAGCGGGAGGAGTAAGATGGATTTTGTATGTAATTTTCCGTTCTTTTCCATTTTGCTGACCCTGTTTTCCGGTACGGTCTGTTCGATGCTGCCCCGCAGGGCCGCCAAATGGGTCAACACAGGAGTCATACTTGCGGCAGGAGGAATGTCACTGGCCCTGCTGATCTGGCTGCTGTCCGGCGGAGAATGTTTTGTCTATAGGATGGGGCATTTTCCGGCGCCCTGGGGCAATGAGATACGGGCGGGGATTCTGGAAGCGGCTATGGCGCTGTTTTTCTGCCTCATCATGCTGTTGTCCATGTGGGGCGGGCGCAAGAAGCTGGACGAGGAAGTGGAGGAGAGCAAACATAATCTGTATTATGTGCTGGTGAATCTGCTGCTTTCTTCGCTGCTGGCGCTTGTCTATACCAACGATCTGTTTACGGCCTATGTGTTTGTGGAGATCAATACCATTGCAGCCTGTGGGCTGATTATGATCCGCCAGATCGGGCGGACGCTGGCGGCAGCAGTGCGCTATATGATTATGAGTCTGGTGGGCTCCGGGCTGCTGTTGATCGGTCTGTGCATGTTGTATGATCTGACAGGACATTTGCTGATGTCCAATATCCGGGAGCAGGTGGAGGTCATTATGGCAGAGGGGACCTATGCCATTCCGCTGGTGATTACGGTGGCGCTGATGGTAGTGGGACTTGCCATTAAGAGCGCGCTGTTCCCTTTCCATGCCTGGCTGCCGGATGCGTATGGATATTCTACGATTTCTTCGGCGGCGATTTTGTCATCGCTGGCTTCGAAGGGATACATTTTTCTGCTGATTAAGATTATTTACCGTGTGATCGGTTTTACGGTGTTCAATAATACACACATTATCAATGTATTGTTTGTGTTCGGGCTGATGGCCATGGTTTTTGGATCACTCAGCGCCATTAAGGAGAGCGGTATCCGCAGGATGATCGCCTTTTCTTCCGTGGCCCAGGTGGGATATATCTATATGGGAATCGGCCTGGGGACGAAGGTGGGGATGGTCGCCAGTGTATACCATATTTTTGCCCATGCGGCGGGAAAAGCGCTGCTGTTTATCGCGGTTATAGGACTGACAGATGTGTCAGGTTTCAGCAGGCGGTTTATTGATCAGACGGGGGCGGGATTCCGGAATAAGATCGCGGGCATCGGTTTTACGGTGGGCTCGCTGTCCATGGTCGGTGTGCCGGTTTTTGCCGGGTTTGTAAGTAAGATTCTGTTTGCGCAGGCGGCGGTGAATAACAGCCGCAAGCTGTTGCCGACGATGATTGTTCTGGCGGTAAGTACGATTCTGAATGCCATTTATTTTATGAAAACGGTGATCCGGATCTATACACCGGCGCCGGACTGTGGATATGAAGGTGTGGCGCTGCGTAAGGAAAAATTGTATGCCCTGTCGATTCTGTTGTTTATCGCTTTGAATATTGCGCTTGGCATGTCTTCTCAGCCGGTGGTGGACGCGATTTCCACAGGCCTGGATATGTTCGGATAGTAACAGGGCAGATGGATCTGCGCATATGCCGCGCTGACCATAAGGATAAGGATCAGAATCGGATGTGCAAAAGCCTGTGGCCGCAGGAGATGGTTCATGGGCTTTGCAGGTAAGGTTACCGGTTAGGAGGAGTGTGAGATGAATGGAGCGGTATGGATATTGGCTTCTATAGGGGTTCCGGTTGTGATGGGGTTGGTTCTTCTCTGTGTTCCTTCCATCAGGAAGCGGAGTGCAGTGGTGGGAATTACGGCAGCAGGTCTTGTTATGACAGCAGTGTCGGTTTTTGCCGCAATCGGGAGCGGGGCGGGTAGCTTTACGCTGCTGTATCTGGCAAAAGGAGTGCCGGTTTATTTTCAGATGGATAGCGTGGGGCAGTTGTTTGCGTCCATGGTAACCATTGTCTGGCTCTGCGGCGGGGCGTTTGCTTTTTCCTATATGAAGCATGAAAAAAATGAAAAATGGTATTTTGGCTGTTATCTGCTTGTATATGGCATATTGAATGGCCTGGATTTTTCCGGCAATATTGTTACCTTTTACATGTTCTATGAATTCATGACAATCTTGTCATTTCCTCTGGTGCTGCATAGCCGTTCCAGAGAAGCCATTATGGCAGGGCTGAGATACCTGTTTTATTCTTTTTGCGGGGCATATCTGGTCTTGTTCGGGATTTATTTTCTGTACCGGTACGGAACGACGCTGGCTTTTACGGCGGGCGGTGTGCTGGATCCGCAGTTGACGGCGGGCAGGGAACCCTTTTTACTGGTTGTGGCGTTTTTGATGATTTTGGGTTTTGGGGTCAAGGCGGGCATGTTTCCCCTGCATGGCTGGCTGCCTGCGGCGCATCCGGTGGCGCCGGCGCCCGCTTCTGCGGTATTGTCAGGAATCATTGTCAAAAGTGGTGTCCTGGGTATGCTGCGAGTGGTCTATTATTTGTTTGGGACGGCATTTCTGCGAGGAAGCTGGGTGCAGTATGTGTGGCTTTCCCTTGCGTTGTTTACCGTGTTTATGGGGTCGATGCTGGCCTATCGGGAAAGGGTGCTGAAAAAGCGCCTGGCATATTCCACGGTCAGTCAGATTTCTTATATTTTGTTTGGTCTGGCGGTGATGAACCAGACTGCGTTTACGGGTTCCATGCTGCATGTGGTCTGTCATGCCTGCATTAAGAGCGGTTTGTTTCTGTTTGCAGGGGCGGTGATTGTGCAGACGGGAAAGACGCGGGTGGAGGAACTGACCGGTATCGGGAAGGAGATGCCGGTGCTGCTCTGGTGCTATACGATCTGCTCCCTGGCGCTCATCGGAATACCGCCTACAGGAGGTTTCCTCAGCAAATGGTATCTGGCTATGGGGGCGCTGGAAGGGGATGCTCTGCCGGTGTTTGGCTGGCTGGGGCCGGTGGTGCTGCTTGTCTCGGCGCTGCTGACGGCGGGGTATCTTTTGCCGGTTACGATCCGGGGTTTTTTCCCGGGAAATGGATTTGACTATGGGAATCTGCAGAAGCGGGAACCGGAGGCGGCCATGCTGCTGCCAATATTGATTCTGACGTCAGTGTCAGTTTTGGCAGGCATGTTTCCCGGTGCGCTTGTGCGGTTTCTGGGCGGTATGCTCTGGTAGTGGGAAGGGAGGAATCGAGATGGAACCGGTGATGATGTTTGTGGTGGTCCTGCTTCCCGTGTTTGCAGGTGTTCTGGTCTTTTTGCTGCCCTTCAGGAAACGGATGCACATGCTGGTGTTTCTGGAAGGGATGGTGACGCTGACTTCGGTGCTGGCCATTTGTCTGCTTTTGGATCATCCGGGAGATAAACTGGCGATTGTAAAGTTTACGGGGGATCTGACGCTTTCTTTCCGCATTGACGGGATGAGTATGGTATTTGGCGGGATGGCGGCTGTTTTGTGGCCGCTGGCCACATTGTATGCTTTTGAATATATGGAGCACGAGCAGAGGGAGAAGTCTTTTTTTCTGTTTTATACGCTCACCTATGGGGTGACGCTGGGGATTGCTTTTGCGGAAGACATGATGACGATGTATTTCTTCTATGAACTTTTGACCCTTGTGACTGTGCCGCTGGTGATGCATACCCTTTCCAGAGAGGCCATTTTGGCCAGCCGGAAGTATTTGTATTATTCGCTGGGCGGGGCGGCGTTCGGATTTCTGGGACTGATTTTTATCATTGTGTATGGTTCTCCGGATTTTGTGATGGGCGGTTCGCTGAATCTGGCAAAGATCGGTGGACGGACGAATCTGTTGCTGCTCATATATGTGCTGGCGTTTCTGGGCTTTGGGGTCAAGGCGGCGGTTTGTCCGTTTAATTCCTGGCTGCCGGCAGCCGGTGTGGCACCCACCCCGGTAACGGCGCTGCTGCATGCGGTGGCAGTGGTCAAGGCGGGGGCGTTTGCCATTATCCGTCTGACCTACTATTGTTTCGGTGTGGAGTTTCTGCGGGGAACATGGGCCCAGGGGGTGGTGATGAGCGTTGTGCTGCTGACGATTCTGTATGGCAGCGGACGGGCGGTGAAAGAGACGCATTTTAAGCGCCGCCTGGCGTACTCCACCATCAGCAACCTTTCGTATATTCTGTTTGGCGTTACGATTATGACCCCGCTGGGACTGGCGGGGGCACTGACCCACATGCTCTGTCATGCCGTAATGAAGATGTGCTCTTTTTTCTGTGCCGGTGCGGTGATCTGTAAGACGGGTCGGACTTTTATTTATGAACTGGACGGGATCGGCAGGAAAATGCCGGTGGTGATGGGGATTTTCACAGTGGCATCCCTGGCGCTGATGGGGACGCCGGGGCTGTGCGGTTTTGTGAGCAAATGGCATCTGGCGCAGGCGGCGGCTGACAGCGCATACCCGCTGGCCTTTGCAGGCGTGGGCGTGTTGCTTGTCTCGGCACTGCTGACAGCGGTCTATATGCTGACGGTGGCAGTGCGGGCGTGGTTTCCGCCGGCAGGATTTTGTGACGAATCGCTGGCAGGAATAAAAGATCCGGGCATCTGCATGCTGCTGCCGGTCTGTCTGTTTGTGGGGGCTATGGTTTTGTTGGGGGTATATTCCATGCCGCTGACGGATTTTCTGCAGAGGGTTTCCCAGGGACTGTATTGACCGCTGCCTTCATGGGCGGTGCTCTGATGTGCTTGCATGGCTTTTGCAAGTGTGATTATGGAAAAAGGAAGCTGTATTGGCTGTGCGCGGATGTGTTGTTCGCATTTGTGGTACAGGATGACATTTGACAGGAGGCAGCGATGAATATGGAAATGACGGCTTCGGGCGGGAATCTGCTTTTGCCGGTATGTGTGGTTCTTCCGTTTGTGGGCGCTCTGGCTGTGTACGGGATCGGAAGGCGGAATAAAAGGCTGCGGGATATGGCGGCAAATATGGTGGCGCTGGCTGAGTTTCTGGTGCTTTTATGGCTATTTCTCACCTTTGGCAAGACGGGAAGGCAGTGGTTTGTGCTGCCTGATTTTGGAGGGGTTGGGCTTTATCTGATTTTGGACGGCTTCCGGGCGCTGTATGGGCTGCTTGCCTCGTTTATGTGGCTGGTGACGACTGTATTTTGCGGGGAATATCTGCGCAGTTACCACAACAGGAACCGGTATTATCTGTTTACGCTGTTTACGCTGGGCGGTGTGATGGGTGTCTTTTTGTCCGGGGAATTGATGACTACGTTTCTCTTTTTTGAGCTGATGTCTTTTTCGTCTTATGTATGGGTCGTACATGATGAGACGGAAGGGGCAATGCGCGCGGGAGGCACCTATCTGGCGATTGCGGTCGGAGGCGGACTGGTGATGCTGATGGGACTGTTTCTTTTGTATACAGGTCTGGGCGCAGGGGCCGGCGGGCATTTGTGGACGGACGAGCTGATGCTGCAGGTACTGAGCCGTTCGTCTTACCGTTATCTGTTGCCGGCCGGTGTCTGTCTGTTGATCGGGTTCGGCGCCAAGGCGGGAGCCTTTCCACTGCACATCTGGCTGCCCAAGGCGCATCCGGTGGCACCGGCGCCGGCGTCTGCCCTGCTGTCCGGAATGTTGACGAAGGCGGGGGTTTTCGGCGTGATTTTGATCAGCTGCGGCATGTTCTGGCACAATCGCATATGGGGAACTTATATGCTGCTGCTGGGCGTGGTTACGATGGTGCTGGGCGCTGTGCTGGCACTGTTTTCCGTGAATCTCAAACGCACCCTGGCCTGTTCTTCTCTGTCACAGATCGGATTTATTCTGGTAGGCATCGGCATGTGCGGGCTGCTGGGAGACGAAAATGCGGCAGCAGTCAGAGGGACACTGCTGCATATGGTCAATCATTCCCTGATTAAGCTGGTGCTCTTTCTGGCGGCAGGTGTGATTTATCAGAATCTTCACCGACTGGAACTCAATGAGATACGGGGCTTTGGACGGAACAAACCGCTGTTGCAGATGATTTTTCTGGCGGGGGCCCTCGGTATCGGAGGTGTGCCGTTGTGGAACGGATATGTGAGCAAGACGCTGTTGCATGAGAGTCTTGTGGAATATGGCACTCTGCTTGCGGAAGGGGCAGCAGCGCCCTTGCTGCTGACGGCGGGGCAGATGCGGGCCATTGAATGGATTTTTCTGGTCAGCGGCGGCCTGACGGTGGCTTACATGGCCAAACTGTATGTGTGTATCTTTGTGGAAAGAAATGTGGATTTGGAGAAGCAGAAAGCATACGATGCCATGAAGGGTGCGTATCTGGGCCGGGTCAATGGCTGTCTGCTGGCGTTTTGTGCGCTGCTTTTGACAGCGGCGGGGCTGTTGCCGGGCGTGTTGATGAATCCGCTGGCGGATATGGGACAGAGCTTTTTCCTGGCGGAGGGGAGCGCGCCGGTGGTGCGGTATTTTTCGCCGGGGAATCTGAAAGGTGCGTTGATTTCTCTGTCTGTGGGCGGAGTTATCTATCTGCTGGTGGTGCGGCTGTGGATGATGCGTGCCGGCGCGGCCGGCAGGGAATACTGTAACCGGCTGAGTGAGCGGCTGGATCTGGAGATGCTTGTATATCGGCCGCTGCTGCTGAGGATTCTGCCATTTGTGGGCGGTGTCCTGTGCAGAATTGCGGACAGTTTGGTGGATACACTGGTGATTTTACTGCGCAAAACACTGCTGAGAGACAGTGCGCTGCCCTATGAACTGCCGGAAGGCACAGTCATCACGCATGTGACGGGACTGGTGCTGGATCATTTTGTGTACTGGGGCAGGCGTCTGCGGTCTCTGGGCAAAGAGGAAAAGCCGGTGTACGGAAGGCGGTTCGAGCACAGGCTGGCGGTACTCCACTCCTCAGTCAGTGAATATAATACGGCGATTTCCCGCAGTATGTCGTTTGGTTTGTTTCTGTTTTGTGTGGGATTTTTGCTGACGGTGGTGTATCTGCTTGTGTATTATTATTTCTGAGGTTTGAAACCGGGCGGTATGATCTGATGCGGAAGGCAGGACCGGAGAAATGGTGCCGGAGGTGTACGCACAAAATAAGAATGAAAAGAAAATGCAGATAGGTATACGTATTGTAAAAAGCGATGTCGGGGGCAAGCAGCAAACCGGCATCGCTTTTTGCGGTAAGGGGGAAAATTTCTGTTTTACGTATCTGACAGGGGGCTGGACTGCCAGGCCATCAGCAATTCTTTTTCACCGGTCTGAGGATCGGTAGTTTCACACCGGATTTGAAAGTTTTCTCTCCGGTAAAATCTGACGGCCCGTGTGTTTTTGCAATAGACATGTAAGTGCAGGCTGTCTTTTTTGTGTTTGACGTAGTCCAGTAATTGTCTGCCGATGCCCAGGGACTGCGTGTTGCTGCGCACAAAAATGCCCGCAAGATAGTCTTTGTCCAGACCAATAAAACCGTCGATTGTATGCGCGGCGTCATTTTCAAACACATATAACTCCGCCCCTTGGAACATTTCTTTTATCTTTTGGAAATGTTCGTTCCAGTATCCGGCGGGGATAAAGCTGTGTGCTTTTAGATTGGTATCCAGCCAGAGATCTGCCACTTCGTCTATATCGCTTTCCTGTAATATTCTGATCATAGGTTTAAATAACTCCGTAGTGTTTTAGGGCCAGATAAATGCCGTCGCTGTCGATGTCTTCCGTAATATAGTCAGCCTGCTCTTTTACGGCGCTGTCCGCATTTCCCATGGCGATTCCCACGCCTGCAAAGCGCAGCATATCGATGTCATTTTCTGCGTCGCCAAAAGCCATGACCTCATCCTGGCGGAGGTGGAAATGTTCCAGAAAGTGCCGGAGCCCCACGACTTTTCCGCCGTCTTTGGAGATCACGTCCGCGCCATAGGTATTCCAGCGGGTCATTTTGCAGCCGGGCAGGTGACTCATCAGTGTATGGAAGGCGGTATCATCTCCAAAGACAATGAGCTGGTAGATATCCCCGCCTGTATAGGCGCCGATGGGCGGAACAGGTGCGGTCACATCCTGATCAAAAGATTCTTTTGCAAAATTGCTGTATATCTTGTCCTTTTCAATGATGGTGGCGTGAATCTCTTTGCGGGTAAAGGCGGAAACGATATAATCGGCATCGGGTTGTCTGATGGGTGCGTGGTAAATCAGTTCTTGCTTTTGATCCAGGCAAATCTGTCCGTTAAGGGTGATGTAGCCATCAAAGGGCAGATCGGTGATCAGATTTAACATAGCGGACAGCGGGCGGCCGGTAGCGGTGAAAAGGAGTATATCCTTTTGTTTCAGTGCATGAATGGCCGTTATGGTACTTTCGGGGATATGGTGGGTCGTATGGGAGAACAGCGTGTTGTCTATGTCGAAAAATATAGCTTTGATCATATTATTATCCTTTCAGAATTGAAGTATTGGAATGTTCCATGCATTGTCAAGTATAACATATGGATTATAGTCAGGCAATTGGAAAGTAATATGAGAACATGCGAAGCAGGTAGTAAAACCGACAGATCCTGTTGTATGGAAACTGGTATGGTTTGCAGGCTTTACCCATTTCCAGAGGGATTTTGTTGTCGGCCTTAGTCTGTTGTGGTAACAGGGAGATGATATTTCCCATCAAAAAAGCAGATTCATGGGAATCTGCTTTGTGATAGCCTGCTATGTACTGTGATCTTATTCAAACAGAGAGGAAAGGGCGGAGATGGTTCTTGTAATCTCTGCAACGGATTTTTCGATTTCATTATAAATAATGGCAGACTGAGAGGAAAGATCCTGCATGCTTTTGGCAACTACATTGAAGCCCAGTCCGGCTTCGCCGCTTCTGGCTGCTTCGATGCTGGCGTTCAGGGAAAGAATTTTCTGCTTGTTGGCAATGGTCTTTAAATGGCTGGTGTTGTCATTGATCGCCTGAATCAAAGTCGTGGAATTTTTGACCTCCTCCTGCAGCAAATCGAGGCGGTCTGCATTGTTGTGTTTGAAATATTCCAGATTGACGAGCTGGTTTACCACGATACCCAGCAGGTCAGCCGCAGAGCGGATTTTTTCTTCCGAACTGACAGGTACTTTGCGAAGCGCACGGATATATTGCTCCGGATCTATGCCCAGTTCCTGTGCAATACCGCGGAACTTTTCTTCATCGGGCGGGTTTGGCAGTGTCTGTCCGCCGATGATAACACCGACCTTTTCTCCATTTACCTTAATATCAACGGAAAAGTCCATCAGTCCTGCATGACAGTAATAGGTGCCGGTCCCTTCCTTGTCACATTTCACACAACGTTTGTTTCCCTCTGAGGAACCACGGGTGTATTTCATGCAAAAATCCGTAAAATTACTGCCTTTTGTCAGATATTCCCCGTTGGTGTCCATTGCAATGGCAGCAAGGCCGGTGCAAGTAGAAAACTTATCCTGTATTTCCTGTAGTTTGCTTAAATCCATAAAATCTTTAATATGCATTAAAATAACCTCCTGTGCTATCCCCCGATGCTGAGATCTTTTCTCAATATAATATAGAATACAAGATCTGCTTTGCTTTACATCAATTTACTTTATTATACAATACAGGAAAAAAACTTACAACAGGAATTGAGGCTGTTTACACCGGATCATATATTCTCTGCGATGCGTATATCTGCGGCCACATAATTTAACTCTTTTTCGGGCAATTCGCCTGCGGTGAGATAATTGAACAGAATATCCAGTGACTGGGAACCCTGCAGAAACGGTTGCTGGCATATTGTAGCGGAAATAACGCCTTCCTGAACAAAACTGCGGGTAGTGTCCACCCGGTCATGGGTGATCACTGTGACAGCATGGGCACGGTTCTGTGCAACAATGGCTTTACAACCGCCATACACGCCTCCGGCGGCAAAATAAAGTGCATTGATTTCCGGGTGTTCCTGCAACAGCGTCTGGGTTACATGAAAACTCTCAACTTCGTCATCCTGGTTTTGAATGGTGGCAGTTACATGAATATGGGGGTATTTTTTCTGGATACAATTTCGGAAGCCTGCCACTCTGTCGGTATGGCAGAGAATCTGCCGGGAACCCAGCACGATACCGGCATGGATTTCCCCTTTTGTCATCAGTCCCATCAATCCGCCTGCCGTTTCCCCGGAGAGAAAATAATTGCTGCCCACATAGGCGATGCGCCGGGTATGGTCAATGTCCGTGTTCACCGTGACGGTTGGGATATGCTGTTCATAAAGTGCATTTATCTTTTCGGCAATGGCAGGTGCATTATAGGGAGCCAGCACAATGCCATGTACATCCTGGGCGAGAAGTTCCTCTATGGCTGAAAGCTGCTGGGCGGCGTCGTAGGCAATCTGACGGACCAGGATAGAACAGTTGTAACATGCAAGACGCTCTTCCTGGTAACGGACGCCTTTCATGACTTCGTCAAAAAAAGGGTTGCTGTTTCCAAACAGGATAACACCCAGCCTTAATCGTTTTTTTTGAGCAGCAAGGGTAAGGCCGGCTTTATTTGGCCGGTAATCCAGCGCCTTTGCGATCTCCAGAACCTTTTCCGCCGTCTTTGCGCTGACGCTTCCACGATTGTTGAGAACTCTGTCCACAGTCCCTCTGGAAACACCGGAGAGCTCTGCAATTTCTTTAATGGTAGCCATAGGGGTCACCTTCTTTCTTAACTTGATGTCACTTATTACAAAAGTAGCATGGCACATCGTGTATGTCAATGATGCAGGCACACAATTTTATGTGCGTGCACGTTTTCGTTATATTCCACAAACAGGCCTGGAAAAACGGGGAATTATTTTTGGAAATTCGTGCATTATTACGAAAAATTGGGAAATGGAAAAAGTCTATTGATTTTTTATATTGATAAATGTATGATAAAGAAAACGTGCACGTGCACGGAAAGAGTGGCAGGGAACAGGAAACAGCAGTATCCGGAACAAAGCCGGATGCATTTATGTACGCGAAAGCGGACAGAAAGGCATCTGGGGAAGGGCTTGGGGAGGGATACTGCGGAACTGGAATTGGAGGAAACAAAATGCTATATGCAGGTATTGATTTGGGGACATCGGCTGTCAAATTGCTGCTGATGAATGAAAAAGGTGAAATACAGAAAATCGTTTCAAAAGAATATCCGCTGTTTTTCCCGCATCCGGGCTGGTCAGAGCAGAATCCGGAGGACTGGTATACACAGAGTATGGCAGGATTGAAAGAGCTGCTGGCTGATTGCGACAAGACACAACTGGCAGGTATCAGCTTTGGCGGGCAGATGCATGGACTGGTTATCCTGGATGAAGAAGATCAGGTCATCAGACCGGCGATTCTGTGGAATGATGGGAGAACCAGTGAAGAATGCGATTATCTCAATCAGGTAATCGGAACCGACAAACTTTCCGGATATACAGCCAACATTTCGTTTACCGGATTTACTGCGCCTAAAATTTTATGGGTGAAAAATAAAGAGCCGGAGAATTTTGCGAGAATCCGCAAGATTATGCTTCCCAAAGATTATCTGGCATACAGGCTGACAGGTGTACACTGCACAGATGTGTCTGATGCGTCCGGCATGCTGATTTTTGATGTGAAGAACAGATGCTGGTCCAGGGAAATGTGTGAAATCTGCGGTGTCAGGGAAGAACAGCTCGCGAAAGTTTATGAAAGCTATGAAGCGGTGGGCACATTGCTTCCGGCGATTGCACAGGAACTGGGTGTAGGCGCAGCTGTGAAAGTGGCTGCAGGCGCGGGGGATAATGCGGCAGCAGCCGTAGGAACAGGCACCGTTGGCGACGGTATGTGCAATATTTCACTGGGTACCAGCGGAACTGTTTTTATTTCCTCCAGGAATTTTGGCGTGGACAAATTTAATGCGCTGCATTCCTTTGCACATGCAGACGGCCATTATCACCTGATGGGGTGCATGCTCAGTGCGGCCTCCTGTAATAAATGGTGGATGGACGAAATTATCGGGACAAAGGAATATGGAGAAGAACAGAAGCAGATTGAAAAACTGGGAGAGAACAAAGTATTTTTCCTGCCCTATCTGATGGGAGAGCGTTCCCCTCACAATAATCCCAATGCCAGAGGGACTTTCATCGGGATGACCATGGACACTTCCAGAGCAGATATGACGCAGGCGGTTCTGGAAGGTGTTGCATTTGCCCTTCGTGATTCATTTGAGGTGGCAAAGGATCTGGGCATTCAGATTGAGCGGACAAAAATCTGTGGCGGTGGTGCCAAAAGCCCTCTCTGGAAAAAGATCATTGCCAACGTTTTGAATATCAAAGTGGATGTACTGGAAAGCGAAGAGGGGCCGTCCATGGGCGGTGCCATGCTGGCAGCAGTTGCCTGTGGAGAATATAAAAGCGTGGAAGAAATTGCAGACCGCATGGTAAAAGTGGTTGATACGGTAGAACCCACACCTGAACTTGCAGAGAAATATGAACAGCGGTATCAGCAATTCAGAAAGATTTATCCCGCATGTAAGGAATTGTTCAACGAAATTCTATAAAAGGCTCAATGATCGATACATGCAAATAGATTCAGTCGTGATAAACATATATTCCAAAAGGGGATTATGAAGCACACAACAGAAAGGGGCAGAATATGAAAGTTTACAATGTAGCAGATCCGAAATTCAGAAGATATGGCCAGGTTCTCCAGGGGTATGACTTCACGGAACTTCTGAAGAAAATGGAGGAAACGCCGCTTCCTGCGGACGTAGTTTACGAACCCTCCGCAGAGGCGTTGGAGGCGCTTCCCATTTACAAACAGTTTTCCAGCCAGGGGTATGGAGAGATGCCCATCCAGATCGGATATTGCAATGGCAATAACCACAAACTCAATGCAGTGGAATATCACAGAGATTCCGAACTGAATATTGCGGCTACAGACTTAATCCTTCTGTTGGGGCATCAGGAAGATGTGGAAGAAGACTTTACCTATGACACATCTAAAATAGAAGCATTTCTCCTTCCCGCAGGGGTGGGTGTGGAATTATTTGCCACCACACTGCATTACGCGCCCTGCAATGCAAACGACGGCGGATTCAAGGATGTGGTTGTTCTGCCAAAAGGAACGAATTATCCTTTGCCTGCGGCACATACGGCAGGCGGTGAGGATGCATTGCTTGCGGCTACTAATAAATGGCTGATCGGCCATGAAGAAGGTGGCCTGCCGGAAGGCAGCTTCATCGGTCTGAGGGGTGAAAACATTACAGTATAGGATGCATGCACGGGCAGCGTGTGAGACTGCTGGCTGCCATTTCAGAGCTGCCCATGCAAAGTTATAGAACATTTAAGGAGGACAAAGCAATGAACAACATTCCCAAAATCAAATTAGGTCTTGTGGCTGTAAGCCGTGACTGCTTCCCGGAAAGCCTTTCCGTCAATAGAAGAAAAGCGCTGGTGGAGGCTTATAAGGCAAAATATGATGTGGCAGACATTTATGAATGCCCCATCTGTATCGTTGAAAGCGAAATCCACATGGTACAGGCGCTGGAAGATATTAAAAAGGAAGGCTGCAATGCGCTGTGTGTATATCTGGGCAACTTTGGTCCCGAAATTTCCGAAACATTGCTGGCGAAACATTTTGACGGACCTAAAATGTTTATCGCAGCAGCAGAAGAGAGCCAAAACGATCTGTCAGACGGACGTGGCGACGCATACTGCGGCATGCTGAATGCAAGCTATAACTTAAAGCTGCGCAACATCCAGGCATATATTCCGGAATATCCGGTAGGCACAGCAGAAGAATGTGCTGATATGATCAATGAATTCCTTCCCGTTGCACGTGCGCTGGTTGGCCTGTCTGAACTCAAAATCATCAGCTTTGGTCCCAGACCGCTGAACTTCCTGGCATGCAACGCACCGATTAAACAGCTTTATAACCTGGGCGTTGAAATTGAAGAAAATTCCGAACTGGATCTGTTTGAAGCATTTAACAAACATGCAGATGATCCCCGTATTCCTGCCAAAGTTGAAGAGATGGCGGCAGAACTGGGTACAGGCAATAAGAAACCCGAAGTACTTCCCAAACTGGCTCAGTATGAACTGACGCTTCTCGACTGGGTGGAAGAGCACAGAGGATACAGAAAATATGTTGCCATCGCCGGAAAATGCTGGCCTGCATTCCAGACGCAGTTTGGCTTTGTACCCTGCTACGTAAACAGCCGTCTGACGGGTATGGGCATCCCGGTATCCTGCGAAGTGGATATTTATGGCTGCCTGAGCGAGTTCATCGGCACATGCATCAGCGAAGATGCAGTGACACTGCTGGATATCAACAACTCTGTACCGGCGGATATGTACAAAGAAGCAATTGAAGGCAAATTTGATTACACCCATAAAGATACTTTCATGGGCTTCCACTGCGGCAATACCTGCTCTTCCAAGCTGTCCTTCCATGAGATGAAATATCAGAAGATCATGGCAAGGAGCCTGCCGGTAGAAGTGACCAACGGTACACTGGAAGGTGATATTGTTCCGGGCAACATTACATTCTTCCGTCTCCAGTCCACAGCGGATGCAAAACTCCGCGCTTACGTGGCAGAAGGTGAAGTACTCCCCGTGGCAACGAAGTCCTTTGGTGCAATCGGCGTATTTGCCATTCAGGAAATGGGCAGATTCTACCGCCATGTACTGATTGAAAAGAATTACCCGCACCATGGCGCGGTTGCGTTTGGCCATTATGGAAAAGCTCTGTTTGAAGTATTCAAATATCTGGGCGTTCCCATGGAGGATTTGAACTACAACCAGCCTAAGAGTGTTCCTTATCCTACAGAAAATCCCTTTGCATAATCGGCGTGATCAGGAACAGACAGAATAAAAAGGGCGTGAAATAAGATGAATTTGGGAACCGGTATGGCAGTGGCTGTGCCGGTTTCTGCTGTATGGGCGATAGAAAGAGGATGATCAACCTGCCAGGTATCTGTTTCCGGGAATGGGATAAAGTAATTTTCAGCCGTATTTACTCCGCAGTTACATCCACACCCGGCAGGCCGGATGTGAAAGGATACATAGTTTCCACATCATTTGCAGGGCCTTCAAAAAAATCTTAAAAAAATTTTCAAAACCCTCTAAAGTATTTTCAGGTTGCTCCGATATAAAGAGTGTAAAACAATAGAAAACAGGAAAATACACTTCGAAAATTTCTATTGTGAAAGGGAGAATACAACATACCGCGCAAAATGTTGTGTTCCGGTAAAGTTAATAGCCGGGGGTTTTCTAGAGACTTTCGGATATTATAAACCAACTTCAGTAACAACATGGGCAAAAGGAATTGCTTATGTATTTATAATCGGCCAGAGGCCGAATAACAAGGAGGTAAGTTATGGTAGTACAACACAATCTAACAGCAATGAACTCTAACAGAATGTTAGGCGTTACCACAAGCCAGCAGGCTAAGGCAACCGAGAAATTATCATCCGGTTATAAGATCAACCGTGCAGCAGACGATGCAGCAGGCCTTGCAATTTCTGAAAAAATGAGAAAACAGATCAGAGGTCTTACACAGGCATCCGCTAACGCACAGGATGGTATCTCCGCAGTGCAGACAGCAGAAGGTGCACTTACAGAAGTGCATGATATGCTTCAGAGAATGAACGAACTGGCAGTTAAGGCAGCGAACGGCACAAACTCTACTTCTGACCGTGAAGCGATCCAGGCAGAAATTGACCAGTTGGTAACAGAAATTGACCGTGTTGCAGAGACAACCAAATTCAACGAAACATACCTGCTCAAAGGTGACAAGACAGCTGTTAAAGGTTATTCTTATGGCTATGCAACTGTTACAGCAGGCAGCGTAGCACCGGCAACACTTTCTTCCATCATCGGCAGCACAGAAGTAAAAGGCCAGATGAACGTAGACGCAGGCACAGGCCTGACAGCTACTGTATCCTTTAACTCAAAGGCTCCTTCAGCAGCTCAGAACGAAATCGTTACATCTCTGAAGAATCAGGGTCTGAACATCACTGTAGAATTGGCAACCAACAAGACGGATTCCAATGATACAAGTGCAAAACAGGAAGCTAAATACAGCATCTCCCTGAATGGTGTGGCTGCTGACAAATACACAATCGTGGCAAGTGCATCCACAACTCCTTTGTCCGAGACATCCAAGGCTACATTCTATGTTCTGGATAAGAACGGCACAAAGATCGCTACAATTACAGCAAGCGGTATCGCTGCAGCTGCTGCAACTGCTTCTGCAACATACATCAGCACAGCAAACGGCACTCAGGCTACAGGCGTAACAAGACGTGTAGACGGTATCTATTCCGCAAACGTAACAGCTGGTAAAGTTGAGGCAGCATATACGGAAGGTGAGCAGTATGCATTCTATGATGCAGACGGCAACAAGATTTCCAAGAATGCACTTGACAAATACTTCACATCCAACTCTGTAACGAAGACCGTCAATGGACAGAGCGTTCCGTCGACGACCACGGCTGCTAAACCTTCTGCACCTGCAGTATATGACGCAGTTGGTAACAAAGTTTCCGTAACAAAGATGGCAGACAGAGTTGTTGCGAACCAGGATGTAACAGGTTCTCTGCAGGTAAGCCTTCATGTAGGTGCTGACGCAACGAACAACAACCAGATCATGATGAATCTGGAAGCTATGACTGCTAAGGGATTGGGCGTAGTAGGCCTGAGAGTAGATGGCAGCGATGATACAAATGCACGTGATGCAATTGAAACAATCAAAGCAGCTATTACGAAAGTATCTGGCCAGAGATCCAGACTCGGTGCTGTTCAGAACAGACTTGAGCACACCATCAACAACCTGGATAACGTTGTTGAGAACACCACATCTGCTGAAAGCCAGATCCGTGATACAGATATGGCATCTCAGATGGTTGAGTACTCCAAGAACCAGATTCTTGCACAGGCAGGTCAGTCTATGCTTGCACAGGCTAACCAGTCTAACCAGGGCGTACTGTCCTTACTGCAGTAATCAGCCGTTAGAGTTAAGGCATGAAGATTGTAAAAGCAGCCAGACTATGGCTCGCTTAACGGGGACTCGAAAGAGTTCCCGGCATACAGGAAGGGGCGGCATCACAGCCGTCCTTTCTTTTTATCAGATTTTTTGTGTGGATTATATTTATGAGGGAGGAAACCCATGAGCGAGAAGCGACCATTGCTGACTATCTCTTTCCTGTCATCCGGCAGAGGAAAGACAATCAAGCGTTGTCTGGATTCCATTGTACCGTTGATGGAAAGGGTAGACAGTGAATTGATCATTGTAGATACGGGATGTGATGAAGAGATCAAAGCCCTGATGGCCAACTATACGGATCAGATTGTGCCCTTTACCTGGTGTGATGATTTTTCGAAAGCAAGAAATGCCGGGTTGGAAAAGGCCAGAGGAGAATGGTTTTTATACCTGGATGATGATGAGTGGTTCATTGATACAAAAGAGATTGAAGAGTTCTTTCTGAGCGGTGAATACAAAAAATATCGGTTTGCCAATTATATTCAGAGAAACTACATGGATTATGACAGGCATGTGTTTACGGATACATGGGTATCCCGTCTTGCCCGCCTTGAGAAAAACACACGGTTTGTGAGCGCGATTCATGAATATCTGCATCCCTTGTACAATCCCTGTAAGTTGTTACATTCGACAGTAGAACATTTCGGTTATATTTATGCTTCCAAAGAAGAGGAACGTAAACATATTAAACGGAATATTACCTTGTTGGAGAAGATGATAGACCGTGAGCCCGATGTAATCCGCTGGTGGATTCATCTGTTGCAGGAATACCGTGCAGCCGAAGAATATCACCAGATGCAGGAACTGTGCCGGAAAGGGTTGGATCAGTTCCGATATAAAAATACAGTGGAAGTCAACCGGGACAGAGGCGCTTTTTATTGCGGTATGATCGAGGCGGATCTTCTGGCAGCCTATAATGAAGAGGCGGAAAAAGATCTGGAAAAGGCCATGCTGGACAAACGGAACAATCAGATGTGCCGGATGCGCCTGAACAATTTGGGAACAGAAATTTATTATAAAAAAGGCGAGTATGCGAAAGCCATTGAATGTGCTGAAAAATATCTGGAGTATTATAAACTCCTTGTTGACCAGGAAGAAGAGCGCCAGCTTCAGGAAACATTTTTCGTTTTGAATGCGTTTGAGCCGTCTGGCTTAAACAGTACCTTATGCTATTATATACTGTGCGGCCTGCACTTAAACAATACGAAGATTTTGAAAGCCCATTTCTGGGAATTTGGCTGGGATGGGATGTTGATGCTGGTAAGAGGGTTTATTGGCGAAGTAGTGGACGCTATGGCCCGGCTTCCGTATGAAGATGATTTCGTTGTGATGGCCCAGACCATGGCTTCCAGAGACGGACTGGACGAACCCTGGGATAAAATACGGGAATATGAAAACAGATCCGGCAATTCTCCGGAAGACGAAGAGAAATTCATGAAACTGGCCCGGATTTTTTCTCAGGTGAAATCTAAAAACCACTATGTCTTTTATCTGAGAATTTTATATGGCGTCTATACAAAAGAAATCGATAAACTGGATGAATGGTATGAGCAGATTTTCCATCGGGTAACGGATATTCTGCAACTGGATGACGCGATTTTTGATATTGCGGAAAAATATCATGTGAATCTGGGAATACAGTTTGAGAAGATACCCTTTGATCAGTGGTATCAGGGTGTTGAATCTTTCTTTTCCAACAGTCCTTATGACAGAATCAAACGGCGGGCCGAAGTGGTACAGAGAACCATGCCTTCTGAAGGTGTCAGTGACAGACTGATGGTAAGATATGACTATTTCTTTATGAAAACTGCTGAAGCAGCAGTTGTATTCGGATACAGCAGGGATAATCTGGAGTTATTACAGATGTGCCTGGGTGAATTTGCGGACCGGTGTCTCGCTTTTTATGGTCATTATTTTAAAGACAGCGCGTTTGAGGGTGAAATGGAATTGCTGCCGCCTGCCTGCCGAGCGGCTGTCTGGTTCAGGCGGCTTTTGGAGGCACAGTCAGCGGGAGACAGAGAGAAGATTGGAGAGTGCCTGAAAGCGGCAGCCGGTACATTCAAATATTTTGAAGGCGCTATTAAAGCGTATGCGAATTTGTATGCAGCGCAGGAGAAGGCAAGGCTGGAGGCCGCGCAAGTATCTCCGGAGATGCGCGCATTGGCAGAGCAGATCAAAGAGAAAATCCGTGTACTGTTGGGGCAGGGAATGACTGCGGAGGCATATCAGGTATTGCAGCAGCTTAAAACATTTACGCCGGATGACGTGGAAATAGCGGAACTGGAAAAAGAGATTACCAGACGGTTTTCATAAAACAGAAGGATTCCATGATGCACTTGCATACATGGAATCCTTTTGTTCATGGGAACGGAAAATTCGTATGGCATGTTTTTTTATTGTCATGTATGCCGCTGGCGGATGTAGGGCAATGATGGTTTAAAACGGGAAAAAGATATGCTATACTATACGGAAGAATCTGATGTAAGGAGAACGATATGCTTTTCAGTTCCATGATTTTTTTATGGCTGTTTTTGCCGGTGGTTTTTATTGTAAGTCGATGGATGGGGATCAGACAGCAGAATATTTTTCTTCTTGCTGCGAGTTTGTTTTTTTATGCCTGGGGAGAGCCAAAATATGTGCTTTTAATGCTGCTCTCCATTTTTTTGAACTGGAGCTGCGGTATGTTGTTGGAACGGTTTCCACCGGGCAGGCGTTTCATTTTGTGGACAGGCATTGTATTGAATCTGTCATTGCTGGGCTATTATAAATATCTGGGGCTGTTTTGCAGGACGCTGAATCATCTGTTGCCAGGAGAACCCTTGGAAATACCGGGTATCGCCCTTCCCATTGGTATCTCTTTCTTTACTTTTCAGGCGCTGTCTTATGTGATTGACGTGTACAGGGGCGAATGCAAAGTGCAGCGGAATATACTTTCCCTGGCGCTGTATATATCCTTTTTCCCCCAGTTGATTGCGGGGCCTATTGTAAAATATAAAGATGTAAATGCGCAGATAGAAGAACGGGATGTAACAGTGGAGAAGCTGGCAGCCGGAATCAGGCGTTTTATTTATGGACTGGCTAAGAAAGTGCTGATCTCCAATGTGCTTGCGCACAGTGTGGACATGATTTTTGCACTGCCAGGAGAAGAAATAACAGGAATACTGGCATGGGTGGCTGCAATTATGTACACATTTCAGATTTATTATGATTTTTCCGGATACTCTGATATGGCAATCGGACTGGGAAAAATGTTTGGCTTTACATTCCATGAGAACTTCAATTACCCCTATATGTCTCTGTCTGTCCGGGAATTCTGGCAAAGATGGCATATATCTCTGAGTACCTGGTTTCGGGAGTATGTGTACATACCTTTGGGCGGAAACAGAAAGGGGACAGTGCGTACCTATATAAACCTGGGGGTGGTATTCTTGCTGACAGGTTTCTGGCATGGTGCAAGCTATAATTTTATTTTTTGGGGGCTGTATCACGGGATGTTCTCTATACTGGAACGACTGGGATTGTCGCGTTTTCTGGAACGGCATCGGGTAGTGGCCTTTGCCTATACATTTCTGGCGGTTCATTTCGGGTGGATTCTGTTCCGGATTGAGAGTATGAGACAAATTCTCAACTTAGGGGTACGGATCCTATTGCCCTGGAGATATACAACTTCTCATTATTCGGTGTGGGAGTTTGTGAATTTACACACGCTTTTTGTTCTGGCCTGTGCCGTGCTGGGCATGGGGATTGTACAGAAATATCTGTCGAAAAAGAACCGGGGCAGAACCTGGCGTTTTTCTTTACCGGAAATGGTGTATTGCATGGGCCTGCTTTTTTTCTGCATATGCGCACTGGCAGGCAATACGTATAATCCGTTTATTTATTTTAGATTTTGACAAGGGGACAGGTATGGGAGAAAGCATAAAAGAAAAACTGTGGATCGGAATGTTTTTTATAATGCTTTGCGGCAGTCAGCTTTGTTGGCTGCTTTGGGGGAAATCTGTGGAAGAAGCCGGATATGAGAATCGGGCTGCTGCTGTGCGCCCTGCATTTTCGTTGGAAACCCTGGAGGAATACCCGGCGTTGTATGAGGCGTATTATAATGATCACCTGCCCTGGCGGGACCGTCTGATTCATATCAACAGTGCGTTGGCATATTTTCTGTTCCGGTCCTCCTCCAATCAGAATGTGATCAGGGGACAGGATGGGTGGCTGTTCTATAACAGTTCCACAGACGACAATCCAATAGAGGCTTACAAGGGGATGGGACTTTTTACACAGGATGAGCTGGAGCAGATTGCTGACAATCTGGTGGTTACAGCGAATGCTCTGGCAGAGCGGGGAATTGAGTTTGTCCTGTTCATTGCCCCCAATAAAGAGAGAATCTATGCGGAACATATGCCGTCTTATTATGGGATGCCTGCAGAGGTGTACCGGGCAGGACAGTTGGTGGGGTATCTGGAGAGAGAGACGGATATTCGTGTGGTATATCCTTATGAGGCATTGCTTGCAGCAAAGGAACAGACTGCTCTGCCGCTGTATTATCGTCTGGACACCCACTGGAATTATATCGGGGCATATACAGGCAGCAGGGAACTGGCGGCAGAACTGGGAGTCCGGATGCCGGCTTTGGAGGAACTTGCAGTGGAAGAAACCGCGCCTACCATCTGTGATCTGGCAGATATGCTTCACTTGCGGGATGAATTGAATCAGGACCCGGATTATGTACTTTCCGGCTATGACATGTATCATCTGGTTACTGATAAACATGATTTGACAGGAGAATATATTTATCATTGTGAGGGTGCCGATCAGAGAAAGCTGTTTATGTTGCGGGACTCTTTTGCTGATGCTATGGACGATTTTATGGCATCCATGTTTGATGCCAGCTATATGGTCCATTACAGCAGTTATACCAATGAGCTGGTGGACAGAGAACAGCCGGATATTTTTGTATATGAAACGGTGGAGCGGCGTCTGGGAGAGCTGCTTACGTTCCGAATAGAATAAATGACAGGATAAAAAACAATAGAAAGTTCATATAGCGAACTTTCTATTGTCATGAAAAATAGAAACACGTTATGCAGACTTTCTATGACAGAAATTACAGAAATAAAAAAATCGGGGTGACGTGATTCGAACACGCGGCCTCTACGTCCCGAACGTAGCGCTCTACCAAGCTGAGCCACACCCCGATTTGGCAACGATAATAAACTGAGTACTGTTACCGAAATATATGATACACTAAAAAAGTGAGATTGTCAAAACAAAAATGAAAAAAGAGGCAAAAAAATGAAAGATTTACAAAAACCGACATTGGAACCAGATGTGTTTATTGCAGAGGGGGCTATTTGCATGGGCAATGTTACTGTGGGGAAGGGAAGCAGTATCTGGTATCATGCAACTGTACGTGCAGACAGGGAATGTATCCATATTGGAAATTATACCAATATTCAGGATAACAGCGTGATTCATGTGGATGAGGGATTTCCGGTATGGATTGGTGATTATGTGACTATAGGGCATGGAGCGATCCTTCATGGATGCGAGATTGGGGACAATACATTGGTTGGTATGGGTGCCATCCTGTTGAATGGAGCGCGGATCGGTAAAGGCTGTATCATTGGTGCGGGCGCTCTTGTGACACAGAATATGGAGGTGCCGGATGATACGCTTCTGCTGGGCAGCCCGGCCAGAGCCGTACGTGAGACAACAGGGACGGAACGGGAGAAGAACCATCAGAATGCAGAGGCTTATTACAGAGAAGCCCAGGAAGAAAGCGGGAAATAACCGCAACCATATGCGGAAGAATTTTCTGCGTTTATCTTATTCATGACAATAGCAAGTTCGCGAAGCGTACTATCTATTGTATTATGTATAAAAAAGAAGCAGCTATCCGGCTGCTTCTATCTCTTTTACCATTTCCTTATCAATCATTAAAATGTGACGCTGCAACCATTCTGTCAGATAGTCCAGCAGCTCTCTGAGAATCGAATCCTGTGTTCCCAGAGAGACGCGGGAAGCCTCTTCGTCAATGCGGGTCAGATTATCCAGAAATTTCTGGTGCAGTGCCAGATGTTCGTCCAGTTTGTCATATGCTGCGTTTTTCATGAATGTCTCTTCTTCTACAAAATGAGACAGCGTGTATGACCGGATGCCGTCTAAAATTTCCTTTAATTCGTCAAACTTGTATAACATATTCTGATCTTTTAATAATGTCTGCGCCTGATTGGTTAAGCGGAAAAGCTGCTGATGCTGTTCATCCAGAACAGCAATACCTGTATTGTATTCGGGACCCATTGTATTCATCGAACGTTTCCTTTCTTCTTATGAATTCATATTACATATCTTAACATTTTCATTACAAGGTTGCAATGATAAATCATGACAATTTATGCTTTACATTTTTGTATATCTGGATTTATGATAACAGGGAAACGTCTGAAGTGTTATATCTGCTGATTCGGGTTTCGGATTTTACGACAAAGGAGCGGACATGTATCGTATAGGAATCTGTGATGATGAGAAAAGCACCTGTGGGGAACTGGAAGGCCTGATACAGAAATATGGAATTGAACATGGGCTCAATTTGGATGTAAATGTCTGGTACAGCGGGGAAAGTCTGTGCAACTATCTGAAAACAGAGGAAGTCCCGGATCTGCTTTTTCTGGATATAGAACTGATTAGTACAGACGGAATAAAAGTAGGCCGTTATATACGGGAAGAGCTGGAGAATATGGAAATTATGATTGTCTATATATCTTCCAAAAGCAGTTATGCCATGAACCTGTTCCGGATTCAGCCCCTGGATTTTCTCATTAAGCCCATAGGTTGGGAGACGGTGCAAGACATTATGGAGAGAAGCCTTCATATGTACGAGCGTAAGAATCAGATTTTTGCCTATCGGATTAAAGGCTATCATTTCAGCGTACCTTTTCGAAAAATCATGTATTTTTACAGTCAGAATAAAAAAGTTGGCATTGTCATGAAAGATGAAGAAGTACAGTTTTACGGAAAACTCAAAGAAATTGCCGGGAAAGTTCCACACAATTTTATGATGATCCATCAGTCCTTTCTGGTGAATCTGGATTATGTGGAAGAATGTTCTTACGAAATGATGAAAATGCTCAATGGTTCACTGTTGAGTATCAGCCAGCCATACCGAAGGAAAGTGCGCGAACAGATTATGCAGTACAAATGGGAGAAGATGAAATAACATGTGGAAGATTGCAGCGATGATGGGCACCTGTTTATTTGGGCTCTATCTGATGA
The DNA here is from genome assembly GCA_910589075.1 of uncultured Lachnospiraceae bacterium. GTDB lineage: Bacteria > Bacillota > Clostridia > Lachnospirales > Lachnospiraceae > VSOB01. Next base: position 64,844 of record CAJUSK010000009.1, read on the forward strand.
AACGGTTTATGACAGTGTTTTTTGGGCCGGATGTGAAAGACAAGAGAAAAGAATGGATACTCTATGGTCTGTTTTATGCTCTTCTCGGAGTAGCCTTTGCATTTTTTAGCTATCCGCCGCTGACTACATTGATCAATCTCGTTATGCTCTATATCATTTCCCAACTATATGAAGGAAGCCAGAAAAAGAAAATACTTGTGACATTTCTGGTGTACAGTATCTGTATGGTATGTGAAGTGTTGGTAATGTATTCTTTCAGTATGTATGTCAGGGAGAGTGAATTGCAAATAATCATCTCCTTTATTACAGTACTGCTGGTCAGTGTCTGTGAATTTGTTATAGAAAGATTTCTGGTCAGACACAGCGGAGAGTATAGTATCCCTCACTGTGATATTCTGATTCTGGTTCCGCTTATCAGCATTGCACTTTTGCTTTATCTGGTTATGAGCGGTTTAAAACAAAGAACCGTGTTTATTGCAGTCAGTCTGGTGCTGTTGTTGATTAACCTGCTGATTTTTTACCTGTGCGATGTATTGACGGAAACTTTTTCAGATTTGGAAGAAATGCTGATGTTTGAACGACTTGCCGCGGGATATGCAAACCAGCGCACTGTTATGATTCAGTCAGAGGAAAAAGTGCGGTCGCTGAGACATGATATGAAGCACCACCTGAATGAGCTGATTTTTCTGGCAGAGAAAAACGGTGTGGCGGAAATTACGGATTACATATTGAACATGAAAGATTATATGAACAATCCCAATGAATACATCAGCAGTGGGAATAAAGGCGTGGACAGTCTGTTGAATTATATGCTGCAGGAAGCAGAACATGTTCTGGATAAAGTGGACTACAAAATCAGCGTCCCCAAGGAACTGGGCATCAGTTCCTTCGATATGAATGTGATCGTAGGCAATCTGCTGGACAACGCCATTTATGCAGCGTCCCGTTCCAAAGATAAATGGTTGTCGGTAATACTGAGTTATGAAAAAGGGGTTCTGTTTATCCGAATCCAAAACAGCTATAATGGAACTGCCAGGAAGAAGGGGGAAGCATATGCCACTGTGGAAAAAGAACGGCAGGGTCATGGCATTGGCCTGCAAAATGTAAAAAAAGCGGTTGAAAATTATTGTGGAAATATGCAGATTTCTGATGCAGACAATCTGTTTGATGTAAAAGTTATGTTATACACACTGCAGAAAAAATCCTGAATTTTGCAAAATGGGCGGCGGGATAACGATTAAAATTCCCCACAAGGTCGTGATATATGAAAAGACCGGTGGGGAATTTCGTCATTTTTTATAGCGAATTTCGCCGTTTTTTCAAAAGATGTTTGAAAGATGCTATACTCTCCAAAGGCTCAGGGGAATGAAGAGCCTGAAAATGTTTATAATACGGAGGGTGAGTATTTGAAAAACAGAGTTCTGGCGGTTGCACTTGCGGCAAGCATTCTTTTGTCAGGCTGCGGGGCTGAGGTGACAACAGAGAACGTGAGAGAATCCGGGATGGAGGAGGCCGGCACGGCGCTGATTGTTCCATTGGATTTCAGCGGATCAGAAAAAACCTATAAAATCATGGCACAATCATTTTCTGAAAAAGCTGCAGAGGTGCCACTGGAAATTCTAAAGAAAGAAACAGAACAGATTTGTGAGTTAATGCGTCGGTATGTCGATTTTCTGGCCGGAATCCGGTGATTTTGTGTGGTGGGGATGCAGGTTCTTGACAGACCAGTACATACATCGTAAAATCCTTATAAAAGCGTCAGGCATTGAGCGGTTCGGGCTGACAGAAAGTTGGGAGAGGATACGATGGAATTTTCATTTGCACACAATAATCTGAATGTAATGGATCTGGAGAAATCGCTACAGTTTTATGAAGAAGCACTGGGACTTACTGTGGAACGGAGAAAAGAGGCGCCGGATGGCAGCTTTATTCTGGCTTTTCTGACGGATGGCAGGACGGCTCACAGACTGGAACTCACATGGCTGCGGGATTGGGAAAAAGATTCCTATAATCTGGGGGATAATGAATTCCACCTTGCATTTCAGGTAGACGATATGGACGAGGCGCATAAAAAACATCAGGAAATGGGATGTATCTGCTTTGAGAATCCGGGTATGGGAATCTATTTTATAGCAGATCCTGACGGATACTGGATTGAAATTGTGCCCGCAAAATAAAATCAGACGGAAAAACAGGAGCGGAATGGCAGGATGATGGAAGAAACAGACATCAAAAAAGAACGGGTGATTCTGGCCGGTGCGGATGTGGGGGAAGATGAAGATTTTGAGTACTCCATGAAAGAACTGGGCAGCCTGGCGGAAGCGTGCAATATGGAGGTTGCAGGCATTCTGACACAGAAAATGGAAACCATGAACCGGGCGCTGTGCCTGGGATGCGGCAAAGTGGATGAACTGAAAGAATTTGCTGATCACATGGAAGCGGATGTGATTATATTTGATAACGCCCTTTCTCCCTCTCAGCTCCGCAATCTGCAACAGATCATTAAAAAGCCAATACTGGATAGAACCTCTCTGATACTTGAGATTTTTTCTTCACGGGCCGGGACACGGGAAGCGCGGCTGCAGGTGGAGACAGCCAGACTCCAGTATTTACTGCCACGGCTTACGGGTATGCATGAAGCGCTAAGCCGACAGGGTGGAGGAAGCGGACTGGCCAATAAGGGGGCCGGGGAGAAAAAACTGGAACTGGACAGACGTAAAATTGAGCACAGACTGGCTTTACTGAGAAAAGAACTGGACGGAATATCCGGAGAGAGGCAGACACAGCGGAAAAAGCGGTTGGCTTCATCCCTTCCGTTGGTTGCTCTGGCAGGCTATACCAATGCCGGCAAATCCACGCTCATGAATCGGATGTTAGAATTGTATGGGGAAGAAGAGGCAAAACCCGTATTGGAAAAGGACATGTTGTTTGCCACGCTGGATACGACAATCCGCCGTATTGTTCTTCCGGATAACCGCAGATTCCTGCTTTCGGATACAGTGGGATTTATTCATAAGCTGCCGACAGGATTGATCAAAGCATTTCGCTCTACATTAGAAGAAGTGAAACATGCGGATCTGATTCTTCATGTAATTGACTGTTCTGATACGCACTATAAAAATCAGATTCGTGTCACAGAGGAGACGCTGTCAGAGCTGGGTTGTTCGCAGATACCGGTTATTTACATTATGAACAAAGCGGATCTTTGCATGGACGTATATCCCAAAATATTGGGAGATAATCGAATTTATATGGCAGCAGGCAAGGGAATCGGCCTGACAGAGTTGATTGAACTCATAGAGGCGAAGCTGTTTGGCGGATGTCAGGAGGCTGAATTTCTCATTCCCTATGAAAAAGGCAATATTATGTCTTACCTGATGGAGCACACAGTGGTGCGCAATATGGAATACAGAGAAAACGGTGTATACCTGTGCGTTTCCTGCAGCCGGGAGGATTATGCCCGCTACAGTATGTATGCAGGAGAAACGGACCAGGTCTGCCGGAAAGAAAGAGTATGACGATGAGAACAATACCAGTATCGGATATTACACAGAATATTAAAGAAATGTGTATGGAAGCGAATTACCGTCTGACCCCGGATATGGAATGTGCCCTGGCGCAGGCGGAGCGTGCAGAGACTTCCCGCCTGGGCCAACAGATATTGGGCCAGCTTGCGGAAAATCTGAAAATTGCCAGAGAAGAGAACATTCCTATTTGCCAGGATACCGGGATGGCTGTTATTTTCCTTGAGATAGGCCAGGATGTACATTTTGAAGGCGGTAGCCTGGAGGAGGCAATACATGAAGGCGTACGTCAGGGATATGTGGAGGGATACTTGAGGAAATCTGTGGTAAAGGATCCCTGCATCCGGGAAAATACAAAGGACAATACGCCGGCAGTAATACACTATGAGATAAAGCCAGGTGACAAGGTTAAGATTACAGTGGCCCCCAAGGGCTTTGGCAGTGAAAATATGAGCAGAGTCTTTATGCTCAAACCTGCGGATGGAGAAGAGGGCGTCAAAGATGCTGTTCTTACAGTCGTGAGAGATGCAGGACCCAATGCCTGTCCGCCTATGGTGGTGGGTGTGGGGATCGGCGGTACTTTTGAAAAATGCGCATTGCTGGCGAAGAAAGCATTGACCAGAAGCGTTGACGAACATTCTGAGATTCCTTATGTAATGGAAATGGAAAAAGAACTGTTGAGACGGATAAATGCATCTCATATTGGTCCTGGCGGACTGGGAGGAGAGACAACCGCGCTGGCGGTTCATATTCTCACATATCCTACGCACATTGCCGGACTTCCGGTAGGCGTTAATATTTGTTGTCATGTAAATCGCCACGCCGTGCGCATTCTTTGAGAATAATGGCGATTTTAGGGATATTTATGGGCACAGTGCGGATTCTAACCAAGATTGCGGCGCCGGAGAGCACCGGTATGTCGGGAAAGGGCGAAAATGGAAAAACATATTCAGGCTCCTGTCTGTGAACAGGACATTGCTTCATTGCATGCCGGAGATTATGTCTACATCAGTGGAACCATTTATACTGCGCGGGATGCCGCGCATAAACGTATGCAGGAGACATTGGCGGCAGGCGGGCCGCTTCCCGTGGATCTGAACGGGAATATCTTATATTATATGGGCCCTTCCCCGGCCAGAGAGGGGCAGGTAATTGGTTCTGCGGGACCGACGACGGCGGGCCGCATGGACAGATATACACCGGAACTTCTGGATCTGGGATTAAAGGGTATGATTGGTAAAGGAAAACGCTCCATAAAAGTAAAAGAAGCCATTGTCCGGAACGGGGCGGTTTATTTTGCAGCAGTAGGAGGAGCGGGCGCCCTTTTGTCTAAAGCCATTTTGAAATCCGAAGTAATTGCATATGATGACCTGGGCACAGAAGCCATTCGCAGGCTGGAAGTAAAGGATTTTCCGGTGATTGTTGTAATTGATGGTGAGGGAAAAGACCTGTATGAAGAAGTGCTCGCGGGAACAAATACATAAAAATATAATATTTGTAAATAATTAGAAAAAAGTGATTGACAAATATCAAACCTTCCGATATAATCATACATGCGTCGTTGCTAATGACGTTCAACTTTATATTGGTAGAGGATGAGTTCAGACTGTGGAGAAATACTCAAGAGGCTGAAGAGGCGCCCCTGCTAAGGGTGTAGGTCGTTCACGCGGCGCGAGGGTTCAAATCCCTCTTTCTCCGTTATCTACCATATAAATTGAAAAAGAATCTTGAGAAATTGAGATTTCTTTTTTTGCCCGGTTTTCGGTCAGGAAAAAATTGTAAAAAAATGAAAATTTTTGTTGACAAAAAGAACCGGACAAGATATAATAAAACCCTACCGCACAAAACAGCGATAGAGAGAAAAGAAAAAATAAAAAAGGTCTTGACAGAAAGAAAAAGACGTGATAAACTAACAGAGTTGCGTCAGAGAGAGACCGACACAGAACCTTGACAAATAAACAGCAATGCGACCCTGAAGATTCTAAAGAAACAGAAAGAAAATTCAGAGAACAGAAAAACCAAAAAGAAGCAGTAAAGAAGGAAGGACCAGGTTGGTCCTGAGGGAAAGAACA
>CAJUSK010000010.1 GCA_910589075.1 uncultured Lachnospiraceae bacterium
AAAAGGTTTGCGTCCATCATGCTGCTGTTGTACCTTGCCCTTTTTCTCCCGGCTCCTTTGTCAGAGCGCTGTACCTCCACATTCAGTTTCGCCCCTGTGCTGTCCGTAGCCAGAATATCCAGCCTCACCGAACGGTTCAGCAGGTTCTCCACGAATACCTGGGTGCGGACGTCCAGCACCTTTAAATCCGGCTTTTCCAGCACAATCCGCAATACCAGTTCTATGCTTGCCGTATCCCCCTCAAAACACTTTGTGAGGAAATCATCATCAAGCAGGCGAAAGCCTCTTAGCCTTTGTAAATCTTCCTGATGTTTCTGGTCTATCTGTTCTGTCACTGTCAAACTTCCCACCTACTTTCATACTTAATTTTATCATGTATATTCATATCTTACAATCTTATAAGCTGCTTTTCAGAATTGTAAATATATTTATGTATACGCAATTATTCAGTATTATTGCTTTTATATTCATCATATGTCCGAAAAATTGAATCAGCAAGTCTTGTTCCAGTAAAAACTAACTTTGCCAACACCCTAATTTGTTCTTTACAAGCTATATTATTTGTTACATGAGGATAATTAATAGTATGATCAATTTCTCCCCATATCTTATCTCCTCAAATAATGTTCTCACTTGTATTTCACATGTCACATCACTTTTGGCATTATTAGGCTTCACTACATACATGACGGTGAATCCTGGGGGCGAATCGGGTTCCGGAGATTCCATCGTCCGTGAAATGGGTCGGGTTGGGGAAACCGTTGCGGCGGGCGTAATTTTCCAGCATGGATTTCTGGTTGCTGATGGAGTTGGATTCCCCATTCAATTCATTGTCACGGCTCAACCTCTCGTATAATGGAGTGATTTTGGTTTTTGTCATAGCGTCTGCCTCCTTACATGAAATATGCTCTAAATGGGTTCTTCACTAACCATGAGAAAATCTCGTGATTAAGAAGTCATTTAGAGCATATTTCACCCCTGGGCTGTCCCTCTTTTTACTCTCATTGCGCCGCAAGCTGTTTTTATGTGAGAAATCGTAAAGTTTTTTCTATTGTCATAAACGATAAAAAGCATGCTCTGGAAACTTTCTATTGCCAGAACAAAAGTGCGCTTCGCACACTCGCGCGTCCAGATTTTCCGGAAAGCGCAGCTTTTGTTCCCCGCGCGAAGCTGCGCATCCCTTTTGTTTCATAGGACGCACTTTCCTATGAAACAAAAGAGCCACCCTGCCCCGGATGACTCTTCCTGTTCCACAATTTATTTTATGCCTGAAACTTCCCGATAAATTCTTTTACCCGTTCATCCGGGTTGCCAAACAATTCTTCCGGTGTTCCCTGCTGGCGGATCACACCGTCTTCCATAAAGATAATCCGGTCGGACAGTTCCCTGGCAAACTGCATTTCATGTGTTACAATGATCATGGTCATATGTTCCTTTGCCAGTTCCCGGATTACCTTGAGCACTTCACCCGTGAGTTCCGGATCCAGTGCGGAAGTGGGTTCGTCAAAAAACAGGATTTTGGGCTGCAGGGCAAGGGCACGCGCAATGGATACCCGCTGCTGCTGCCCGCCGGAGAGCTGATATGGATAGGCATCCTTTTTATCTTCCAGCCCCAACTGTATCAGCAGCTTTTCTGCCCGTGCCACCGCTTCCGCTTTCGGCACATGATCCACGCTGATAGGTGCATCAATGATATTTTTCAGCACATTGTAATGGGGGAACAGATGAAAACTCTGAAATACCAACCCATAATTTTTCCGAATCCGCTTCAGCTCCGCCTTGGGTGCATAGACACACGTCCCTGCTTCTTCCCACGCCGCCTTTTCACCCAGATAGGAAAGACTGCCCCCATCCATGCGCTCCAGCATAGTGGCACACCGGAGCAGTGTGGATTTTCCTGAACCGGAAGGGCCGATGATGGATACCACCTCGCCCGCTTCCACTGACAGCGAAATATCTTTCAGCACTTCCAGATTGTCAAACGTCTTTTTTAAATGTTCAATCTCCAGATATTTCATTTGCCCTCCTACCTGTAATAGCTCATTCTTTTTTCCAGATATTCCATGAACGTGGCCACTGCCAGATTAAAGATATAGTAAAATACCCCTGCTGCCATCAAAGGCAGGATGGTTGTCTCCTTAGCCGCGATCTGTTTTGCCGCCGTGAACATCTCCACCACTGCCAGAACAAACGCAAGAGAGGTATCTTTTACCAATGTGATCGTCTCATTGGTAATGGACGGCAGTATCCGCTTCACCACCTGGGGCAGAATAATTTTACAGAACGTCTGCACTTTACTGTATCCCAGCACCTGTGCGGCTTCATACTGTCCCACCGGCATGGATTCAATGCCGCCACGGTAAATCTCTGCAAAATAGGCCGCATAATTCAGGGCAAAAGCCAGGATAACCGCCGTAAAACGGTAGGAAGGAGAAATCTTGATACCAAATACATAGTAGGGTGAAAAATAAACGACGATCAACTGCAACATCAGAGGGGTTCCCCGCATCACCGATATATATATTTTCGTCAGTGTACGCAAAAGGGAATTCCGGGACATTCTGCCGAAGGAAATCACAAGTCCCAGCGGCAGGGAAAACAGAAGCGTGAGAAAAAATATCTCCGCTGTAATCACCATGCCTTCCCCCAGTTGCGCAACCATCAATGTAAAATCCATAGTACCCTCCCGAAACGGATTCTCCTTTCATTCTGTCACTTGATCTTATTTATCATTGCCAAGACAGATCATGGAAGCATCAATTCCATACTGATCCGCAGTCTTTGCCACAACGCCTTCCGCATACAGTTCCAACAGCGAATTTTCCACGGTATCCTTGAGTGCATCATTGCCTTTCAGGAATCCGATGCCATACTGCTCTGTGGAAAGAGGCTCTTCCAGCATCACATAACCATCGCCTCTGGACGTAATCTGATAGGAAGCCACTCCGATGTCAATGGCAAGTGCTTCAATGGCGCCGCCTTCCAGATCCATAAATGCAGTATTGTAATCCGCATATTCCACCAGATTTGCAAACGATGCCAACAGCTCCGTATTCTCTTCATCATTTAAAGCAGCCAATGCAGAAGAATCTTTCTGTACGCCCACTACCTTGCCTGCCAGATCTGCTTCGGAGGCAATTCCGGATTCCGCAGCCACTACAAATACCTGGCTGTTATCAATATAAGGAATACTCCATGTATAGGCATCCTCCCGTCCATTCATGGTAAATCCGTTCCAGATACAGTCAATGGCACCGGAAGACAGTTCCATATCTTTGGTATCCCAGTCTATGGGCTGCGCCACAAATTCCCAGCCGTTCTTCTCGCATACGGCGCGTGCCAGATCCAGGTCAAATCCCACATACTCTCCCGAATCATCCTTATACCCATAGGGTGGAAACTCTGCGTCAAATCCTACGGTAAAGGTTGTCCTGTCGCCTTCCGCAGCAGATCCTTCTGCATTCGCCGTTCCGTCCGCCCCTTCGCTTTCGCCGCCTGCTTGTGTCTCAACCACATCCTGCGCCGCCCCTTCCGGGTTTGCGGTATCTGCCTTACTGTCACCGGACTGGCCGCACGCTGTGAGCAAAGTGGCCGTCATCGTCAGTATACATGCCAATGCTATACTTTTTTTCATAATATTTCCTCCTTATCCGCTCCTGCTTTACAGGAACAATCACTTTTGTATACTACCACGATAAAGTGCGGGTGTCAAGGAGGAATGTAGGGGAGGGAATGGCCGTGAAGAGGCACTATGGCTGTTTGTGTCTGGCTCCGGATGTTAAGAACTTCTAACTGTTATGGCCCTGGTTGACGGCAGGCGCGCAACCGGCCCGTAAGCGCATCCGTGCGCTTACGGGCCTTTTTCGGACATCCTTGTCCGAAAATTGCAGGTTGTGGCATAACAGTAAGAAGTTCTAAACATCCTCCGAAGGCACAAACAGCCATAGTGCCTCTTCACGGGAGCGTTACGTGATTGGTGAGCGTCGTGTAGGATGTGCTTTACGGAAGCGTTATGTGGTGGATGTCATATAGGGGGGCTTCATGGGGGCGTTACGTGATTGGTGGACGTCGTGTAGGGGGGCTTCATGGGGGTGTTGCGTGATTGGTGGGCGTCGTGTAGGATGCGTTTGTTTGTTCGGTTTTTATGGACTTTAAAGGAGGGTGTCTCGCTTTGTTTTGGGGTGTGTGCGGTTGTAAGACGGATTTTTTCTTGGAGGGGGTGCATAGAAAAGACGGTACCCCCAAATCATCTTTTGCTTTTGAGAGGATGTATGGATTGAAAAATGGCTTGTAGATATGCATTGCAAAGGGCAGACAGACATTTTATAATCATTTATAGTCAAAGGCATAAACAGAAATGAAATGAGGATATAAAGTATGATCGAACTAAATGCATTTAAAAAACTGATGAACGAAGATGAGGACCGCCTTCCGCTGTTAACGCTTGATGAATTTTTCAGTGGAAATACAGAAGAGGATTCCATCGCGCCAAATCAATGGGAAGAAGGCCGCCCTCCCATTGCCGAAATATGGGAATTGCTGCAGACTCTTGAGAAATCGCCCCATGTGGCATGGATACGTATCGAACTGCACAACGACACGGAAATTGCAACCTATGACGGAAAAGAGAGATTGGTTCTGGCGGCAGAATCTCCCATCATTTGTACAACCCTCTCAGCGCCGGAATTGGAAAACCTCGCAAGATGTGAATGGCTCTGTTCAGGCGGCGCAGAAGAATGGGACGTCCCCTCACTGGACTCCCTCTTCTCCCGCAGGCCTCCTGTTCCTGATGGCTTCCATTGTTTTTCGATTGTATGGGACTAAACAATACACCCCAAACAATCCCATTCATACAAAAAACAATATAACACACCCCTCTTTCCCGCCCCTCCCTACCATACCGTACATATTCCCGTCAGGAACGGACAGTCTGCAGCCTGTGCCTCCGGAGGGTATTAGAACTTCTTACTGCTGCGTCAAAAACCTGCAATTTCCGGGCATGGATGCCCGGAAAAGGCCCGTCAGCGCACGGATGCGCTTACGGGCCGGTTGCACGCCTGCCAATACCTATATCCGCAACAGTTAGAAGTTCTTATACCCGCAGGCCGGCACAGACTGCAGACTGTCCGTTCCTGACGGGAAGCCACATCCCCTCACTACCCCTTCTCCTCATACTGCGAAACCAACTCCATAATCTCAGGCGTATACGCCGGAAATTCTTCGGCCAGGTTCTTGATTTCTCCCTGTGCCATCCGGGCCAGTTCCTCATTGTATTCCATCTGCTTACGCAGCTTCTGACGGCGGAGAATCAGGTTGTGCCGGATTTCCACCATTTCGTTGCGATTGCTGATGGCCTGGGCCTGACGTACCCATACTTCCGGGTCTTTCAACTGGTATCGCCGCAGAATGCGCAGCAGCTCCTGGCGCTGGTAATCCAGTTCCGCATGCAGTTCCCGGAATTTCTCCCGCTCCTCCACCTCCTGGTGATACATCTCCCACATGCCTGCCAGTTCCTGGGCTGACTCCACTTTGTATTTCATGTACAGGTAATCCAGCAGATTGGTATTGTTCACATACCGTATTTTTACCCGGTTTTGCAGAAGGATCAGCTTGTTAATGGAACGTTCCACCTGCTTTTTTTCCTTTGCAGCTTCCGTGTATTTCATGTAAATCATAAAGACAGCGATCGCTGTGGCAGCGGCTGTGAAAATATAGCCAATGCGGATATCCATTTCCATCAGAATCTGTAAAAGCAGCAGAATCACCATGCAGGTAATAAAGGAAAAGCTGGTGATAATTACCATCCCACGCAGATTCACCATCAGATTTTGAAGGTCATGTTTTCTGTACTGAAAAGCATGTTTTTCGCCGGACAGCCTGCGCATGTCCTGTCGTATTTTTTCCTGGTAGTCTTCGGCGTCTGCGAGTTTATCAATCGCCTCCTCCACCTCCTCTTCCATCCGCTCTATGAGATGGAAGTCTGCATCCGACATCCGGTCTTTTCCGCTTTCATATACATGCTTTTCTTTTTCATAGGCTGTTATATGATCCGCAATCCGGGATATTTCCCGCCTTTCTGACGGCGGAAGGGCCTCGATCTCTTCCGTATCGGTCAGATGGGCCGTGACCATGCCATATTCTTTTGTCAGCAGCTCCATCTCTCTTTCCGCATCCCGGATCTGTTCCAGGCAGCTTCTGACATACCGCATCCTCTGTCCCTGATCCCGCAGGTTGATGCTGTCTCGGCTGAGGACAGGCGCTTCCCGCACTTCCCCTGTCTCTTCCTCAATTACTTCCTTTTTATTCCTGCGAAATCTGGAAAACAAATTGTTCAAAAATCCCATAGATTATGTCTCTCTTATCATATTCCGGCAGGCTTCTTTCTGCTGCTCTGCCACATCTTCCCATATATGCCCGGCATCTTCCGGGTTCTCCCTGAGTCCCCATCTTACATCTTCCAGCAGTTTTGCCCCGCTGCTCTCATTCCATACACCGGCAGCCAGCTCCACCCGCTTTTCCAATTCCATGGACGCCTCATAATATGTTTCCTGTTGCCCGGCAATAAAATCCACATAGGCTTTCTCGTCCAGCAGCAGACGTTTTGCAGCCAGAAACTGCACCAGGCTTTCCGTCTCGCCTGACAGCTGCCATGCCTGATAAAACAGCTCCGCCGCCCTTTCAAACAGAAACAGGCGGCCGCATACAAATCCCATATTATGCAGCACCACGGCCGAAAAACCATCATCTCCGGACACATCTGCAAGCAACCTGCGGTACTGTTCCATGGCCAGTTCGTATTTCCCGTTGCCTGCCAGATAGTCCCCTATATTTTTGCGCTTCTCAAGCTCCGTGTTTCCCCGTTCCCCGCTCAGAAACCGGGACAGACGATGAATTTCCTCTCCGGGATAAAATCCCACATATTCCAGAATGGCCGTCAGAAAACTGGCCGTGGAGGCTTTCTTTTTCAGCAGTGTATAGAGTGTCTCTGCCAGTTCCGGAAGTCCACAGTCCTCTCCCAGCCAGTCTGCCAGTTCCCTGCACACCAGTTCCTCGTCCATCAGAAAAGTATGCTCTCTGATACAATAACAGAGTTCTTCCGCCGTATACACATGAATCCCCGGCTTTTTCAGCAAAAACGGAATATTTGCAATTTTTCCCATACACAGAATGACTCTGCCCATACTTGTCCTCTCCGCATATATCTTATTTATAATCACAATGCAGGCTCTGTCAGTCAACAGCCCCGGCTCCGGCCTCAGTCCGTCATCCGCAGCTTTTCGTGCCATATCATATGTGTCGCCGGATAAATCTCTCCAAATCCCAGATCCTCCAATGTAATGGCCACATCGGATTCCGATTCCAGAGACAGTGTCATGCGGATTCTCGTGGCGCGCTCACTGCGCACTGGCAGATCATTTAAGATGATTTCCACCTCTTTGCTTTCTTTACCCGTCAGAGGCGTTATGATAATGGAAAATGAATTGCCGCTCTCCAGATAAAACTCGCACTGTTTGTTCGCTTCATACCATTCCACACCCGCATTCAGAAGCGCATAATAGGAATCCTCTCCACCCCGCAGCACATTCATGCCCAGATTGGCTTTCAATGTATCCCTGCCCAGAAATACATATTGTTTCCCAATCTCGCCTGGCTGCAGTCTTTCCCCCGCGCCATAACATGCGCCTTTACTGTACAGATTATTCCCACGGAACACCCGCCTGCCCCGGCACAGATACCGCAGCGAGTCCTGATACCAGTCTCCCTCGAACCCTGTACCTACCAGATAGGCTGAGGAAACCACACGGCTCTTACAGCTTTCCTCCAGGACAGAAAACAGCGCCTTATCCGACTTCTCCGGGTCCGGATATACCCTTTCTTCCACCAGTACCACCACAGGCGTCGTGCGGCGGTTACATTCCATACGATATGTTTTCAGCCTGCCCCCCTCGTATTCACATACAAGGGACTGACCCAGCCAGAGTTCTCTGGGCTGATGAAGCATATACTGATAAAAACATTCCCCATAGCTCTGAAAAAAGACATGCTCCGTCTGCAACTGCATTATGGAAACCGCTTCTGCCAGTACCTGCGCCGTGCGCTGGTCCAGGCTTTCCACTGTGACCGCCAACGCCTCCGTCTCTTCCACTGCCCTGTCCATTCCCAGAAGCGACAGGCTTCTCTTCATAAAAAGAGCCAATAATGCCACCGGAGAAAAAGTTTCCGTACCCACCGCCACCGTTTCTTCTGTCAGCGCAAGTGTCAGCAAATGTTCTACCAGAATTCCGTTGCCGCTTTCTGCTTCCCTCCGGGCTTCCCTTCCGAAAAACCACTGGTTCATATCGGGCCGCCTGGCCAGCACTGTGGGAAAATCATACTGTTCCTCACCTTCCACAACAGAGACTGTTTCCGGTTCACCGCCATCTACCCGGCAAAAACTGATCTGGGAATGCTCATCACTCAAATCATATCCTATTATTATTCTGTTTTTTCTTCCAGGTAAATTCCCTTTTTCCAGAAACATGTTCCCGCCCCTTATGTAACATATGTTATTTTAACAGCAAAAACCCACAGCGCATGTTTTCTATTATTCATAACAGCTGAAAGTCCGCAGAGCTGCTTTCCATTGTTCGATAAATTGCTATTACAGCAATGTAAACAACTTTTCTGAGGAATATTCTTTTTGCAAATATGCTTCCAGAATCTCCTCCGCTGATTCGCCGCTTTGATCCGGCCCGGAAACTGCGGCAAGGAGACGATTGATTGTGTTGATCCTTCCGCCATCCTGCTCTCTGATTTCACATTGCAGGGAACCGCTCTGCACCAGTGTTTCCTTATCGCCCTTTTTTTCCATAATATAGTATTCCAGATTTTCACCGAAAAACAGAGGGAAACTTCTGGTATAAATCCCCGGATAACAGCTCAGAAGTTCCTCCGTTTCATAGGCTACGCTCTTTCCGTCACGCTGCAGCATATAGTGCAGCATCAGCGTATTTTCTTCCTCTGTCCTGTATTCCAGGAAAGCGTTGCCTGCATAAAAGCCCATACCCGGATACATTTCCGTAAACTTCCTGAAAAAGCCCAGAACAATCCCTTTTTTCATAATCAGATCGTCCAAAAACTCCCATACCATCCGGCGCTCTTCATCGTCCGGCTCATCCTTCCGGGATATATGCTCCAGCAGGGCCAGCTCGCACATCACATCATAAGTATCGCCATTTCTGCCTTTCCGCTTGAGTTCTTTCCATATAAAATCTTCCGGCTCCCGGTCATGGATCACATACTGGAATGCGAAATGGGTCAGGCAGTGATCTGTCAATGTCTCATCCGCGCTGCCTTCCAGATATTTTTTAAATATCTCCGCCTCTTCCGGAAAATATTCATTGGTGAAAAGCATCTGTACCAGCAGCCGTTCGCAAAGCTCATAGCTGTCGGTTTCAAACCGGTTACAGGCACGCCATACTTCCCGCTGCTCTTTCAGTGTCCCTCTGAAATACCAGCTCAGATATTGCAATATATATTCGTCATATTTGCCTTTTTCAAATGCGGACCAGGCAAGTTCCGTCAGGACTTCCGATTCCGTATACTCGATACAGGGCAGCATCCTGCTGCAAAGCCGTACCGCCATCTTAGGTGTCATCCGCTCTGTGCCGTAGATACGGATCCATTCATATGCACTGTCATACAGGCCCCGCAGGATCATACATTTCAGCACTTCTCCCCGCTCTCTGCCGCTCATCGTCCAGGGCTGCAGTTCTGTCAGGAACTGATCCAGCTTCTCTGTCAGATCCCCCCGTTCATAATAATGCAAAAGTTTCATACCCAGATCATTGCGGTATGTTTCCTCAATCTCCCTGTTCGCCCAGAGTTCTCTGGCATAGCGGGCATTTCCCCGGTCGATCACCGTATAGCTTCTGCCATGCTCACACTGATAGATCAATACCCCCGCATCCTCCGCAAAGCCTTCCGCCTTATCCGGGAAAATCACCGGCAGCATTTCCTGGGGGTGGAACAATGCCCGGTCTTCAAAAGAAACACTGCATACAAACCGGCTGCCGGCTGCGCCTTCAAAAATCAGTGAAAAATCTTTGTCATAGACAGGCACATGCGCCCTGCCATCCTGCACCGGGCAGGCAATCTCCCCTTTCAGTTTTCCATGGACTACGATAACATGATGGATACCCGGTGTAAATACCTGAATTTCATGGATAAAAAGACTGGAAGCATAGCGAGTGATCATCTCTGTTCCCGCAAACCCTTCCTGGATCATTTTCCGGTATACGCAGGCGAGATCCACATTCATCTGTCCCAGCTCCAACTGATTTGCCAGAAATCTTTCCATAGCCGGCAAATAGGCACGATACAAATCGGGATATTCCCTGGACCTGCGGATCACATAGGCATACAGCCAGGCAGTCCTGTCATCGGGCAGTTCGCTGCGGTAGGAGAAATAACGAAGCGCCGCCGCCGGTATATCCCGCTCCTTCCGAATATCCACCGACAGCATATAATACTCGTACAGTCTGGTCAGCCACAGTTCTTTTTCAATCCCTTTCCGGTACCAGGGCGCATACTCCGGCCCGATTTTATTGCCTTTGATCAGCAATACACAAATGGCATGCAGGGTATCGGTGTCTTTTTTTCGTTTATAGCATGCAAGCAGTATGGTATACATCCGGCTGGAAAACTGTTTCATCCGCTCGGTCAGATAATGAATCTGGCCAACGCATTCATCCGTCAGATAGTCATACTTTGCCATAAAATACAGGGTATGAATGACAAACGGGGACAACTTCGTCAGGAAAGCCGGGTGTTTCCGAACCATCTGGGCAGCCTCCAGATACCAGATGGGGCTGCGGCACCCCTTCTCAAACTGCTGCTCCAAAAATACCCATTTCCGGGAAAGGCTCCTTGCAAATTCACCATCCAGATACAAAAGCAGCCAGGCAACTTCCCAATTCGTCTGGTCATTCTGGTATACACGCCCGATCTCTTCCGTCACCGCCCGGATATAGTTATCGTCCCGGCTCACCAGAGAAGTCAGATACAGATAATAACAGGAAATCTCCGGTCTGGTTTCCTCCGGCACAATCAGTTCACCCGCCTGCTCCAGAAGTCTTTTCGCCTCGCCAACCCGTTCTCTGGTCAGCAGGATATGGGCGCGCAGCAGTTCCTGGACAGGATTTTTATGATCCTGCCTGTCCATCCCTTCCACAATATGCTCCGTATCTGCAAGCCAGTCCTGCCTGGAAATTTTCCCCATACTATAGAGAAGATAACAACGGAAAAAATCCAGCACCCGCTTCTTTTTCAGCCTTGTTCCCTTTTCAGGCAGTGTCTTCGCATGATTTACATATACCGGAATGGTCAGAGAAATATATTCATTTTCAAACCGTACCCGGCCGTAATTACATCCCACATGAAGCCGCTCTCTGAAAATCAACAGCGGGCAGGCACATTGATTGCCAAGAAAATCGTCATCCGTCAGAACAGATTTCTCTGCTTCCAGGAAGTCCCCTTCTGTTTTCACAGTCAGATTCGTGTATCCCCAGCCGTTTCTGGTCAGCATAACAATCTCTCTGGTGATGTCCTCCGTACAGGACAGCATCAGTTCCTGCTGATCCGGCGCATAAGTCACCTGCTGTTTTTTGCGTATCCAGATCAAAAACTCTTCCACTTTCTGTTCATTGTGGGGTGGTATGCGCAGCGCTCTGTATACATTCAGGTACTGTCTGTCATTGCCTGAGAGAATCATGGGAAAGTCGGGATCATAAAACACCCTGACAGCTTCCTGCCAGCTCGTTCTGGCCAGATTGGCAAAATGGAACAGATTCTTCATCTGCCCCAGAGAAGTTTCGAATATTTTGGGAAGAATACATGCAGTATAAGGAAGGGTATATTCCCCCTGGTTGGAAATAACCTTAAACTCGCCCCGGACAACGTCTCCCTCGTCCAGACCCACGCTGTCAAACCGGTATGAAATTTCTGCCGGGTTCCCCGAAAATTCCTTTGTCAGGCAATGCATGCGGACATCTCCTGCCAGCACAAACCCTGTCAGAGGAAGATCCGACCGTCCCGTTACCACGAAGCTGCCTTCCACACTGTCTCCGGCTCTCAGGGAAATTTCTGCTTTTGGGTACGAAAAAGAAAGGGAACCTTCCCGGCGAACAGATTTCCCCGCAAGCAGTTTTGCAATTTTTTCTCTTTTGTCCATAAAGGGCGCCACCGTCACTTTTTATTCATGACAATAGGTTTACTGGCGAAGCCTGCAATCTATTGTTCATAACGTCAGAATTCGCACCCATACCGTTTATCATGGATCACAGCAACGAAAATTGGCAAAGCCCACTTTCTGTTGTTGATTTTTCCGGGTATGGGACTATAATAATATCAAATGTCTGAGCCGGTATAATCTTGATCAAAATTATACCATGAAAACCATACGAAATTCAAGAACAGAGAGGGAATGAGCAATGGGAAATAATTTTCACGGAAGCGATCTGGAACGAATTGAAAGAGAATACGGAATCCGCAAGGAGGAAATCGTCCGTTTCGGGGCAAATGTCAATCCACTGGGGCTTTCGGAAAAATTCAAAACAGCATTGGCAGAAAAGCTGGACGTCATCACTTCCTACCCGGACAGAGAGTATAACAGACTGCGGGAAGTCATCGCCGCGTATTGCGGTACCGGAAAGGAATACGTCCTCGTGGGAAATGGCTCTACGGATCTGCTCTCCCTGATAACCAGGCACTGCAGGCCGGGGAAAGTGCTGGTACTGGGCCCGGCATACTCCGAATACGAGCGGGAAATCCGGCTGGCCGGAAAAGACTGTGTCTGTTTCCTCACAAGAGAAGAAGAAGATTTCACAGTGGATGAAAACCGGCTGATCAACATGCTGAACACAGAAATCAGCCTGCTCATTCTCTGTAATCCCAACAATCCCACTGCCTTTGCCATTGGCAGAAAACAGATGCGGCGTATACTGGACGCCTGTCAGGCACAGGAGATTCTGGTGATGGTGGATGAAACATATGTGGAATTCGCGCCGGAATATGAGCAGACCACTTCTGTCCCGCTCACTGATCTGTATGATCAGCTCGTCATCATCCGGGGCGTCTCCAAGTTCTTTGCCGCACCCGGCCTGCGCCTGGGTTATGCCGTCACGCAAAACAGGGAGCTGATCCGCATGGTATCCGAAAAGCAAAACCCATGGACAGTGAGCAGTCTGGCTGACATCGCAGGGCAGTTTCTCTTCTCTGACAATGACCATATACAGAAAACCAGAGAGCTGATTGGCCGGGAGAGGACACGTATATGGCAGGCCCTGCATGAGATAGAGGGAATCAAGGCATATCCGCCTATGGCAAACTTCGTCCTCGTCCGTATTTTGAAAGATGACCGGACCGCTTCGGGACTGTTTGAAATGGCAATCCGCAGAGGGTTGATGATACGTGACTGTTCTTCCTTCTTTGCGCCGGAGCAAACCTATTTTCGTTTTTGCTTCATGCTGCCGCAGGACAATGACAGGCTGCTTGCCTGTATACGTGAATTTATGGAATAGGAGATGGGAGTATGTCAGACGCTCTGTTGCCGTCCCCGGATAAGCCGGGCAGACTGCAGATACTTCACAAGCAGATAAAAGCCTGCCGGCAATGTGGTCAGTCCTTTGGGGTTGAACCCCATCCGGTGGTATTTGGAACTGGTTTTCCAGCCCCTTACCCTGCGGGGGAAGCCCGCTTTTGTCCTGCCCCATCCCTCTCCGCTCAATATCAGGTGGTTTCAGGAACACCCTGAATTTGCAGATCAGCGGATGCCGGAAATCAGGAAAACCATACATGCGTTATTGAATACAGGACATCTATAGCGGACAGACAAAAATGAAAAACACAGATGGCAGAAGAAAGTACATGTATATAAAATAGCGTTTTACGACAACTGGCAGGCCCAGTATGCATCATATTCCCCTGATATGCCTGTCTGCATCCTGCACCTGTAAATTCCAGCAACTGTACTTTCAACCTGTGCCCTGAACCGGGCGACTTTCCTGTATGCCGGAGAACTCCGGCCATTGAGATTTGCCACAGAATCTGATATGCTCGTAAATCTATAGGAACAGTATATCTCCTATTAAGGAGAATGTCAATAGAAAGTCAGTAAAAATAACGAAAAGAGACGAGAGATACATATGAAACCGAACAAAACCGCCATTGGTACAAGACTCAAACACAAACGGACAGAACAAAACTTTACACAGTCCGGGCTGGCAGCCGCAACCGGCATAGCCGGTGAAACGATCAGCCGCATAGAATGCGGAGCGCATCTTCCGTCCGCCGCCGATTTACTTTCCCTCTCTTTGGTGCTGCACTGCTCCGTGGACTGGCTTCTGACAGGCGACTTGCCCGGATCGGAAGCGTTCATTCACGCAGATAAGGAAGCTGCACTATTGTCCGGCTTCCGCAGTCTGCCATGCCTGGAACAGGATGAATTGCTGGAAATGTTACAGATAAAGCTCCGTAAAATAAAAAAGATAAACAGCAGAAAATTGTTCCCATTGACCCTTATCTGCAATAACACTTGTTATATTTTCTTACAGATTCCGCTCATTCACATTCCTGTAATAAGCAAATCCAAAGGTTCCGATTCCTGTACTGCAGGCTGTGGATACTGAGGCACGCTGCATAATCACTTTTTGAAATGGCACATGGCGCAGTACTTCCCTGCTGATAAACTCCTGCTGCTCCACACTGCAACCCGCATGAGACACAAAAAGAATATCCGTACTGATTTTCTTTTTATGTAACAGATGCAGGCAGATAAACCGCTTCCAGGCCCCTTCCCGTTTCCCGGCCCTGGTACCCATCATGACAAGCCTCCCCTGGCTTACTTTCAGTTCCGGATACAGGTGGAATATCTCACACAGCCGGGCTACCGTTTTTTCAATATAGCCACGCCTGAAATAAATCTCTGCGGACGGCAGTAGGAACCGGGTCTCTATCCGTCCCCTTATTTTCTCTACCTTTTCCACAATTTCTCCCACATCCAGGCCCTCCTGGGCCAGTCTGCCCGCATACAAAGCCACCAGTGCCTGACCACAGGAAATCTGTTCCGAGTCAATCACGTGGACATGATCAAATCCCTGGGCTGCCGTTGCGGCAGTCTCATAGCTCATACCCACATTCCGTGATATGGAAATATGGATAATCTGTTCTGCCTCTGTAAGCATATCGGCAAAAAATTCTTCATACTCCCGGACAGTGGCCCCATCCGGCGCCACATCACTGGTGCTGTCCGTCATATACTGGTGCAGGTCATCCGAAGTGATTTCCCATGTATCGGCAAAACGGCCCCTGGCCGTCCTGACAAACAGATACATCAATGAGATTTCATACTTTTCCGTCAGGTCCTCCGGCAGATCGCCCAGACAATCTGTGGTAATACGCACCTTCCTTCTTCTGCGGCTTTCCACCTTTCTGACAGTCCGGCCGGTTTCCGGTTCTTTTGATAGCAGTCGGTATTCAATCATATCCTCCGGGATAAAACGCAGCACTTCCGCTTCCAGTAATTCTCCCTGTACAGGTTTTTCCAGATAGCCGTCAAAGCCTTCCCGCAGAAGCACCCGTCCCACTTCCGACTGAGAATGGGCAGATAAGGCGATCACCGCAGACTCACGGCACAACCCGTTTTCCTGCTTTCTGAGCTGCTTTAACGTCTCCAAGCCGTCCATTTCACCCATTCTGTAATCCATCAGGATCACATGGTAATATTTCTTCCTGGTCATTTCAAGGCATGCAGCGCCGCTTCCCGCTATATCAATCTGCAGTTTGGTTGCTTCCAGCAGCCTGCTCTCCACCAGCGTATTCATCTCATTGTCATCCACGATGAGAATACGCGCTTCCGGCGCTTCAAAGCTCTGATGGTACTCTGCCACATCCTCCCTTCTCCCGGAGACAAACTCCACACTTCCGATTGGCGCACGATCCACGATTTTCTGTGTCAGTATTACGGTAAATACAGAGCCTTTTCTGTAAATACTGTCCACCGATATTTCACCGCCCATCAGATCCACCAGTTGCTTTGCAATGGAAAGTCCCAGTCCGCTTCCCTCCACCCGCAGATTTTTCTGCCGGTCTGCCCTCACAAAGGAATCATACAGATGCTCCAGGTTCTCTTTCCGGATTCCAATGCCGGTATCCGATACCGAAACCTTGAGATTGATGGTATCCCCGTTTACAGGCTCCCCATGCGCCGAAAATGTGACGGAACCTGCATCTGTATACTTTGCCGCATTGGAGAGAAGATTCAACAGCACCTGGCTGATCCGCTTACGGTCCCCCAGAAGGACCGACGGCAGTTTTTCATCAATATCCACCTGGAATTCCAGATTTTTCTCCTGCATACGCACCTGCATCATATCCACAAGATCATGAAACAGATCCGCCGTTTTGTATTCCAGAGGCACAATCTCCATCTTTTTCATTTCCATCTGAGACAGATCCAGAATGTCATTGATAAGATTCAGCAGCATCTTGCTGGCATTCTGAACATTCCGGGCATATTCCACGGTTTCCTGTTCTCCGCTCTGCCTGAGAATCATTTCATTCAGGCCGATAATCGTATTGATGGGAGTACGCAGTTCATGACTCATACTGGCAAAAAAGCTGTTTTTGGAATCGCTGATACACTCCAGTTCTTTTTTCTGATCCAGGGCAACGGAACGTTCAATACTGAATATCCGCATCTGAACCTTTAAAATGATTCCCCCTGCCAGTCCCACACACAACATGGAAAACAGGGAGTCCAGGTAAATCACCTCACGGGAATTCATGGGCACAATATACTCCGGATGACAATACCCCACCACATATGTGACGATATCTACCAGAATGGACAAACTCAGGAAAAATGCCAGCCGTTTCCCTGAAAACATCAAAAACGCATAAAAAAGCCCAAGGGCAAACCAGAGTACCGAACCGCCTTCCAGGCCGCCGCATAAAAAAAACATGGCGGGAAAAATCAGCAGAATAATTAAAAATCCCACAAGTACAGCAGCAAATTCAATATTGTGAAATTTAAAGGTAATCAAAAGTTCTGTAATCATAACCGCCAGCAAAAGCAGAAGCAGCACAAGAACCATACCCACACCCATCAAAAGAATGCATTCCACTATACCCAGAGCCGCCAGCAGACCGCCGGCCAGGATTACCACTCTGAATATCCGCTCCCGCAGGTCATATTCCCTGCCATATATGATTTCCAACAGTTTTTTCATGTTCTCTGCTATCTCCTTACTTCCCCGCCCGCAGTCTGTCCCGTATATCACATACTGTATCCATTGCGGATATGTAATCGGACATCTCCACCTTTTTCAGAACAGGCTCCAGCCTTTTACCAAGAGGCACACCGGCATACCGGTATGCCCCCAATTCTGTCAATATGGCAAGCATCCTGTCGCCGTCCAGGGCATACATGGCCTGTTCCAACTGATCTGTCAGTCTGTCGAAAGTTTCCTCGTCCAGGTCAGGCAGTTTTGTCGCCGGTAAAACCTCCTCCTCTTCTTTTTCTGCGATGCTTTGCCCAAAATATGCCCCCAGCGCTTCCAAAATACGCCGATGCTCCACGATAAAGTTCAGATGATGGTCTTTGATATAAGCGGTATCTCCTCTCCGCCCCGCTTCCTCCAGCGCCTTTGCCCGGCCGGCGGACAGCCCTGCGCCAATGCTGTGCATTGTACTTTTCAGCGCATGTACTTTGATGGTGTAATTCTCCCAGTCCTCCTGCATAAACAGCCGCTCCAGTTCCTGCCGCTGCTTTGTGCCGCTGTCACAATATGCTGACAAAATCTCCAGATATTGTTCCTTTCCGCCACAGTACAGCATTCCCTGTGCCACATCCAGATCGCTGATCACCGGCACCCCTTCCTCCGCTCCGTTTTCGGGAAGAAGTTCTTTCTCCGACTGGAAAATCAGCTTCTCTCCCGGAATATTCCTGAGGAGTACACGCTCCAGCACGGAGATTTCCACCGGTTTTTCCAGGAAATCATCAAATCCTGCCTCCAGAAACATATTCCGGCTGCCCGGCGCTGTGTTGGCTGTCAGAGCAATCACCGGTATCTTCTGATAGTAAATCCCCAGCCTGCTGCGGATGCGCCTGAGCGTTTCGATTCCGTCCATCTCCGGCATCATATGATCCATAAAGACAAAATCAAAATACTCTTTTTCCATATGCTCCAGTGCTTCCGCGCCGCTGACTGCATAGGTTATTTTCATCTGATATTCCTGTAAAAGACCTTCCAGAACACGGATATTCATCACATTGTCATCCACCACAAGCACATGGGCATCCGGCGCTGTAAACCGCTGCGGCCCTCTTGTACGCCTGTTTTTAAACATCCCCCTGCCTCCGTTTAAAATCCCGGCTGTGGGCAGGAGATAAAAGGGTCTGTAAATCCGCAGCAGATTGGGATTTTCAATATATTTTTCATCTTCTGCTTCAATAATCAGTGTAATTTTGCAAAATCCGGCCAATGTATCAAAATATTCCCGTTCTTCACGGTATTCCGCCAGGCCGATAAAGATATGGCTGAAACCTTCCCGCTTCTCTCTGCGCTTCAATTCTGCCAGACTGCGGCACAGATGGCTTTTCACCTGAAGCTGTTGCAGCATCCGTGTAATATTATCCCCGTATGCGTCCCGCATATAAGCCATATGAAACTGCTCCATATTCATATAGACAGCCACATTCAGCGTTTCCCTGTTTCGAATCTGTACAATGGGTTTATCCTCCAGTATCTTCTGAGGGATTACAAACCGCACTGCGCTGCCTCTGCCGGGACGGCTCCGCACGGTGAGCGTTCCGTTCATTTTTAAAACCAGCGCCCGCGCAATGGCAAGTCCCAGCCCAATGCCGCCTTCCTGCCGGTTTCTTCCTGTATCCACCTGGTTAAAGCTCTCGAACAGCTTTTCAACGCTGGTTTCACTCATACCGATACCTGTGTCTTTTACGGATACGCACAGATTGATCCCATAATCCTCCCGCCGCACATGGATCCCGATGGTAATGCTGCCCTCTTCTGTAAACTTCACCGCATTGTCCACCAGATTCATAATGACTCTGCGGATTTTTTTCTCATCCCCCAGAAGCCTGCAGGGAATATCGGCGTCACAATCCACGATCAGCCCGATACGCCTGCCCTTTTTCCGCGCCATGGCCATCGCCACAATATCGGAAATGGTGGATGTAATGGAATAGGCTTCTTCCTCCAGATCCATCCGGCCCTGTTGAAGCTGGGTAAAATCCAGAATATCATTGATCAGTGACATCAGACTCCGTCCGGCATCCCTGATATCTGATATTTCCTCCCGCCGCCTGTCTGCATTTTCCTGATACATGGCCAATTCACTCATACCACAGATGGTATTTACCGGTGTGCGGATTTCATGACTGATATTGGAAAGGAAATCATCTTTGCTCTGTTTCGTTTCTTCCAGTGCCCGGATCATCCGCCCCATTTCCCCATAACTTTCCTTCTGCCGTCTCATCCAGAAAAACAGCGCCATCCCCGGCCATACAAGATTCCCCGTCTGAAACAGGAAATTCAACAGATTTTCCCTGGACAAAATCCGGAAGGTATCACTGATCACCCCATGATAAAATATAATAAAAAGCAGCGCCACCAAAGTCATCCATAAAAGCCGGGGAAAACCGTAAAAGGCCACAAGAATACACGTGGCCATCAAAACAGGAATTTCTCTCACCGGATCATCCATATACATGGCATACAGAATCATGGTGAACTGCATCAGCATGGCACTAAAGGCTGCCCGTATACGGTAATCCCCATAACTGCTGAAAAACAGAATCCATCCGGCTACTACCGGTGCGAACATCACCACCGGAATCCATACTTCCCAGTTTTCCCGGACAATATCCAGGCACAGATTGGCCGTATAAAAACTGTAAATGATCACTGCAAACCGTTCTGTCATTCTCTCATTCACATGACTCTGCCTGAAATATTCCAAAATATATCCTCCCAATAGATACGATTGCCGCAAAGCATCCCTTCTGTCTACCGTAGCTGCCTGTGTATTTTGCACATAATTTCCAGAATTTCCGGATTGTATTTTTTCCCTGCATCCTGTTGCAGTAATGCAAGAGCCTCTTCTTCATTATAGGAGGCGCGATAGGAGCGCTGTTCCGTAATGGCGCAATAAGCGCTTACCACAGATACAATCTGTGCAGACAACGGGATTTCATTTTCTTTCAGCCCGCAGGGATAACCGCTTCCGTCCCAGTTCTCATGGTGATAATGGGCAATGTCAATAGACATCTGGAGGAAATCATTATAATCATTTGTATTCCGTATATCCTCCAGTATCCTGGCGCCTATCCCGGTATGCTTTCGCATCACCGCCACCTCTTCCGGAGAAAGAACACCTTTTTTCTGCAGGATGTCCACCGGTATGGCCATGTTGCCCAAATCACAGAGTGGTGCTGCCAGTTCCAGCGTTTCAATATAGGAATCAGAAATCATATCCTCAAACTGAACAGACAGCTGCATGGCTTCCCCTAAGATCCGGCAATTATGGCACAGGCGCCCCATGTGGTCTTTATCATAACAGGCGTTTTCACTTGCCACACGGTTCAGGGCATACAGAATATTCTTCTTTTCCAGTTCCAGTTGACGTAACTGCTCATCAACAGAACTCTGAAGGCGCCTGTTGGTCTCCTGCAATTCTATATTGGTATGGTGAAGTTTCAGATGAAGCCTGAGACGCGCTTTGACCACCTCCGGTATAAAAGGTTTTGTGATGTAATCTTCCCCGCCCAGCTTGAATCCCTTCACCATATCTTCCGGATCATCAAAAGCCGAGATAAAAATAACAGGTATTTCCCTCGTCTCCACGTTATTTTTCAAGATCCGGCAAACCTCATATCCATCCATCCGGGGCATGGCGACATCCAAAATAATCAACTGTGGCAATAACCGTTCTGCCAGCTTCAGAGCCTGTTCCCCTGTTTCCGCCAGTACAGGCTGATGTCCTATTTCCTGAATCATATCCCTCAGGACAAACCGGTTGGTATCCACATCGTCCACCACAAGGATTTTTGCTGCTTCTTTTGTCTTCTTTGATTCCTCCATAATAAATTCCCCTATCATGCTTCTACTGTATTCATTATACTTGCGCAGATGTCTGTACACGGATATACTGATAGCTCACAGAATCCGCCAGCCATACCTTTTCATTGCCCAAATAGAATTTTACCCCATCCTGCCATGCCCGTTTTGCATCAATGACCAGAATACACGGCTTTCCGTCATGTCGTTTCCCCACACACTCCGCCGTCTCCACATCCTGTGACAGATGGACATATTGTCTGCCCCGGGGCAGCAGGCCGCCGCTTCTGATAGACTCCAGAAATCTTCTGGCTGTGCCGTGGTACAGTACATCCGGGGGCCGTTTCTCTTCCTTGCTTATCCGCATCGGTATGGAATGCCCGTAAAATGCTCTGATTTTGCCGTCTTTCATCTCAAACCGCTTTTTTTCCGACAACCGGATTACCTCTCTTAGCGTATCGGCAGAAACAGTCCTCCATTGGGGCTTTCTCCGCAAACCGTCCAGTAACTGTTCTGTCAAAACCCATCCTGCTTCATCCATTTCCAATTCATATTCCCATGGCGCATGGCGCAGCGCATAGGATATTTCTTTACTCAATTCCACATGCCATTTCATCATACTCTTCATTTTCCTCCTGATAATAGGTTCCTGTCGTTATATAGTAAAAGACAGACATCCTGCCAGCTATACGGACGCCTGTTATTATTGAGCAGGGGAAATGACTTTCTCCACTGCTCCTCCTGCGTTTGTACGCCGCCTTGGCAGCTTACTCCTTCCACACAGGTCTGCAAACTCTCTATTGTCACGAATCATAGAAAATACACTCTGCAAGCTCTCTATTGTCATGAATCATAGAAAATACACTCTGCAAGCTCTCTATTGTCATGAATACAGCAGAAAACCCTCAGCCCGGGCTTTCTGCTGTTGTATAACAAAAAAACATGGACAAGCCGACAGGGCAGCAATGACTGCCCCGAATCTGCTGCCCTGTAAATACATGCTGTGCCGCTGACAGGCACCTCCTATCTTCCGTGTCTATCTCAGACGGAACTTTTCTACGGCAATTCTCAGATCTTCCGCCTCATTTTCCAGTTCTCTTGCCGAGGACGCGGCTTCCTGTGCGGTAGCCGCATTGGTCTGCACCACATCGCTGATCTGACGCATTCCCTGTGTCAACTGTTCCAGGGACTGTGCCTGCTGCATGGCAGACTCCGCGATCCGCTCCATTAATTCCGTTGACTGTTTACCGCCTTCCACCACTGCCATCAGCGCTTCTGTGGTGTCGGAGGACAGGGATGTACCATACTGTACCTGTTTGATGGAATTCTCAATCAGTTCCGTAATATTCTGTGCGGACTCGGAACTCTTGTTGGCCAGACTCTGTACCTCATCTGCAACAACCGCAAAGCCTTTTCCGGCTTCCCCGGCCCGCGCCGCCTCTACTGCAGCATTCAAAGCCAGCAGATTGGTCTGGAAGGAAATATCCTCGATGGTTTTAATAATACCGCCAATCTGACGGGATGATTTTGAAATATCTTCTATGGCCCCGGTAAGCGCTTCCATCCGCTCATTACAGAGCATCAACGCACCCATTGCGCCATTGGAAGCCTGACGTCCCACTTCTGCATCTTCCGACGTCCGGCTCACCTGCACGGAAATCTCCTGAATGCTGGAAGAAAGCTGCTCCACTGCCGAAGCCTGCTCTACCGTACCGTTGGATAACTGTTCCGCATTTGCAGCCATACGCTTTGATTCCAGGGATACCTGTCCTGCTGTCACATTGATGCGGGAAAGCGCGCTGTTTAAAGAATCCAGTATCTGGCGCATTGCATTCTGAATAGGAAGGAATTCTCCCCGGTATGTACTGCCTATGTTCAAATTCATATTGCCTTTTGCCATCTGCTCCAGTATTGAGTCAATATCATGGATATACTTTTTGAGTTCCCGTTTTGTCTCATGTATGGAATTGACCAGCATACCGATTTCGGAAGTATCCGGCTGAAGGGAAAACGCTGCCGAAAGGTTCCCCTGGGAAATCTCCATCATCTGGTCTCTGACCGCAATCACGGGGCGCAAAACCCCCAGCCTGATAAGAAGCATGTTGATAATCTGCAATACAACAACGATCCCCAGTGCGGTAAACATAATCACCCGGATAATATCCGTCCGGTGGACCAGGGTATTCACCTGATCCAGCGTCCTGTTATCCAGATCCGCCAGAAACGCTTCTTTCAGCGTATTGATCCGGCCGATGGCATCACCATATTCTTTCCCATATACATAGGAAAAAGCAGCCTCCCGTTCCCCTTCTTTTACCTGGTTCATGGCTGCTTCTTCCAGCGGTACCAATTCGTTGGAAATGGAAGCCATTTCGTCAATCATATCCTGTTCTTCCTGGGTAATACCGATTTCCTGCATAGCGGCAACGCCCAGATCCCGGTTCTTTAACGTGTTGACTTCATTCCAGTAATTGTCATAATGGGCCTGATCAGCCGTCGCAGCAAAAGCACGTACTTCATCAGTCAGATATGCCGATCCGTTCATAAAGCGGTTGGCGTTATATGTCAGTGCAAACCGTTCTTCATTGGCCTGGTTGAGCTTTCTGCTGGTCTGGCTGTAATCAATCAGCGAATATGCCATAAACAGCAGTGCAAGAACGGAAATTCCGTTCAATATCAGTGTCAGTAACGATTGGTTCATTGCTTTTCTCATTCTAATTATGCCCTCCGGTGCATGTTGTATCTTGCCGCATTTCATAGGGAATGTGCACTCTGTGAAACATGGCAGATAAAAACAGTTAATATCACCAGTTTACAAAAAAACAGTTAGAAATTCAACACCAATCATAAAATAATTCAGGAAGTTACAGGAAAGTGTTATTTTATATGGACACTTTTTGAAAAACAGGAAATATAGAGTACAACAAACATATGCAACGTGCTACAATAGCATGGAGACAATGCAACATGTTACATAACATAGAGACAATGCAACGTGCTGCAATAGCGTGAAGACAATACACCGTACAACAGAATGCACGCTTTGCGGACTTTCTATTGTCATGACGAAAAGCCGGAGGATCTTATGCATATTTTTTATCATGAACAAACCAAAACATTTCATTTGTGCAATGAAGAAATCAGTTATATAACCACCGTACTTCCCAACGGACAGATGGGTCAATTATACTTTGGGAAACGAATCCATGACAGGGAAGATTTTTCCCACTTCCTGGAACTTTCCTCCCGCCCTATGTCCTCCTGGACGTTTGATGAGGACAAATTCTTTTCCCTGGAGCATATCCGTCAGGAATACGGGCTGTACGGCACCGGCGATTTCCGCCACCCCGCCGTGGAAATCCTGCAGAAAAACGGAAGCCGGATTTCCGATTTTATCTATGAGAGCCATGACATCCTGACTGGCAAGCCTCCGCTTCCGGGCCTGCCTGCCACCTACACCGAAGCTCCCGGGGAAGCCATGACCTGTATCCTCCATCTTACGGATCCCCTGACACAGATAGGGCTGGATCTGTTCTATACCATTTTTGCAAAAGGCGGTATTCTGGCACGCAGTGCCCGGTTTGTAAATCGGGGCTCTGACAGTGTATGGCTCTGCAGGGCCATGAGCCTGTGTCTGGATCTGCCCGACAGCACATATGAATGGCTGCAATTCTCCGGTGCCTGGTCCAGGGAACGTCATCTGAAAATACGCCGTCTGGAGCAGGGTATTACGGCGGTGGACAGCCTCAGGGGGCATTCTTCTCACAACCACAATCCATTCATCATCTTAAAACGGCCCACGGCAGATGAAACCCAGGGCGAAGTAATCGGCTTCAGCCTTGTCTACAGCGGTAATTTCCTGGCACAGGCCCAGGTTGATACATACAATACCACCCGCATTCTTCTGGGCATCCACCCTTCCGGTTTTTCCTGGAAACTGGAACCGGGAGACGCTTTCCAGACGCCGGAAGCGGTCATGGTCTATTCAGACCGGGGTCTGGGCCACATGAGCCGTACCTTCCAGGGATTGTATCAGAAACGGCTTGCCAGGGGTTACTGGCGTGACAGAGAACGCCCCATTCTCATCAACAACTGGGAGGCCACCTATTTTGATTTCACTCAGGATGCCCTGCTCTCTCTGGCAAAAAAAGCGAAAGACTGCGGTGTGGAACTGTTTGTCCTGGACGACGGCTGGTTTGGCAGACGTACCAATGAGCACACCGGACTGGGAGACTGGACGCCCAATCTCCACCGGCTGCCGGAGGGTATCACAGGGCTTGCCCGGCAAATTGAAGCTCTGGGGATGAAATTCGGCCTGTGGTTTGAACCGGAAATGGTCAACCGGGATTCCGACCTTTACCGGGCCCATCCGGACTGGCTGTTGCAGACTCCCGGCAGACACAGTTCCCATGGCCGTTTTCAGTATGTATTGGATTTTTCCCGTCCCGAAGTGGTAGATCATATTTATGACAAGATGTGGAAAATCTTAGACGAAGCCCCCGTTTCTTATATAAAATGGGATATGAACCGCAGCATAACCGAATGTGGCTGCGCCGCCCTGCCTGCGGATCGTCAGGGCGAGGTATTCCACCGTTATATTCTGGGGGTTTACAGTCTGTATGAAAGACTGACCCGCGCCTTCCCTCAGGTATTGTTTGAATCCTGCGCCAGCGGAGGGGGACGTTTTGATCCCGGCCTGCTCTATTACGCGCCTCAGGGATGGACCAGTGATGATTCCGACGCCATTGAACGTCTGAAAATCCAGTATGGCACTTCCTTCTGCTATCCCGTCAGCAGCATCGGCAGCCATGTATCCGTAACACCCAACCATCAGGTTTTCCGCATCACACCCCTGCATACCAGGGCCAATGTGGCATACTTCGGAACGTTTGGCTATGAACTGGACTTAAATCAACTGACTGAGAGCGAACAGGACGCCGTGAAAGCGCAGATCTCTTTTATGAAAACTTACCGCCGGCTGATCCAGTTCGGGCACTTTTACAGGCTCAGCAGCCCCTTTGAGGGAAATGTCACCGCATGGATGTGTGTGAGTGAAGATAAAAAGCAGGCGATTGTGGGCTGGTATCGGGTCTTAAATGAAGTCAACGCCCCCTATAGCCGAATCCGCCTCCAGGGGCTTGACCCGGATCTGTACTATCATATTTCCGGCACTTTTACAGGGAAACCCACAGCATGCTACGGCGACGAACTGATGTATGCGGGGCTGTCAACCAGCGATACCACCGCCGGAGAACTCCCCGGCGGTGAACCGCCCTGCTGTGATTTTGACTCCAGAATCTATCTGCTGAAAGCGGATTGATTCCGGAAGAGGCACTCAAAAGCCTGCTCCCCGATCCAGCACTGTTCCATCCATTGCATGGATGGTCAACAGGCTGGCATGGGGGTCATCCTTCGTATAGGGCTCTGTGAAGCTGCCGCCGGATGAGGTTTTTGTTCCGTAAAAATCCCATACCGGCACAAGTGTGGCTTCCATCAGATTTTCTTTGTTTCTCACCCGCATATAGCCCAGCCTCACTTCCTCCACCCGGATATCCATTGTCATCCCGGCCTCTTGAAATGTATCCTCATACCGCTTCAGTATCATCTCTTCAAAAATTTGCCGGATTTCCGAAAACGGAAGTAAAAACACATAATTTTCCGACAATTCTTCTATCTCATAAGGACTGATCCATTCAAATGCAAGCAATCCGTCCGCATTATAAAATAAGTTCAATTCTTCTTCCGGCCAGTAAGGCTCATTCCCGCTCCCATATTCATGGTCGTAGGTAACAGGGATCCCATCGATCGTTCTCGTAAGATGGGCCGCATAAGCAACCCGGTCTGCCACAATAGTCTCATCCTCGTTTCTATAGCTCACATATGGATCCCAGCCTCTGACAGCAAATTCTGCCAGTCCCAGCCTGTCCGCCAGTGCCTGCGCATCCTCCCTGAACCGCTGTGCGTCTTCAAGACCGTCCAGCCCGGCCAGCTCTTCTTCATTGTCAATCCGGTTATAACTGAAGTATTTTCCGTTATCTTCCTCTTTCTGTACATGGAAATAGGGCCTGCAGAATCCTTCATAGATCATATTATCCACGTCTATCGCATAATCCGTGCTGTCCACGGTGATATAGCCCATCAGCATATTCTCTTCACTGTATTCACTGCTCTCCACATACTTCACCTCACCCGGGATTTCCCGGATGACCGGTTCCTGGGGCGCCGCCTCTCTTTGTTCTTTTAACTGCGCAAGCCGCTCATCCACAGTGATTCCCATACCTTCATACTCCCAGTCACCATGACCGCCCCACGCCGCTTTCTGCGCCTCCACTTCCGCAATCCGTTCATCCAGTTCTGGCTTCGTAAATCCGTGACTGGCCTCCATGGCCTCCATATCCCGCTGCCAAAGTTGCCCTTCTCCAGGCACAACCGATATTACCCTGTCATAATCTTCCTGTGTAAATGCCCGGAATCTGACCCGCTTTGTCCGTATCCCTTCCACATCCGGCACAACCATATCCGCATCGGCTGTCACACTCACCGCATCACCGGAAAATGAAGACTGATACCGCTCTGGCATCTGCAGCTGTTCCGTCAATGTTCCCATGGCAACGGCATCTGTCTCCTGTGCCTGCGTCCCTTCTTTGGGTGTCACGATTTGTTCCTCTGTCTGTATACGATTCTGGCAGCCGGTCAGAGATGTGACAAGCAGCCCGGCCACAAGGAAAGACGCGGACAGATGGAAAAAACGTCGTTCCTTTTTCCTGCCCCTTTCTCCATATTTCTGTTGTTGCATATAAAATATTCCCCCTTTGATCATGGTGCCTTTGTCTCTTATGTGATCCTCTTTTCAATGCACTGACGTCCGGATGTCTGTCTGCTTCCCCATCATACCCCGCACCACTGTAAAAAATCCGCAGTATATTGTAAACATTATGTAAAGAATGATAAAAACCGAAAAAGAAAACAGTTTACATTTTGATGCTTTTTTTGACATAATTTTATGTTACCATAGACAGGATAGAAAGTATGCTTTGTAAACTTCCTATTGTCATGAATAAGAATGGACATTTTTCGGAGGGAAAAGAGTGAAAATTCTGGTAATTGAAGATGACAGTCCCATTTCTGAACTGATCTGCATGAATCTGGAAGCGGCAGGATACTGCCCCGTACCTGTTGACGATGGCCTGAAGGCGCAAAAGCTGCTGCAAAACGGTCAGGCAGATGACGCCGCACTGGCGCTGGTGGACATTATGCTGCCGGGAAAAGATGGCTTCGCCCTGATGGAAGATCTGCAAAAAGTACGGATTCCGGTTATCTATCTCACCGCCAAAGCTGACGTCCTCTCCAAAGTGCATGGTCTGAAAAGCGGCGCAGAAGATTATATCGTCAAACCTTTTGAAATTCTGGAGCTTCTGGTCCGTATGGAAAAAGTGCTGGAACGAACCGGCCGCGGCCGTACACGGATTCAAATCAGGGATGTGACCATTGATCTGAAAAAGCATCGGGTTACCAGAGACGGCAGAGAAATATCGTTAAAACCTATGGAATACGGTCTGCTGGTTACGCTGGCAGTCAGCAGAAATGTGGCTTTTTCACGGGAAGAGCTTCTCAACCGGGTTTGGGGTACGGATTATATGGGTGAAACAAGAACGGTTGACGTCCATATCGGACAGCTCCGGCGCAAGCTGGACTTTCACAAGGTCATACGAACCATTCCCAAAACCGGCTATCGACTGGAGGATACAGATTGAAGCTCTGGATAAAACTTTCACTGGCAACCATTTTGGTGCTTTTATTTACCACCGGATTATCCGGTGTCGTCACCATCTGGCACACAGCCCGCTATCATGAGCAAAAGACGCTGGAACAGTATGAACAGCTATTGCATTCCACCGCCCTGGCGTTGGGTATGGAACTGGAACACAGCGGCATGCGCTCTTACAGCGCCGTTACCAAAAACGCCTATTTGAATTATCTGATGCAAAAATATGGCCCGGAACAGTTTATTCTGTTGTGCGATCAGCAGATTGTCTGTAATCTGACCCCGTTTGACCTGCACCCTGCCCCGGACGACCGCTGGAACAGCCCGGAAGCGAAAAGTGTCATACAGAAATCCGGAGAACAATACATCCTGATTACAGGCCAGGCGGTGCCCGACAGACATATGGGAAATTACACACTGGTACTGGTGCAGGATATTTCTGACCAGTATGCCGATATCCGGCAGCAGGCCCTGCTGACCGGCGGACTTTGCCTGGGCGGCGCCCTGCTGGCAGTCTTTTTACTCTTTGTATTGACCCGGAAAATCCTGGCGCCCCTTCAGAGTCTGCGTCAGGCGGCCGAACATATACGCCAGGGGAAGCTGCATGAACGGGTACACGTCCATACCGGCGACGAAGTGGGCATTGTGGCAAACGCCTTCAACGCTATGGCAGAGCAGATAGAAGCCCAGCTTACAGCTCTGTCCCAACTGTCCGAACAGCGCCGGCAAATGTTGGGCAGCCTGGCCCATGAACTGAAAACCCCCATGACTTCCATTATCGGCTATACGGACACGCTGCTCCACGTAAATGTAAAGGAAGAGCAGCAAAAGCGGGCGCTGACTCATATTTATCAGGAAAGCCGCCGGCTGGAACGGCTGAGCAGCAAACTGATGCGTCTGATTGGCATGTATGACAATGAAAGTATCTCTTTTGTCCTCACGGATATGTCTGCTCTCTTTGCACATATCAAAGAACTGGAACAGCTTCCGCTGGCGCAAAAGCAGCTAACCCTTCACACGTCCTGCCATATGGAACCGATGCTGCTGGATCCGGATTTGTTTGAAAGTCTGCTCATCAATCTGATTGACAACAGTGCGAAAGCCAGTTGTCCGGGCAGCAGGATTGAACTGATCGGGGAACAAAACAGGATTTGGGTAAAAGATTCGGGGCATGGAATCCCCCATAAAGAATTAGGCCGGGTAACAGAAGCCTTTTACATGGCAGACAAAGCCCGCAGCCGGAAAGAAGGCGGCTGCGGGCTGGGACTCTCCCTGTGTACGGAAATCGCCCGGCTTCATGGCGCCAGACTGGTCATTGAAAGCACGGAGGGAGTGGGAACAAGGGTATCTGTCCTGTTTTCGGATTCCTCCGAAGGCTCTGTTACATAAACGATACCCGTCCATCCTATATCAGTTCGTACTGCATCCACTCGTATTTCAGTTTGCTGCCTTCCACAATCTCCGGTGGCAGCAACGCTCTTGCAACCAGCTTTTTGTCCTCTGTCTCCATATCCGTTCTCTTTAAGTGGGCATAATCTCCGTCAATGCTCACCACTTCATAATACCATGTTTCCATCGTTTCCTCCCTGCAGCCGTTTTCTTCCGGGAAATGCTTCCATCCGCGTTTCCCTAATATTCCTTTTCTATCTCGTCAATTCCATAACGGCTTTTAAATGCCGCCAGTTCCCTGTCATTTTGAATCAACATCTCTTCCCGAAATGCACCGGTATGCAGATGTTTGAACCCTGCCACCTGCTCACCGTTGCAGATACTGCACCGCAGGACAGGCTTCCAGTTGCCCCTGTCATACTCCGCCTGTTCCTGTTTCTTCTTTTTTAAAAACATCATGCCTTTCCTCCATACTGACACGGTGACAGGTTTCTCACCCATGGCCGCACTGGCATTGTCATCGGTATAAAGGCCCCGGTCCCACGGTTTCCCGGCCAGATGATACTGCAAACTCCACCGGCCGGCAATCTATGGCAAACGCCCGCTTCACATCCGCTTAAATGCCATGGCGCCGATATACCGCGCTTCAAATTCCGGCTGCTCTGCCAGATTCAGGGATGTACATAGATTGACAATCTGCGACAGGGCTTCATCCCGCCGGGCAGGCTGCCCCGGCATCACATCCCTTTGCCGCTCCCACCCCCAGCGCACACCGCCGGCCAGAGATGTATTGCCCACGGGGGTGCACAGGTTTTGCAGCCTTTCCGGAACCAGCCCAATATCCACGGCCTTTGCCACATCCAGATCATATCCAAACCCGCCGGCCAGATACACGGCTGACAGCCTGTGCCAGCCGTCCACCCTGTCCAGCAAAATGGAAACGCCGGCGCAGACAGCCGCCTTTGCCATCTGCAGATTCCGGATATCCTGCTGACGGATCAGAATCTCCCCTCCGCTGCCCGTCCGGTATCCTTCCGTAAACCAGGGTTCCTCCAACAGCCCGGTTTCATCCATGATGCCTTCTTTCAACAGGTCAAAAGCCAGCGCTGTCATATCCGTACCCAACACCCCAAAGCAGACACTGCCCTCAAAGGCAGAACCTGCCGCCGTGGCCGTGCACAATATCCCCGTCCGGTTTCCCACTGCCATTTCCCCGTTGGTTCCCAAATCAATAAACAGGGTCAATT
Source organism: uncultured Lachnospiraceae bacterium (assembly GCA_910589075.1). GTDB lineage: Bacteria > Bacillota > Clostridia > Lachnospirales > Lachnospiraceae > VSOB01. Next base: position 31,518 of record CAJUSK010000010.1, read on the forward strand.
CCTCTCGCTCCGCCATCCCCAAAGCGTACAGGCCGGATACAATATCCGCACCCACAAAAGCGGAGATCCCTGGCAGAAACACTGCCGGACACCCCCGAATGGTAAATTCGGAACGACCGGTATGAAAAGGCTGAAAAGGCGCTTTTCCCAATGTATCCACCGGGTATCCCAAAAGCAAATGTTCCATGGTCGTATTTCCGGCAACAATCACTTCATCCGGACTGCCCGCCTCGCTCATATGCCCCAGTCCCTTTTCCAGTTCCTCCAGCACTGCCCTCTGCATCTGCTCCGCCCGGCCGGACTGTGCCGCTGAAATACGGGCCAACACATCAATGCCATACGCTCTCTGGGGATTTTGAAATGCATACGTATACAGAATGTTTCCCGTCCGTCTGTCCCTGAGCTGCATGACAACGGTGGTGGTCCCCAGGTCTACGGCACAAAACTGTCCGCCGGCCGCTTGCTGTTCACAACCGGCGGGGCTTCCTTTCCGGTTCATCTCATCCGTCAGAAGGCAGTCCGTCCCGTTCCCGCTGACAGTCAGTATCTTTGCCGTGGGTTCTCCCGCAAAGCAAAGTTCCACCTCGCAGTCAGACGCCGGTCTGGCCGTACAGGCAAGGCGATACCCTTCCCGCAGCTCTCCCGGGGTAAAAAATCTCCGGTCAGCCGAAGAAGGCAGCGGCGCACCTGACAAAAACCGCACCCGGCACTTTCCGCAAGCCCCTCTGCCTCCACAAAGCCCGTAGCTGCTCCCCTGCTCCAGACCTGCCAGCGCCTGATCAAGCAAGGCGCCCTTCTCTGTTTGAAAAAATATCCGCCTCACTACACCCACGCTCCTGATCTTACGCCTGCATCTGTCTCCACAGACTCTGCATCTTCCGGAAACAGCGCTTTTCTCCATACCCGGGTCAGCCGTTCCAGGCTAAAGGAAGCATTCGCCGGGCTGGTGGAAGGCAATTTACACACCTGAGGCTGTCCGTCTTTTTTACAATATTTCAGAAACAGCCTGTATGCCGTTCCTCCATTGGCAAAAATCCGGCGTATGTTCGCCTGTCCCAGTATGAGGCTCATATCATTGGCGGTTACATCCCGGATAGAACTGTCGGAAGAACCCACAATCGCACAATCCGCAATGACATCCCATACCGCAAGGTGGTTTTTTAAGAGGAACGCCTTTTTTTCTTCTATTGTAACCGGGACTTCGCTGTGATAAACGCCGGACAACACCTTCCAGAAGCGGTTCTGCGGATGTCCGTAATAAAAATTGTTTTCTCTGGACTTCACTGAGGGAAAAGAGCCCAGAATCAACAATTCTGCATGGACATCAAATACCGGTCCGAAAGTATGGGTGACATGTGTATATTCCATCTGCTCCCCCTTACTTTCAGATAAACTGGTTCTGCCCGCTGTGATACTGATAACCTGCGGCACCAAGTTTTTCCGTGAGTTCGCCCTGGTCTATGTCCAGATCATCGCATAACTGCTCCAGACCGGAATAGCAGTCACGTAACTTGAGATTGATAAAGCTGAGCAGCATGATGGGGTCTTTGGGTATCATTTTACATCCTCCTGTGCGGGTTTGATGGGTGATGGGAATCTGTTTTCTGTTCTATGATTTCATGATATAAAACATTATACGGCATGTCAAGTTTGCATCCTCTATTTTCTTTTTCCGTCCTCCCCGTCTTTTATATCCCGCACCAATCTGTTCATGTTCTGAGCCTGGGCTGGCCACGCAAAGATAATATAAAAAATGCTGTCAAAGCACAATAGAGCAACGTCTCCATATTTAGTCCAGTACGAATTGTCCTCCGTGACTTCGCCTGTAAAGCAGGGATTGTATTCGCCAAAAAGATACGCTATACTTGTATTTATAAAACGTTACATTCAATCAACAAAAAACCTTTACATAAACCGGAGGTAGCAGAAGCATGGCGATAAAATATCATCCGACACCAGTAGAAATCATAAAACTATTTGGATATACAAAACCCATAGCAAAAAAAGAATTAGAACTGTTTGAAAGAAACAATGACCTAAAACTCCCCAGATTATTATTTGATTTTTTAAGTCTCGTTAGAACGAAAGAATTATTATCCACCGCAGATATTTGGGTAGATAGTGATGACCTTCCCTATTTTTCCTATCAATATATTGCAGAAGGAATTGAAGATTGCAGGGCGGATTTTGATGATCCTGAGTTTTGCAAAGAAAATGCTTTTTATCCATATTCAAAGATTCCAAAAGAACAATGGCCGGAATTGTTGGAAAACTATTTACAGATTGGGAGCGATTATGCGGCGGGAGTTGTATTCTATGGTATAAAGGAAAAGGATTTGGTGCTGGAAAATCCACCTGTCTATATGTTGCATGAAGAAAATGAATTAGCAGATTGGAAATTAATTGCAAATACATTGTCTGAATATCTGATGTGTGTATTATTGGATGCTCTTGCCGGTGTGGAATATACAACCGCACAAGAGGTGTTAAATGAAAATGGATGGGAGTTTTATGAGGAAGAATATGCGAATGAAGCAGAAGTGAGGGAACTGTTGTCCGGGGAAAAAATCGATTTATCCGCAATGGGTAAGAATATGACTTTTTATGGAGAAGTGGATTCTTTTTATCGATATTGTCTCGATGAAGAAGAAAAGGTTTTTTATATGGTTATGAATGATACATCCGTTATGGTGATAAGGGCTGAATAATTGTATAAAGGAAGCGCCCGCATTCTTGTTATGGCACCATCATGCCGTTTGCCTTAACAATAGATTGCAGGCTTCGCCAGCAAACCTATTGTCATGAATGAAAGCAAAGCCATCGTCTCCTGCATTCCGTCATCCACCCACACCTTGCGCGGAGCGGGTGGAATCGGAAGCAGTGACAGGGATGGTGCCCGAAAATTTTCTGATAACTGAGTTTACCTTCCTCAGCCGGAGCCCGTATACCGCCTTTACGTTATGATTCCAGACGTTTCTCCATTTCCTGGCAATATACATACAGACTGTACACTTCCCCATAATAGGATTTCACATAGGTTTCCACCACTTCCCGGTATTTCAGAGCATTCTTTTCCAGTGCCTCGCCAAAGCGGCCGCTGTTCCCATTCCGGATATAATCCTCTGCGAACCGGATCATATTCTTTCTTCTCTTCTCTTCCGGAAAGCTTTCGGCCCACTCCAGCACATCGCTCATCTCCAGCCCCGCCATCTCCAGCATCTGTTCGATCAATACATCCGGATTGTTGGAAACGAAATAATCAATCGCAAGTTCCGGCTCCATGCTCTGATCCCGGAGCATCTTGCGTATCTTATCCAGATTGTCCTTATGGCGCAAAACTGCCATATAATCATCGGGCAGAATTTCAAACTGTTTCATCAGATCAAATTTCACTGTAATGAGCAGCCGGTTTTCCTCCTGTTCCACTTCCAGTTCGTCACACAGGCAGATATAATTCACCTTTCGGTTATTGATCTGCGTCACCTTATAATATTTTTGTCCACAGCATTCACACTGATATTCCCGTTCATTCGATAAGATCAGTTTCCCACAGGTTCCGCATTGCAGATAATTATGTTTATCGTTCAGGATGACTTTAAACCGCTCCCATTCCTGCAGATCGTCGCAGAGGCGAACCAGGTAAGAGATGGGATCTTTTCTGTAAACAAAGCGGGATTTACCGTTAAATTTATCTGTATGGCGATAGATGGCAATGGCGGATACCTCAATCAGACAACGCTCTTCTCTGCTCATGGAATAAATCTTTCCATTGTGATAGAAATACATCAGCAGGCTGACCGCGGAAAGAACGCCATGGTTATTTGCATCATACTTCTTTCGAATCTCCCCGTGGTCCGTCAGACGGAACAGCTGACTTTCCAAAAGGCTTGATTTTATGACCACAAAGTCTGTTTTCGCCGCAGGCGAAAGGATATTCAGATATGGGGGATATTCCGCCAGCGTCCTGGCTGAGCGAAGATAAAATTCCAACGGATACCCAATATCATGCAGCATTGAACTGATCATGAAAATTTTATAAACCCATTCCTCCAGTTTACCCAGTACATTTTCATACAGATTGTGTTTTTTCAGTCTGGCCATAAGTTCTTCATGACTTTGCGTGCTGTCCGCATTTCCCACCACAGTCACAATCGCCTGATAGGTCAGGTAGGCAGTGACAGAGCTCTCACCCGCCAGAATGTTTTTAGCCGCATCTTCCAGATAACCGCACTCCAGCAAAAGGCGGGATCCCAGATAAGCATTTTTCATCTGATGTTTGGCATGTTCTCTGATGTGAACCGGATCTCCTTTTGCGTCATGTTCAAAAAAATGGCATTCTCAATGGAACCATAATTGTTGATCAGCAGTTCTTCCAGTCCCCTGATGCCCACATATTCATGCAGCAGTTTCTGCATACTGTCCAGGACGCAGAGCTGTAACTTTGCATCCTTCCCGCCATACAGCAGACGTTTTGCCCCAAGCATCTCATACACATCATAATTTGTCAGATCATACGGCTCAATCAGACCTGTCTTTTTCCACTCCTGCCGCAGCCCCCGCTGCGGTGACTCATATCTGGTCTCACTGCTTCCATAAAAAAGACAATCAAAATATTGATACATTCCGTTGTCATTGATTTTCATTTTTTTCATATGATTGCCTGCCCCCTGTTCACCAACCCTGTTTTCTGTGGCTTTTCATACCCTGCCCGGCTGGTGGCTCCTCTTATTTTATCAGGACAACTGCCAATAGTTGGCCTGTGTCATCCTGTAACAATCCACCTGATTTTCCACCTTTTCTTCACGCAAATATGTATTTTTCAGAGCAATCTCCTCCGAATATCTGCACCAGTAAACAGATACTTTCAGCCCTTTTAATTCTTCGGTTATCTGGTCGTTCATCTCCTGCCATTCCTCTGAAATATCACGCCTCTCTACTTTTCTCACCCACCTGCCGTAATTCTGAAGATCCAGCAGCACAAGGTGGATGGTTCTGTCCTTTGGCCCGATGACATAGGAGACTCTGCTGCTCTTTAAACAGTTCAGGCTTTTCCGGATATGGGCTCCATCCAGTGTCATCACATAATTTTCTTCTATTTCCGCATCCCATGTTTCCGAATGTTCATAGCAGATTCTCAGAAGTTCCTGCTCCAGTTCTGAGAATCCCGGCGCGCAGTCCAGTACAATGAGTGTGGGAATTGTCGTGCTCATATTCTCTTTGATAAACCGCAATACGCCATGTTTTAACAATTCCTCATTGAGGGCTTTGTGGTGAAGATACCCCTCTTCACCTGAAAAATCCCCGTTCTTAAAACCCGGATCCAGATAAGCCACATACAGATCCTTTGTGGCATTATCTGCTGTCAGTTCCACTTTAACCGTCTCCCCGGTAAGATTGAAGCATTTATCCATTGGCAGTTTTCCATCTTCAAACAGATAACTGGTGGCCGTCCCCAATATGTCCAGATCCATATAAATCACATTGTCAAAAGCATTCCCGTCAAACAGATTGCTGATACAGTGCATCAGCGACAGGGTCGTTTTGCCGGCTCCTCCTTTAAAGGAATTTACGAAAAGTATTTTATGTTTCATAACGGTGTATCTCCTGTCCTTTCCCAGAGTTTTATCAGTTGCGCCTTTTCCCGTTCTCCAAGCAGTGTCCTGCCGTTTTCTGTTTCCAGAACATGTTTCAGCAGTTCAGGCGTGAAGCGTTCCCGGAACTGGCTGGCCGCCTTTTCGTCGATGACAGCCTTCCGGTTCACAAACTGTAACAGTTCATGTACTGTAATCGCCCGAATACAGTTTGTTTCCGCCTGCCTGTATCCTTTCCGTGTGTCTGCAAAGGCCGCCTCATAAGTACAGGTAAACCGGCCGCTGCCGCACAGATTTTCCGCCAGCAATATGGAAAGCAGCCCGCTGCCCCCTGCATAAAGCTGATTTTTCCACATCTCCCGGAAGTATTCCGCAAGCACATCCCCTCTGTCCGAAAATGCAGAAAACTGCCAGTTCAGCCACTGCCCGCAAATTTCTCTCCAGTCAGGGGGAAGCTCCGTCTCTTCCTCCTTCACAAACGCTGTACAATGACAGACGATATTCTCCTGCCCATACCGGATATCCAGACGAATATCCGCCACACCGGGAACCAGCTTTTCAGACATCGCTTTCAGATCCAGGCCTTCATCATACAATTCCGTCAGAGAACAGGAAATTCTTCCGTCCCCGCTTTCCTGATCCGCCTGCGGCTCTGCGTCAAAGCACAGAATGGTAATATTTTTTCCGTTATACCGTTTGCGGAATACTTTCATATACTCCGCCTGGTATATTTCAGAAAGAATCTGCTCATTGGAACTCAGCACAACAAAGGCTTTGCCCGGTTGCTCTTGTATCGTCCGGTTGATAAACTCCAGAATCCTGCTGTCCAGTTCCCGGCTCTTCCATTTCCAGAAACCTTCCTGTCCCCCTGAGACAATCTGATGCATGGTATCCCATATAACAGATATATCCGATCTGCCGCTTTGTATACAGCTTTTTATCTGTTTTTCCAGATCAAACCCTACCAGACGGTTATATAACCCATTGGCGGATTCCCTGTCGGCCACCAGGCGGGGTTCCCTGTAAAGGAGGGAATTGTCTGCCATAATGACCATATCTGCATCCCGCGCAATCCGTTCCAAATCATATTTCCCGCCGGAAGAATAGGCTTTTTTCGCAAAACGGAACCGCACTATATCATCTGAGCCAATGGTATCCCACATCTGGGAAAGCTTTTTTTTCAAGTCCTCTTCCTTTGACGAAAGAATTAAAAAGTCCACCTGGCCGATATGGTACTCCTCCCGGCCCGCCATCTCCCGGATCCGCGCCACCAGCCCGGTCAGGCCTGACAAGTCCGAAATATCCACCAGACAAAATGTAAAACCGGTCAGATAGGGATTACGCATAATATATTGCAAGATCTGCTGCTGCACAATTTTGAAGTCCGTTACGGAATAGACGGTCCCCGCATTCACATCGACAAAATCCATATATTCCTGTTCAATGGTCGTCTGATCCAGCGCAAACCGCTTCCCGTCCGCCTGCATAAACTCCACCGGAAACTCCATTGCCACCCGCTCCGTCAGTTTCAGCAGTACCAGCGTTTTCAGTTCATCACGCTCCGGTTCCGCCCCAATCCCTTCATACAATCCGCAAAGTGTCATATAATAAAACACCCGGATCGGATGATAATAGGGCATACGGATCTTATCCTTCTCCTCCCTGCCAAAAAGCAAAAGCACTTTCCTGATCAATTCTCTTCCCGCATCCAGATCACGCAGCAGTTCATCAGTAATCAGGGCCGCCAGCAGTTCCAGATATATCCGGGTATACCCTGACGCCGCCCGACAGAATGTCCGGAGACAAATGGGCGTAGCCCTGCGCACCTCCTCCTGTGCACCTGAAAAAGCCCTCAGCAGCCCCTCCAGTTTTTCCATATAAGCCCCAATTCTGGATGCCGGAAGATTACTGTCTCTCAGGCTTTCCAGCAGCCGTCTGATCCGCCTCTGATCCGCCTGCACATCCTTCCAGGGAATCCGATACCGGCTCCAGTCATTCTCAATGTCCTGATCCTCCCCTGTCCGTTCAGCCATCCATTCCTGTTCTGTTTTCTCAATGGGATCCGGCACATTTTCACTCAGTTGATACTCATAAGAATTTCGAAACGATTTTTCTTCCCCGGAATCTGTTCCGGAGGCAGGGGATGATTTTTCCCTGGGCATCTGTCTTAAATGCTCTTTTATATCTTCATAATCAATATTGATGAAAATGCGCTGCATATCCCCCTCGGATAAGGCACGGGATATGATTCGTTTCTGCTCTTCATTGTCAATCTTATGACTCATCAGCGCTCTGGTCAGCCGGCTCTCCACAACAGAATAACGGGAGTTGACAATCATTCTGCGGATTTCTCCCTTATTCAGCACACGGTCTTTATTACTTTTCCAAATCTCCAACATCGGCAGATTCTTATTTAATTTAACGGAATCAATCCGCCCTTTTGCAATGCTTTTATACAAATATTCAAACAGATCCCCAAACAGAACTTCGCTCTGTTCCAGAATCACCTCCAGAAATGCCCTGGCCTTCTGCCCCAATGAAATGTCAAACGTCCGTTCCAGACAATGCCACAACAATTCCATATCGCCAGGCAGCACAGAATACTCATTAAAGTCCTTCAGGGAGTCGATCTGTTTCACCCCTTCCCCTGACAGAAGCACAATCTTTCCCACACGGCTGTCATTCCGCCAGAGAACCGCCTCCGAATAATCCGCCTTGTCCACCACCACTACCTGACAGCCGGAGAAATCGGACCCTTTTGTCTGTTCCAGAAATTCTTCTTCTATATCGCACAGAGACAGGAAAAATTCTCCTTTTCCCGCTGTCAGACCTTCTATGTAACATTGTATATATCTGATAAAATAAGGCTGTAACGCCTTCCCATCCTTCATATAAGCCGAAAGTCCCCTTTCATCTCCGGCAGCGTAACCACATACCCACTGTCCGATAACTTGATCAGGCAGTTTACACTGTTTAATGTATCAATAAACGCCGCTTGATTCCTGGCAAAATCCTGCGCCGAAAGCCTGGGCTTCACCGCTTTTAACCGCTTGTCTCCTTCCGGGGATTTTGCGATCACAATCCGGTACCGCTCCTGCAGATCCGCCAGAAAGTGTTCCAAATAATCGTACTGCCTCCCCTGTCTGGCCAGATAGAGCCTGACATAAAACTCCGCCAGATTTTCCGACATGGCAAAATACTTTTGTCTTACATTGCTGCGGGGATAAATCATGCCAATCTGCTTTCCGCTTGTCGTCAGGGTGGAAGACAGTTTCGTCAGCGTGGAGCCGCGTCTGGTTTTGGTCAGGTCAATATACCGCAACACAAAATTCTCCACCGACACCGTCTTTTCCTTCCCCTCCTCCAGTTCAAAAGCCTGTATCAGTTTGTCATAGGCAATATGATTACTCACCTTCCGTCCTGTAACATCCGCCGTAAAATCCTGAAACGGTTTCCCATTGACTTTCACATTCCCGTCTTTTCCCACAATGTGCAGTTGTTTTTCCTCTCCCGTCACCAGTTTCCTGGTCATCTGCTCATAGCAGTCCTGTAACAGTGACGGAAACAGATTGCGGATATTGTCATAATTGTTGCAACATGCCCGGTGCAGCATGCCGCCCAGACGGCTGTCCAGTGGGTTTCCTTTGCACAGAATACCAGTGGTCCCGTCCTTCCTGACCACAATATACTGAATGACATAACTGGTCAGCAGCATGGAAAGGTAATGGTATCGGCGGTAAAAATCAAGCTGCAAAAAATAGGGATGGGTCAGCAGCGTATCCAGATCCCCGCTCAGCCTCTGGCCAAGACGGAGCATACGCCCCCGTTCCGCCTTATCCAGCATACTCCAGTATTCCTCTGTAGTCTCCCATTTCTCTGCACTTTTATATCTGGTCCTGTGCTCCTTGCCCTGAAACAGGATTTTCAGGATATAATTCAGCCCGGAGACATCTGCAAACATATAGTGATCCAGCTTTTTCTGCATGGCGTCATAATCAAATTTCTGATCCAGCATTTGCAGACGGTACAGGACATGGCGAAGGTTGGCTGTGCTGTCCGTTAACATTTCCGGGATCAGGGGAAAATAAAAGTGTTTGTTCTCGGTGAGCTTACGGTTCTCTTCCCGGATCGCCTCTTCCCCCAGATACCGTTTCAGGAACAGATCAAAGGACGCTTTTAACAGTTCCCTGTTTGCCTCATCTTCCGTATACAATACGCCCCGTTCCAGAAAGGTATCAAAATCATACACTTCCTCTTCTCTGGAAGTTTCAAAATAATCCGCCAGAAAGTTATTGGTCAGAAGATATCTGGGCGTTTCCGGCGCAGAAATACCAACATACGCCGCGATGCCCTCATTTCTTTTCTGTTGTGTCCCTCCTGCTGTTTGAGATGCCAAACCTTCAGTCCTCCTTCCGAATCCGGATTGACCGCGAAGTCTCTCCGGAAAAGAAATCTTCTTCCTCATGTACCTGCAGGGAAAAATCACAGATTTCTTCACTTTTCTCTTCAAACCGGATCGCAATGGAACTGTAAATCTGTTCCCGCTGCTGCAGGATCTTTCTGTAAAAGGTATTGACCGCATTTTCTTCCGTACTCAGTGCGTTCCGGTTCATAAAATAATCCTGACTGCACAGCATCAAATACCGGAAGAGGCGATAGTCAATGACCAGGCTGATCAGTTCCTTTTTCTCCTTTGTATTGACCATATAGCTCAGACAGAACCGGTTCCACAGTCTGCTCCCATCCGATGCCCGTCCCGCCCGCAGATCATAACGGTTCCAGATCAGCGCCACATCCGTAAGACCCAGAAATTCCATCCGGATCCTGCCGTCAAAAATCGGCGGTGTATCCATTACCACCAGCCCCGTATCGCTCCGTCCCTGGCTGCTCATCTTATTGATGCCCCGCTTGAGCATCTGCAAAATCTCGTTTTTATCCCTGGAGGCATCATAGTGATAGGGCCTCTGGTTCATATACTCCAGTACCCCATGGAATTCCGGCAGATAATCCACCCGCAGCATCTCATACTGTTCATTCTGTTCCTCAAAATATGCCATGCGCCTGCAGCGGATATAATCTCTGTTCGTTTTGACAATCCCCTTACACGGCCCCCGCTTCAGAGCCGGATCCATATCCGCTATTTTCCGCAAAAGCACATCGGAACTTTTTTCAAATATATTGTAATAGAGAAACGGTTCCGTATCATGTCCTTCTGCAATATACCTCGCCCGTTCCCCACAGTCCTGTCCGAATGTAACCGCATAGGCAAGCAGAGATAACAGTTCCCGGAACGTCAGATGCCCTCCCGTCAGATAAACCGCATTGCAGATTGCCCGCAGCCCTTCCGTACCGCTGTCCGACAGCAGCTTTTCTATATTTTTTCCATACGCACAGTTCCCGGAACAAATACAGTCCCCCCTGGCGCAGAACCGGTCACAGGCAAGGAAACTGTTTACAATCTTTCGGAAAACATCCTTATCCTCCGCCAGATTCCGCTTTTCAAAATTGCAGATAAAGACATCCTCCCGCCCGTCCGTCAGTTCTTCCATCAGATGAATATCATAACGGATGGCCGTCTGGGTAAAGACGCCCACATTGGCAAGTATCATCAGCTTCTCATCAGAGTTTCCGTCCAGCACCTTCCGCAGACGGAAAATCAGCTCCTTCTTGCGCTCCTCAGGCAGGGCCGAAAAATCCCCACAGGGCGGACTGAAATCATGATCGGCAAGCAGAGGGCCGATGTTGCGCAAAATCCGTGATTTACCGTCCCCCGCTTCGCCGGTAAGAAGAATCACACGGATTGTATCAATAGAACTGCGTATCCGTTCCTCTTCCGGCAGACTCACATGAAAACTTTCATCCGTATTTCTTTCGTCCATCATAAACCCGTGGGACTGATGCTGTGCACAGTAGCGTACCAGCAGACTGACTTTCTCATTTAATGTCATATGCTCTCCAATTCTGTTCCCATAGAAAACCCATTATCCTTCCCCACACACCTCCACAGAAATCTGCCATGCCTGGAATCCGTCTGCCGCATCCGGCACCACGAATCCATACTGCCGCAGCGCAGCGCCGCTGATGGTTTCATCCGGCCCGAAACCATAGGGCAGCGTTCTCTCAGGGTATTTCTCCGCAAAGTCCTCATGCAGACGGAGACGGTAATAAAGTTCATCCCGCAATCCCTGTACCCTGGCTCTCACCGGTACGGGATTTGCCTCTGCGTGATGATAAACCGCGCTGACCAATGCCTCCCTGCCGTCCGGGTCCGCTATTTCCCAGACCGTACAGGTTCCCTCCAGCGGGCTGGACAGTCTGTAATACACACCTTTCTGAATCAGAGGCGCATAGGTCTGAAAGATTGCAATCTGTTTCCTGACTTCCTCTTTTTCTTCCGGCGTCATCTGCTCTATATCCAGTTCATAGCCGAATGTACCGGCCATCGCCACGCAGCCTCTTGTGGAAAGCGGGGTGATGCGCCCGGTCTGGTGATTGGGCACCGTGGAAACATGGGAACCCATGGCGGAAACAGGATAACCGAAAGAAGCGCCATACTGAATACCCAGCCGTTCTATGGCGTCTGTTGTATCGCTGCACCAAATCTGCGGCATATAATACAGTATCCCGGCGTCAAACCGACCACCGCCGCCGCAACAGCCTTCAAACAGAATTTCCGGGAAATTTTCTATCAGTGTTTCCAGTACGCTGTACAGTCCCAGAACATATCTGTGGGAAAATTCCCCCTGTCTGCCACTGTCCAGCAGGCCGCTGAATTTGTCACAGATTGCCCTGTTAAAATCCCATTTTACATAAGTCACCGGTATCCCCTGCAACAGTTCCGTGATTGTTTCAATGATATACGCCTGCACATCTCTTCTGGAAAAATCCAGCACAAGCTGGTTTCTGCTCAGGCAGGGCCTTCTTCCGGGAATTTCCACCGCCCATTCCGGATGGCTGCGGTATAAGTCACTGTCCACGGATATGCTTTCCGGCTCCAGCCAGATTCCAAACTCCATACCTTCCGCCACGATGCGTCCGGCCAGTTCCTGCAACGTGCAGTCCAGTTTCTGTTCATTGGGGACCCAGTCTCCCAGTCCGGAATTATCATCCTGTCTTTTTCCAAACCAGCCATCGTCCATAACAAACAGTTCAATCCCCAGTTTTTTCGCTTCTCTGGCAATGGTAATCAGCCGCTCTCCGGTAAAGTCAAAATAAGTGGCCTCCCAGTTATTAATCAGGATCGGGCGGCGTTTATCTCTCCATTTTCCACGGCAGATATGTTCCCGGATGACTCTGTGGAAATTCCCGCTCAGTTTCCCCAGTCCCCGGTCACTGTATGTCATGATCACTTCCGGCAGCCACAGGGTTTCCCCTTCCTCCAGCGTCCAGGAAAAATTGTCCGGATGAATCCCGCACAGAAGCCTTGTCCGATCCAGCTGGTCTTTTTCCAGTTCCATCAAAAACTCGCCGCTGTACACAAAAGAAAAACCATAACAGCTTCCCATGGTTTCATTGGCCCCTCTCTCACATAACAGCAGCAGGGGGTTATATTGATGGCTGCTTATGCCCCTGACACTCCCCACAGACTGTATCCCGTGATGGACGTCTGTCTTCTGGACATGCATCTCCATACTGTGTCTTCCATAAAAGGAAATCCACTGAAAATCCCCATATTCCCAATCCAGGTTCATACTGGCCGCTTTTTCCAGGAACACCGCTTTGTTTCCCCGGTTCGTAATCTTCACCGCTCTTGTAATCGTATCCAGCTCTTCCAGTATGCCATAATACAACTCCACCTCCAGGCCGGAGCATGCATCCCGCAGGCAGAGAACCAGTGTTTCCGCTTCTGTCTCTTCCGCATATACCGCAGGCAGACCGGGAATCCCGTATTTCCCTTTTTCCACACGATGTCCCGTATAGCGAAGATCCACCGCCTGGCTCCCGTCCTGGTTCCGAACCCGCAGAGCGGTAATCCGGTAATCTCCCGTGCCAAAACCGCTGTACTCCTGTGGAAGAGAGTCCAGCGAATATGTCCTGTCCGAAGTCCCCAATTCAAAGGGGTTTCCGGAAAATCCCCTGTCGGAACGATAACATAAAAGCCCTTTATCACTGTGATCCGTCTTTTCCCCATAATAAGTATGGAGCAGCACACCCAGCTCATCAGCCTTCATCTGGTATGTAGAATGTTTTGTCTGTAATGTAAAAACCCGGTGCAATGTATCTATCATCATCGCCATTTTCATCTCTCCATTTTCTGTTATTTCATTGGTGTAACTGGTTTCCTGTTGACAGGCAGAACCTGCCACAGTTCCATTATACACAGTTTTTCCAAATATTGTATCATAATTTTTCTTTCCTGGTTATCTGAATACAGCCAGACAAAACTGTCTGGCTGTATCGTTTCCGCAAATACTTATATCTTGTTACTATTTTGCCTGATCTGTCAAATCAGATCTATTTTTTTAACATATTCCCATTCTACGGAATGCGTAATAAATTCCGTCTTCCTGAACGCTTTCACAGACAAAATCTGCCATGTCTCTGAGTTCCGTGCATGCATTTCCCATGGCCACACTGATTCCCGCGACATCCATCATCGCAAGATCATTCATACTGTCTCCAAACGCCACCGTATCCGACATTCCGGCGCCATAAAATCCACACACCAGTTCCATCCCTTTCCCCTTGTCAATTCCTTTGGGGATAATCTCCCCGTTAAAGCAGGCTGTACTGTCCCCATAAGGATGTACCGCATATATGAATCTGTCTCCAAGATATTTTTTTGTTTGTTCGATGGACTCTAAATCGGCACTGGTAAAGCATACTTTATAGGCGCCGTTTCCAGGATATTCTGCATATGGTAAAATCGGGATACCGGCTTCGATTTCTTTCTGCATACGGATCAGTTCCGAATTGGACGGATCTGCATGCGCCGTTTGCAGAAGGTGCTCCATTTGTGTATCTGTATAAATCCCTTCCGGCGTCTCGATTCTGCAATACATGCCATACGCATGGAATACGGAAAGGCATTCCTGAATGGTTTTCTCTGGCAAAAGGCTGTCAAACAGCACCTTACCTTCCACTTCCACATGTCCCCCCGCGCTGGCTATCACACCGTCAAATCCCACATCCAGAATATCGTTCCCGATAATCGGCATATTCCTTCCCGTACACAGAAATACTTTATGTCCATGTCCTCTTGCACCGCGCACCGCCTCCGCCACAAGTTCTGATGGCGGCGCCATGGCAGACACCAGTGTCCCGTCAATATCCAAAAAAATCAGTTTTCTGTTCATGCCCATTCCTCATTTCCTGTTCTGTTCCATAGGCAAAGGATCCCGGTCAGTCAGGCCCGACTTTGTCAGTTCCTATACCCTGCATACCACAGCCGCTTCCGTCTCGGTGTTCATATTGCCCGACGCAGACAGCTTTAGTTTCTTATCCGCCGGCAAATCCGTAAAAATCATCGGAATAACCGTATCATAACCTGCCTTCTCAATCTGTTCTTGATCAAACTCTATCATAAGCTGTCCCCGCTCTACACTGTCTCCGTCCTGTACATGCGCCGTGAAGTACTGTCCCTGCAGATTGACAGTATCCACCCCGACATGAATCAGGATTTCCGTTCCCTGGCTGCTGGTAAAGCATATGGCATGTTTTGTATCGAAAAGACTGGTGACGGTACCATCCGTGGGCGCGTATACCCTTCCCGCCGCCGGTATAATGGCCACGCCGTCTCCCAATATTTTGTTGGAAAAAGTATCGTCCTTCACATCTTCCAGGGCAATTAACTGCCCGTCCGCATACCCATAAAACCGCTCTTCTTCCACAGTTCCATTTTCCGGGGGAGTTTCCGTTTGCCCGCTCACCTCATTCTGTATGGCAAACGTCTTCTCGTCTGCTTTTTCAACAACTGCCCCGTCCGGGGTTTTATCCATAAATCTTCCCAAAATCAGCGTCATGATAAATCCGCCTGCAATGGCAACGCCATGAGCTATTACATAATTCACATATCCGTTTCCGGCCGGATCTGCCAGCGCAATGCCAGGCAACACGGTTGTTCCAAATCCCACTGCCGCAAGATTTGTCAGATAAACTATGACGCCACCCATGGCCCCGCCAATGCAGCCGCCGATAATCGGAAAACGGTACCGCAGATTAATACCAAATAAAGCCGGCTCTGTAATGCCAAAGAGTACGGAGATAAAACTGGGAATACACAATTCCCGGACTTTTACATTTTTCCTGTGCATTGCCAGGTAAGCCAGTACGGCGCCGCCCTGAGCGATAATTGCCACAGACATGAGAGGATTGATAAAATTTCTCCCTGTATCCGCAAGAAGCTGGGCTTCAATGGCGCCAAAAATATGGTGCAGCCCCGTAATAACCACCAACTGCTGCAAGCCTGAGAAAATTCCATAACCAAATATACCCAGATTCTGTGTCATCCAAACCAGCCCATTTGTAATACCGGAGGAAAGCCCCCGTCCCACAGGCCCGATTACGGTGAACAAAAGCAGCGCGCCCACCAGTGTGGTCAACAGCGGTGAAATCAGCAGCCGTACTACCTCCGGCACTTTCTTCTCAAAAAAACCGTCCAGTTTCGCCGTCACAAACCCCATCAACAGAGCCACAATAATACCTCCCTGGAAACCTACCAGATCCACGCCCATGCCAAAAATATGTAAGGTTGTGACTTCCACTGTCCCCTGGGCAGCGGCATACGCATTGGCCAGACTGTCACTTAACATAATACAGCCAATGACAATTCCCAGGATGGGCCTGCCTCCAAACCGCTTGCAGGCACTGTATGCCACGGCCAGCGGGAGAAAGCCAAAAATAGCACCCGATGAAATATTGATCAGCCTGTTGATTCCAAACAGTGTGTCATTGGCTTTCACAAATTCCAGATTTCCCAGCACGCCCGAAAGCCCGGTAAGCAGAGCCGCCGCAAGTATCCCCGGCATAATATCCACAAATACATCCGACAGTGCTTTGATAATCCGCTGTAAAGGATTCATTTTTTTATTGGCCACTGTTTTCAGATCGCTCAGGCTCATATTTTTCATCTGATTGTGTTCTGCAAACACTTCATACACATCATTCACCAGACCAGCGCCAAATATGATCTGTACCTGATCCCCGGCCACGAAAACGCCCTTCACAAGGTCCACATCCTCCACTGCCTTTAAATCCGCCAGATCATTGTCATTCAGAACGATTCTGAGACGTGTCGCACAGTGGGCCACTCCCTGAATATTCTCCCTGCCTCCCATCAGTTTTGTAAGCTGTATGGAGATTTTTTCATATCTCTCCCGCTTATTTGCATCCATGTAACGCTCCTCCTTTTCTCTTTTCAAAAAAAGCCTTCTGTCTCCGGATTCTATATGCGCGCAATATAAGAGGGGTTATCAGCTTTTTTATCCGTCTCTTGTATTTATTATTATAATCCGGTATACTTTTAAGTACATGGACTTATGTCGCCTGGACATTGAGTATTATGACTATCTGATACAGAAAGAGAACCATCTATGCAGGACTACAATTTTTCCAATGATTTTTTCAGAAATATTGACGCAATGATCTATACATGCGGTTACGAAAACTGTGAAAAAGGACACAGCTATGGCCCCATACTGCGCAATGGTTATCTGATTCACTATGTGTTAGGCGGCTGTGGGATATACAAAGCAAGAGGAAAGCTCTTTCGGCTGGGAGAAGGGGACGCTTTTCTGATCTGTCCCGGAGAACTCATTTATTATGAAGCAGATGCGCATGATCCCTGGAGTTATACATGGATCGGCATGCAGGGTATTAAAGTGAAGGGCTATCTGGAACGAACTTCCCTCCCAGACAGGCTGACGGTTCACTATGGCCAGGACGACCAGATACGTCTTTGCCACGAAAAAATGTTTGAAGCGGATAAGCTGCCCCAAAACCGTGACCTGATTATGAACAGTATTATGTATGAATATCTGTTTCTTCTGGCTCGAAAATTTCCCGGCAGCCAGGCTTCTCCTGATGAAAAAAAATCTGGTTACGTGGAACAGGCTCTGAAATATATCGAAGGGTATTACTGCGATCCCATTACCATACAGGATATAGCGGATCACCTGAATATCAACCGTTCCTATTTGCACCGCATTTTCAAATCCTTTACCGGATTTTCCGTCCAGGGTTATCTCCTGGATTATCGGCTCCGCCAGGCATGTATTCTCCTGAAAGATACCGACCTGTCCGTGCGCATTATCGCGCACTCCACAGGCTACACAGATCCTCTGTATTTTTCCAGAATTTTCAGCCGGAAAATGGGCATAAGCCCCAGTACATACAGAAAAAACAAGCAGGTTCGTTCTTGACATTCCACAAATTACCGTTTATAGTAAACAACAGAAAGCAGACAATATGGGCTTTTTATTGTCAGAACAAAAGTGCGCTCCGCACACTTTCGCGTCCGGATTTTCCGGAAAGCGCTGCTTTTGTTCCGCGCGCGAAGCTGCGCATCTCTTTTGTTTCATAGGACGCACTTTCCTATGAAACAAACAGGAAAACGCAGCATCAATGCTGCGTCTTTTCCACAAACCAATCACATATATTACACGCTAGGGGTGCTTATTGCTGAGACGAAACGGCCTGCCGTTTTAAACCCTCATTACTTGAACCGGATAATACCGGCGTAAGGAAGCAGAGCAGAATTATATGCTCTTTTCAGCAGCCCCTCTTTTTGTTGTAATGCAAAGGAGGATTTTTTTATGTTCTACGAAACCGTCACAGATGAATGGGGAAAAGTAACCTATATTCCCACCACATACGGCAATCTGCTGCTGGCCGTCATCATTTTTGTCCTGTTGCTGACCGCCATGTTCCTTTCAGGCAAAAAAAGCAGGAAACTGTCTGTCCGCCAGCTCTGTTTCTGTGCTGTCTCCATCGCCCTGGGCACCGTACTTTCCAATATCAAGCTGTTTCACTTTCCATACGGCGGCTCTGTCACACTGTTCTCCATGCTGGCGGTCTGCCTGCCCGGCTACTGGTTCGGACTGGGAGCGGGTCTGATCACCGGAGTTGCCTATGGTGTGCTGCAAATACTCATCGACCCCTATGTCCTGTTTCCGGCCCAGCTTGTTGTGGACTACCTGCTGGCTTTCGGCGCTTTGGGTCTCTCCGGTCTTTTTTCCGATGCCAGATACGGGCTGATCAAAGGATATATCGCCGGTATCCTGGGCAGATATGTGTTTGTCGTCCTCTCCGGCTATATATTTTTTGCTTCCTACGCCTGGGAGGGCTGGGATCTGCTGCCCTATTCCCTTGTATACAATGGCATTTATATTTTCTCGGAGGGCATTATTACCATAATGATTCTCATGCTTCCACCTGTAAGCAATGCAATGACACGGGTCAAAAAAGCCACTCTGTAACCCCGGGCGTTTTTGCTGTCATGTACACAATAGAAAGTACGCTTTGCCTGCCTGTTTTGTCGTCGTATCAGCACCCGGGCTTTTATGCTTCTGCCGGTACCTCTACATAATTTGGCTCTTCCACCTGAAATCCGTGTTGTTTCAGCAAAGCCGTATCCATCACATGGCGGTTATCCATCGTCTTCATAATATCTGTAATTTCCAGTTGCCGGTTGCCTCGAAGACTCAGATCAATGATGCTGTTGTCTTTGAAATTCAGCAGCATGGGCCGCAGAATATCTTCCGGATTCAGACTGATTACCAGTGCTTTTTCTTTATTGTTCAGTTCCACGCTGGTGCCGGGCGCCAGAATATGGATGGAATCAATCAACGCTGCAACTACATCCTCATCATATATCTCCGGATGATTCAGCAAATGTTTGAGGGCCTTGACTTCGGATGCCGGGTTCTGACCGAACTGCATGGCAGTCATCTGGTCAAACGTCTGAGCCACAATCATAATCATGGCTTCCGGCGTCAGGCGTCCCTCAACCCTGCGCCCCTCCTGGAACTCACGAACCACATGGTAGCACTGGGCGCAGATCCGTTTCACGGAAGGATCATCCGCATATACCTGGTCCAGAATCCGAAAGCCTTCCGCCTCTTTTGCATCCAGAATTTTCTTTTCGTCCTCGTCCAGATCATTCTTACCGATCAATTCCCGCGGTAACTTGAGTTGCCCGATGTCATGCAATACCGCTGCCCGTACAACGGAATGCTGGTATTCGGCCTTCAGCCGCAGCGCATGGCTGAACATGGCACAGAGCATGGCTACATTCAAAGAATGCTTATACAGATAGTCTTCCCGGCTTCTGAGTCCCTGGATAAAGTTGATTTTATGATCCAGGTGCCCGTAACTCTTGATAATATTGCTGACAATCGTCTCGATTTTACCGGCTTTACGGTTCTGCCACATTCGCTTCATCTCTTCTTCAATGCCAAATACCTGCATCATCTGAAAACGCTCAAACTCTATATCGTCCTCAGTCATCGGCGGTACAGGCTCCGCCGGTTCCAGAATAAAGATTCCGATCAGACCGAACGCTTTAATGCTCATAATCCCCTGCCCGGTCAGCTTGGAATTGCGCTCATACAACAATACACCGTTCCGGTTATAAATCGGCCGCGCCAGACGCATCCCGATCTTCAGATCATCACTCTTTACAAACTGCATCTCCCCACTCCTTTACCTGCTTTCAAATCCTTACAACAGCTCATTTCATAATTTTTCAATCCATTTTTCCTGTCAAACATCTGATTTTTGAATTGTATCCAAACAGTGCGTAAATCGTGAAACTTATATCATAGATTATAACAGATGCATGAGTAAAATCCAATGAGCTGCCATAAACTTTTCAGAATCCTCAAAGTCCTGAGGAGGCATACCAGGCAGCCGCCGGCAGCACAGCATCATGCTGAACCCGGATTTTCGGATACTGGCTGGCCGGAAGGGGACACTCCACATTGCCGGTTTCAAAGGTAATGGAACGGACTGGCGTTTCACCACTGTATATCCAATCCAGATAACTGCCGGATGCGCCTCCGCCTCCCATTCTCCTGTAAGGGACAAGCGTAAGCATATAGGATGAAAATCCCCTGTTTATTTCCGTATACCGGCTTTCTGTCGTGTTCCAGTATGCAACTTCGCCCATGGAATGATAGCTGATCACCACGGAGGGCTGATACTGGAGAGTAACGGAGCCCAGTGATGCCGCTTCCGGCTCGGAAAAAGGAAGCAGGCCCGAATACCCCGCATAGGAAGGCTGTGTCGCCTTCATTCCCAGCGCAAAACCAAAGGGAAAGTTTTTGTTCAGATCCACACCGCGGGCATTGGCTTTCCATCTGGTCAGATAGATTTCATAAGGCTGCTTTGTCCGTCCCGCTGCCACATCATATGCATAGCAGGCACGCACCATCTGTACCAGATCCGGCGAACGCAGAGCGGCTTCCCCAAACTGACTGATGGCAATCCCGTCCGGATTCACCATAGGTACAATATGAACAGCCACATTGGAAAACAGATCCCGGTAAGACGTTCCGAAAAACTGCCCCCTGTCATAAAAAGCCAGACACTTTTCAAGCTGCTCCATCACAAGCAGGGGATTGATATATTCCCGGGCATGAATACCGGCATGCACCAGAATATGCTGTGTGGGATTTTCCCCTCCCATGGTCAGGGCATAGAGATTCCTGCCGTCCGCAGACGTTCCTGTTACATCCACCCGCAGCAGTCCCGGATATCTGGCCTGGAGCTGACGAATATCCTCTTCCATCTCTTCATATGTATACAGTCCGTCATCGGCCACAATGGCATCGGCCTGTCCCAGAAACCGCATATCCGTATAGCCTTCCACCTCTGTCCCCGGCACCCGTATCCTGGCAACAAAGTCCATGGGACCTTCCAGAACCTGTACCTGTGTCTGATCAGCCAATACGGCAACAGGGACACCCGCCAAAGACGGATCGCCATATACACACAGCCCCGCACCCGAAAAACGGACAACACAGACCAAAGGGGCCGCTTCCTCTGGGGCAGCGGCCCCCTCTTCTGCTGCATTCACCGAACATGGCTGCAAAAAAATCAACATAAAAAACAAGGCAAACAACAAGGTATTTCTTACACACTTCATAACACTGATCTCCCATCTCATCATTTTCTGCTTCTTCCGTGACTTTTGCAGAGCTGTGCCGCAAAGTCCTGCAAAAGTTCCGGAAAAATGACCATTCACATTATAACAGAAAAGGAGACGGGTTGTCTCTATTGGTTTGTGCTATGTTTATAAAATATGCAGAAAACAGAAAGGGGATGTATACTTCACTGCACACCCAGGCCGGTATAGCCCATCAGGCTCTCGTCCACCGCTCTGGCGGCCTCCCGGCCTTCCCGGATGGCCCATACGACCAGCGACTGGCCCCGGCGCATATCGCCTGTGGCAAAAACACGTTCCACATGGGTGCGGTAACTGCCTGGCTGTGTCTTTATATTTCCCCGCGCATCCAACGCTGCGCCGAAAGACTCCGCCACATAGTTCTCACTGCCCAGAAAGCCGGCCGCAATCAACACAAGCTGCGCTTTCAGTACCTGTTCGCTGCCCGGTACTTCCTTCATCGCCATACGCCCGCTTTCCTCTTTTTCCTGGCACAGCTTTACGATTTTCACCCCGGTCAGTTTCCCGTCCTTATCCTTCATAAATTCCTTTACCGTGGATTCATAGATACGGGGATCGCGGCCTAAGAGAGCGATGGCCTCTTCCTGACCATAGTCAGTCTTGCAAACCCTGGGCCACTGGGGCCATGGATTGTTTTCCGCCCGGCAATCGGGCGCCTTGGGCATCATCTCGATCTGGGTCACAGACTTGCAGCCATGCCGGATGCAGGTAGCCACACAGTCATTTCCCGTATCCCCGCCGCCGATGATCACCACGTCCTTTCCTTTGGCGTTCACATAGTTGCAGTCGGACAGGCCGGACTCCAGTAAGCTCTTTGTGTTGGCCGCCAGGAAATCCACCGCAAAATGTATGCCTTCTGCTTCCCGTCCCGGCGCTTTGATGTCTCTGGGATTGGTTGCGCCGCAGGCCAGGACAACTCGGTCAAAGTCATGGAGCAATTTCTCCCCTTTCACATCCCTGCCCACATTGATGCCGGTCATGAAGGTAACGCCTTCCTCCTCCATGATTCTGATTTTACGTTCCACAATCCGTTTTTCCAGTTTCATATTGGGGATGCCGTACATCAACAGGCCGCCGGGCCGGTCTGCACGTTCAAACACCGTCACGCTATGGCCTCTTTTATTGAGCTGATCCGCCGCAGCCAGCCCTGCGGGACCGCTGCCGATCACAGCCACTGTTTTCCCGGTCCTCACTCTGGGCGGACAGGCTTTGGCATAGCCCCTTTCATAGGCATGCTCGATAATGGCATATTCATTTTCCTTTGTGGCCACCGGTTCTCCGAGGAGGCCGCAGGTACAGGCATTCTCACAGAGGGCCGGGCACACTCTGGATGTAAATTCCGGAAAGTTGTTGGTCTTTTTCAGACGGTTATACGCCTGTTCCCAGTTGCCCATATAGACCAGATCATTCCACTCCGGCACCAGATTGTGCAGCGGGCAGCCGCTGGCCATGCCTCCCAGCATCATGCCGGACTGGCAGAAAGGCACGCCGCACTCCATACAGCGGGCGCCCTGAAGCTGCTGCTCTTTTTCCGGAAGATGCAGATGGAACTCGTTAAAATGTTTCACCCGCGCCTTTGGCGGCTCCGCTTTTGAAGTCTGACGCGCATATTCCATAAATCCTGTTGGTTTTCCCATTGCTCTTCCCTCCTTACTTTTTCATATTCATATAGAATGCCTCAATCTGGGCCTGCTCTGCGGAAAGTCCCTTTTCTTCCATCTGCACGATGGTCTTTAACATTCTGTCATAGTCATGGGGAATAATCTTTTTGAATCTGGGCAGATACTCCCCAAAATGATCAAGGATCTCTCTCCCTTTTTCTGAGCCGGTACATGCCACATGTTCCCGAATCATTTCCTTTAATTCCAGCACATCATATTTGGACGTGATCTCGGAAGAGGACACCATTTCCTTGTTCACCCGTGTATATAAATCGTTGTCCTCATCCAGTACGTAGGCGATGCCGCCGCTCATGCCCGCCGCGAAATTTTTCCCCGTCTTTCCCAGCACGGCCACCCGGCCGCCGGTCATATATTCACAGCCATGGTCTCCCACGCCTTCCACCACCGCCACAGCGCCGGAATTGCGCACGGCAAACCGCTCTCCGGCCACCCCGCAGATAAAGGCTTTGCCGCTGGTGGCGCCATAGAGGGCCACATTGCCGATGATGATATTTTCATCCTGTCTGAAGCGGCTGCCCACAGGTGGCGCAATGACCAGTTTACCGCCGGACAACCCTTTGCCAAAATAATCGTTGCTGTCCCCGGCAAGTTCCAGTGTCAGCCCTCCGGGAATAAAAGCGCCAAAACTCTGGCCGCCCGCGCCCCGGCAGATGATGCGGTATGTGTCCTCTGCCAGCGTATCGCCGAACCGCTTAGTAATCTCGGACCCCAGTATCGTGCCGAACGCCCGGTCCGTATTGCCCACTTCCACTTCCAGACTGCGCGCTTCTCCCCTCTCCAGTGATTTTCCCAGGCGACGCAAAAGTACCTGTTCATCCAGTGTCTTTTCCAGTGCAAAATCATATACCTGTTTCGGATCAAAGATGACGTTCTCCCGGCTGCCCGCATAGGGATTTTCCAATAGATTGTGCAGGTCTATCTTATCTCCCTGTTCTCCCACCGTTTTCCTGCGTATCAGCAGGTCGGTGCGGCCCACCAGATCGTCCACTTTGCGGATGCCCAGTCTGGCCATATATTCCCGCATTTCCTGGGCGATAAAGCGCATAAAATTCATGACATACTCCGGTTTGCCACGGAAATTTCTGCGCAGCGCGGGATTCTGGGTAGCCACGCCCACGGGACAGGTATCCAGATTGCAGACGCGCATCATAACACATCCCATGGTCACAAGAGGCGCTGTGGCAAATCCGAATTCTTCCGCGCCCAGCATGGCGGCAATCACCACATCTCTGCCGCTCATCAGTTTTCCGTCTGTCTCAATGCGGACTTTGCCCCGCAGGCCGTTCATAATCAGCGTCTGATGTGTTTCCGCCAGTCCCAGCTCCCAGGGCAGACCCGCATTGTGAATAGAACTGCGGGGCGCCGCGCCCGTGCCGCCATCATAGCCCGATACGAGAATGACCTGTGCCCCCGCCTTGGCCACGCCGGCCGCCACGGTGCCCACACCGGCCTCCGATACCAGTTTCACAGAAATCCGGGCGTCCTGATTGGCATTTTTCAGATCATAGATAAGCTGCGCCAGATCTTCGATGGAATAAATATCATGGTGCGGCGGCGGAGAGATCAGCCCCACCCCCGGCGTGGAATGTCTCGTCCTGGCAATCCAGGGATAGACCTTACCGCCGGGCAGATGGCCGCCCTCGCCCGGCTTTGCCCCCTGGGCCATCTTAATCTGAATCTCCCGGGCACTGACCAGATAACGGCTTGTCACACCGAAACGGCCGCTGGCCACCTGTTTGATGGCCGAACAGCGATTGACCCCGTCCGCTCCCACGCTGAGCCGCTCCACGTCCTCGCCGCCTTCGCCCGAATTGGACTTGCCGTGCAGCCGGTTCATGGCCACAGCCAATGTCTCATGGGCCTCCTGGGAGATGGAACCGTAGGACATGGCGCCGGTCTTAAAACGGGTAACGATATTCTCCACACTCTCCACTTCTTCAATGGGAACGGGCTTTTTCGCATAGCGAAAATCCATCAGTCCCCGGAGATTTTTCACCGGGTCTTCTGCATTGACCAGCGCGGTGTACTGTTTGAACAGTTCGTAGTCGCCCCGCTTTGTGGACTCCTGTAAAAGATGGATGGTGGCCGGATTGTACAAATGTTCTTCACCGCCGCTGCGCATCTTATGGCTGCCGGGGCTGTCCAGGGTGAGATCCGTCTCCAGGCCCAGCGGGTCAAATGCGCCCGAATGCAGCATATCCTGCTGCCTCTCTATATCGCTCAGGGAAATGCCGCCCACCCGGCTCACCGTATTGGTAAAATATTTGTTGATCACATCCATGTTGATACCGATGGCCTCAAAAATCTGCGACCCCTTGTAGGACTGAATGGTGGAAATCCCCATTTTGGAGGCAATCTTCACAATGCCATGGAGCACTGCATGGGTATAATCCTCCACCGCCGCATAATAGTCCTTATCCAGCATCCCACTGCCGACCAGTTCATGGATGGACTCCAGTGCCAGATAGGGATTGACGGCGCAGGCGCCGTACCCCAGCAGCGTGGCAAAATCATGGATTTCTCTCGGTTCCCCGGATTCCAGAATGAGCGCCACACTCGTCCGTTTTTTCGTCCGCACCAGATATTCATTGAGGGCGGACACGGCCAGCAGGGAGGGGATCGCCACATGATTTTCGTCCACACCCCGGTCACTTAAAATGATGATATTGGCCCCGTCCCGGTACGCCCGGTCCACTTCCACAAACAGACGTTCAATGGCCCGTTCCAGACTGGTATTTTTATAGTAGAGAATGGGTACTTCTTCCACCAGAAACCCTTCCGCCTTCATATACTTGATTTTCAGCAGGTCGGTGTTGGTCAGGATGGGGTTATTCACTTTGAGGATATTACAGTTTTTCGGTGTCTCCTCCAGCACATTGCCCTCCCGGCCGATATATACGGTGGTGGATGTGACCACCTCCTCCCGGATAGCGTCGATGGGAGGATTGGTCACCTGGGCAAACAGTTGTTTGAAATAATGGAACAGCGGATGGTATGTCCGGCTCAGAACCGGCAACGGCGTATCTACGCCCATGGCCGCAATGGCCTCCCCGCCCTGCAACGCCATGGGCAGGATGCTTGTCCTGAGTTCATCATAGGTGTATCCAAAGGCTTTCTGCATCCGCTGCCGTTCCTCATCGGTAAATACCGGCACCCGCCTGTTGGGAATTTTCAGGCTTTTCAGGGTGATCATATTGCTGTCCAGCCATTCGCCGTAAGGCTGTCTGGAAGCATAGGCTTCCTTCAGACTGTCATCCTCTATGATCCGGCCCTGCATGGTATCCACCAACAGCATTTTCCCCGGATGGAGACGCTCTTTTTTCACAATTTTCGCCGGGTCGATCTCCAGCACTCCCACTTCGGAGGACAAGATCAGTTGATCATCGTCTGTAATATAATACCGGGAGGGACGCAGGCCATTCCGGTCCAGCACCGCCCCCATCATATCGCCGTCGGAAAAGACAATAGAGGCCGGCCCGTCCCATGGCTCCATCATGGTTGCATAATACTGGTAAAAATCTTTTTTCTTCTGACTCATGGTGCGGTTATTCGCCCAGGGCTCCGGAATGGTGATCATCACCGCCAGCGGCAGATCCATACCGCTCATCACAAGAAATTCCAGCGTATTGTCCAGCATGGCAGAATCCGATCCGGAAGCGTTGATGGCCGGAAGCACCTTGTGGAGTTGTCCCAAAAGCGCCTCCGATTCCATATTTTCTTCTCTGGCCAGCATCTTGTCCGCATTGCCCCGTATGGTATTGATTTCCCCGTTGTGCACAATCAGGCGATTGGGATGGGCCCGCTCCCAGCTGGGATTCGTATTGGTGGAAAAGCGGGAATGTACCACCGCAATGGCAGAATCATAGTCCCCGCTCTGGAGATCCCGGAAAAAAGTCCTGAGCTGACCCACCAGAAACATCCCCTTGTAGACAATGGTCCGGCTGGACAGGGAAACCACATAAGTATTGTCTGTGGACTGCTCGAAAATACGGCGCAGAATATACAAAAGCCGGTCAAAGGCCAGCCCTTTTTCCACCCCGTCCGGTTTCCTGATAAAAGCCTGCATAATACAGGGCATACACGACAACGCCTTATGCCCCAGAACCTCCGGTTCGGTGGGCACAGTCCGCCAGCCCAGAAATTCCAGTCCTTCCTTTTGAACGATGATTTCAAACATCTTTTTGGACTGGTTCCGTTTCAGTTCATCCTGGGGAAAGAAAAACATCCCGATGCCATATTCCCGCTCTCCGCCCAGGGCAATCCCCAGCGGCTTCGTCACTTTCGAAAAAAAGCGGTGCGAAATCTGTACCAGAATACCCACGCCGTCGCCTGTCTCGCCCTCTGCGTCCTTACCGGCCCGGTGCTCCAGATTTTCCACTATTTTCAGGGAATTCTCCACGATCTCATGGCTTTTCACGCCCCGGATATTGACACAGGCGCCAATGCCGCAGTTGTCATGCTCAAAGCTCTCCCGATACAGCGGCGGGGTTAACCGCCCGCGATTTGCGTTAAACATATGCATACCATTCCTTTCATTCTGTATTGTCGAAGCAGATCACACCAGCCCACTTCTGATATGTGAAAGCCCAAAACACAAAAACCGAAGATGTCACCGCCTCTTCGCAGTTGTCCATCTTCGGATTCTTTTTTAATATCTGTTTTGTTACGGCCTTTATCATACACTGTTTTTTCTCTGTTGTAAAGACCTGAATTACATGGTAAAAAATCCTATATCTCAATCCGCTTCTTTTGTATCATACCAAAGCATACCCCGGAAACCACCAGAAACAGCACACAATTTACGGGCATACCCGTAACCGTTCCCACTGCCGGATAATAGGTTGTGGTAAAAACACAGGCATTCGCCACCCCATGCATCATCACCGGTATTTTAAAATTGCCGGTCATCTCATACGCATACACCAGTATCATCCCCATGAGCATGCCATACAAGGTTTGCACCACATTGCCATGATACAGGCCAAACAAAGCGGAGGAGGCAATGCCGGATGTCCATATGGAAAAATATTTCTTCATCCGGTTATAAATCATCCCCCGAAATAACAATTCTTCCGCCAGAGGGGAAATCAGTCCATACAGAATCAGCCCAGGCAGAAAGGGAATCTGATACTGCATCCGCTCCGTTTCATAATACCCTATAGACATTGCCGCAATCTGCAGAAGTCCGAATACAATGTTGATACCCAGCGCAGACGATGCGGCCAGAAATCCCATGGTCGGAAAAGAAGCCTCTGTTCTGGCCTGCCAGGCAGTCTGCTCTTTTCGGAAGAACGGGATCAACACCCCTGCGCCTGCCAGCATGGAACAGGCTTTTGCAAGACTTGCCATACCCACACTGTTCTCATGCATCCAGTCAAAACCGGCGCCGCCTGCCAGCAGCATACGAAACAGCGTAATAATCACAATATAGCAGACATTGCTGCCCAGATAATACAGGATAAAGGGGAACATAATCTCCCAGGCTTTCATAAAAAACGCCGATTTGCCATCGGGACTTTCCTTTGGCTCAGCCACTGTTTTATTCCCATTTACATCTTTCTTTTTTGCCCCGGTGCCTTTCAGCAGAAACGCTTCCAATGCGCCCACGGTTTTGGCGATGTAGTCTGCACCGGCCGCCTCCAGTTCGCCCTTGCCGGCGTAGCCGAAAGCAACCCCCACTGTGGTCAGGCCAAACTGTTTACCACCATATATGTCAAATTTGCGGTCCCCCACCATGGCGCCTGTCCCCGGATCCTTCCCAAGACGGCGCAGCGCTTCTTCCACCACTTCTTCCTTATCGCACCGGCTGCCATCCATATTGCTGCCCACGACCACATCAAAGCAGCCGTCCAGTTTAAAATGCTCCAGAATCCGGATCACATACTCTTCCGGTTTGCTGGACGCCACCGCCAGCTTTATGCCTGCGTCCTTCAGATGCCCCAGCATTTCCGGTATGCCCGCATACACTTTATTTTCAAATATGCCGATGGGCGCAAACCGTTTTCGGTAATCCGCAACAGCTATGGCCGCCTGTTCCTGGGTCATATCATAGAAATCCATGAAGCTGTCCAGGAGCGGCGGCCCGATAAACGGTTCCAGCCTGCTCAGATCCGGCTCATGAATGCCCTGCTGCATCAACGCAAACTGTACACTTTTCGTAATACCTTCCCTGGGATCTGTCAGTGTCCCGTCCAGATCAAACAGTACATATTGAAACATATTGCACCCTTCTTTTATCTGTTTTATAATCAGTACATCCCTGATAAAACTGTATCATAAACACAGGATTGTTTCAATCTCAGATTTGTTTCAAACCATGCCATTTTTCCATAACAGGACAAATTCTTACAAAACGGCTCCCTTTCCCTGCATACTGCCATGCCATAAATGGCAGGATATTGATATGGATTGGCGGACACGCGATAGCATCTCACATCAATCCATACTATAATGACATACATTCACATAAATATGCAAAATCCTTTTCTGCTGCTCATTTTCAATCAGGATCCACTGTAAAACCAAATAACACTCACAATCAGGGAGGAAAACCATGGGTTACAAACACATTATTTTTGATATCGACGGAACGCTTCTGGATACGGAATATTCCGTCCTGCATTCTCTGCAAAAGACGCTCAAAGAATTACACGGAAAAGACATGGCATGCGAAGACCTGACGTTTGCCCTGGGCATACCGGGAAAAGAAGCGCTGGAAAAACTGGGTATAACCGACATCCCACATACGCTGCAAGTCTGGGTCCGGTACTTGCAGGAATTCAATCATACGGTCTGCTTTTTCGATGGAATCGAGCAGGTTCTGGATACCCTTTCCCGCAATGGCTTTCATCTGGGCATCGTCACATCCCAGTTAAAAAGCCATTATCAGAATGATTTCGGCAAACGTCCCTCTGCCGGATATTTTGAAACCGTCGTATGCGCAGACGACACAGACCGGCACAAGCCTTCTCCGGCGCCGCTCCTGCATTATATGCAGCAGACAAAAGCCGCGCCGGAAGAGGTGCTCTATATCGGAGACAGCCGGTATGATATGGAATGCGCCCGGGCAGCCCATGTGGATTTCGCACTGGCCGTATGGGGCAGCCGTGGAAGAATCCATGCGGACTGTGAACTCCACACCATGGAAGAATTACTGGAAAAAACCGGCTGTAAGCCTCTGGCTTAATTTTGGGATTTCTCCGCTGCCAGTTTCCCGTCCTTTAACACAATACGGATGGTATCGCCGCCTCCAACCCCGTCGGACAGGATCAGTTTTGCAGACAGTGTTTCCACATGCTTCTGTATAAACCGTTTCAGCGGCCTTGCACCATAGACCGGGTCATATGCCTGGTCCACAATATAGGATTCCGCCTCCGGCGTCAGCGCTACGGAAAGCTCCCGATCCGCCAGACGCCGGTTCAGATCCGCCATAATCAGATGAATGATACCGCCGATATTGTCTTTTGTCAGAGGTTTAAACAGCACGGTTTCGTCCAGACGGTTCAGGAATTCCGGCCGGAAAGAGGCATGCAGTTCCTGCATCACATGTTCCTGTGCCGCCTCTTTGATTTCCCCTGTTTCATCAATCCCTTCCAGCAGATGATGGGCGCCGATATTGGATGTCATAATCAGAATGGTATTCTTAAAGTCCACCGTGCGTCCCTGGGAATCGGTAATCCGGCCGTCATCCAGTACCTGTAGGAGTACATTGAATACATCCGGATGGGCTTTTTCAATCTCGTCAAACAGCACTACCGAATACGGTTTTCTTCTGACTGCCTCGGTCAACTGCCCGCCCTCTTCATATCCCACATATCCGGGAGGCGCTCCGATCAGCCTGGACACGGCATATTTCTCCATATACTCGCTCATATCAATGCGGACCATATTGTTTTCATCGTCAAACAATGCTGCCGCCAGAGCTTTGGCCAGTTCTGTCTTCCCAACGCCGGTGGGCCCCAGGAACAGAAAGGATCCAATGGGTTTTCCCGGATCTTTGATGCCCGCTTTGGAACGGATAATGGCCTCTGTGACCTTGGTAACGCCCTCATCCTGTCCCACAATGCGTCTGTGCAGTTCATCGTCCAGATGCAGCGTCTTGTTTCGCTCACTTTCTGTCAGCCGCGCCACCGGTATACCGGTCCACCTGGAAATAATTCTGGCAATCTCTTCCTCTGACACACTCTCATGCACAAGGGAGAGTTCCTGCTTTTTCGTATTTTCCTCTTCTATTTCAAGCTGCTTTTTCAGAGCGGGCAGTTTGCCGTAACTCAGTTCCGCCGCTTTTTCCAGATTTCCCTCTCTCTGGGCAATCTGAATCTGACTGTTGAGATTCTCGATTTCCTCCCGCAGATGAGACAGCTTTTCGATAGAGGCTTTTTCATTATCCCATTGTGCCTTTCGATTCCGGAATTCTGCCTTCTGTTCCGCCAGTTCTTTCTGCAGAGCCTCCAGACGCTCCCGGCTCAGACGGTCATCTTCTTTTTTCAGCGCCGCCTCTTCGATTTCCATCTGCATCACCCTGCGCTGCAATTCATCCAACTCCGTGGGCAGAGAATCCAGTTCTGTTTTAATCAGCGCACAGGCCTCATCCACCAGGTCAATGGCTTTATCCGGCAGAAACCGGTCCGATATATAGCGGTTGGACAGCATTGCCGCACTGACCAGTGCACCGTCCATGATTTTGACTCCATGGAACACTTCATATCGTTCCTTGAGCCCCCGCAGAATGGAAATGGTGTCTTCCACAGTGGGTTCTTC
The DNA here is from genome assembly GCA_910589075.1 of uncultured Lachnospiraceae bacterium. Classification (GTDB taxonomy): domain Bacteria; phylum Bacillota; class Clostridia; order Lachnospirales; family Lachnospiraceae; genus VSOB01. The sequence continues at coordinate 63,674 of CAJUSK010000010.1, forward strand.
CACCATCACAGGCTGGAACCGCCGCTCCAGCGCCGCGTCTTTTTCAATATACTGCCTGTATTCGTCCAGTGTGGTAGCGCCAATACAGTGCAGTTCCCCTCTGGCCAGCATGGGTTTTAACATATTGCCGGCATCCAGCGCACCATCCGTTTTCCCCGCGCCCACAATCGTGTGCAATTCGTCTATAAAGAGGATAATCTGTCCCTCGCTGCTCTTGACATCCTCCAGTACGGCTTTCAGACGTTCTTCAAATTCACCCCGGTACTTGGCTCCTGCAACCAGAGCGCCCATATCCAGTGCAAATATCTTTTTATCTTTCAGTCCCTGGGGCACATCCCCCCGCACAATCCGCTGTGCCAGTCCTTCCACCACCGCCGTCTTGCCCACACCCGGCTCGCCCATCAGCACAGGATTGTTCTTTGTTTTACGGGAAAGGATGCGGATGATATTTCGGATCTCATGATCTCTGCCGATGACCGGGTCCAGCTTTTGCTGCCGCGCCTTTTCCACCAGTTCCTGACCATATTTCTCCAGTGTATCGTAGGTGGCTTCCGGATTGTCGCTGGTCACGCGCTGATTGCCTCTGACCGTGGAAAGGGCCTGCAGGAAACGCTCTCTTGTAATACCATATTCCTGCCAGATGGCTTTAATTTCCCGGTTGGGATATTTCAGCATCGTCAGGAAAAGATGTTCCACGGACACATATTCGTCCCCCATCTGCTTTGCCTCGTCTTCCGCGCTCACCAGCACCTTGTTCAGATCTTTGCCCATATAGACCTGGCCGCCCTGTACCTTTACCCGCTTCTCCACGGCTTTCCCCACACGCTCCAGAAAATGCGGCGTATGAATCTCCATCTTCTCCATCAGTTTTAAAATCAGACTGTCTTCTATGGTAAGAAGGCTGTAAAGGAGATGTTCCTGTTCGATTTCCTGATTGCCATATTCATAGGCAAGTTTCTCACACCGCTCCACGGATTCCATGGATTTCTGTGTAAATTTCGAGATATTCATATGCAAGCCTCCTCTTCAATGCTTGTTCTCTGCATGCTGTGTTTATAGTGTTTGCTTGTTCTACTATTTCTATAACATTTTTCTTTACAGTGTCAATATAACACTCGTTGTTAGCACTGTCAAGTGATGAGTGCTAAAATTGTGTGAAAATTTTATGAAATATAAAACCACCGCCCATATTGCTGACGGTGGATTCTTGCATGAATCTTGCATGAAAATTGATTCAACCTTGATTTTAAAATCATTTTTGTGGTGTCTGTCTTATACCCTCACCTGCCCATTCATCAACACCGGCAACAGCCAGTCTCTCAGTGATACAAGTCCGGCCGAGGCTCTTGCCTTATGAGAAATCATGTCCAGGCACGGCTGCACCCTCAGGTTAAAGGCTTTTAGTTCTCCTTCCTTTGGAATATACACAGGCCGCTCCCGCAGCAGGGGTTTTTGCAGGTGTTTCAGCCCCGTCCCCTGGAAAAACTTCTTATCCAGTTCCGGCCGTATGCTTTCCAGAAAGAGGTACAGATAATCGGACAGATTGTCTTTTCCCGTAATACACCATGTATCCGTGGAATACGCCGCGCCGCCCACATAAAATTTAATATCTCCGTTGCCTCCGGTGTTCAGAAAACAGTTTCTGCCGTCCACCAGCGGTTCGCTCCATCTGAGAATCGCATCCCCGCTGGTAAAAAAAGGATACGCCCCCTCCGCCTCCTTTGCCTCTCCCACCCGGATAACGGATTTGGGATTTTCTACAAGTATATCACCTACTTTTCCGTTGGGGGTTTTTTCAAAAAAAAGATGCATATAGATTGTATATGCCATGTCGTATAAATGACGGGAAATTCTGGCATGCAACATATATTTCTGATTCATTGCCTCCAGCAGCCGGGCAGCCTCATCCTGCCCCTTTTCCATAACCGGAATCAGCAGGTCTTTTAAATCCGGAATACAGAGATTGCTGACAATGGACCCCGTCCCGCCTGCCCGCTTCATCTGGATCTGCACAAATTCCGACATCAGGCTGAACAGCAGATAGGAAGGATTACATTTTTCCCGATTCACTTTTAATAAAACCAGCCTCTGTCCCAGGCAGCATTTCAGTCCTTCGGGAACAATGCCCACCGCGCCCATGGGCGCTTCACGGGAGATGATAATGTCCCCCGGCTCCGGCACCGCCCGCCTGGTGCGGCTCTTGTATGTTTCCTCATCCACAAAATAACCGTCCGTAAAATCCAGGTTCCCGTCCTTTAAATTGAAGTTGCGAACCACACGGATCCCTTCCGTTTTCCATTCGGGCGTGGAATGGGGGCAGTCCACAATCTCCCTGCACAGCTCCGCCAGTCTATAATACTTCATTCGGATAACTCCTTTTGGCATTCCTCAAAGTGTACATCTTCCAGCCGCCTGAGAATCTCCGTTTGCAGCTCCCTATCCTTTGCAAATAATTCCTGCAGTTCTTCCGAATATGCCTGCATTCTGGCGAGGAATTCGTTTTCGGACAGTTGGGCATACCGGATTTTCACAGTAAAATACTGGCCCGCAGCCAGCGAATATTTCTTTTTCCTGATTTCATCATAGGTAACGGCCACGGAAAAATCATCCACCGTTTCCCGGCTTGTAAACGTATTGACAATCCGGTCAATCTCATCCGCCCGCAGACGCCGCTTCAGGTTGTTGCCGTCCCTGTATTCTTCGCCCATCCGGGAAGCGTCGATCAGCACCACCTGCTCTGTCGTTCTGGCATTGTCAAAAAACAGGACGGAAACATTGGTGCCTGTGGTGGCAAATACATTGGGAGGCATACTGATACATCCGTACACAATATGCTCATCCACAATATGCCGGAGTATTTTGTTTTCCACGCCGCCTTTGGCCGTAATAAACCCGGTGGGAATGACAATGGCGCCCCTGCCCCGTTTTTTCAGCGAGTTTATAACATGCTGGATAAAGCAGGTATAAATGGCCATACTTTCCTTTTTCCTGGCGGGTACTTTGGGCACACCGGCCCAAAACCGGACAGGCATTGCCGCAATCCGTTCCCTCGTATCGGAAAAGTCCATTTTAAAGGGCGGATTGGAAACCACAAAATCAAACTGTCTCAGTGACTGCCCATCATCGCTTCTGTGATAGGGCGACACCAGCGTATCCCCCTGGATGGCGTGATCCAGAGAGGACACCAGCCCGTTCAGAATCAGATTCAGCTTCAGCATCTTATTGCTCCGCTGGGAAATGTCCTGGGCAAAGATCGTACACCGCTCTTCCCCGATGCGGTGGCTCAATGCCATCAGCAAAGTACCGGTGCCTGCCGACGGGTCATAGCATTCGATATTGTGTAAATCCTCCCCTTCACCCACAAGCAGCCGGGCCATAATGGCCGCTATGGAATGGGGCGTATAATATTCCGCATATTTTCCCCCGCCTGCCGTATTATAGTCCTTGATCAGATATTCAAAAATAGCCGCAAAAAAATCATAATTTTCCGCAAATGCCTCTTCGAAGGAAAAGTTTACCAGCTTGTCCACCAGTGCGCGGGCAAAGGGCGCCCGCTGTGCCTCGTCGGTCACGTAAGGGGTCAGTTTTTCAAAGAGAGGAATGCGGGTTTTGAGAGTGGTCTGTGTGGAAAAAATGCCCATATTTTTATCCGCAATATCCACCATGGCGCTGTCAAATATCAGGTCAAAATCGCCCTTTGTCTGCTGATTCCAGAGCGTGGCAATGAGATGCTCCGGAAAGAGACGGGGAATATCCGGATCCAGCCCGTCCAGAATATCCCACCGTTCATCCTCCGTCATCTCTCCATAAACCACTTCCCATTCCTTCGCCGCAGCCAACAGACTGCTGATTTTCTTTATCTCACAGCCGAATTTATCGTTTACAAACTTGTACAAAAACACCTGGGTAATTATTTTATATTCATTGCCGTCATTTCCCATGCCGTAAATCTGGCAGGTGGATTTTAAGGCATCAATCAATGCAATGGTCTTTTCTCTGATATTCATAAACTCCTCTGTCGTATCCTCTATCCCCTGTGTCCATTCCCGTTCCACTGGTCAAGGTACTGTTTCACAATCCTGACCTGTATAAACAGGCGGTCTTCACGGGAACTGTCAAGCAGCAGTTTTTTCAGGTTTTCGGAAATCAGCCACATCACAGTCTGCTCAAAATAAGCGTCTTTTTTCAGAATATCGTTTCTGTCATATACCTTTTGGTCAATTTCCTCTTTGATGGAAAGCAGAGCATCCATCAACGTCTCATCATACACAGATACAATGGGACGGATGCCCTGGCGTCTGCGGGCTTCATTTTCCTCATGAATCCGTTTATGTACACGGGCAAATTTCACATCCCCGTTATATTTTTTCATAAGCGCCCGGTTTTTCTTCTGCAGATCATCCAGTTTTTTCAGAATTTCATCCAGCGCTCTGGAATGTTCATAATATTCCTCTATATTCTGCAATATAAACCCATGGGACTGAAAATATTCCATAAAGGCTTCCCGCAGCGTGATATAGACGGGATCGTCCTGATCCTCATTCTCCGTAAACATCCGGACCGTTTTTCGCCATTTTTCCTGCAATTCCACACCACCGGAAATCAGTTTCATTTCTTCTTCACCGATTTTTCTGAAATTGAAGGTAATATCCTGCATGGCTTCATAAATCAGCCGCCTGGTGGCGTCCTCCTGGGAAAACATCTCCTTCTGGTTGATGCTGTCAATACGCCGCTGTACTTCGGACAGCATTTCCGGCAACCGCGGGAATGTAAGGCGCGCAAACGCCGCTTTCAACGCCTCATCCCCGAAAGTACGCACAAGATTGCAGCAGTCACGGGCGGAAACCAGTGCCTTTTTCAGTTTCAGAATTTCCTGTTTATCCTCGATGGCAGTTATCTGCGCACTGAATTCCTCCAGATTATCCGTGGTATATGCAAACAGTGTCTGACGAACCTCCCGCATCTGGGCAATCAACGTTTCCCGATCCTCAAGAATCTGTTCAAAGGCATCCTTTCTGTGGTCCTGGCCCGAAGAATCAGAGGACTGAAAACGGGTTAATTCCCGCAGATAGGCTTCATTGGTCGCATCAAAATTTTGTTTGATGTCGGCAAAATCAATGACAAATCCATACCGATTATTCCCATAGGGCCGGTTTACACGGGTAATCGCCTGCAAAAGTGTATGGTCTTTCAGCTTTCGTCCAAAGTACAGCCGCTTCAGGCGGGGCGCGTCAAATCCCGTCAGCAGCATATTGAACACCACAAGAAGATCCACACCCCGGCTCTTTTTAAAGTCCCGGATGATCTGCCGGCGTGTATCCTTATCGTCACTGTCATACAGGATCAGTCCTGCCTTCAAATGGGACGGCCATGAGGCATCCCGGTTTAATTGTGCCTGCACGCCGTCAAAAAATCCATACAACTTTCTTGCCTGTTCACTGGTTTCACAGATTACCATGCCACCCAGAGTATCGTCCCCCTGAATCTGCCGGAACTCCTTTAGATCTGTAATAATATACCGCAACAGCTCTTTTACATAACTGTCATGTTCGATGATATCCTGTTTTTTTATATCTTTTTTCCGGACCAGGGTTTCCAGCCGCTCATAAATATCGCAAAGTTTTTCCCGGTAGGAAGTTTCTATATCTTCCCGGATGATTTTCAGCGTATAACCGTCCTGCACAGATTTGTCGTAATAGTATGTATGCAGATATTCGCCGAACACTTTCCAGGAAGCCCGCTCTTCTTTCAGCAGGGGCGTACCTGTCAGCGCTATTTTTATGGAGTGTTTATCCGCATCCAGAAGATTTGCCAGAAAACTGCCTTCCGGCCTGTAGCCGCGATGGGCTTCGTCGATGATGAAAATACGCTGCAGGTTTGTGGCATAGGCGGGCACTTCCACCTTCTCCCGCTCTTCCTCAAACCGCTGTATATTGATCACCGTAATTTCCCGGTTTCCCGTATTGCCTTCCCTGGCCTGCCCCACACGAAACTGCTCCATCAGTTCCCCTCTGGAATCCGGGATATTTACAACCAGCCCCCGCGCTTCAAATTCCTGCGCCGCCTGTTCCATCAGATCCAGCCGATCCACAATAAAATAAAACTTTGCAACCCGGTTCTGCTTCCCGTACGCATCGGATAATACACCATGCAGATAATAGGAAAGCGCTGTTTTACCGCTGCCCTGGGTATGCCAGATAATCCCGGAAGTCACCCCTGCCTTCAGCTTCCTGCGGACCGCCAGCGCCGCAAACATCTGTTGATAGCGCATGATATGTTTTGCATCCGCGGATTCAATCCTGCCCTCCACCTCCCTTTCCGTTTTCACATAGGCAATGCCGTATTGCAGCAGAAAGAGCAGTCTCTCCGGCGAGCACATGGATGTCAGAATCCGGTTGGCAGGGGTATTCACACGCAGATTTGTCTGATATTCCGGCGCCGTATGAAGTATCGTATTATTAAAATCTTTCAGGATTCTGTATTCCAGTTGTTCGTCAATGGGCCGATAAGGATATGTTTCTATATAAGGCGCTATGGAAGCGCCCTCCGGATTCTCTTCCCGGAAACAGTTAAAAGAAGCCAAGGACCGCGCCCCGGTGCAGTAGAAGGACCCCTGCACCGGCACGATGCCGCCCATGGCGTCATATTCCATATTATTGGAAAAAATCATAAGCTGCGTCAGATTGATAAACCGGCGGAACTTCCGGTTGGGAAAACGCAGACTGTTCATGCGCTCACTTTCCGCCACCATGCCACCCGGATTGTTGGGCTTTTTCACCTCCACAAACACCAGAGGCAGGCCGTTTACAAACAGAGTAATGTCCGGCCGGAATTCCTCCTGACCGCACCGGCAGGTAAACTCTGCGGTACAGTGGTATACATTGTTTTGGGGATGTTCAAAATCAATCAGACGAACCGGCGAAACCATCGTCAGCCGCTTGTAAAAACTCCGCCCCAGATCATCATAATCCAACTCCTGTCGGATAGAACGCAAAACCTCTTCTGCCTTCCCCGCTGCCAGCGGATTCAATACTTCAAACTGCTCCTTAAAGACTTCCGTTAAAATATTGGTATCCCCATCATACACCGTACCTGCCATATCCCCGGAAATTTTCCCAAAATACCGGTATCCGATTCTGGTGAGGTGAACCAGCGCAGGCATCTGTACCCGCGTGGCCTCATTGAATTTACTGTACTGCTGCTCATGTCCCGCTGTTTTTCCCATATGCGATTCCTCTCTGCGCATAAAACCGCCTCTGATGGCCCATAGCCAAACTTTCATCTCGTTTCGGTCCTGACGGCCTGTTTTGATGTACATGGCCTGTTCTGACGATTGTATCACAATTTCCCGGCGACGGAAACCATAAGCCACGCTTTTTCTTGTCATTTCTGCTTCCAGGACTTATAATCTAATACATGTGTGACCGAACCGATACATGGAGGAATCCCTATGCTGAACATACGCAATGAAACAGAACAAGATTATCAGAGAGTGGAAGAAATCACAAGAAAAGCCTTCTACAATCTCTACGTCCCCGGCTGTATGGAACATTATCTGATCCATATCATGCGGCAACACGAAGACTTTCTGCCGGAACTGGATTTTGTAATGGAACTGGACGGCCTGGTCATCGGAAATATCATGTATACAAAGGCAACCCTGACTGACGAGCAGGGAAACAAAAAAGAAATTCTCACCTTCGGCCCGATCTGCATCTTACCGGACTATCAGAGAATGGGATATGGAAAAATGCTCATGGAGCATTCTTTCAGACGGGCATCAGAACTGGGACATGACACAATCGTCATATTCGGGAGTCCTGCCAATTATGTGGGACGCGGCTTTCAATGCTGTATGAAATACAACATTTGTCTGGAAAACGGAAAATATCCCGCTGCAATGCTGGTGAAGGAACTAAAGCCCCATACACTGGACGGGAGAAAGTGGGTTTACCATGACAGCCCTGTTATGTCCATAGATGAACAGGCGGCACAGAAATATGACGACAGTCTGGAAAAAATGGAAAAGAAATACCGGCCCAGTCAGGATGAATTCTATATTATGAGCCATTCCTATGTGGAACCGGACAGCGCTGTTGACAGCCGGAATTAAAAAGACAGAAGCAGGACAGGATTCCCCGCAGATGCCAGGACGGCAGTCTCCGCCCGGCCCGGCGTCTGCGGGATGCAAACCGATGCTGCTTTCTCAGAAGCTGATCTACATACAATGCATGTGTGTTTCCTGCTTACCGCTCTTCGTACAGTTCAATAATCGCCCCGTCTTTCCACACAAAGGCAAGCCTTGCCCTGCCGCTGCCGGAATCCATGGGACCACAGATCACGCTGTCCGCATCCTTTATATACTTTTCCAGATCATCCACTTTATAGGCTACATGGGGATTGTGGTGAAGCACTTCCGGAAACGGTGTGCCCTCCTCAAATTTCAGATACTCGATTTTGAAATCATAATCGTCCACATTGCTGACCCAGAACTTTGCGCCTTCATTGTAGGTCATGCCGGGTTTTTTGTTTGTAATCGGTATGCCGATATGCATATATTCAGCAGCCATTTCCAGCTCTCCTTTCTTTCCGTTGAAAAATTCTCTGTTGACTCTGGTCTACTGACTCATTTACATTTCGCCAAATGACTTGCCTGAATTTCCATCTGCTGCGTTGTTGTCGGTCAACGATGCCACCGCATCGCCTCCCTCCGCCGCCTTGCAGACTGAAAATTCATTTTGTGTCATTTGGCTGAAAGTAAATGTGTCAGTACACTATCTCTTTGTCAGATACGGTGTATGGCAGGGTGCATTCCACAGACGCAGAAGTTCATCGTCCATACGGGCCATAAACATCTGAAAACCGGCCTGTTCCTGCACGGTCAGAAGTTCACCCACATAATTTGCCACAATCTCGATATTCTGCTCTTTTAAAACCGCTTCGCAACGACGGTAAATAATCAACTGTTCCATCAGTGTCGTTGCACCGGAACCATTGATGATCAACATCACCTTCTCGCCGGGCCGGATTCCAATATCCTTTACCAGTGCATTGACCATAATATCCGCCGTCTCATCAGCCGATTTCATAGGCTGACGTCCGCCGCCGCCCTCGCCGTGCTGTCCCATGCCGATCTCCATATCCTCTTCTCCCAGATCCGCCAGAGCCGCGCCTGTGGACGGATGGGTGGCACCCCGTACCGCCACTGCCAGTGTGGCCATCTGATCTGCAAATCGCTGGGTTATGGCTGCAACTTCTTCCAGGCTCTTGCCTTCCGCTGCGGCAGCGCCTGCGATCTTGTACGCAGGAATACAGCCTACCAGCCCCCGGCGATCATCTGCATTCTCCCTGGGCGCATTGGATACGTCCTCCTGTGTCACCACTTTTATCACGTTCAATCCCTGTTTCTTACACTGTTTCATGGTCAGGTTGCCCGTCAGCATATCTCCTGCATGGTTTAAAACAATATACAGAACCCCTTTTCCTTTGTCTGCCAGCTTGATTGCGTCCACACACGCCTGCGGGCCGGGCGCCGCAAAAACATCCCCCACAACCGAAATATCCACCATACCTTCGCCTACAAAACCGGATATGGCAGGCTCATGACCGGATCCTCCCTGTGTCACAATGGTCACACGGTCCGCGTTCTCCAGCGCCTTGCTGATGATCATATTGTCCTCGCCGCGATACACAATGTCCCGGTTGGCTGCCGCAAGGCCGTCCAGCGCTTCTGTGGTAAGATTGTCAGGGTTGTTTATAAATTTTTTCATTTTCATAGTATGTATCCTCCTTCTATATTCATGCTATATCCTCCAGGCCCTCCGCCAGCCCCCGGACAAACAATGCTGCCGATACGGCTCCCGCATCCGGTGTGCCGATTGTCTGTTCATGATAGCTGCGGGCGCGCCCATACTTCGCTACAAATCCTTCACTGGCTTTCGCCCCGGCCTCTGCGGCCTGTGCTGCCGCCTCCAGTACCTCTTTCACGTCCCCTTTGGCCGCCCTGGCCGCTTCCACCGCGGGGATTAACGCATCCATCATCGTTTTATCGCCCACCTGCGCCTGGGTAATATCTCCCAGTTCCTGTAAAACCCCTGCAAACATCCGGCGCACACCGTCTGCATCCACTTCCTTTTCATCAGCTTCCAGCAGTGCGCCCAGTCCACTGATCAGGGTGCCATACAACGGGCCTGCGGACCCGCCCTTTACCTCCATGGCTGCCATCCCCAGGTCATCCAGAAATGCCTGCAGGGAACGGTCCCCCCATAAAGGCACCTGCTCCGCAATCAGTCTGGAAATCTTATTCATGGTAATGCCATGGTCCCCGTCGCCAAAGCGGGAATCAATTTCACTGAGCCGGTCTGCATTCTCTGCCAGCAGCCGCGCTGCCCCCAGCAGCATGGATCCAACCGCCCTGCAATCCAAAATCATAACCATCCCTCCCTGTGCCATACCAAATGCTGCCCCATCAACTTTGATTCTGTCTATCAGATACCTTTCATTATAAAGGCAATGTTACAAATGTCAATACAAAAACGATATTCTGCACAATTTTATTTTATTTTTAATATTTTATTTATATTGAATGCACAAAAATGTAAGTTTCTATTTTTTCAACCCTTCTCAGAAGTTACATATGTAACTTTATTTTCCCTGAAATCTCTATACACATATGCCATCCTTTTTTTAACGTTCTCCTACTCTGTATTTCCTGCCCGGCCAATTATCCTATAGCCGTTTTGATCATACCATTGCGCCGCATTTCAGTGTCACGAAATACACTTTTCTGATCCCTTGTACCTTTCGTGTTGATGGAACCGGGCACTGGCGATTTCATGAACCGAAATTTGCACGCAAAAACTTGGCTGTACTATAATCCAAATAATGAATCGGAATTTATGGAAGGAAGCCAAATGATGGAGCTCATATATAAAAATGTCGCACTTGGAAAGCTAGTGTACCGGGTGAAAACAGTTCCCACTCAGGACCAGTGCAGAGAAACCTGTGAAAATGACAAAATTTTCATACCGGATGTTCCAATCCATCCGCCTGGCCCGCTTGCAATATGGGCACCCCGCCTGTATACTGAAAATAAAAGACCACAGGAGGGAATATCCATGAGAAAATTATCCGCAGTCCTTATGCTGATGGGATTCCTGCTTTCACTGACTGCCTGTACGGACAACGTTGCCGAACAATCCCGGCCCCAACAGGTTTCGGAAGCAAACAGGGAAGTAACCTTTCAGGCTAAGATCGTCGCCATAAAAGACAATGCACTTTTGGTGGAACCGGCAGAAGGTTCTCCGGAAGCTGTATCCGCCGGCCAGATCAGTATTCCACTGGCACAAGTCCCCTCTGTACCCGAACCGCAAAACGGCGATATGGTGGAAATCACATACAATGGGGACATCATGGAATCCTCCCCTGCACAACTGGGAGTACTATATGACATTCATGTCATAACACAGGCAGAATCGGATAACTTCCCCGACGAAAACGAAGGGCCGTCCGAACAGACCATTTCCTATGAATACCAATCCGTTTATCTGTCTGTCAGCCTTCCCGATACATGGAATTACAGAATCAGACCTGCAGAAGAAATGCAAACAGAAGAGGATTATGCAGTCTGTGCCATTGACTTCTGGCCCGCGGCATTTCCCCAGGCGGTTTTTGAGCTGGCATACTACCAGTCATTCGGCATGTGCGGCACAGATGTGACAGTGGAAGAAATCACATTACCCGGCGGTCTGTCCGGACATCGCTATAAGGAGGAAATCGAAGATACGCTTTGGCTCACCATCATCTTTCGGCAGGAGAATGAAGATCCGTCCAAAAACGGCTGTTATGTGATCCTGCCCCCTTCCGGCCTTTCCATGCCCGTGTGGGAACAGGTGGAAGGAGAATTTGAGCAGATTCTGCAATCGGTTCAGACGAAAGCGGCGGACAGATAATCGTCATCTGCCCGCCGGGATGCATAGTTTACAAAATGGCCTGGTTCTCAACCCTGTCTGCAATTTTTTTCCAGTTCCAGTATCCGTAAACCGCATTGCAGAGATTCACAGACTTCATAATGATAATCAGGACTGCCGACGTATTTCCGGACAGAAATACCAGAATCCACATCACAATGGACAACGCATTGACAATCACCCACATGAGCCACTGCTCTGAATAGCGCAGAAGGTACAGCATACTTGCAATCACTGACACAACCGTTGTCAGAGAATCCATCCATGCAAAGTTACCGCCCATCCAGGCCAGTATACGGGCATATGCCAAAGTACCCATACCCGTTGCCCCAATGGTGCCCAGTGCAAACAAAGTAGTCATGGTTCGAAATTTTACTTCACCGGTCTGGGACTGGTTTTTCTTCCAGAGGATGATCGCTGTGGCACTCACCGGAATGGAATAGAGCAGATTGTACATAATCTCTCCATACAGCGGGATGCTGAAACAGTTGATCGCATAGAGCAGGCTGTTGAGGATGGCAAAATACAGCCCCGCAATCTTTCCCTTCGCTCCAAGTACCAGATTCAGGCTGCTGGACAATGTCAATACCAGCATAAACAGATCTTCCCTCTGAATCGCCCATGCAACCGTCTGAAAGACCAGCACAAAGGCCAGCCATGCTTTTTCCAGTGTACTCCAGTCCTTAAAAAATGCTTTTATCCTGTTCATTCCATTTTCCCATCCTTTGTTCAAATTGTTGTTTCTCCATCACCGGCCCCTGTATACTCACAATTTCAGCCGCAACACAGTTGGCAAAGCGTATGGCGCTCTCTATACTGTATCCTCTGGAAAGCCCCCCGATCACAGCGCCCAGATGACTGTCTCCCGCGCCAATGGTATCCACCACCTCTGCCGCTCTGGAAGGTATTCTATGTACCCCATTGCCATCATCATACAGTGCGCCCTCCGCGCCAAGGGTAATGATCACCAGATTCCCTGTCCGCCTGTACAGATTCCGGGCGGCTTTTTCCGCCTCCAATTCCCCCGACGCTTCTTTCGCCTCTGTTTCATTCAGATGCAGAATGGGATGAAGTGCAAAAAGAGCCGCTTTCACAAAAGGCTCAATCTGCCCGATGACAGGCCCAGGCGCAAAAAAGAGCTGCTTACCGGAAAGGCGCTCAAGCCATCTGGCCATTTCCCTGCCGCTTCCGCCGCATAACTGATACCCTGATACATAAACAGTATCATAGAATGTCATATCAATCCCATCAAACCAACTCTCCCGGAATGTTGCTTCAATCCCCTGGGATGTGATAAACGTCCGCTCCCCGCCTGCCTCCACCAGATCCAGACACCATCCGTTATCCTGGCTCTCATCCCGGATCAGAATCTCATACCCGCAGCGCCGCAGCTCCTTTGCAATGATGTCTGCATAATGCCCTTTTCCCACAGGCACACACAAATCATGGTCACAGCCCATATTCCGCAGCGTGCCCGCCACATTATAGGCGCAGCCGCCGATGATCATACCGGACTCCCTGCACAGTACATCCTCTCCTGTTTTGGGCAGTGCATCCAGTCTCACCAGCATTTCAAACAGAGCCGAGCCGATCACCAATGTTTTCATTTTCCCGCTTCCTTTCCGCAGCGTATCCTGCCAAAGTCCCCTCTTCCCAGAGCGCCCGTACCACCTGTTCCCGCGCTACCATATGCGTAAAGCAGCCACTGTGCAGAGCGCCCCGCAGTGCCCGCACACTGGTATTGGCGGAACAGACACCCACCACATGGTTGCACCTTTGCAACAATTCCCACGGAATCTGAATGGCAAAATCCTGATCTGAACAGATAATCCTGCCCGCTTCATTATAATAGTAAGCCAGCAGACGTCCGCAGGCACGCTGCTCCTGCAGACGATTCCCATAACGCGCCACAGAAGCAAAATCAGGAGTCGAAGGATAATTGCTGATATTGACCAGTGCCGTATCCATCCGTTCCCACTCCCGGCATATCTGCTCATACAGTTCTGTGGAGCAGAGCACCTGTTTCTCCTCCAGACTTTCCGGCAGTGCAGGCAGATATAGAAAATGAGGCTCCGCTCCCAGATACTGGGCCAGAAGGCGTACGTTCTCATTGGAATGATAGTTACGGATGGGGAATCCCGCATTTCCCACCAACGGGCAAATATCGCGTACCAGGCTGTCCGTCTGTGGGTTTTCCTCCAGCCATGCCAAAAGCTGTCCCACAAAATATCCCCATCCCACCCCCAGACATCTGGTATGCAATTCCTGCAAAAGCTGTACCGCCCCCTGGGACAGACGCCGATTTGTCAGCCGATCATCCCCGCCGTCCTCCAGGATACGTCCGCCCAACAGCGAAAACTCCCGGCAAAGCCGCTCAAGCAGCCCGGACGCCCCACTGCCCGGTTCATGTACCGTAATCTCCACCACCCCAAATTCCCTGGCTTCCGAAAGCATACGGCTCACCATGGGCCGGGAGACACCCAGTTCCCGCGCAATATCACTCTGCTTTTGATTTTCCAGATAATAACGCCGGGCCACATATGCCAGACGCTGCCGTTTCTTATAGGTCAGTTCCATACCGCGCTTCCTTCCCCTGCAGCGTGATGTTGTCTGTGGTGATTTTCCCCTGTAACATCCGTTTGCGATTTTTGCAATTATAGCACTTCTTCCTGCCTCCTTCAAGAAATTCATCCAATATACTGTAATTTTATTTCCCTGACACCCCTTTCCTTTCTAAAACACCGGCTCCGATCCCTGAAAAAACACTGCTTTACCGTAAAGAATCCGGACTTTCAAACCGATGCGGGCTTGTACACCAGCCATCCTGATACAAAATCGTCATATACAACGTCTTCTCCCCATTTGAAACCTTTACAAAGCATACGCCATCCTCAAACCGATCTGTTATTTCAATTTTCTGGTCATAATAATATACCCATACCGTGCCATTCTCTTCGTATTTTACAATCGGATCCTGCAGCTGCTCCAACACTTCCTTTTCCGTCAACGGACGTTCGCTGCCATCATCTTCAATGGCAATTCCGCCTCCCCCTACCTCTTCTGACTGACCGTCTTCCAGCTGATAGGATAAATGATAAGTGCCATCTGTATCATAGGTAAAGACCACATCGGTCTGATCTCCCTCGATCCAGAGCTGCATGGTTCTCTGAATGCCTCCGATGTCTGCCGCATATACAACACCGCTCCCTCCTGCTGTCAGCAGACATGCAATCAGTACTGCAGCCGCCGTCCTGCGCTCTGCTTTTTTGCTCACAGCAGCGATCTTTTCCATCTCCATGGGCATCACGGTGGAAGAATGTAATGCTGAAAACGCCTGTTTATACCTTTCTTTATTCGTCATTTTCCCAACCCTCCTGTAATTTCTCTCTGAGCAATACACGCCCGCGCATCAGCCGTACCTTGACATTGCTTTCTGACAGTTTCAAAATATTTGCAATTTCATGAATCGTATAATCCTCATAATAAAACAAATGAATCACAATACGATATTTCTCCGGAAGATTCATCACCGTTTCAAACAATTCTTCCGATTCCGGAGTTTCAAATACCAACGTCTCCATAAAATCTTCAAGAGACATTTTATTCTTCCTCCAAAATGCACAATTCATATTTTTGGCTTTATTAATCGCCACCCGGATCAGCCATGCACGTATATGCTGCTCACTTTCAAATTCCTTTTTGAATGAATAGTACTGAATGAACGTATCCTGCACAACATCTTTTGCATCTTCTGCATTTTTACAGATATTGCAAGCAACAATGTAGAGGTTGTTCTGATACTTTTCAAACAGTTCCTGTACTGATTGCCTCATGAGTCCTCCTTTTTCCCTGTTATCTGAATGTCTTTCACTAATAGTACAATTCAGACGGTAAAAAGGTTACAAAAATGAATTTAAAAATCTGTCTGTTGCACAAAATCCCGAAACAAACAGAAAACACGTTTTGCGCTGTTTCTGTTGTCATGAGTCAAAATACCCTGCCGCTCATTTCTAAGCCGCAGGGTATCTGTCTGCTGTCCGGGTATCATTGTCTTTCTGTTTGAATCCGTATTCTCATATATTTAAATCTGGAACCGGCTCATCAGTTCCACCATAGCCTCCACCTGTGTTTTCTGCTCTTCACTGACTGCCGCTGTCTCTTCCGATGTGGCAGAATTGTTGTCCACTACCGAAGATACTTCTGCAATACTTTCGTTGACATTGCGCATATGCTCTGTATTCTGTTTGAGCATCTGTGCAATCTGGTCAATTTTCTCCGTAGCGGCTCTTGTATCCTCCATAACCTGTTTCATATTTTCTGCTGTTTCATCTGCAATCCCGATTCCCTTTTCCATAACGGTAACGGTGGTCTCAATCAGCTCCGTCGTCTTACCTGCAGCTTTGGCTGACTCATTTGCCAGATTCTTCACCTGCTCCGCCACAACGGCAAAACCTCTGCCGGTTTCTCCCGCTCTGGCCGCTTCAATCGCCGCATTCAAAGACAACAGGTTGGTCTGAGAAGCAATATCTTCAATATCCTCGATAATCGTACCAATCTGTCCGGAGCATTGGCTGATTTCCTGAATCGCTGCTTTTAATTCCTGCATCTTCTGGTTCCCCTTGGAAAGTGTGCTGCCGGCCTTCGATGCAATTCGGGCAGATTCTTCCGCTTCTTTTGCATTGTCCTCCATGCTTCTGGTCAGGTCTTCAAATACAGCCATCAGCTCTGTTACCTGTGTGGCCTGGGCGGTACAGCCCTCTGCCAAATCCTCCGCCGCACATGCCAGCTGATCGGAACCACTGTCAATATGAGTGGAGACATTCCGGATTGTCTGCAGAGTATCCCGCATTTTCTCACCGATTTGCAGGAAGGATTCTTTAATCTTCACAAATTCTCCCACATACTCCTGCTCAATATGGATATTATAATTCCCGCTTCCCATCTGTTCCAATATCGCTGTAATCTCCTGCACCATAGACTGAAGATTCCGCTTCATAAAGGCGATTGCAGAAACCATTCTGCCAACTTCACTGTCATCCTCCTGCAGCGCCAGTGCAGTATGGAAATTGCCGCCTGCGACTACCGCCATCTGTTCCGATACTTTGATAATGGGCTGCAACAGTTCCTTGTCTGAAAACCGAATGGTTTTTACAAACTGTAACACAACATACATAAACGAGCCTGCAAAAAGTATTTCAAAAATGATCTGCAAAAGCTTCAATGTTGCCTGATTCTTTTCTTTCCGTGCCACAATGCCATTCACTGTTTCATCCGTCAGCGCATTGATCTGCTCCACGCTGGTCTCATATTCGGTGCTGAACACACAGTCCTGCGCCGCCTCCAGATCGCCTGCCTTTACATGTTCCATGGCTTCCTCTTCCAAAGGTACCAGGTTTTCAGACAGGGAGACAATCTTATTCAGGTCAGCCCACTCTCCATCTGTAATACCGCAACTTTCCAACACTTCCAACGCTTTATTACGGTTTCTGTCCGTATTCAGCTCTTTCATATAGCCGTTATAATATCGCTCATTTCCTGTAACTGCATAAGATTGCACTTCATGTGTCAGTGTTTTGGAACCGATGCGATACTGGTTCAGAGCTATGACCGTATTCAACTGATCTGTGTGTACCCTTGACATGCCTATGTTGAATGCAATAAAGCCGAGCAACAAGATCACGCCTGTCCCCACTGCAATGTACGCCTGTAGTACCAGTCTTTTGAGCAGCGCAGCCTGACCTTTGTTTCCTGATAACCCACCATCTCTTTTTCCCATAGTCTTTTCTCCCAATCGTAAAATTGTCAATGCAACTATATTAATTATACCTGAGTCAACGCGTCAGGTCAATGTTTCCCACCGCCCACTTCCGTCACTGCCCACCACTTTTTTCTATTCTTCCGCTGTGATTCCTATTCCTCTCTGATGCGGTCATTCCCGCCGGATCGACAATTACACAATTTCTGATTTCTGCCGTTTTCCCATCCGTCCCACCATGTACATTACGGCAAAAAACCGGCAAAAAGCCGGTTTTTTAATAGTTATGCTGAAACGGTTCAGGGAGGTTACTTTTCATAGATTATGAAAAAGTCCGTTCGAACGCCTGCAGGCACTTTCCGGTTCCGGAACGGTCCAACACAGCAAAAACCACTGTGTCAAACGCAGCCGGAAACCATTTCTCCAGCAGTTCTTTCCACCACCCGGCAATTTTTACCGGATCATTGCGGAACACGCCGCAGCCATAAGCGCCCAGAACCAGATCTCTGCACCCCTGCCGGGAAAAAATAGCCAGCGACAGTTTCATCCGCCGCTTCATCACCCGCTCTGCCTCCGCCACATCTTCCCCTTTCAGCAATACCTGTCCCATATTCACCGCTGGAAGGGTCAATACGGAAGCAGTAACCGGCTCCTCCAACAGACGGTTTCTCCCATCCCGGAAAAATACAACATCCGGAGAAAAAATGGCATAATTGGTATACATCATTGTCCCACAGGCCCGATTGCTCTCATAATATTCCCTGTGGGCAATCTGGGTCCGGTAGAGACAGCCGGAGGCCGCAAGGGTTTCCTCCTGGGCCACCGCACCATTCATAAAGCCGCCGCCCGGATTCTTTGCGCTGGCAAAGTTCAATACGCCCGGCGACTTTCCCTCCGCTGCCAGCTCCAGAATCGCCTGCACTGTGCCACAGTTCTTTACGGTAAAAGCTGCCCGGTCTGTCTGCCGGCCAAAACCACCGGCTCCATCCCTCCCCTTTTCCAAATCAGCCAGCAGCGCTTCGCCCTGGTCAGGCGTCAGCAAAATACTGTCCTCTACCGCGCTTGCCTGCTGCCGCCCGATCTCAACCCGCCTGCCGTCCACTTCATAATACCCCTGCTCCATAATCCTCAGTGCTTCCTTGGCAATTTTTTTCATATCCATATAGCTTCGTCCCCCTCTTATCCTGCTTTGCAGACGCTCCTTGTCTGTATTCTGTCCTTTCGTTTCACATATTTCATTTCCGGCTTTATTTCTTCTATCCGCAAGTCAGACTGCACGCATATCTTCCTGTTTCGCGGTATTCACAAGCCGCACGCGTATCTTCCTGTTTCTCGTCATCACAGCCCCACACATATCTTCCTGTTTCGCGGCAATCGCAAGCCGCACGCGTATCTTTCTGCTTCTCGTCATTCACAGGCCGCCCGCGCATCTTCCATTCTTCTGTATCACAGGCCGCCCGTTCCGCGCCGCCTGCGCTTTCTTCTCCCCTTTTCCGGCTGCTGTTTCTGCCTCTTTGCGCGGAACTGCCGGATCTGTTCCTCTATGGCAGTATAGTCCCGTTCAAACAGCGCATCGCACATCTGGCGTTGCAAAATCTTTTCCGGCACCCGCTCCAGCAGCCGGTTCTGTACGAACGTTTTACTCTTTTCCCGATAGGCGGGAAGGCCGTTTAACGCCTGAATGTGGGCCAGTTCCGACCTCCAGAGGATACTGATTTTACGGCCCCTGTCCATTTTGGGACTCGGCCGGGGCCTGCGGAGGATATAGAAATCCGGCCCTGCCGCCATCGGCTCCACCGTAATAACGCCCCACCACGCCGGCAGATGTTCTTCTATATGCAGAGCGTGGCTTGTGCCAACCACGGCATAATTATAATCATAGTACAGATCGTAATCCCTGGTCTGACGAGCCAGCCGCGCATACGTGTCCGCATCGCTTTTGATTTCAATGCCATACAAGGCGTCCACAGTCACCATCACTGCATCCGCCCTGGACTTTCCCATGGTCTTTTCTTCCAGTATCCTGATTTTTCCATAAGTCTCTTCCAGAAAGTCAAACAATGGCTCTCTGATATCACGGTCATACAACATACTCTGATCCCTGTTTTGTCTCATAAAACATACGCCGCAGGATACAGATATTGCCCGGAATCTGTTCCGGCCCCTCCTGCTCCCGCAGTGTTTTCAGCCAGGCATAAAACGCATTTGCCGTGGGTGTTGTCAGTGCCGATGTCCTGCGGATATATCCCCGGCGGATGGTTTCCCTGGAAATACTGCGCATAAACTTCCAGAAACTATAATACCGCAGTTTGAGTTTGGTCATAAAACCTGCGCTGTCTTCAATGACAAACCCTTCGATTTTGCGCCCATTGTATTCATATTCCTCTTCCAGCACCTCACTGTACCAGTCGAAAAACGCCTGCCAGTTTGCGATTTCATATGCCTTTTCCTTAGGACAAAGTCCGAACTGGTCTGCCACATGGCACATTTCCTCATAGGTATATCTGGAACATGTCATCTGGTTGCGGATCATGTCCAGCAAGTACAGGCCACTCTCAGGATATTCAATAATATGCGGATCATGTTCCATATCCACACATTCAAATACAAACGAGACATTCTGCTCTCTGATATAGTCTTTCAGCGCTTCCCGCTTTTGGGGAGAAAGTGTCCGATACAACATTTCTTTCAGCCACCCCGCATACTGTCCCCCTGTAGTGGACTTGCTGGCAATCAGTAAATCGTCCTCATAGGCATTGTAGCTGACAATGCCCAAAAACCCATTTTCCTTTACATACGCGGTTACGGGAAAACGGAGGCGGTGCTGGAGCATATCAAACTTTGTCTCCGCCCGTTCATTGATATTGAAAAACTTATCATATGCCCTGGCAGCCACTTGATTGTGCAGAGTATCAATATACAGTCCCCTGGCCCGGATGGTCTGTTCATCCCATACCCTGTCATAAAAGGCTTTGTCTGAATAATTAAAAGAAGAAATATTGCCGAATTTCTTTTCCTGTACATAGGGATTCCGGCGCAGGGCATCCACCATTTCTTCTACAGAGCATTCAGTCTCTTTTTTCTCTGTCAGAATTTCCGGCATACGGAATACCTGATTGGGAGTCTCCACCGGGTGGATACCATCCCCATCCACCTGCACACAGCGCAGACAGCCGCCGAATTCCACCTGGCCCTCCAGATTAAACACTCTGTCATTTACCCTGACCGGGAGTTGTTTTGTATTTCTGTGTCCATGTATTTGATATACATAGTCGGGTGTGGTATCATAAAAGGCATTTGCAACCTGTTCAAACGCATTGTAATCCCCCACGCCTTTGATCATCTGTTCCGTAGTCACAAAGGACAGATGAGCCGGCAGGGTACTCAACCCTGCATGGGTAACCAGGAAAATCCGCTCCCCATATCGGTAATACGCGCACTGGCCAAATTTCCGGTACAACTGCCGTACATCCTTTTTACTCAGATGCGCCGCTTCCAGAGCAGGTCTGGTGATGGTTTCAAATTCCATGGAACCGCCCTTGCAGTCATTGGCCCAAAGCCAGAGCCAGCGCTCGTGATTCCCTTCCAGCATCAGCACATTTTTCCGGTTCATAATAGAAAGCAGAAACTTGATCACTTCCACATTTTCCACACCCCGGTCAATATAATCGCCCACAAATATGTACATCTCATCATCCCGGATACCGCCGCCCGCATCCAGATATGCCTGCAAAGCGGTATTGCAGCCATGAATATCCCCAATATGATGGATCCTTTTATAATGGGACATATCAAACAGCTTCAGCCAGATCGTATCCAGTTCATCGGGACTGATCACTTTGATGCCGGAGGGAATCTTCTGGGTGGCAAACCTGGAATACATCCGGTCAATCACCTCTTCCGGCACCCGTTTCAGCGGTTCCCTTCCTGCATTTCTGCGCTTTACTTCCTCTATGGGAAGATTGGTAAAATCCACGCAGTAGATGCGGTAACGGTATGTGGTACACATTTCTTTGTAGCGGTTCATTTCCGATGTTTTGGAGTTGGTGGCGTCAATTACGGTAAAATCACCTCTCTGCATTCTGATCTCCAGAATGGAAAACAGGATTTTCCAAACCGACTTATCGTTGCGCTGACTGATATTTTCCGTGCCGTCCACCTGCAGCTCCGGACTCTGACACAGCAGACGGATATCGTCGGCAGACAGGGTATAGGGCCTGAGCCCCTTCTCCTCAATCCAGGTCGTTTTCCCACACCCCGCACTGCCCCTTAGTAAAAGTAAAATCCTCATATAGTGCTCCTTATGATCATTCCTCGTAAAAGTCTCTGTGTACAGTATATAGCATATGGATCGAAATGCAAAGATACCCCTGGTATAAATCACAAAGTCCCCTGGTATATGCCCGCCTCTGACCCGACACCGGTAAAACTTCCATCGCAATCGAAAGCATGTTGTGCCAACTTTCTGTTGTCATCAACAGTTAAAAACACGCTGTGCTAACTTTCTATTGTCAGAACAAAAGTGCGCTTCGCACACTCCCGCGTCCAAATTTTCCGGAAAGCGCAGCTTTTGTTCCGCGCGCGAAGCTGTGCATCCCTTTTGTTTCATAGGACGCACTTTCCTATGAAATAAAATATAAAATCCAGGGAGGATTCCTACAATCGGAATCGCTCCCTGGATTTCACTGATAACAGCTAAAAATTCAACTCTATGTTTCTACTGTCTGTATGAACGAATCAGACTTCTTTTAAATGGAACCTGTTCACCAGATCATGCAGCCGCTGTGACTGTTTGGACAGCTCTTCACTCGTCAGAGCACTCTCCTTGGCCGCCGTAATATTATCCTGCACCACGCCTTCGATCTGATCCACATTTCTTGTCACTTCCTCCAAAACGGTTTTCTGGTTCTGGGAAGCATTGCTGATTTTATCCACGGAACCCAGGATTTCCTTCGCTCCTTCCACAACGGCAACCAGCGACTGCGCCGTTTCATCTGCAATTACCACCCCGTTTTTCACGGCTGTCAGGGAGCGCTCAATCAGAGCCGTTGTCTGGCTGACAGATTCGGAACTCTTTGCTGCCAGATCCCGGATTTCATTGGCCACAACCGCAAATCCCCTGCCGGCTTCCCCTGCTCTCGCCGCCTCTATGGAAGCGTTCAGCGACAGCAGATTGGTCTGATCCGCAATGTCTTCAATTGTCCGGATGATCTCTTCGATTCCTGCGGAAGATTCCCGGATCTCAGACATGGCGGCAATCAGTTTATTCATTTCCTGATTACTGTTTTCAATCCTCGCGCTTACTTCGGAAGCATTTCTGCTCATATTGGCGGCGTCATCCGCATTGGCTGTAATATCTCTGGACAGGTTTTCTATGGCCACTGCCAGTTCTTCTATGGCTTCCGCCTGTTCTGCCGCGCCCTCGGAAAGAGCCTGGGCGCCGCCGGAAACACTTACGGAGTCAGATGCCACATCGTCTGCCGATAATACAATCTGCCGCAATGTATTGTTCAGGGAATCCGTTATCTTTTCAATGGATGTCTGAATTGGTATAAAGTCTCCGATATATTTCTGCCTGATTTCAATATCCATATCATTTTCTGCCATCTGGGACAACTGCTGGGAAATATCCTGCACATAATTGTCTACTGTGCTGCTGATATGATTCAATGCCTGTGCCATTCTCCCCAGCTCGTCATTGGTGGACACAGCAATATTGATTTTCAGGTTTCCTTCTTCCAGTTTGGAAGCGCCTTCCAGAATCTCCTGTACCGGGGCCAGGTATGTTTCGATAATACGATAAATCATATACAGCAGTATGATACCAAATAAAATAACCGCCACAATCAGTTTTACCGTATCCATAATCAAAATCTTATTAAATTCATTTCTGTCTATGGCAAGATACAACGTCCAGTAATTGCCACTGCTCAACCGCAGGGGAACCGTAATGGCAATCCCTCTTTTGCCGGTGGCATAGTTGGAAACTTTATTGTTAATCACGGAAATACTGTTGATATAAGCGCCCTCCGGCATGGATTTCAGCTCCTGGGTATCGGCCAGAACCGTGTCATATCCTGCCTCGGAAGCCCCTTTACCCACCAAAGAAGGATTGGCTGTATCCAGCAGCACCGTTCCGTCCTCTGCCAGCGCAATCATATGGGTGGATTTATAACCGGTGCTGGCATACTGTTGGGTCTGCATATCTGCCAGAGCCACATCGCAACCGGCCACGCCGAGAAAATCTCCTTCCGCATCGTATACCGGCGCAATAATACTGATCATCATAATGTCCTTACCGCGAAGCTGATATACATAGGGCTCCATTACATATACTTCACCGGTGGATTTAATGGTTTTATAATATTCCTTGTCAAAATTATCAAATGCATCTTCATGCTTTTCAAATGTTACATTGGTTCCGTTCTCGTCCAGATAGGCAACCGCCTCATAGGCAATCTCTCTGTTATGTACACTGTAGGGCTGCCCATTGGCATCCGCTATTGTATTCTGCTCAAAATAAGCAAACACAGTGGTAAAGTTCTCATCTCCCAATAAAACGCCTTCCAATGCATGATCAATGGCATCCCTTTGTTCTTCCGGCGGAAGGGCCGAAATGTTTTTCAGGGAATTGGCGAATCCCAGCGCCTGACCGTAGGCATTTTCAATTGTATTCTCTATCAAAAAAGCGTTTTCATAGGCAACTGATACCAGCTTATCGTCCGTTATCTCTTCCAGAGAGTGCATGGATATAAAACCCGAAGCGGAAACAATCAGGAAAAACAAAACCGCTACGATAACAACCAGTTTGGAAATGATTTTTCTGCTGAGACTGTCATATGACGAAGTTCCGGTATTTTTCTTCTTTTCTGACATAAAAAAAGCCTCCTGCTGAATAAATTAAAGATGGGAAAAAATCAATCATATTATAAATAGTATATTATGAAAAGTCAATTCGGCAGAACGCTGAAAAATGCCCCATTTCAAACGGTTTTTCAAACAATTTTCTAATACTTTTTCACAGTTTACAGGCTGTGAAAAACCGGCTGCATCCGGTTATACGTACAGTGATAGCGAAAGCCCAGATGCCTCAGTAAGTCCTTCGCTTCTTTCATATATGCTCCCAGGTGTTCCGGCCTGTGGCTGTCACTGCCAAGTGTCACAATTTCCCCGCCCAGTTCACGGTAACATTTCAGTATATCCACAGAGGGCGTGGTATCCCCCAGCCCATATCTGTGCCAGGAAGTATTTAGTTCTATCCCCTTTCCGTCGTATATCACCCTTTTTAAGATTTCCCGGATTACAGGTTCTGTTTCTTTATAAGGATATACACCACATAGATCATACCGCACGATGGAATCCAAATGCCCCAGTACGCTATATTGTTGATAATGGTTTACAAGGTGCAGCAGTTCTTTATAATACCGTTCATTATATTCTTTCTGGCTCTTTCCCCGTTGAAATTCCTGGTTCCAGAATTCCCGGTTCTCAATCTGATGCACGGATAAAATAATAAAATCAAAAGGGTATTTTTCAAACAGCCTCTGAAAGGCCGGGATGGTATGCGTCTGCATACCAAATTCCAGTCCCATTTTTATTTCCAGCCGCGTGTCATACAGATATTGCAATTCTTTTATCCGGGCAGCGTATAAGGGATAATCCACATTCATGGTCATCTCCGCTTCCTCATAACCGTTGGTATCGTCCCAGTCCACTTTCACACCATAATCCACATGGTCTGTAAAGCACAATTCATCCATCCCCATGGAGATGGCGTCTTTTATAACCTGCTCCATGGGATATTCTGAATCATCGCTGAATTCCGTATGTACATGATAATCCGCAAACATATTTTTTCTCCTGTTTGATTATTTCATCCGTTCCACAATATCCGCCCAGGCCTGTGGATCAATTTCCTCGTCCCGAAACAGTTTTTGCCTGTCATCCCCGGTGATTTTCCGGATGACCTTACAGGGATTTCCCGCCGCCATGCTCCAGTCCGGAATGTCTTTCGTAACCACGCTGCCTGCCCCAATTACCACATTATCTCCCACATGTACGCCGGGGCAGATCACCGTATTGCCTCCAATCCATACATTGTCTCCAATGGTCACTTCCTTGCCATATTCATAGGCGGAATTTCTGCTCATGGGATGAATGGGATGCCCTGCCGTATAAATGGCTACGTTGGGCGCCATCTGGCAGTTGTCTCCGATGCGGATCCTGGCCACATCCAACAGGGTACAGTTATAATTTGCAAAAAAGTTTTTGCCTGTTTCAATATGTTTTCCATAGTCACAGTAAAAAGGCGGATTAATAAATGCGCCGTCCGATTTCCCCAGCAGTTCTTTTACCACACTGCGTATCCCGGCGAAATCTGACCGGTCCATAAAATTTAATTTCTGTAAAATCTTTCTGCATTCTGCCTGTTCCGCCATAATACTCTCATCCGAAATATAAGCCAGGCCTGCATCTCTCCGTTCTCTGTTTGTCATCTTGCTTCTCCTTTTCATGGTATGTTTTTTACCCTGCTTCCGTGATATTGTTTAACCAGCCATATTTTTTATAATGCCGGTAAACAACGGGCAGTTTCAATATTTCATCCAGGCTCAGTACAAAGTATACCACCACTACAGGCAAATGGAATACAAAACCGCACAGATACCCCGCCGGTATGACAATACACCATAAAGTAATGGCATCGCAGACCACCCCGAAGCCGGAGTCTCCGCCTGCCGCAAAAATCCCTCCAATGGTCATACAGTTGATGGACTTCCCAACCAGATAATAGGAACAGATAAAAAACATCCCCCGCAAATATTCCCCGGCTGTCTGTGTCAGACCCACCAATCCTGTAATCAACGGCGATACCGCCAGCAAAAACAGTCCCGATACAATGCCACATACAATAGAAGCCCTGGTCAGCATCTTTCCCGCCTCCCTTGCCTCCTCAAACCGGCCGGCGCCCAACGCATTGCCGACAATGATACTGCCGGCGCTTCCCAGCCCCAGACAGAGACAGACCACCAGATTTTTGGAAATATTGGCAATCCCGTTGGCAGCCACCGCATCCCCGCCCATATGTCCCATAATCACGGAATACATGGTAAATCCGCCACCCCAGATCAGTTCATTTAAAAGCACAGGCACCGTCCGTTTCCAGAATCCATTTACCGGCCCTCGCCGCATATGCCGTGGAACCCCTTGCAGCTTTTTCATTTTGATCACCACATATGCAGCGCTCCAGACAGCCTGTACTGCCGTTGCCGCCACCGTAGCCAGTGCCGCGCCCCGGACACCCATGCCCGGTATCGGAAACAGCCCGAAAATCAAAACTCCGTTGAGCACGATATTCAGAATCACCGTACTGCTGCTGAGTACCGTGCTGAGTTTTACCGCCCCGCAATTCTTCATAATTGTCATATATACCTGTGCCACCGCAGACAAAAACCAGGAAACTCCCACCATTCTCAGATATTCCCCGCCCATGGCCGCCAGTGCCGGTTCATTTGTGAAAAACCCCATAATCCTGTCTGCAAACACCAAAGTCCCCATCCAAAAAGTCAGCGCCGTCACACAGGAAATGCGGCGTACCAGATACAACACCTTTGTAATGCCGATGAAATCCCCTTTTCCGTAATACTGTGCCACAAACATATTTTCTCCAACAACAAATGCTGCCACAAACAGGTTAAAAAGAAATGTCACCTGTGTTGCCAGCGATACCGCCGACATGGCGTCCTGGCTCAGCCTTCCCAGCATAATGGCATCACTGGCTCCCACAAGCGCCAGCATAAACTGCTGAAACGCCATAGGCAATACCAGCTCCATCATACGCTTTTTCATCAGATTTTTTGCTTCCATCATTTACTCCCTGCTACCTTTCTCTCAAATTTAGTATAACAATAGCAGGTTTATATTCTATTTTCTTTCAAAATATTGTATAATTCTATAACAATCTTCTTTTACGAGGTGATAACCATGCAAAAGCATCCAAAATACTGCTCCGCCTTCAATCCGGATGCATCTGAAACCATAGCATATAACAATCCTCTGTTTCCCGCCTATGCCCAGTATGCCGTCCTGTCAACCTACCCCAATTATTCCGCAATCAGCCACTGGCACAGAGATCTGGAGTTTATCCTGGTCAAACAGGGAAATATGACCTTCAACGTGAACGGGGAACTGATTACCCTTTCCCCCCGGACCGGTATCCTGATCAACAGCAGACAACTGCACTATGGCTATTCTCCTGACCTTACCGAATGTGAATTTATCTGTATCATCCTCTCTCCGGAACTGTTACAGGTAAATGACTGGTTTTATCAAAATTATGTGCAACCTGTCATCGAAAACTGTGCCTGTCCTTATGTGTATCTTGCCCACGAAAACTGGCACCGGGCGATCCTGGAACACCTGGAATGCCTGTACCATTCCTTTGAAAGCGCGCCTGTTGACAATCCGCCCTGTTTTCATGTAATCACCACATTCCTTTCCATTATGAATATCCTGTCTGATCACCTGAGCGCACAAGACCGCCTTCCCGAAAAAGAATCCTCTGAACTGGCCGCCCTCAGAAATATGATGACCTATGTGGAAGAACATATGCGGGAACGGATTACCCTCGACCATATTGCCAGAGCCGGTTCCTGTTGCAAAAGCCGCTGTTCCCTGCTGTTTAAAAAATATCTGCGGGAATCGCCCATTACCTATATGACGAAACTCCGCCTGCGGAAAAGCCTGAACGCCCTGCTGGATTCTGACGCTTCCATCACGGACATCGCATATGCCCACGGCTTTTGCGGAGCAAGCTATTACTGTGAAACCTTTCAGAAATATTATGGAACATCCCCGCTCAGATACAGAAATATCCAAAGAGAAGTAAACGATTCCATACCCTGATGCCCGTTTTCCGCCTTGACTTTAAAAATAAAAACTATTATTATTATGGATAACAAATATTATCATTTATCAGAAGGGGGTTATCATAATGTACGAAATGAAACCGGAATATTTTACAGGTGTGGATTTTATCGACAAAGAGCACAAAAGACTGTTCGAACTTGCACAGGAAACACACGATTTGCTGCATGATACGACGATGCACTACAAGACAAATCATATTGTGGCTCTGGTATCCGAACTGATTGATTATACCCGGACTCATTTTACTCACGAAGAAGCCTATCAGAAAAGTATCAACTATCCTTACATAGCTGAACATGCCAGCCAGCACCGGCAGTTTGAAGACAGTCTGGCACAGATTGATCTGGATACTCTGTCAGATGATTATGACGAGCAGAATGAAACCATCGAGAATATCCTGGAATTTCTGATCAACTGGCTCATCAACCATATTTTAAAAGTAGATATGCTGCTGGTTGGAAAACAATAGATTGCAGGCTTCGCCAGCAAACCTATTGTCATGAAGAAAAGAAGAATCCCTCGACTGTACGCCATTACGGTCAAGGGATTCGTTCTTTCGTCCAAATGGACGCATCATTACTTTTTGCCTAATGGCATTATAGCATATGCAAATTCTAATTGCAAGATACGCTTTTTTAGAAAAAAGTTTATCCTTATCTGATATCAGTCAATCATGATATTTTAACAAAACCTGTGAAAGACAAAGAAGAGTATGCGATTATTCATCAGCAAACTCTTCTTCATTGCCAATATAACTATTGACAATATAACTATTTCAATCCACAGGAATGATCCTGACATATATATAATATTACTTTTTACTTATATTGTCAATAGAATATTATATTGACACCATTGGTAAATTATGTTATCCTCATGCTAAGATAATACCTACAGGGCGGGTTGACCTCATTGTAATCTGACTGAAAGATGAGGTGATGTATATATGAAAAATCATTTTGATTTTAGGGATATGATTTCATTCAATCTTTTCCTTTTAGCATTACTTACATTTATTTTTACATATTGTAAGTAAAAACCGAAAACCACCCTGAAACTTGCTGGTAAGAGGGTGGCTTTCAATGAAATAATAAGTATGGAGCCAACCTCCCTGTAGGTATTGGCTTTATCAACAACAAAAAACTCGCACAGCGTGTTTTCTATATGTTTTTACATCTTATCAAACTTTTGTTTTTTTTTCAATGTTTTTCCCAAAACTCCACAACACACATATTTTTCATCTCATTCACAGGGATATGTCATTCCCCACTGTCTGCGTATTTCATCCATCAGCTTCATCACCCGCAGCGTTTCACTGTGAGGCATCCCGTCACATTCTACGGCTCCCTGCTCCAATGCTTTCATACAGGCAATCACTTCATATTCATAGCCATTGATCTGCTCCGGCACCTCATAACGGGCCACAAGTTTCCGGTCCAGATCAAACACGCGGATTTCCTCACAGTTATTGATATTCTGTACCTCTATATAGCCCTTGTCACCGTTGATCACTCCCTGCCGGTCTGTCTGCGCCAGCATATTGCTGTGCAGCACCGCCACACGTCCGTCACGGAATGTCAGGGTAATACTGTTTATCCAGTCCACGCCCGCCGGCGACATCACTGCGGTGGATGTCACCTGCTCCACTTCCTCATGGAATACCATCAGGGCAAAATTAATGGGATAAACACCCAGATCCAGCAAAGCGCCCCCTGCCAGTTCCGGCTTCTGCATCCGCTCAATATGGGGCAGAACATATCCCAGATTCGCAGTCAGAGAGGTAATCTTACCAATGACACCGCTTTCCACCAGGTCGTCAATCATCTTTCTGCTGGGCATATACCGGGTCCAGATGGCTTCTGCCAGAAGCAGTTTCTTCTCTGCCGCCAGATGGATCAGCTCCTGTGCCTGTATGGCATTGACCGTAAATGCCTTTTCCACAAGAACATGCTTTCCATGCGTCAGACAAAGTCTGGCATGTTCATAATGGTGAGAATGGGGAGAGGCGATATACACCAGCTCCACCTTTGGATCGTTTACCATTTCCTCATAGGAACCATAGTGCCGCTCAAACTGCCACCGCTCTGCAAACGCCCGCGCCCGCTCACAGTCCCTGGATGCAACCGCATATTTGCGGACACCTTCAATACCAGATACCGCCTCCGCCATGGATCCCGCAATGTTACCTGCTGCCAGTATTGCAAAATTCATATTGTTTCCTCCCATTCTCTTTCCAATCGAATCGTTTTTGCCTACACACACCTTTTCCTGCAAAATCAAGGCCATCACATTGCAACCGGTCCTTGTCTGTACCGCTCCTCTGCCGACACTTTTCCTGTTTCCCGGAGACAGTTTTCCGTTTTCTTATCCGCCCAGTGTTACATCCTGTTCCCCATACCAGTCAAGGGCCTTCCGGAAATCGTCCGGCCGGAAATCAGGCCACAGTTTTTCCTCCACGTAAAAATCCGCATACACGGACTGAATCGGCAAAAAACCGGAAAGGCGGCGCATACCGCCCCAGCGGATAATCAGATCCATTCTGGAAATATCCTGAGACCAGGGATGCCCGTCCGTCCTGATATGGGACAGATCCCACTGCCAGCCATAATTCACCAGCAGGTTCACCCGTATGCCGCCGCCATGCAGGCTGGTCCGCTTCCGATAAGGCAATAACTCCGGCGGAAAACATTTGGATGTATCGTCTCCCATAACCAGCAAGTCCACGCCTTCCTGCGCCATCAGATCCACGGCTTCCACACAGGCTTTCCGAAAAGCCTGAAACTGTACGGCAGGACGTTTGCAGTTGTCCATGGTAAAACCATAATATGTGATTTCCCCAATCCCCGTTTCCTTTGCCAGACGCAACAGATCAAGCCCCGGCTGTAATCCATAGGTATAGCCATCTTCCTTTTCCATGCCATGCGCCTTCGCCCAACGGCGGTTACCGTCCGGAATAATTCCGACATGCTTCGCTTTCTTTTTACTCATATTCTATCCCCTGATTTTCAGTTATTGATGCTTCCACACTATAAGTATTACCATTCCCGCAAGGCACAGTCAACAGATTTTCTCCAGAAACATGTCGTTCACCGGTGTGGGAATACCGTGCTGTCTGCCCAGACGGCAGATGGTCCCTGCAAACAGGCCGATCTCTGTAGTTCTGCCGGCCTTTGTATCCTGCCGCATGGAAGGCTCTCCATCCGGATTCAGTGTATCAATGATTCCGACCCACTGCTCCAGATCCGCTTCTGTCAGGGCAACCCCTTCCCTGTTTGCCACCAGAATCACTTCATGCATGGCATCCTTCATCAGCTCCCGCATTTCCCCCTCCTGCTGCACACTGCCATAGGTGCCGCCGCAGAGAGCCACCGTCTGGTTCACGCCCACATTGCAGAGCAGCTTGCTCCACATGGCATGGCGCATATCTTCGGGGCAGGTATAGGCAAATCCCGTTTCCTCAAAGAAAGAGGTAACCCGCTCCAGATTCTCCGCCAGGCCCCCGTCCAATATGCCCACCGCCAGTTCTCCTTTGTTGGTACACCTTGCTTCATTGCCCTGTTTCAGGGCATCCATCTTCTGTGCAATACAGTGCACCACCTTTTCCGGTCCGAACCGCCTGCCCAGATCTTCCTCACTCCGGATTCCGTTCAACACGGAAAGCAAAACCGTATGTTCATCCACCAGATGGGCCACTTCTTCCATGGCTGCCTCTAACGCGCCGTATTTCACGGCAAACAACAGAAGCTGTGCGGGCCGGCTTTCCATAGCCGCATCCCTGTAAGCAAAGTCACAAACCTTCCCGTTGAAAGTAACCGGCTTCTCGCCATATCTTCTGATTCTGGCCCCGTCTGCCAGGACACGCACCCGATCCTTTCCCAGTTTTTCCGTAAAAAAGTCCGCATACATCACGCCCAGTGCACCCAGGCCCACAATATCGATCGCCTCTATTTTCACACTTTGCCTCCCGTCTTCCCGTTTATCCGCTTTACGCTTTCGTTACCATGGCCACCTGTACTTCATAGGATACACGTTCCCCCGGCGCCAATACTGTAAGATCCCCGGCCTGGCGCACTCTGTCCCGCCCGTCCGGCGTACAGTTGCCCGGCTCCAGGCCCAGCACATAATCCCGCTGTCCCATCATCTTCCATTCCGTGAAAAACGGAAGACTCTTTGCATCAAACGTAATCTCCAGCCCCTGGCCGATTTCCGGATTGTAAATTCCGGCCATCCCCTGCCCATCAAAGCTATGGTAATAGCACTGCTCTTCAAACTGCGGCTGCGGCTTCAGTATCTCATGCCATGTATCAATCCCTTCCGCCGCCCGTTCATTGCGGGGTTTTACGGCAACTGACGGAATCGTTACTACGGATTTCTCACTGAGCAGAGGATACCCCATATTCAAATGATACAGAATCATCACCGGACTCTCCTCATCACCCCGGTTTTGAATGGTATCCTGTATGGTGATCCGGTTCTCTTCCAGCGAACAGGTAATCACACGATGCATCACAAGTTTATGGGAAAAAATACGCTCATCCACAATTTGTGCGTGAACCCGTATTGTCCCTTCATCCTGCTCCCACCAGATATGTTCCGCCGGGATATTGGAAACCGTACCATGAAGCGGCAGCTTTTCCCCTGCGTCCTCACAGGGCGATCCCACCGCGGTCAACCCACAGGTCGTCAGAAACCCGCAGGAAAATGATTTCAGGAAACCATCCTCCCGGTCATCATAATAAGCCGGCGCCACATAGCCGCAGGGCGCGAAATACCCCATATTCACACCCCGGAAGCTCAGCCTGGAAATATCCGCACAGCGATCCGCTACAACCGTAAATTCCAGCCCCTTCCCGTTCCTGACTTGAAAGAGACGCATCCCGTCCCCCTTTCCTCCCACAAGCCGGTGTTCTTCTACCCCGCGCATCTGACTCTCATGTCCAATATATGGATTCATACCTTCTCCTTCCCTGCGTATGCCTTTTGGCGCCGCAACTGCTTTTCTTTTATTTTCTCATAAACCGGCCATGGGGGCAAGACCGTTTCAAAATCGGAAAAAGGCTCCCATACACAAAATGTCCTTTGCATACGAAAGCCTTAAACGCCTTTTACATCATCTCACATAAAAGTCAGTCCTGGTAACCATAAAATTCAACCTGTGCAGGTGTCCTATTGTCCTTCATACTCTGCCAGCATCCCCTGATTCAGTCCCATACCATAATACCAGAGCCCGGTATAAGAGCGATACAACCGATCCTCTGCCAGGACTACCGACTGCAGTTCCTGTCCCGGAAGCAGTGCCAGGACTGCTGCCCCTGATTCACGGATGTTGTTGATCCCATAATCTATCCAGTCATCACCATTCGCCAGTTTCAGGCTGAAATCGCCATCTGTCCGATACAGGCTTACAAGAATCTGTCCGTCCGCCACTGCGATCCCGCCCACAGGGGTGCCGTCTTCGGCTACAATGCTGCCGTTTTCAGAAATAGATACGCCGGCGCCGCTGTTCAGTGTGCCGCTCACGCTCAGATCCAGCGTCATCAGGCTGCCGCTTTCCCCAATTCCGTTCCAGGCAAACAAAAGCAATGCCACAGGCTGAGGCTGCTCCGCAGCGTTCACCGTTATGCTGTTACCAAACATCAGTTGTACTGTCAGGCAAAGCAGCAACAGTGCTGCCGAAAACCGTTTCCCAAATGCTTTTTTTCCATTGTCGTTTCGGTTTTTATAAAACATCATTCTGACATCTTCCCTTCTCGCTTATTCCGCATATTCCTGTGTCACAGCCGTTGCCATATTGTTTTCCACACTCGTAATCCAGCCCCGGAACCGGCTCATTTCCCATCCATTTTTCTCTCTGCCAAACACACCGTTGATAAATCCCACGCCGTCTGTTGTCAGGTATTCTCCATAGTAGCCTTCTGACAGATACCGCACTGCAGCATCCCTTGCCATGGCAAAACGCATATTGCTCTTATACAGAATCTTTCCGGCATAATCTTTGCTCCAGCCCTCTTCTTCATCATAGGCGTAACCGTAAATATTATAGTAGCCTTCCCGGTAAGGTGTAATCGTCACACCCTCACCCCTGTTGAGCGCATCGTTTGTCTTGTCGATTCTGTAAGTCTGGTCATTGGTGCCATACAGGTAAATACTGCTCTGATCCACCCCCGTTACACGGTAGGTAATTCCCCGCAGCGTAATTTTATCTCCTGTTTTCAGTGCGTTGGCTGCTTCTGTTTTTATATAGTTTACATAATATACATTGGCCGTAAATGTGATATATTCGCCATATGCCGTCATCCCCGTAATTTCACCAAAACTCAGGGCCATATCCCCATCTGTGGGGAGCACATCCACCAACGGTGCAGATACTGCACTGACATGCATCGGTGTGCACAGAACGGCCACTGCCAGGCACAACGTCAACCATCCGCTGAAAATTTTCTTTCTGATCGTATTCATATCCTCTCTCCTTTCGACTTCCCTGCCGATCGTTATTCATGACAATCGGTTTGCTGGCGAAGCCTGCAATCTATTTGTCAAAAATATAGTCTACATGCACATATTTGTCAGACACCTGTGAGAGCGGCACACCAAACCGCACATTGCTCAGAGCGCCATTTCCCCCAATTCGTCGACCCGCTGATCCCAGTCCCCCACATCCTCTGTGATAAACGCATCCTCATTCAGCGTCATACTGATCACAACTCTGCGGGAGCGTTCCCGATTCTCATTCCCATTTTCATCAAAAACCGGGAAATCATCACCACAACCTTCTGCCTCCAGATATGCTTCCAGGGAATACCCCTGTATCTCACAGAATTCATACAGCAAATCAGCGCCCAGTTCTGATATAGCCATCACAGAATCATGGTTCTCTGAAGAATCCAGATACACTTTTATATAGATTGCATCAAGCCAGTCCCCATGCTTCTCAACCACTTCCTGGTCATACAGCGGTAAAATACGATCCAGCATTTCTTTTCCGGGTTCCGTCAGTTTTCCTTCGCCGTCAAACAGACTGTCATAAGAAAATGTCAGAACACCTTTACTCATTTCTAATTGTATTCTTCCATCATCAAACGAAATGGTCTGCGCAGCTCCCATCTCCTCTTCAGAATCATACTGTCCATCGGCTTCCATACCTGCTCCTGCAAAAATCGCTTTCAGTCCTTCGCCGATCTCTTCCTTTTTAGCGGCCATTGCTGTCAGCACATCATCATCCAGATCCTTTATATCGTCATCATCCAGGTCATCCGCATACACTGACAGTTTTTCCCTGTAAAAATCTGCCTTCGTCTTCTGATACAGGTAATTTTTCCCCTCCTCCTGCAGAATAAAGCCAATTTCTCCACAAGACAGGAACTGAACGACTTTGTTGATATTCTTTTCTTCCACTCTGATGGTCAGAGTATTTTCCCCGGTAAGAGATACTATAGGCGCCGCCGCCACGCTTCCGTCCGTAAACCGGATTTCCGCCAACGGATTGGTTTCCAGTATATTTTCTATTCCTATATAAGCCATGCCTTCATATGCATCCGCCTCAGTGCATGCATAACCGCTCATCTGCTGCTGTCCGCCCGCACTGAATTCATACGGAACCAGTGTCCGGGTAACGCCGCCACTGGACAGTTCCAGATTCCGCCCGGAAAAACTGATCGTATACTGTTCCGGTTCCAGGCACAAATGATCCAGAATTCCCATGGCAGGATAATAAAATTTCAGGTTAGAACCCTCCAGCCGATAATAACCGAAAACCTCAACAGAATCTCCGTTACTGGTCACAAAAGCCATCTGTGCCACATCCATCTGACCCCGTATCTGCTGATCGTAAATCGCCTCTGTTTCCTCCGTCACCGTTTCTCCGCAGGCATCCACAGCCATCTCCTGAAACAGTTCTCCTCCGGTCATATCCAAATCCCACCCGGTATAATAAACATCTGCCGCATCAAACAATGTGCCATCCGGCGCAAAACAGATCAGGCCAGGCAGGACAGAAGTCTCCCCAAAGGGACGCTCTTTATAGTCCATCCCGGCCTCAAAAACAGTATCCGAATTCCCCATATCATAGACATACACACCATAAAGCATTTCCCTGGGAATTGCCGGCTCTTCTGCTTCCTCCGTGACAACTTCCACCTCTTCCACCTCGGATTCTGCGCTTTCCTCTGTCTCATCAAATATGGAAGTAGGTGTCTGACCCTCCTCATAGGTACTTATATCATCATAATGTGCGCTGCCTCCCAGCAGTCCCTTCCCTAAAATCACTGCCAGCAATAAAAACAGAATCGCAGCTACAATCACAGCTACAAGTACGCCTGTTTTTTTCTTCTTGGTCTTTCCGCCTGCCGAAGACGGAATATCTGTTCCATGCACAGGCTCCCGTTGGTTTTTGTCAGAAGTCTGATGATCCGGGGAAGCCGCCAATTCCCGGCCATTTCCATTGACCGGCACATCCAAAGATTTCTGCGCTTTCCCGTCCGCCCTGTGGGCGCCGCGGAAGGCGTCTTCCTGTACAGACCCCTGCTTTACCATATCATCGAATCCATTGAACACAGATACAGTTTCCGTGCCCTCCATACCCGCTTCATCAAACAAGGATATGGTAGCCGTATCTTCATCTTCCTGCACATCCCCGCCTGTGAACGGGCCCACTGTCACTTCAGAATCGTATTCTGTTTGCTGCTCTGTCACTTGAGCGCTGTTTTCCTTCTGACCGGCCATCATCCCTGTACTGTTCCCGGTCTGCTCTTCTGGCATCTTGGCGCTGTTTTCCTTCTGACCGCCCATCATCCCGGCACTGTTCCCGGTTTGCTCTTTTGGTATCTCTGTATCACGCTCTGTCTGATCTGCCTCTGCTTCAGCGCTGTGCCCCATCTGGCCGCCGAGCATTTCTGTCTCTTCATAGGAATCTGTCTCTTCCCGTGTCTCTGTCAGCTTTTCCAACTGATCTTTTGTCACATGAACTGCCACATCCTTTGTCTGTTCCAAAACCCGCTGCAAATCCAGCCGCATCTCCTCCGGCGTTGCATAACGGTCTTTCGGCGCATAGGCACAGGCTTTCAGAACGACCTCCCCCAGAGCATCCCTGGCATCACAGGGCATGGGAATGTCCTGCCCGCTGATTCGTCTGGCAATGGCATTCTCCCTGTCGCTGTGGGTAATGGGTTTGGGATAATCCGGGAAAAAAGGGGCCCGATTCTGATTCAACAGCCGGTAAAGCACAATCCCCAAAGAGTAAATATCTACGCTGGGACCATACTCCTCCCCTTTGTAAACTTCCGGTGCCATATACACATAAGTTCCCTTCCGCGACAGGCCGCTGGTGGTCTTTTCCACCGTCCGGGCAATGCCAAAGTCACCCAGTTTATAATCGCCACCCTGAGAAATAAAAATATTTTCCGGTTTGATGTCACGATGGATAATATTCATCTTCCGGCAATATTCCAGCGCCTTGCATATATCCATTCCCAGATGGATAATATCGCCCCGGCCCATGGGGCCTTTTCCGGACGTATAGTCCAAAAGAGGAGTCAGCAGTTCCATCCGGATCAGAATATCCCAGCCCACCCCTTCTTTATGTTCAATGACCATATGGTCTTCATAACTGACAATGTTACTGTTTCCTTTGAGTCCTGCCATCAGCGCGAACTCTTCCACCACTTCTTCCACAAAACTTTTATAATAATTGGTGGCGCTGTTTAAATCCATCCCATCCGCAAGAACGCTTTTGAGTTCGCTCTGACTCTGGGGAATGGTAATGGCTTTCAACGCTGCCCGATAAGTTCTGCCAAAATCTTCCCGTTCGATTTCAAACACCTTACCAAAGCTGCCTTCACCGATCAGTCGTCTGATCTTCCATACTCCCCAGAAAGGCTCCATACTTTTGTAATATGATA
The DNA here is from genome assembly GCA_910589075.1 of uncultured Lachnospiraceae bacterium. Classification (GTDB taxonomy): domain Bacteria; phylum Bacillota; class Clostridia; order Lachnospirales; family Lachnospiraceae; genus VSOB01. The sequence goes on from CAJUSK010000010.1 coordinate 102,220, forward strand.
ATTCCATTCTGTCTTCCTCTCATTTTACGCAATCACAAACACCGCTGCAAATTATGCGATAATCACTGCCGCTGCCGCAAGAAAAAACAGCAGAAGCCATACTGCCGTGGGAATCCTGTGCAGGAATCCGGCTTTTCTGTCTTCGCCGCCGTCCTTTACCTGCAAAACTTCCACAGTCACATTGTCCCTGCCGCCTTTCTCCAATGCAGTTTCCACCAGTGCATCCGCCTTTTGCATGGCCGTACCTGTGCCCCTGAGTATCTCTGCGATCGTCTCGTCCATAACCATATCGGTCAGTCCGTCACTGCAAAGCAGAAATATGTCTCCGGGTTCCAGATGCATGGGCGCGCTGATATGCGGTTCGATCACAAATTCATCCGGATGCACCCCCAGGTGCTGTGTCAGTTTATGCCAGCTTTTGCTGGCTCTGGCCTTTTCCGGAGAAAGAATCCCCATCTCTATCATGGATCTGGCTTCGCTGTCATCCACGGACATCTGCCGCAGGGTTCCTCTGTGCATATAGTAGCACCTGCTGTCGCCCACATTGCAGCTTACAGCCGTGTCCCCATCTACATACAGGGCAGCGATGGTTGTTCCCATCCGCCCGCCCCCTCTGCGTTTCATCTCACTGCAGACTGCCCTATTGGCAGCAGATATCTGACGCCGAATCTGCACATCCATCTCATCCAGAACACAGGGCATACATTCCTTTACCGCCAGCAAAGAAGCCACTTCTCCGGCTTCCTCACCGCCCATGCCATCATAAACCGCTGCCGCCATCTGCTGTGCCAGCACGGTCTTATCTTCCCGCTTCTGCCGGATGTCTGTATCATACCGGTAATTGCCGAACAGGTAATAATTATCCTCATTTCCCGTCCGCACCCTGCCCACATGGGTAATGGCAGCGCCCTCTATTTTCAAACACATGTCGGAAATACACCCTCCCTTTGTACGATCAGTACCTGATGTCCAGAATGCTGCCATCCCAGATCATATAATCCGCCAGCGAAGCATCCATATGTAATTTTTTATCCTGATAAAACAGACTGATTTCCGAAACATGGTAAAATCTTTCTTCATCATGCAGTTTTAATGTTTCCAGAATCTGGACAGCCAGCTCTCTGATCTTCATTCTGGCAGGCAGCTCCATGTCTGCCTGCCAGTGCATTTTTTCCGCCCTGACTGTAACTAGTGCGTATTCCATGCCCTTACCTCTCAGCCAAAGTTGTTCATTGTTGTCTTCAGTGCCTGATCTGTAGACTCCAGCTCATTTGCAGCCGTATCCATCAGTCTGGAATAGCCTTCCAACAGTTCGGAAAAATTGGTGAAAGTGGACTGCATACTTTCATATTTTGCCAGAAATGCATCCTGTGCATCACCTTTCCATACCTCATTCAACGCATATACAAGATTTTTCAGCCTTGCCATAACCTCGTCATGCTCCGACTTGTAAGAACGTACATCCGCTGCCTTGCTCCTCAATGTTTCCGGTGTTACCTGAATCAATGCCATTTTTTCTTTCCTCCTTGAATTTATGCTTACTTATGCAGATGGGTAATCCCACTGCACTGGCTGCCCTTTTTGAAATAATAGGCTTTGAATTCTTCCAGGGATATACATACCGCTTTATATTTGCTCTTACTTGTATTGTCTACAAAATATACGTTTCCTGCCTCATCTATTTTTGAAATCAGCATAGCATGACCATATTTTTCACTTGTTATGTTTCCGCCTTTTTTAAAACTGCAGACAATATTCGTAATGGGAAGTTTCCCCTGGTTCGCCGCCAGTAATTTGTCTAACGCATCATTACCTTCATATCCTGTACAGGTATACCCTGTCGATGTTTTTCCCTTCTTCGCCAGTACGCTGGCATAATCTTTTCCGGCTGCTGCCGATTCGCCGGTATTTTTCTTTACAATACCCAGTGCATTGAGCTGCTGAAACGTAAGTGCACTGCATTTTCCTTTAAATCCTGTCTTATTTACAGAGTTGGGGAGATTCTTATAACGTGTATTAATCTCATTTAATGTTTGTTTCTTCTCTGCCGCCAGTTTCTTGGCCCTGGCTTCCTCCGCAGCCTTTTTTTGTTCAGCAGTCATACCTGTGTTGCTTGTATGACTTGTATTGCCTGTGCTGCTTGTATGTCCCGGTTGGCTGCTGGAATTCGGTTTCCCGTTTCCTGCATTATTTGTGGTGTTATGTTCTCCACCGCTGCTGGTGTGGCCGCTTCCGCTCTCTCCTGACGGGCCCAGCAGTCCACTTATGACTGAACCGGTCAATATACTGCCGGCCGGCAAAAAAATGCCCGCCACCTGGTTATGTTTTTCCAATACGATGGACTGTATAAAATTTTTTACAGAATCCGCCATTTTCCCAAGCATCCTGAACAGATTGTCAAACAAATCCTCCACAATCCGCCCACTGCCTTTATCGGCTCTTTCAAACTCTTCCGCTGCCTGGTTGGTAAGCGATACCATTTTGCCAATTCCGGTTCGCTGGGTGGTCAGTTTCCGCTTCGCGGTATCCAGCCTGCTGCTGATGGAAGATTTAGATGCCACCTGCATATTCAGACTGCTCTGCGCCATACTTACCAGCATACGCGCCTTTCCCACGTTTGCTTCCGCCTGTTTCATCTTTGATGACAGAGCCTGCAAATCGGCGGTAACAATATCTATTTTTGCCATTTGTCCCTCCTTATGCCTCTCTGGTTATATACGCTCAATGCTGCCCCGCAGATTGTTATCTGTTTCTTCCAGCCGCTTTGCCGTAGTTTCCAACATACCGGCAAAGTGATCCAGCGTCCGATGAAATCGTTCAAAATCTTCTCTTCCTTTTATAAAATTGTTTACAAACGCATCCTGCGCACTGCCCCGCCACACGCCGCACAGAGAATACACCAGATTGCTCATCTTATTCAATACGGCTCTGTCTTCATCCTTATACAATCTGATTGTCTTTGCTCTGGACCGCAGTTCCTCCGGGGTCAGCATAATCCGTTTCGCCATATTTGCCTCCTACTTACATCAGACCGGAAAGTTTTTTGTCTTTTCTGCGCAACTCTTCCGCGATTGTCCGTATGACAGAAGCTGTTGTGCGCAGATCGTTCTGTAATGTATTCAGTTCTTTCACTGATTCCGCCATCTTCCTGCGCATGGCATTCCCGGAAGCCCCCTGCCAGAACCGCTCTGAATTGCCGCTTTGGCTCTTGAGGGTTTTGGAAGCCGTACCACACTCGTCTGCGGCTATTTCCAGTTTTTTTGCCTGTGCGATGGCGTTTTCGTAGTCAATCTGTATAAAACCCATATTTGCTCCTATTCCCGCTTTTGTTCCCGCTCTTATTCCAGTTCCGCTTCTTCCCTGCGGTAACCCCTGCTCTGGAAGGCTTTTTCATCCGCTTCCGCGGCTGCCAAACCCTTCCGGGTTCCCTCCGGGATTCCGCTGTTTTTTAGTTTGTTTTTTCATGTTATGTGAATTGGTTTATATCCGGTTCCGCAACCGGGTGGTCGGGTATAAGCATGTCAAGGCCCTGTCTGAGCAGGGTTTCCAACGCGCCGCGATCCGTGGGACAAAATGTTACGCTGTCCTCATCCCCGATTGTGTCATACTCCATGCGCGTCAGTATTTTTCCCTGTAGAAACTGAACGCTCAGTCCCGGTGTCTCCTGTGCATGTGCACTGTAGAAAAAGAGAGAATAAAAATCGGCCTGCCGGCTGATACCATCCAGAATGGCCTGGGTAATCGTCGGTCCGGCGCCGGCTTCTTTCAGGAGTCCGCCCGCCTGCTCTCCGGCATCACGTCCCGTGAGTTTTGCGGCTTTTTCCAGATTTTTTTGCAGAATCGAAAAAGAATGCTCCTGGGTGGAAAGGGTTTCTTTCCAGACAATTTCATTGAGGATTTTTTCCTTTATCTCCTCCGGTAAAACCGGTGCAAAGAGATATTGCTCTCCCTGGGGCGTCATTTTATAAGCCCGCCTGCCTTTGACAAAATAAAAGTATCCCGTCTGGGCACCGCCTTTCATACTGCTTTCAAAACAGATAAACCCGTCCCCGTCGCCGCAGACTGAAAGCATTTCCAGAAGCTCACTGTCAGTCTGGTTGTTCCCGTCAAAATCCGGCTGCATATATTCCTTCCGGCACAGGGAATCCTGCAGTTCCATAATGCGGAGCTGCAACATCTGCCAGGACAGGCCGGACAAACCATCCGGCACGCCATAGAATGTATCCATCCCCAGACCGGCCGACAGGTACAGGATCTCGTCGGCAGTTAATTCATAGGTCTTTCCGGTGTCCATATCATATCACCTCCTGTTCTTACTCTTTTGACATGGCACGGAATCTTGTGGTATTGCCTTTTTCAATCAGATATCCTTCCCACTGTCCCAATGCCTGATTTTTCTGCAGGCCCGACAGATCTGAGTGGAATGAAGGATAAGCCGTGAGGCTGCCGCCCAGCAAAATAGCGTTGTTCTCTCTGGCCATCAGCATGGTCACTGCCTCACCCTGCCCGCACAGGCGGCTGAAAGCATCCGTTTCTTCTGCGATGTACAGATACACATCCAGTCCCCGTCCCAGACGGATAACGGCTTCCAGACGTTTGACAGTCTGTTCGGACAACGCATCAAACGCCTGTCTGTAATCATCCACAAAAATGGAAACGGGTTCAAATGCAGCGCTTTCGTCCGCATCATGTCTGTTTTTCCGCTCCTGTAACAGGGGAACCAGCTCCTGCATATAGGCATCAAATGCATCCGCATCTGTCATATAGAGGCATCTCTCGTGGCCATCCAGTTCTGTGGCCGACTGTTGCAGATCCAGGTAAGCCACCTGCATCCCTTCCTGTTCCAGAGACTGTTTTGCAAGAACCTGCATCATATTGCTCTTACCACTGCCAGACAGTCCCACCACAGGCAGGTAATGCGCCCGCGCCTGAGACAGGCAGACCGGTTCCACATACTGAAGGGAAAGTCCCAGTGTAATACCGCCTCCTGCAGCTTCTCCATAAGAAATCCTCTCAGGCATCAGTGGAATAGGCGCTGCCGACATGCCCTTCCAATGATTGCGCATTTCTTCGGACAGTCCGCGGATACGGGCAGTCCGCTCACCTTCGCTGCCACCCCTCACAGGCAGTGCCGCCTGGAATTCCAGCGGAGGATTGCCTTTTACCAGACCCCTGCCTTCCAGATTTTCCGGTTCCAGTCCGTCTGTTTTGCCTACAATCCCCTGATAGTCCGACCGGTCAGCCATATTCAGCGCCACCGCCATCCGGATATTCTGATTGATCCGAAATCCCAGTGCCATGGGATTATTGACTGATACAAGCAGATACATTCCATAACTGCCGCCTTCTCTTGTCAGGCGGATAAAGAATGCATCCAGATCCGGGTAGAGCTGGAGTACAGGCGCAAAATTGTCCACCACCAGCACAATATCCGGAAGTATTTCCCCGGTAGCCTGCCTGTACGCCTGCAGGCTGCCCACACCGGCACGGGAAAATGTCTCTTTCCGCTCGTTCAGTTTCCGCTCCAGAAGCTGTACCAGCTTTTCGATCTTTACATCCTCGTTATCATTGGCCACGCCGCCCACATGCGGGAAATTTTTAAACATGCCCAGGCTCCAGCCGCCAAAATCCATCAGATACAGATTGACACGCTCCGGTGAATACATGCCGATAACAGACATCACCGCACTCTGGAGCAATGTGGTTTTGCCCGTTCCCGGCGCGCCGAACACGGCAATATGTCCATCCTTTGTAAAGTCGAATACAAGCGGATACTGACTCTGGGCACCCGGATCATCCACCATACCCACAATCGGACAGAGGGTATCTTTCTGATTTTGCCAGTTGCCGTCCTGATAGTTCCATGGCTCTATATCTTCCAGACAGATATACCCGGACAGTCTGGGCAGCCAGATCTGTTTCGCCCGACCCACACCGGTTTCCTGTGCCACGCCGCGCAGATAAGAGACAACCTCAGAGATTTCCGTACGGTCATCCGCAAATGCCTGCATCTTTTCTTCGTTTTCGTAATAAGTGCGCCGGCCGCTCTCCTCCACAATCGCCACACGCTGGCCGGCTACGGACTGATTCTCCAGATCCGGCCTGTAGGGCGCGCCGCTGTAATAAGACTGTACCAACTCATAGACTTCGTCCTCGCCCACCTGTACATAAGCCCGGCCCGGTACCGTGATTCTGGCTGCATCCGTATGGTGCAGCATTTCCCGGCTGTCGGAAGAGCTTGCCACTTTCAGGCACCAGCGGAAACGGGTGTTGGCATTCATCTTATCATCCACCACACCGGCAGGCTTCTGGGTCAGCAAAATGGCAAAGACACCCAGTGTACGGCCAATAGCAAAGATCCGGTCCACCACTGTCATAAAATCCGGGAACTGTACTTTGAATTCCGCAAATTCATCAATCACCACAAACAGATAGGACAGGGGTTCCTGCGCCTTGCCTGCGTGTTGCAGCCTGAGATAATGATTGATATTATTCACACCATATCTGTCAAGCAACTCTTTCCTCCGGGAAAGCTCATTTTCCAGCGCGATCAGATTCCTTCCGATCTTTTTATCCAGATCGGATATGGTGCCCGCCAGATGGGGCAGGTCTGTAAAGGGCAATATCAACCCGGTACCTTTGAAATCAATCAGGACAAAGGAGACATCCCCAGGCGAAAATTTCAGTGCCATAGACAGAATCCAGGACTGAACCATTTCAGATTTTCCAGAGCCTGTCATGCCGGCCACCAGACCATGAGGCCCATACTGTTTCTCATGAATATCAAAACAGAATGCTTCTCCATCTGCCTTCACACCGATGGGCACAGCCATGGATTCATAGGTCGCCCCGCTTTTCCAGAGCCAGTCTGCATGCAGTTCGTCGGGAGTATGTACCCCATACCCTTCCAGAAAAGTAACGCAGGCAGGCAGGGCGCTTTCTCCGCCGCTTCCATAAATGCGCAGAGGCGCCATCTGTCTTGCAAATTTCTCCAGATTCTTTTCATCGAAGGAATCCATGCGGAATTTCCGTTTCCGGTTCATGTCCCGCTTTTCCATCAGCAGCCCCTGACCATGTTTTACTTCGATCACCACATTACATTCCTTGGGCAGGCGGTGCATTTCATCATACAGGAAAATAGCCCCTGCGCCGGGATTGCCCTCTTCTTTCAGCAAATACTTGAGTATGGGCTGTTTTTCCGCCAGTTCCAGTTGTGTAAATACAAACAGATAATAGGGAAGAGCCACCGGCCCGCCCCGGCCTGCCAGTTCCCTGGCTTTGAACACCTCTTCCAGTTCTTTCAACAGTTCATCGGTCCCTTTGGCCGTACTGCTGATATACCGTCTCTCTCTGCCTTCGTCAAAACAGTGAGGCAGCCATTTTACCCATTCCCACTGCCGGGCTTCTTTTCCTGCGTAAACCAGAACCACTTTCAGATCATCATATGTGTGATGGGTTGCAGCCTGCAACAGCAGATTGCAGACAAGACGGACGGATGCCGCCCGCTCACCGATCACGCCCACCAAACCTTCCCGGCGCAGGTCACACAATACCGGGACATCCGAAATCGTACCGGCCTTTGTTTCTATTTCCCTGGCCCGGTTCAGCAAATGGTCTTCCTCCAGCGTAAAGCCCTTCTGCACACCCCTGACGGTAAAGCTGCTTTCACCTTCTCCCACCCCCAGGCGCAGACACATAAAATCTCCGTCAGATACCTGCCGGCTCCACAGTCTGGTATCCCTGGCCTCCAAAAGTCCTGCGCACTCGGAAGGCGCGGGATGATCAAGCTGCATGGCCAGCAGCTGTTTCTGCTTGAGCGCTCCGATTTCCTTTTCCACCCCATCCAGGTAGGCGCCATATTTGCTGTTTCGCAATGCAACCGCCTGTTCATATTTTTTCTTCTGTTTTTTCTGGCTGCTCACCGACAAAATCACGGTCAAAATGGACATGGGAACGGTAAAAATCAGCATAACCGGATTCATCACAGACAGTCCCACCATCACCACCATGATAATGACCATCACAACCGGAGAAGCGATACTCTGCATCAGACCGCCTTCCGGCGCGGTCGCTTCCTGCGGCGGATTCTGTATTTCAATCAGATCCCCCGGCAATTCCCGCCGCAGCCTCGGTGCACGTTGAAACCAGTGTGGATATACGGTCTGATGTTCCACGGCTTCCGCTTCGTCCATCTCATCCAACACGGTCAGAATCCCCTGGCGGAAACGGATATTAAAATTGCCTATGGCAATCAGATCTCCGTCCTGTATGTATTCCGGCTGCCCGATTTTTTCACCGTTCAGAAAAGTACCGTTCAGACTGCCATTGTCCGTCAGCAGGTATGTGCCATTTTCTCTCGTAATGATGGCATGCCGCCTGGAAATATTGTTTCCCTGCAGCCGCAGGTCACATTGCACTCCCCTGCCGATCACAGCCCGTTCTTTTTCCTTCATATCCAAAGACTGGGCGCTTTCCATGTCTCTGCCCAAAATATAGACAGCAATCTTTTTCTCCTGATTCAAAATAAAAATATCGCCGTCCTTGATTTCACATTCGGATTTCAGGACACCCATATCCTTACTGTCCGCGAACCATTTTCCGTTCCTTTTATATAGTAGAAGATGAGACGCCAGCACATGCCCATCCGCATCCTCAATCCGGCAGTCATCCTCTGCGCCGCTTCCGACGGACAGTTTATCCCTTCCTGTCAGTGAGGTATCCTGTATCTTTTCTCCCGCATAAACCCGAACCCGGTATTCCATTGTTTCTCCCTCATTTTTTATATGGATTATCCCAGAATCTGAAACTTGAGCTGTGTCCTGCCCAGTTGAATGACGTCATCCGTGGCCAGTTGCACAGGTTCTCCTGTAACAGCTTTCCCATTGACGGATGTACCATTGCTGGATCCTTCATCAGATATGAAAAATTCATTGCCCCATCTGCGTATTTTGCAGTGCCTTCTGGAAATGGTTTTGTCGTAACGGATGCAGACATCACAGGATGACTCATCCTTGCCGATCATTATTTCGGAATCTATCGCCTTTTGAAATACAGTGCCGCCCCCGTTCATATCCATCAGTGCAATCATTCCCTGAATGCCTTCCCGTTCCCACATAAATACGGTCTTATCATCCTCCATTCCCTGGGGCCGGTCCAAAATAACAGTATGGTCATCTGCGTCAATCACCACTGGTACTTCCTGTTGTTGTCTGTATTTCCTTTTCCTGACAATCAGTACCACCGTGAGGAAAATCACACAGGCAGGAAACAAAATCACCGCCAACGGCGGGAATACAAACATCAGCCCCAGCGACACTACAAGAAAAATCATAAAAGCAACCATCATATGTACCTTCCCCCATATAAAATTCTTAAAAAATTATCTCTAAAATATTAAATTTTCATTTAGTCATCTTTGGGATAATTATATACGATTAACTGTGCTATTGTCAATTTGTAATTACTTATCTTTGGGATAAAAGTACCGGAAAACAGATTACTGTTCAGGCTCTGCCAGACATATGGCAAAACAGGATCTTGACAGACAGGAACGTATGAAACTGTATAAACACAAAAATGGCCTCTGTAACGCTTCTGGCCACAAAATAAAAGAACTGAGGGAGACAGCCGGGCTGTCACAGGAACAGCTCGCCGCAAAAATCCAACTGGAAGGACTCAATCTGAATCAGAAAGCCATCAGCCGTATAGAAACCGGCGGACGGGTTGTGGCAGATTATGAGCTCCTTGCATTTTCGGAAGTTTTGGGTGTTCCAATCTGCATATTGCTGGGAAAAGATGACTGGCATGGATATCGCTAAATACGTGGTATCCATGCCATCTTTCTTTGACTGCTGCAAAACATATGATTACTGACGGACAAAAAGCGCAAAAAAATTTCTGTCCATGATGACTGACGGTATCTCAAACATAAAGCCGGATTGTATGAAGCAGTGTATGGAGAAGAAATGCGAAAAGACATCCATGACGATCTCAGGGATGAGAACTTATAATCATTTGTTTTCTGATTTGTTTTATTGCAAGGCCGGCGCCGCAATTCTGATTCATGAAAACAGAAGGCGCGCGAAACGTGGATTCGATGATTCATGACAATAGGTTTGCTGGCGAAGCCTGCAATCTATTGTTGTAAGGTTTCTAATCGTCTCGCAGACAGTATTATAATTCCACGCCATGTCTGGCCGGAACACCCGATTCAAACGGATGACGGATACAGAGCATCTCGGTAATATAGTCGCTCACTTCCAACAGCCTTTCCGTGGGCTTCCTTCCGGTCAGGAGAATCTCCTTATCCGGGCTGCGCCCGCAGTCCAGTATCTGCTCCAGAAGCGTATGGTCAGCCAGTGCCAGTCTGCAGGCATGGGTAATCTCATCCAGCACTACAAAATTTGCCCCTTCTTCCCGCAGTCCCGTGAGTACTTCTTCCAATATCCGGTTATGAATCACACTCAGTTCTGCCTTCTCCCGATCCGACATATCCCGGAAAAAGGGAAACGCCTGATCGCACCGCAGAACACGTATCTGTTCCAATTGACGAAGAACAGACAGCTCACCGCTTTCCCGGCCTTTCATAAACTGTGCAAAGATAACTGTGCGCCTGCGGCCGGCCGCCCGGATTGCAGCCCCGACTGCAGCAGTTGTTTTTCCCTTCCCGTCCCCATGATAGAGCTGGATCATCGCAAACCTCTTACCAGCTGGAAAATGTCCTGACGGCTTTCACAATCTTTATTGGTGCAGCTTGCACAAAGGCTTCGCGTCCGGCGGGTCAGGCCAAGTCCGCCCCGAAATGTCACACTTTTTTTTGGCTGCATAACGAACTGCTCATTGCAGGATATAGGAAAATCTTCGATCGCTTCTGACAATTTTTGCAAGATTTCCTGCATTTTTTCTATGGGTATCTCACTGCCCGGGAAATCATATTCCTGCATATACAGACCTGTTTCCTGATAAATCATATTTTCCAGCTGATCACACGCCTTGTCCAGCAGCGCACATCCCAGGCATTCCAGCATATAGGCTTCCGTAAGCGCCCCCGCCTGCGTGTAAAGCTCCTGCAATGCATCAATCCGCTCTCCCAGTGTCACTGCACACTGCACAATGCCTTCCTGTATGCCATAGCATCCCTGCGCCCGGAGCAATGGCAAAATCGCCAGATACATTGCATCTATCCTGGGCATCTCTTCCATCCCAAAATGATGACGGCCTGCAAACCACCGTCTGTCATTTTCTGTCATACGGGGCACAAGGCGCGTTTTTTTTACGTGAAATATGGCTCTTTGATCTGTATGAAATGTATGAAACATCTTTCCCTTGCCTTCCTTCCGGTTATTGACTTTCTGGCATCGCACATCTGCCATGTATAGCAAATCACTCTCCAACAATTTTTATTCTATTTTATCATGCAGGCAGACATATTTCCACAGGAATTCATCCCACAATTTAACTTGCCATATGGCTTAGAAATCTGCTATGATGGAAATGTAACAGGCGTCATGCCAGACACACCCAGGGGAATCACTGGTATAATAATGAAAAGTATTTTATTAGGAGGGTATGTTTATGAGACGAAAACACAAACTACTGGCTACGGGACTGGCGGCAGGCATTCTGTCCGCATCCATGGCCATAACCGCATCCGCTGCGCAGATCACCGAAGATTCTGCCAAGGCCATTGCTTTTTCAAACGTTGGAATTACCGCGGATTCCGTATTGTATATCACCACGGAACTGGAGTATGACGACGGAAAACAGATGTATGACATCGACTTGATGACCAAAGATTATATGGATTACGGCTTTGCAATCAACGCCGAAAACGGTGCTGTCCTGAGCATCGACTATGAATGGAAAGCCGCTCCCGCCCCGGTTGTCGGCGCACAGCCTGTTGTCACGATGGAACAGGCAAAAACACTGGCCGCCGTCCATGCAGGCCGGACCGTGGACACAGTGTCCTTCAAGAAGGCTGAGACAGAACCTGACGACGGCAGAATCCTTCATAAACTGGAATTTTATACGGCCGACGGCAAAGAATACGAATATAAAATCGATGCTGTTACAGGTGCAATTCTGAAATGGGAATATGACGCAAAGCACTATGTCCCTCAGGCGGATATAGCCAAACCTGCACCGTCCACTCCCCAGGCCCCCTCATCTGCCATAACCGGTATTGAAAGCGCCAAAGCAGCCGCCCTGAAAATGGCAGGCCTCAGTTCCGCAAATGTAAAATGGGATAAGGTAAAACAGGACTATGAAGACGGCCGCCTTGTTTATGAAGGCGAATTCTACTATAATCATATGGAATACGAATTCGAAATTGATGCCGCAACCGGCGTCTTTCTTGACTGGGATGTGGATGAAGACGACTAAGCAGTATTTTTATAGAGAAAATCCGATCCGGTCAATCTGAATCTACTGTACACAGCCTGCGGCGGCAATCCCAATGCCCGCCGCAGACACAGTATCTCCATCCGCTTCTCAGCATTTCACACCTGTATAAACCTCCGCCCCTTCCTTATTATCTTGTCCACCACAAAACGCTGAAACTGTATTTCAGTGGCTTGTCGCTGTTATTTTCCTTCCGTTTTCCGGATTTTATCTTTATTTTTTCGGACTTTTTATTCCATGTGCTGCCATTGAATTCATATACGGTTCTGATACAGTCAATGGCTTCTTTTTTATTGCTGTCCCATTCATAAATGTGAAAATTATGATGATATGTATTTCCTTTATAAACAGCCCCGTTTCCGCAGATGTACACATGGTTGCGATAACCGTAACAATCTTCGGATTCATGGGTATGCCCGGACAAAATCATGTCCGCAATTTTACATACTTCACCAAATACATTACGGCTGCCCTTCTCATTACTTCTCTCCGATTCATTCCAGTCTGACTGGGAATGATGCATAATTGCGATTGTTGGCTGTCCATTGGCATATTTTTTCTGCTTCTTAATCAAATCAACCAGGCCTGAGCCGACCCACACCGTGTTTTTCCCAATATCTGTTACTGAAAACCAGGCGGTATTCAGACATACCACATTCACAAAAGGATTTACGGCGACCCCTGTTAAATAATTCTTCTTCCCATCCAAATCATATGCCGGAAGTCCTGCATCCTGACAGAATTCATTATATTTCTGAAATCTTTTCTCCAGATTATCAAAATTTTCGCTGTTAAGAAGTGCATCGGCCATCTGCCGATTTTCCGGGCATTCATTCGCATCAGTATCTTCATCTATATCTCGATCACCCGGACATAAATAGATTCTGCATGCAGGTACTCTGCATACCCTGGAAATTTTCTCCAGCCATTGTCCGGCTTCTTTGTATGCCTCACATGTCGCCGTATACGCCATATCCCCTGTAATAAATATATAATCCAACGGCTCTTTTTTTGCAATACTTCCCAATCCATTGATTAAATCATTGATATAAAAATTTCTTACCGCTATTTCTTCTCTGGTTCTTTCCTTACTGGCCTTTATTCCAAAATGCAAATCTGATAAATGTAGTATTCGCATACTATGATATAGCCTCCTATCCGTACTGGCTGAAGGTTCTGCTTTTTACTCTCTAATCGAGCAGGGAAGAGTCATCTTCCCCTACGCGCGCGACCCGTGCGCCGCACTGGCGGCATATTTCCTCTGCACGGGTCTGCGCATAAATACACAGAAGGGATGTGAACCCTCACATCCCCCTCTGTTTTACTTTCTTTTTGATAAACCATCCAATATAGCCTGCGCCACAACTGATTATTGCAGACAATATGATACATGCAGCTTTTTCATCAATCGGAATACACGCAAGTCCTGTGACCATTTCCACGGTGAGAATTACTCTCGCACGTCTTCCCGTTGTCTTCTTCTCCTCTTCATCCAGAGGTTTGTTTTCAGCCTCTAACGGTGCATACCGGAAAATCAAAACATACAACGGAACTGCCATACAGACAGTTATTGCCGTTCGAAAGGGTATCTCAACTTTTACCCACAACAATGCCATTATAAGTACCATACAGGACATAATATAACAACGCCATACGGTAGCAGCGTGATATCCGCCTGCATCTGACCGGAGAAGAATTATCGCAAGCAAAAGCAGAACACAATACCAAGGTACTTTCAATCCAAACCCTATAAGAAGACTGGTAATAATGTTTCCGCCAAGTATCCATACGCTCTTGAGTGCATATGCATATACTTCCCTGTCTTCTTCAGAAATTGCTTTATTTGTCTCCAGGAAACAAATAAGCCTTTCTTCCAATTTATTCATCTTTATTTATTTCTTACAAATTTCTTTAAACCTTCCGGTTCTTCAGGCTGATAATAGCAGTAAAAACATCCTCTTGCTGCTACCTGTCCTGCTATAACAGCCAGTGCAAATGCCATCAAACTGCTTCCATGTCTTGCTAAAAAGTTTTTAATTCTCATGTTACGTTCCTCCTTTTATCTTTTGTATAATGTGACATTTGCTATTATAATATATCTTTTCATCTCTGAATGCCTGTTGTCAGAATTGACCTGCTATGCTGTCATTTTTAGTCATTTTGAACAATAAAAAAGCAAATTTGGTCGATAATCCAGCGTTTCATTGTGTACATTCAATAAACCGCCTGGTATAAAAGCATCTTTACGCTGAACACATTCCCATCTCCGTTGATCTCCATTTCCCCATGATAACGTTCCACAATTTCACGAATAATCTGTAGTCCCCAGCCATGAGAACGAATATCCTGTTTGGTTGTAATATATTCCTGTTCCTTTTTTATCCGTAATCCCGTATACGGGTTTTTAATCTCCACATACAGATTATGCATCTGCACTTTGATTTTGATAAAGATTGTCCGTCTGTCCGCTTCTACCTCTTTTGCGGCTTCGATTGCATTATCCAGCAGATTGCCCAGGCATATGCTGATCTCTTCCCCGTTTACCAGACAGTCATAGGGTACTTCCAGCCGCAGTAAAAATTGTATGCCGTTCTGTGCGGCAATTTCAGCCTTGTAGTTTAAAATACTGTCGAAGAAAATATTACCGCTGTCTGCCACAGATTTCTTTCCGGTCACAAACGCCAGATTGTCTTCATAATATTTTGACAGTTCTTCATATTGTCCGGTTTCCAGTAATATTTTAAAATACATATATTTCTGTTTTATATCATGCCGGAATTTGCTGAGTTCCATCCAGAGCGCCTTGCTCTCTTCGCACTGCCGCATATAATAATTACACTGCTCCTGCAAGGATTCTGCCAGCATCTGTTTTCCCGCCATTTCTTTTCCCTTCTCATATAAATAATAGGAAGCTATATTTATAATCAGCAGAATGGCAATGCCCAGTACTTTCGATGCCTGTTTCAGTACAATATTATCGGGAAGGATTTTATCAGCAGGAAGAAAAATAAAAAACACGATGATACAGCCAATGGGTACAAACACCGCTTCCAGCCAGTCCAAAAGGGTGGAACCGACTTTTCTGCCTTTCTTCATAAACAGCAACAGCAGCTTGAGCAGGCAAAACCATATTAATTTGGATACGATGGATCCCAGCAAGAAATCTTCCCTGTACTGTCTCACAAAATAAAAAACCGAATATACCATCAGTTCCGAACACATTCCGGCCATGTATAAAAGAACAATTACATAAATTCTGTGTTTTACGGAATCCTGATATAAACAGGTGAGCAGTGCAAAAGAACAGACGATAAAGGCAATCAGATTGATGAGCGCATTTCCGGATACAAAATAAGTGATATAATTATATACAAAAAAATAAATAATCCATGCAGCAAATTCCTGCGGCTTATTCCTGTTTCTGGATTCCATGACCCGTTCCGCAAAAATCCTGTAAATACACAATGCAAATATTTCTGTCACACAGGCCATAATTAATAATGTCTTTTCCATCTCACCTTATTCCCTCTCCAACATCCCCATATAAAACTGTTTCATAGCCTTTCTGTATTTTCGGCTGATGGAAATTTCTGTCCCGTCGTCCATCTTAATGCTGTCATAATTCCATTCTTTAATATAATTCAGATTAACATAATAGGATACCTGTATTCTGGCAAACCGGATTCTCGCTTTGCTGATTTCCGATTCCACCTCATTCAGTTTCCCGTTGAACTGATAATGCTCTTCGATACAGTGAATGCTGATCTTCCTGCCGATACTCTCAAAGTACATAATTTTATGCATTGGAATGCTGTATCTGTGCTTCTGGTAGGAAAACAGAAATCTTTCATGTTCCGCAAACCGTACACGCAAAACCTTTTTCAGAATCTCTTCCAGATCATATTCCGTTACAGGTTTATCCAGAAACGCAAAAGGCTGCACTTCAATCAGACTTTTACAATACTGGTCATAGGCAGAAATAAAAATCAGAATCGTCTGAAAATCCGTCTCACGGATACTCCTCGCTATATCCAGGCCGCTTTTTCCTTCCATCTCAATATCCAGAAACAGGATATCCATATGCCCGTAAGTCTGGATATCCTGCAGCAGTTCTTCACCTTCTTCAAAGACATGGACTTCCATATTTTCACCCAGTCTTTCGGCAATCCTCTCTACCATGGCTTTCTGTTTCCGGACTTCTTCGGCCATATCATCGCAGATGCCTATTTTAATCATTGGCAGTACGCTGCTCCTTTCCGTAAAATTCCAAAAATCCCCCTGTTTCTTTTCATTTTACTGAGTTAGAACGATAAAGACAAGAGGTTACAACAACAGTTTCCTGTGCTATTGGGCGAAAAATGACGGTGACGGACAAAAAAATCACTGTGCAGTTTTACCCCGCACAGCGATTTTTTATTCGTGACAACAGGTTTGCCGGCGAAGCCTGCAATCTATTGTCCATAACGACAGAAAACTTGCAAAACAAGCTCTCTGCTGCCAATCATATAAGAAGTTTCCAAAGCACCCTTTCCGTTGTTCTGTCATCTTATACTTTGATAAGCTCATACTCCCGTACGCCGATGCCCAGTGCTGCGGCAGCTTCGATTGTATGCACACCGTTTTTGGATTCAATCCGTTCCAGCAAATGATCTCTTCCCGGGTCCTCCGACGCATATACCAGATCCAGGCAGGCCTGGTCTATGGCAACCGGATCCAGCGAAGCCAGAATGCCAATATCCTTCATGCAGGGGTCTTCCGCTACGGCACAGCAGTCACAGTCCACGGACATATTTTTCATAACATTGATATAGACAGTTTTGTCTTTAAAATACTCCGCCACTGAGTAAGCCGCATCCGCCATGGCCTCCAAAAACGAATCATGATCCGAGGTCCAGAAATTCGCCGGATTACCCACACCATGTATATATCCCTTGCCATAAGAGGAGGCCACACCAATGGAAAGCTGTTTCAGTGCACCGCCGTATCCGCCCATGGGATGCCCTTTAAAATGGGAAAGCACCAGCATGGAGTCATAATTTGCAATATTCTTTCCTACAAAGTTTTTCCGGATGGCCTTACCGCCCGGTATATCCAGTTTCAGATCAGGGCCTTCACCATCCAGCAGGTCTACTTTAAAACATTTGCTCCATCCATGCTTATCCAACGTTTCCAGATGTCTCTGAGTCGTATTTCTGGAACCTTCGTAAGCAGTATTGCATTCCACCACCGTGCCGCCTACATACTCGATCACAGGCTTGAAAAACTCCGGTTTGAGAAAGTTCTGATTTCCTTCTTCGCCCGAATGGAGCTTGATAGCCACCCTGCCGTCCAGTTTCCTTCCGGTCATTTTGTACAGTTCCAGCACCATTTCCGGGCTGATTCTGTCTGTAAAATATACTTCAGGTTTCATCGTCCTTGCCCTCCTTTATCTGCATTTTAGCAGACACGGGAGCATTCTTCAAGCGATATTTCCCTTTAAAAAATACCTGCCACCCCGCCGGCCCAGTAAAGTATTCCCAAGATCCAGCTGCTTAAAATCCCGTACAGGATCACAGGTCCCGCAATGGTAAATATTTTACACCCAATGCCAAATACCTGTCCTTCTTTTTTAAACTCAATGGCCGGGGCCGCCACGGAATTGGCAAATCCGGTAATCGGTACAAGCGCACCTGCACCGCCCCATTTGGTTATCTGTGGATAAATATTAAAGCCTGTCAGTATGACACTGCACAGTACCAGCATCAGAGAACACCAGCTCCCTGCCGTCTGTTTATCCATTCCCAGTCCATTCATACAATAATTCAGAATCCCCTGCCCGATCACACAGATGATACCGCCGGTTATAAAGGCTTTTATCATCAGTGCCCATAAATTGTGGGTGGGTGTTACTTCTTTTACATATTGTTGATATTGTTTCTTTTTTTCTTCTTCCATACGCATGTGGCTCCTGATTTGCAGTTCCGCATCTACTCTGCATGGACCCCTTTGGGGAATGCTTTCCGGTCGTCTTCGCGCCCGTAAATCATTCCGGGTCCATTCCGTTTCGATGCTGTTTTTGATTTGCAGTTCCGCATCTACTCTGCATGGACCCCTTTGGGGAATGCTTTCAGGCCGTCTTCGCGCCCGTAAATCATTCCGGGTCCATTCCGTTTCGATGCTGTTTTTGATTCCGGTTCCTCATCTACTCTGCATGGACCCCTCTGGGGAATGCTTTCAGGTCGTCTTCGCGCCCGTAAATCATTCCGGGTCCATTCCGTTTCGATGCTGTTTTTGATTCCAGTTCCGCATCTACTCTGCATGGACCCCTTTGGGGAATGATTTCCGGCCGTCTTCGCGCCCGTAAATCATTCCGGGTCCATTCCGCTTCGATGCTGTTTTTGATTCCGGTTCCGCATCTTTTCTGTATGGGTGCCTCTGGGGAATCATTTATCCGCCAAACAAAAACATCCGTTCGCAGAAATAGTACAATGAACCTGCTGCTTTCCCCAGAGCCACGGCCAGGACTGCGATGCCAAGGCCGTGGCGGAATCCGATCCTTCTGGCAAATATGGGTATGCTGTCCAGCATTTCCGCAATGGCCATAGCCAGGCTGCCGATAAAGATGCCGGCAAAGAAGCCAAAGCACGCCAGCAACACGCCGGCAGCGCAGTTCAGAACCGGTTCCGGCACACCCAGACGCCCCGTGGCCGCCGCGCCCATCTGAGGTTCGAATACGCTGCATATATCTCCTGCCATTGTCCCCAGGATGACCATCGTTTCGTATAACATGACTCTCCGGCCTGTATGGGTTTTACCGGCAAAGCGGGGAATCAGCCCCACCGCCAGCAATACGGTAAACACGCCTCCGGCTGTCATCAATCCAAAACTGGCGCCCAGCACACCCAGAAATATTCTTTTAAGAAGCATCAATGGTCTTCCCTTCCCGGTCCGCCGTCTCAATCAGCGTATCGTCCACATCTTTTTCATAGACACGCATTTCCACTTCTATGGGTGTTGGGTCCTGTGTAATGCGCCGTCCCCCGATATGATTGAAAAACAGGGTGATGCCCACGGCGAGTCCCAGGGAATACGTTACCTCCAGTGTGGTAAAACCGTTGGAGGTCTGCCCCATAACCTGCTCATAGATGCGGTTAAACACGTCATGAATGCCAATGTCATTGTGAAAGGCCATAATGGTAAAAGCCGTCCCGAAAAAGCTGATCAACGCCACAAAGACCACTTTCATCCACACCAGAAAGCCTTTTTTCTCCATTTTCACCAGTTTGATCAGCGTGTCCATTTCTCCCACATTCTCGACGCTGACCCCCTTTTCCAGTCCCTGGATCAGTTCGATCAGCCTGAGATTGCTGATCACCACCCGTTTTTCCCCGCCCTCCTGAAAGTGGTATACTTTCAGTGCCTTTGCTTTTGCCAGAAGAGGTTCGTCCGTGCATGTCAGGGAAGCAATATCCTTTAAAAATACATCTTCTTTCATAACCTCCGCATTGCGCTTTGGTTTGATATATACTGTTTTATTTTCCATACGTCCGGTTTTCTTTCATGTTTTTTCATGCTTCTTTGCGGACTAGTATGGTCGTTTTTTTTAATTTTATACTTTTTATTCATGACAATAAAAAGTTCACAAGCGTGCTTTCTATTGTTTACAGTCTGAAACTGCCGTCAGGCTGCATCTCATAATACAATTTCCCTTCTTCCAGTATCCGCAGTCTGCCTGCGTCCAGTTCCAGAATCGTCACTGCACAGTTGCGCTGGGGAATCCCGTCCCAGAATTCGGAAAGAGGCCGCGCTTCAATACAGCGCAAAAAACATCGGATAAAGGCGCCATGGGAAGCCAGCATCACATTCTGCCAGCGTTTTTCAGCGGGCATCAACACTTCGTCAATAAAATTCTGTGCCCGGCCAATCACCTGAGAGAATTCTTCCCCATCCATTGCCTTATATTCCCCCGGATGTCTGATAAAATTATGTAACGCATTTGTTTTATCCTGCACAGCCGCCCGGATAACGGTTCCCTCATACCGGCCAAAGCTCATCTCCTGCAGGCGCTGATCCACAATCACCGGTATGTCTCTGCCCCGCCGCATAATTTCCGCCGTTTTCCTGGCACGGATCAGAGGACTTGAAAAAATCACATCCATGGGGATGTCCTTCATCCCTTCCGATGTAATTTCCGCCAGTTCGATCCCCTTTTCATTTAACGGGATGTCCTCACTGCCCTGTACCCGTCCTTCTTTATTCCACGCTGTCTCTCCATGTCTTACAAGGTAAATTCTCATATGCATTCCTCATTTGTCTTCCATTTGTTTATTTGACAAGCCCCCGCATCCTGAGCAGTATACGCTTTTCCAGGCGGCTGACCTGCACCTGGCTGATGCCCAGAAGGCCCGCCACTTCCATCTGCGTCTTGTCCTGAAAATACCTGAGCCCGATCAGCTCCTTCTCCTCCTCTGTCAACTGGGAAAGCAACTGATCCAGCAGCATATGATTCAGGACAAGTTCATTTTCATCTTTTCCGGAAGGCAGCCTGTCCACCATATAGATTTCATTGCCGTCACTCTGGTACACTGATTTATAGATGGATTCCACCTCCACATTGGCTTCCATGGCAAGGACAATATCCTCCGGTGAAATTCCTGTCGCCTCACTGATTTCCGCCATGGATGCCTCATGCCCCAGCCTTTTTTCAATCTGTTCCATGGCCTGCCTGATCTTAAAGCCGTTTTCCTTGATGCTGCGGGACACCTTGACCATTCCGTCATCCCGCAGAAACCGTTTAATCTCTCCTGCGATCATGGGAACGGCATAGGTGGAAAATTTTACGTCATAGGACAGATCAAATTTGTCAATGGCTTTCATCAGCCCGATACTTCCAATCTGGAACAGATCTTCCGCCTCATACCCTCTGCCGATAAACCGCTTCACAATATGATGCACCAGGCCAAGATTTTTCTCTACCAGTACTTCCCTCGCTTCTCTGTCTCCGGCTTGCGCCTGTGTCAGCAGTACTGTAGTTTCTTCCATAGGCTATTCTTCCTCATCCGTTTGGCAGGCAGTCTTTGCAAAATCTTTCTCCATCATCACAAGTGTTCCTTCGCCCGGCGTTGATTCCACCACCAGCCTGTCCATAAAGGCTTCCATAAAGGAAAATCCCATGCCCGAACGATCCAGTTCCGGCCTGGTCGTAAACAGCGGCTCCATGGCCTGCTCTACATTTTCGATCCCCTTCCCTGCATCTCTGACTTCAATATGTAACCGCTTGTCCTGTAACGTACAGTGCAGCGTCACCTTGCCTTCCATCCCGTCATATCCGTGAATGACCGCATTGGTCACCGCTTCGGAAACGGCAGTCTTTACATCGGCCAGTTCCTCTATGGTGGGATTGAGCGGCGTCACAAAAGCCGCCACCGCCACCCTGGCGAATGCCTCATTGACCGATATGGCGTCAAACTCCAGTTTTATTTCATTGCGCATTCCTACCCTCCTCTACAACATGCAGTACTTTTTTCAGTCCCGATACTCTTATGATCCGCTGTATCTGCCGGTCCGCGTTCACCGCATAAACTCTGCCGCCGAAACAGGCAATCTTTTTATATCGCCCCATTACAACCCCTACACCGGAACTGTCCATAAATCTCGTATCTTCAAAATCAAATACAATATGCTGAATCTTCTCTCTTAAAATATAGCCATCGGCTCTCTCACTCAGAGCCGATGCCTGATGATGGTCAATCTCTTCCGGCATCCGTATCATCAGATAATTGTCAATTATATGAAAACGCTCTTCCATTCAGGCTCCTTTCCCTGCTCGTGCGCCGGGCACCCGTCAGCATCTGCCCGCCTGTTTCCTCCGGGTGCCCGCGTGCAGAACAAAAGTGCGCTTCGCACACTCTCGCATCCAAATTTTCCGGTAAGCGCAGCTTTTGTTCCGCGCGCGAAGCTGCGCATGCCTTTTGTTTCACAGGACGCACTTTCCTATGAAACAATAAAATCCACGCTTCGCGAGTCTTCTATTGTCATGAATAAAAAAGACATGGCGGTTCTTCTGCCATGTCCTCTTTTGTGTCTAATCCTGCCCTTCATTCAGTTCCCTCAGAAAACTCTGAGATCTCCTTGCCCGCTCTGTTCCGGGGAACTTTTCGACTACAAGGTTATAGGCTTCCATCGCTTCGTTCCGGTCCCCGTTTTGCCGGTAAGCGTTGCCCAGATTATACAGTATATCTCCGTTCTCCGGATCATACACTCTCGCTTTGGCCAGTTCTTTGACAGCATCCTCAAACATTTCTTTCTGATAGGCATCCATACCGGCCTTATAATAAGCCTCTGCCACAGAAGGTCCTGCCTGGGTAACCAATATACGGTACAATGACTGGAAATGCTCTGATTCCACCTGTTCCGCCGCCTGCGCGTCAATTTTCTCCAGCGCCTGCCCTACCTTTTCGGTATTTTTCGGGCTCTCCATATAAACGCTGACCGCATACAACAGACTGTCCACCACTTCCATCTTTCCGTCGCTGCCCGCGTATTCGCTCAGGTCACGTTTTAACTGTGTATTTTCTTCCGTCAGCTGTTTGGTCAACTGCTCCATCTCTTCAATGGCGCCGGTCTTTTTGTCCAACTGTTCACTGACTACCCGCAGCTCTTCCTGGGCCGTACTGGTATCTGCATTCTCTTTGGCGGGAAGGATCAGGAAACATGCCGCCGCCACTCCGATCACAATCCCGATTCCAATATTCAGAGCTACGGAAACGCCCTTTGCATCCCGGTTATTGACAGGCTGTATAATCGTTTCATTCCCGCTCTGGTATTTGATAATATCTTCCGCAGCCTTTTTTTTCTTTGTCCCGCTTTTGGCTTTGGTATTCTCCGCCGCCTCCAGCCTTTTATCCACTTCCTGCCGATATCTGTGGGTAGTCGTATTGCCCATATCAATCCGGCTGCACTTATCCAGTTCCTTGCCGGCCTTTTCCCATTCTTCGGCTTTCATATACAAAAGTGCCAGAAGCTGATGTGCCCGCACATATCTGGGATTTAAGGACAATACTTTCTTCAACTGGATGACTGCCAGATCCAGGCTGTCCTGCTGGCAATATCCCAGCGCCAGATTATACTTCTTAATCGTCTGATTGATTGTATCCAGGCGGCTGGGATTCTGCTGAATCATATCAATATAATCATCTGCGATATTTTTCTTCGACCGCAGGTTCTTACTGATTACCCATTCACCCAGCCCCTTCACGACCTCGCCCATCTCATAATAGACCAGTCCCAAAAGGTTTCTTGCCTGCACGTGATTTTTATTAAATTTAAGGCTTTGACGCAAACTGGTGACCGCACCGGACAGATCCCGCACACTGGCTTTATCCAATCCCTCATTATAGAAAAAATTGGACGTATACATAATCCTTTTATAAAGGCCCACATCTGCACCGCAGCCTGTACAGAAATCCTTCTCCGATAACTGGCACCCGCAATTATAACATCTCATGCAGTACCTCTATTCCAATGTTTCATCTTTAACTTCTTTCATCATTCCAATCAGGATGTCCGCCACATCCGTAAGATCCTGATTGATAATGGCATCTTCCGCATCTTCCACTTCCAGGCTGGGATGAAATTTTTTCAATTCTTCTTCGAAATTAATCATATTCTTTCCTCATTAAGCAGCCCTTTATCTCTCCTGCGAGGTAAAGGGAACCGGCAATATAAACTCTGTCATCTGACAGCTTCTCCCGCAGAAGCACTTTCCATGCATTTTGGCTATTCGCAAATCCCTCTATCTGCTCCACCCCTGTGGCATGAAAAACTTCTTCCAGACACTGCCGGGAGAGACTTCTCGCATTTTGAATCTCTGTTACCAAAATCCGGTCAAACAGACCGGAATCTGTCAACATCCGAGCCATCTCAGGAAATTGTTTGTCCTGCACGGCCGAAAAAAGCAGGAAACGTCTGCCCACGCTGCCATCCCTTCCTGCCGCATCCAAAAATGCCCTGATCCCATCTACATTGTGTGCACCATCCAGATAAATCCCCGGTCTGATCTCTTCCATCCTGCCTTCCCACCGGGCATCTCTCATCCCCTGGGTCAGAGCTTCCACGCTCACAGGCAGCCGATCTGCCAGCACATCCAGGGCACGCAACGCAAGCGCAGCATTTTCAACCTGATATGACGCAAATGTGGTAAGCGAATACCTAATATATCCATAATAACGACTATCAAAAGAAAAATCAATGAAATTTTTATGAAACTCCAAATTTCGTATGTCTCTTTTCGACACAAAAAACAGAGGGCAGGACAATTCCTGCGCCCTCTCTGCGATCACAAAGGAAGGCTCTTTTCCCGAATCGGCAGCCACCACAGGCACGCCTTCCTGCAAAATTCCTGCCTTCTCTCCTGCAATTTCGGAAACACTCCACCCCAGATATTCCATGTGATCCATCCCGATCCTGGTGATGATACACAGATCTTTTTGGCTGACGGAATTTGTCGCATCCAGCCGCCCGCCCAGCCCGGTTTCCAGCAGGATCACTTCTGCATTCTGTTCTTCAAAATACAGCATCCCCATAAAAAACAGCATTTCAAAAAATGTGGGATGGTACGCCCCGCTCCCTTTCCGATCCCGCAGCAGGCTGCATATGCTTTCCAGGTAACGGACAAAATCCGCCTCCGGCATAAGTTCTCCATTTATGCGGAAACGTTCCCGCATGGTGACAAGGTGGGGCGAGGTAAACATTCCCACCCGATAGCCGCCTTTTTGCAGGACAGAAGACAAATAAGCACAAACGGAACCTTTTCCGTTTGTGCCTGCAATATGAATGATCGTCTTCTCTTTGCCAGGTTCCCCCAGCCGCCTCAGAAATGCAGCCGTATCTTCCGGCGCATTCTTTCTGGTAAATCTGGGAATCTCCAGAAGATACGATTCTGCCTCTCCATAGTCCATATTTGTCACTCTTCCTCCATGATACCCTGGAACGGTTCCGAAACAATCTCACCTGAAACACAGCGGTATGTGGCATATTGCATTTCTCCCGTGACCTGTTTGCTGAAATTCATAATGCTCAGAAGAACGCCTTTATATGTATAGCCTTCCGCATGGATTCTGGCTCCCCGGCCTTTTTCCATCAATTCCAGACAACGGTCCGATTCCACTTTAATTTCATCCAACTGCTTGAAATACTCATCTTTTTTATTGTTCAGAACCAGGAGGTTCTTACTGCCGGTTTCCGTCTTAAACTGCTTCTGTTTAATTAGCATCTCCATGCGTTCCACGATGTCCGCCAGCTTTTCTTTAATTTCCTTTTCCTGTTCCACAAGCCTGGAATATTTATCATATGTTTCCTGCTCATAACCTGCATGGATCACAGTCCGCACTTCGGCCACATTCCCCAGATTATAAGCGCTCACTTCCTGCAGGGCAAAAACCTTGCCGCCAATAATACTTCCCTTCTTGCCATTCACAACAATCCTGCTGCCGGCCCTGACATTGGCATTCAGAATATAATTGGCCTCCACCCTGCCGTCTGCAGTCACGTCGCACTGTTCTATAAAATTGGCATAGATATCCCCTCTGGCACGTATTTTGCCCTTGAGATTGCCCTGTACACCACGTTTCAGCACAATATCGCCGCCGGCAAAAAGCTCGGCGCTTTCAACGGTCCCTTCGATGATCAGATTCCGTCCCGCACGGATCATAACGCCGGCGCCGACGCTTCCGCCGATGGTGACATCACCAAAGAACTCAATCCGGCCTGTGCTCAGATCCACGTCTCCCTGTACCTCATGTACCGTCCGGATATCAATACTGCCGTTTTTGAGCTCAATCTTGCCTGCGGTTTTGGCAAAATACATGTCATCCCGCCGTTCGATGCTCATACCTCTGAGGGGCTGCAGTTCCTTGACCAGTTTGCATTTCAGCGCCATGCCCCGCACTGTATAGCCGTCCGATCCCGCTTCCGCGGCATGGTACACGGCAAGGGCATCCCCGGCCTTAACGCTCTGAAGCATATTCATGCTGTTATAGTCCACAGAACCGTCCTCACGAATCACAGGCCCTTTCTTTATATCGTCCGGTGTGAAAAAGTATTCATAATAGCCGTCTTTTCCTTCTTCTACTTCTTTTCCTTTGGCCACCAGCACTTCACGATGATACACGCCCTTTTTGGCCATGGCAACAAGACGCGGCATCAGATACCCTGTTGTCACACCTTCTACCCGAAGCATTTCCAGAAGTTCGTCCGTTTTGTAGTGTCCCTTTTCCTCAGAAGGTTCGGCAAGATACAGCCATGCCTTCATCTGGTCTTTGGATACACTGACACGAGACTGCTCCTGAACTTTGCTCCCATGTAAAAATCTCTTTTTCAATTCCCCTAACTGTTCACGGGTTAGTGTTAAGATCTCTTCATCCATGGAATCATCCCTTTATTCCGCCATGTTAATTTATATTCATATGTTACGGTCTGAATTATTGCTTATATATAGTATCTCTTATTTTTGTAATTGTTGCAAGCGATTTTCGACCTGTTCCATCATCTTGGCATATTTTTTCTGTTTTTCCTGTTCTTCCGCTATCTTGGCAGCGGGTGCTTTGGAGATAAATTTCTCATTTGAAAGCATGTTTTTACAGCGTGCAAGCTCACTGTCGAGCCGTTTTTTCTCTTTTTCCAACCGCTCCACTTCCTGGCGGATGTCTACCAGCTCGGCAAACGGAATATAGACAGATGCGTCTGCCAGCAGAACGGATACCGCATCCCCGGCAATGCCGCTTTTATCTGCCTGCACGTTTACTTCCGAAGCATATGCCAGAGAAGCAAAAAACAAGCTGCCTTTTGTAAAGACGCTGCGGATTTCTTCTTTCGGGCTCACCACATAGACAGCCGCTTTTCTGCCCGGAGATACGTTCATTTCCGCACGGACATTCCGAATCCCCCGGATGGCCTCTTTGATCATTTCCATCTCTGTCTCTTCTGCAGCGAAATCCCATGCTTCATTGTATACCGGCCAGGAAGAAATCATGATGGATTCTTCATCCTCCTGCAAATTACAGAAAATTTCTTCTGTAATAAAAGGCATGTATGGATGCAACAGCTTCAGCGCCTGCAACAGTACGGTGCGCAATGTCCAGAGAGCCGCATCCCTGCCTGCGCCTGCCTCTTTTGCATAGAGTCTGGGTTTTACCATCTCTATATACCAGTCACAAAATTCATCCCATATAAAATCGTATACTTTCTGTACGGCAATCCCCAGCTCGAAACGCTCCATATTGTCTGTGGCTTCCCGGATCAGCTTATTTAATCTGGACAGAATCCACTGATCCGCCGGCTCCAGGTGGTCCGGCTGTTTCTGATCCATCTGACAGCCTTCCATATTCATCAGAATAAAGCGGGACGCGTTCCATACCTTGTTGGCAAAATTGCGGTTCGCCTCCACCCGTTCATAATAAAACCGCATATCATTGCCCGGTGCATTGCCGGTAATCAGTGTCAGACGCAGTGCATCCGCACCATATTTTTCAATAATTTCCAACGGATCAATGCCATTTCCCAGGGATTTGGACATTTTACGGCCCTGGGAATCCCGGATCAGGCCGTGGAACAGCACGGTTTCAAAGGGCTTCTCCCCCATCTGCTCATATCCGGAAAAAATCATCCGGATCACCCAGAAGAAAATAATATCATATCCGGTTACCAGCACATTGGTGGGATAGAAATACTGCAAGTCCTCTGTCTGCTCCGGCCAGCCCAGAGTGGAGAATGGCCAGAGAGCGGATGAAAACCATGTATCCAGCGTATCCTCGTCCTGGTGGAGATGCGCCTGTCCACACTTGGGACATACGGTTACCGGCTCTCTTGCCACCGTTATCTCCCCACAGCTTTCACAATAATACGCCGGAATCCTGTGGCCCCACCAGAGCTGTCTGGAAATGCACCAGTCGCGTATATTGTCCGTCCAGTTAAAATAAATCTTTTCCATACGTTCGGGAACCAGCCGGATCTCACCCTTTTTCACCGCTTCCACGGCAGGCCTGATCAGTTCATCCATCTTAACGAACCACTGTTTTTTTACCATGGGTTCAATGGTCGTGCCGCATCTGTCATGGGTTCCCACATTATGGGTATGTCCTTCAATACGGACTAAAAGCCCCATGCGGTCCAGTTCCTGCACAATCTGCTTTCTCGCCTCATAACGGTCCATGCCATGAAATCTGCCACCGTTTTCATTGACTGTGGCATCATCGTTCAGAACGGTAATTTCCGGCAGTCCATGCCGCCTTCCCACTTCAAAATCATTGGGGTCATGGGCCGGCGTAATCTTAACCACACCCGTACCGAATTCCATATCCACATAGGCATCCCCGACCACAGGAATTGCCCGGTTCACAATGGGCAGCATCACCTTTCTGCCGATCAAATGTTGATACCGCTCATCCTCCGGGTGAACAGCCACACCGGTATCGCCCAGCATGGTTTCCGGACGGGTCGTGGCAAATTCTACAAATTCCTTCGTACTGACTGTGCCGTCTGCTTCAATCAGGGGATATTTGATATGCCAGAAGTTCCCCTCCTGTTCTTCGTACTCCACCTCCGCATCGGAAATGGATGTATTGCAGACGGGACACCAGTTAACGATCCGGCTGCCCTTATAGATCCAGCCTTTTTCATGCATCCGGCAGAACACCTCGGTGACCGCCTTGTTGCAGCCCTCATCCATGGTAAAACGTTCTCTGTCCCAGTCACAGGAGGAACCCAGCTTCTTTAACTGATTTACGATTCTGCCGCCATATTCCCGTTTCCAGTCCCAGGCCCGTTCCAGAAATCCTTCCCGGCCCAGTTCCTGTTTATCAATTCCTTCTTCTTTTAACTTTTCAATAATCTTCACTTCTGTGGCTATACTGGCATGATCGGTACCCGGCTGCCACAGAGCGTTATACCCCTGCATCCGTTTAAACCGGATCAGAATATCCTGCATGGTCTCATCCAGCGCATGTCCCATATGGAGCTGGCCTGTTATGTTCGGCGGCGGAATCACGATGGTAAACGGTTGCTTTGTACGATCCACTTCCGCATGAAAATATTTCTTTTCGGTCCATTTCTGATACAATCTGTCTTCAATCCCTTTGGGATCATAGGTTTTGGCAAGTTCTTTCTGCATAAGTATCTCCTTATTATTAAAAATCGGTCACGATTGAATCCGGCCATGACAAGTCGCACAACCCGTTGCCCACAGGTATAAAAACGCCCTCTATCAATCTGCACTGATAAAGGGCGAAAATCCGCGGTACCACCTTTTTTTATAACTCATTGTCCGTTAACGGGGACGAAACGTGAAACCCTACCGGCAGCGTATGCCTGTTCAGGTTTCCGGTTCCAAAGCTACCTTCCGCGACCGACGCCTCAAGCTGTCTCTCAGCCTGTGAACAGCTCTCTCTGACAGGGTCCTGCCACGTACTCCTCTTTGTCATTACCTTTATCATATCAGTATGTCTGTAATCGCAGTGTTCGTTGGTTATGGAATGTAACACGTATTAAATAGAATAATAGTGAGTTTGGAGGGATTTGTCAATATGGAAATATTTCCTACTTTAGAAGAGAGGGGGGATGAGCCCGTGCAGAGGCAGGATGCCCGCAGCCGTGTCTGGCTTCGGATGTTAAGAAGCTCTAACTGTTACGGGCAGGGGTATCGGCAGGCGTGCAACCGGTTCGTAAGCGCATCCATGCGCTGACGAACCTTTTTCGGACATCCTTGTCCGAAAATTGCAGGTTTTGTGCGTAACAGTAAGAGTTTCTAAACATCCTGCGAAGGCACGGCTGCGGGCATCCTGCCTCTGCACGGGCGCTTTACGTTGTGTGGTGTGGTTGGTTGGGGTAGTTTTGTGCTTGGGCGGTTGGGGACGGTTGTATGTTCGGCGCTGGAGTGATGGGTTTACGCTGAACGGTTGCAACGGGAGGATTTCCTGGCCAAAGAGGTTGGGTCTGTTAGCTGTTTGGGCGTGGCAGGAGGATGGTTTGGGTTGGTTGTTTTGGTGGAGAAGTGTTATTGGGTGTGTTCCTCCAGCAGTACGTTTACGGGTGTATCCAGGACGGTTGACAAAACTTTTAATTCAATGTCGGTCACGAAACGTTTGCCTGCTTCGATTCTCTGTATGGCGTTTTTATTGATGTCCAGGCCGGCAATCTGGAGCCGGTCCGCTAAAGCACGTTGGGAAATTCCCATTTCGATCCGTAACGCGGCAATCTTTTCGCCGCATAAATTGTTTTTTCCGGTATCTGATTTATTGATGAACATAACATTCTCCCTGCAAGGTTTGACATTCACTGCTTGTCATTTTCCTTATGGTATGCTAAAATAGCTAAAAAAATGACATTTAGTGAATGTCATTCAATGGAACATCTTTTACAAAAGAAACCACTGCAACAGGGAAGGTATACCAATGAAATATAAGCTGATATTTGCTATTATGGTAATTTGGGCCTGTCTTCTGACAGGATGCGGAAGGGATGGCGCTCTTACTGCGCCGGTTTTCGGGGATATGTGCAGAGGATACGATGGTTTTCAATATCTGGAAGAGGCTACTCTGAAAACGAAAGAAGGTGCCATAACGTTGTTTCTCCCAAAAAGGCCGGTGATGAATCCTGAAGAGGGAACCGCACAGGGGGATGATTCCCCGGATGGTGTTTCCGTAAGGTTTGGGCAGTTATCTTGTTCTGACAGTGATATTCTGCTTCCGGAAAGGTGCAGGGAATGGGTTTTGGATGAATGCAGAACGGAACATATCGTCCGCGCCCCTGGTTTTACAGCAGGGGGCGCACAGCTTTTGGATAACGGCGGGGTACGTATTCCTGTCAGCTATTATACAATCTATGAAAGGAGACTGAAGGTACATCGTACTTATTATATGCAAAAGCTGGATAACGGCGATATACTGTTTTTGGATATTCGTGTGGACAATGGAAAAGTTACCACACGGACAGAAGGGATTTTGCGTGAACTGGAGCAGTTCTATGAACTGCGTATCGACTGTAACAGGCAGGTGGTTCACCAGGCAGCCCAATCACAGAAATCCCGGCGCAGGCCGGGATATTGTATACGTATCTATCAAATGGGCGTGTCTCAGAATACTGAAGAATCCCCTGTAGAAAGCGTTATGGGAACCATCCGTGAACGGTCCCCATTTTTAAAAATACGGAATATAAAAACGATTCGGTTTCGCAAGATTCGGTTTATCACTCTGTTCGCCAGAGAGGCGGGACAGAATCTATATTATCGAATCTGTCTCATTGACTGGGGCAGGCATCTTTTCATCCTGGAAATACATTAAATCCTGATTTAACTTTTATTCAAGCTCACTCTGTCCGGTATACAGTTGATAATATCTGCCTTTTAATCCCAGTAATACATCATGGTCTCCCCGCTCGATAATCTTTCCGTGCTCCAGCACCATAATGGCATTGGCATTGCGGACGGTGGAAAGCCTGTGGGCAATGACAAGCGTAGTGCGTTCTTCCATCAACCGGTCCATTCCACGCTCAATCTGTTTCTCTGTCCTGGTGTCCACAGAACTGGTGGCTTCATCCAGAATCAGGATGGGCGCTTTAGATATGGCCGCCCTGGCAATGTTCAGAAGCTGTCTCTGACCCTGGCTCAGATTGGCGCCATCCCCCTCCAGCACTGTATCATATCCGTGCTCCAGACGCATAATAAATCCATGGGCGCTGGCTGTCTTAGCCGCCTGTATCACTTCCTCGTCCGTGGCATCCAGTCTGCCATAGCGGATATTCTCCATCACCGTTCCGGCAAACAGATGTGTATCCTGTAACACCATGGCCACATTTCTGCGCAGTGAATCTCTGCTGATATCCCCTATATCCACTCCGTCTATGGAAATACAGCCGCTTTCGATGTCATAAAACCGGTTGATCAGATTGGTAATGGTCGTCTTTCCCGCACCGGTGGAACCCACAAACGCAATCTTCTGGCCCGGTTTGGCATACAGCGTAATATGGGAGAGAACAGTCTGCCCCGGCTCATAGCCAAAGGTCACATCCTGTAATACGATTTCCGCCCGGAAGTCGGGATTTTTCCGTTTGAAGTCATATTTGTCATTCCCCGCAGGTACATGCCAGCGCCATGTCCCGTCTGTTTCCTCAATGGAAAGGGCCATTTCATCCTCTGCCGCCTCTTCCGCCTCATCCATCACTGCAAACACCCTCTCTGCACCGGCCAGCGCGGAAAATATGGTGTTCATCTGCATGGAAAGCTCATTGATGGGACGGCTGAACTGGCGGGAATAGTTTACAAATACAGTCAGGCCCCCTATGTCGAACCCTCTGACCACGCAGAGTATACCGCCGACCACTGCGGTCAATATATAATTGATCTGGCTCATATTCCCCATAACAGGCCCCATTATGCCGCCAAAAAACTGCGCGCCAATTTGCTTTTCCTTCAGCGCATTATTATATGTCTCAAAATCTTTCATGGCATGTTCTTCGTGGCAGAACACTTTTACCACTTTCTGGCCGCTGACGATCTCTTCTATATAACCGTTCAATTCCCCCAGCGCTGCCTGCTGTGCCTTATAATAACTGCGGCTGCGCTTTGCAACGCTCTGCCCGGCCTTCAGCATGATGGGCAGCATGACTACCGTAACAATGGTCAAATACACATTGGTATAGAGCATCAGGGAAAATGTACCCACAATACTGATCAGACCGGCAATGATCTGCACCACCGTCTGATTCAGCATTTCTCCCACCGCATCCACATCGTTTGTAAAACGGCTCATAATATCGCCATGGTGATTGCTGTCAAAATACCGCACAGGCAGCTTTTGTATCTTGCCAAACAAATCCCCACGCAGACGTCCGAGTGCGTCCTGGGATACCATAATCATAATTCTGGCCTGCAAATACTGAGACAGGACGCCCGCGGCAAAAATTGCCGCCATACACGCCACTGATCTGGCGAGAAACGCCACATTTCCATGACCTGATGTCAGTCCGTTGATCACGGGGCGCAGCATATAAGAACCTGCCAGAGAAGATACCGCTGTCACAATCACGCACAACAGTACTATCATCAATTTTCCCATATCCTGTTTTAAATAAGAAAAAAGCCGCCGAATGGTCTTTTTGGTATGCTCCGGTTTCCCGAACGCACGCATACCTCTGTTTCTTCCAGGTCCTGGCATTATGCACCCACCTCCCTGCCCGTCTGAGACTCATGGATTTCCCGATATGCTTGGCACCGGCCCAGCAATTCCTCATGCCTTCCCATATCCACAATTCTGCCATCTTCCATCACAAGAATCTTATCCGCGTCCATAACGGATGTAATCCGCTGGGCAATTATAATTTTGGTCGTACTTTTCAGTTCATTGGCAAAACAACGGCGTATTTCTGCCTCTGTCGCCGTATCCACCGCGCTGGTACTGTCATCCAGAATCAGAATCCGGGGCTTCTTCAGCAGCGCTCTGGCAATACAAAGCCGCTGTTTCTGTCCGCCTGATACATTCACACCGCCCTGGCTGAGATTTGTCTCATACCCCTCCGGGAAAGAAGCTACAAAATCCGCTGCCTGAGCCGCTGATGCCGCTGCCCTGATCTGATCCATATCTGCGCTCTCATCTCCCCAGCGCAGATTGTCCGCAATGGTTCCGGAAAACAGTACGTTTTTCTGTAATACCATCCCCACGCCGTCCCGCAGATGCCGCAGGGAATAATCCCGTACATCAATGCCGTCTACAAAAACACCACCGCTGTCCACATCATACAGACGGGGAATTAACTGTACCAGGCTGGTTTTGCCACAACCGGTAGCGCCGATAATGCCCACTGTCTCTCCGGCCTCAATACGAAAAGAGAGATTGGACAGCACCTGTTGCGCCGATGCCGATGAATCCTCCCCGCCTTTTACTGTCTGCACACTCTCTTTATTATAATAGGAAAAAGAAACATTGCGAAATTCAATGGCACCATGCGTAACCAGCGCATCTTTTCCGGACGCCCCGTCGTCTGACAAATCAATTTCCGTGTCCAGTACTTCCGTAATCCGCTTCAGCCCTGCCACAGCCCTGCTGCTCTGGAGCAGTACCATAGCCAGCATCATCAGGGACATCAACACCTGTACAATATAGGTGGTAAACGCTGTCAGATCCCCCACAGGCATGGTGCCGAAAAGTACCTGCCGTCCTCCGGACCATACAACGGCCAGAGTCGTCACATACATAGCCAGCATCATAATGGGCATATTGAATATCACCACCTTAAAAGCGTTCAGTCCGGCCTGTTTCAAATCTTCATTGGCGCGTGCAAATTTTTCTTCCTCAAACTCACCCCGGACAAAAGATTTGATAATCCGCACACCGACCAGCGCTTCCTGTATCCTGGAATTCAACGCGTCGATCTTTTTCTGCATCCATTCAAACCGTGGAAACGCGATTGCAATCACACAGGCAATGGCTGCAGCCAGAAGCGGAATAACCACCAGCAGAATCAATGCCAGTTCCGGATTCATAATAAAAGCCATAATGACCGCACCCACCAGCATGCCCGGCGCGCGCAGCAAAAGCCGTAAACCCATCATAATCACATTCTGTACCTGGGTAATATCATTGGTCAGCCGGGTAATCAGAGAACCGGTGCTGAAGGTATCAATGTTTTGGAACGAAAAATTCTGCACCTTTTCAAATACATCCCTGCGCAAATCCGCGGCAAAACTGATCGCTGCCCTCGCCGAAAAATATGCTCCGCCAACGCCGCCCGCCATCATCACCGCGGCAGTTAAGAGCATAACCAGACCCATTCTGATAATATACGCCAGGTCATGTTGTACCGCCCCCACATTGATGATATTGGCCATGTAAGCAGGCAGGAGTACCTCCCCCACCACTTCCGTAATCATCAGTGCCGGGCCGACTACAAAGGATTTCCAATATGGTTTCACATATTTCATGTATCGTTTCATAATCAGACCTCCCCGTTTTTCCTTCACTCAGTTTTTCATCATTCATTTGATGCTGCCTTTTTTCAAACATGAGCTAACTTAAATTTCAATTCTAAAGGCAATTTTTACCGGTGTCAATGTCCCCGTCTTACACTTCACAAAAGTTTCACAAAACTGGCATGGTTAATTTTTCATTAATTGGCTATTTAAACAATGCCAGATGCGCGTATACTGTCTGTAAAAGTTTAAAACTACAAAAGGAGAACATTATGAAAAATGAAAAAAGCTTTCAAATCGCAGCAACCGGACTGATTGCCGCACTGTCTTATGTAGTATTTACCTTCCTTCAGATTAAAATTACCCTGCCCGGAGGAGATGCCACTTCCATTCATCTGGGCAATGCCGTATGTGTGCTGGGTGCACTGATTCTGGGCGGTACCTGCGGCGGGCTGGGCGGCGCCATCGGCATGACAATCGGAGATCTGCTGGATCCTGTTTATATCATTTATGCCCCCAAGACCTTTATCCTGAAATTCTGCATTGGCCTGATTACCGGATTTGTGGCTCACAGAATGGGACACATTACCCAAATCCAGAACCCCCGCCAGATATTGCACAGAACCCTCCTGGCCGGGGCATGCGGGCTTTTATTCAATGCCATCTTTGATCCGCTCTTTGGTTATTTTTACAAACTGCTGATCTTAGGGAAGCCTGCCGCAGAATTGGTACTGGCTTACAACATTGCCTCCTCTTCCATTAATGCAGTGGCATCCCTCATAGTGGCTACAACGCTCTACATGGCATTGCTGCCCGCTCTGAAAAAATCCGGCATGTTTCTCACCCTGTCGTAATCGCCCGGCATTCTTTTATCGTTTTTCACAACATACGATATTTAAAAACAGCAGAAAGCACATTGTGCGAACTTTCTATTGGCATAAAGCAAAAGGCAGGTTCCCCTGTTAAAAACCAGGGGAACCCGCCTAATCAAAACATCTGTTATACATATCATTGGTACATCTGTTATGATACATCTGCTGTTTCACGTCTGTCATCATAGATTCATTATTTCACATCCGTTATCATTCTATATGTTATTATTTTATAAGTTATCCTACAGATATGATAAGCTCTGTTCGTTTCACATACCTATGCCTGTACCTTTTCCTTTCCCTTATGCTTCATCCGGCATAATAACAGCCACTATAAAATAAATCAGAACTGCCATCCCAAAGCTGAAAAATACAAACAGCGCCCATATAATCCGGATAACTGTCGGGTCCAGATTCAAATACTCTCCCAATCCGCCGCAAACACCGCACAGCATCCTCTTTGTCCTGCTTCTTGTTAACTTTCTGTATTCATTATTCATAGTCATTTCCTCCTTTTTCATAAAATCCTACCTCAATGCGCCCCATTGCACACTCTAACTTCATTTCTTTTCCTGCGCCGTTGTCAACATAGCGTTCCCCCGTCAGATTTTCTTCCATATCCCCCGCCTGAATACTACCGGCCACACATTCTGTCCTGTAATTAAAATCTTCTTTCGCGCCTGCCACCAGGAGATGAATCGCTCCCATAGCGCACTCTGCTTTCAAATTGCCCTGAATGCTGCCCTCCCAGAAAAAGTCACCCATTCCCGCTTCGATGACCAGATCGGTCACTTCTGCGTCCGTAATCTCCGCCTGACCCGCGCCCATTATGATTTCCGCATTCCGGGCCTGTAATCCCTGTACGATAAAGCTGCCCGCGCCAGACTCCACTTTCAGGTTATCTACCTTCAGGTTTTCAGCCACACATGCACCTGCGCCCAGTTCCACGTTTAAGTCACTGACCGATCCGGTCTCCGGAATATATACCGTCAGTCTGCGATTTTCCCATCCTGCTCTTTTCCAGTCAGAGTCTGCCAGTATGACCAGTTCCCCATCTTCCAGAAAGTATTGCAATTCATGCAGATTATCAGATGTTATGGCATAGGTGTCCTGATCCGTCTTTGTTATGACCAGCTCACAACGTCCGGCTTTCACCGTAAGCTCCTGCACCTGCGCCGCATCCGCCACTTGCAGATTTTCATGGTACGCTTCCGAAATAGCTGCCATCTCCCGCCATCCTGTTTCATCGTCCCATTCCATCCCTTCATCCCAGTCAGCAGTTTCCCAAAAGGCTTCATCTTCGGCCAGCGTCCTGACCACCTCTTCTCCTGCCTCCCATCTGGCTTCTGCACTGTGCCACAACAAGTCTGCCGCCTGGGGTCCTCCCCCCATCATGGCGCCCAGAATGACACAGAAAAAACCGATGCCTGCCACAATCCCGGCTATAAGAAGTACAATTTTCCAGAAACGTTTCATATCTGACCTTCCTTCCTTTTTTTATGGAATGGCTTTCTGCACAGTTCCACTGTCAGCCGGAACATTTTCACCATCCCGATAAACAGCAGCCAGCCAAACAGCAGAGTCAACAGCCAGCCCAAAGCACTTACGATCAATCCTGCGCCCAGCAATACCACCGCCCCCGCAGGCGATGCGCATATGTTAATCAATCCAACCACAGTAACTGCCAGACCAACCAGTAAAATGGCTACTCCTGCTACCGCCAGAACGCCTGTTATGGCGATCGCCGTAATGATGATGCCGATTATTATCACAACAACTGTTACGATAACAGGTATACATATTGGCGCCAGCAACAGACACAGCAGCGCAATGGCAACCCATTTCCAAAGATTGGGATGTGTTTTCTCTGACTGTTCCGGCAAAGGCGCTTCTTTCTCATTTTCATAAAATTCCATATGTTTTTCGGCAGGGCACTGCATATCCTCTCCGGAAGAAAATCCGTTCTCGGTAAACTCTCCTGCGTCCATCCGTCCGTTCATGCCGCTGCGGATACTTTCTGCCAGCTTAGACGGCGATTCCCACTCTTCCAGTATACTCTGCTCATTTTCCGGGCCGGCGTCATCCAGATAGTCATTGTAATACTGCAACGCCGCTTCCTTTTCCTCTGCCGAAACATCATAAAGAGCACGTTCCAGTGCCTGCATGAATTCAAAACGATTCATTCTCTGATTCCTCCCTGAAATATTCCGGTAATTTTCGCCGCATACCGCGACCATTCCCCCTCATACAGATTGAGCTGCAGCCTGCCTTTTTCTGTTATCTTATAATATCGCCTGTTACGCCCTCCGTATTCCCGGTCGTACACTTCCAGACACGCATCCTTTTGCAGCCTGCGAAGTACCGGATACAAAGTGGATTCCGATACGGCAATGGCACTCCTGACTTCCTGGGTTATCTTATATCCATACGTGCCTTCCATCTCTCTGGATACCACCGCCAGCACGATTGCATCTAACAGTGCTGCTCCTGTATTAAATACCATCGCCTTGCTCCTTTCCATGCAATATTATATGTTATATAATATTGTTTACAACGATACTATATAACATATAATATTATTTGTCAATATATTATTTCTTATATTTCCCGTCTCCTGTGCATACAATATTAGTCATAGTTTCCTGCCTCGTGTGCATACAATGTTTGCCACGGTTTCCCGCCTCCCCCATCTTGCAAAATCCGGCCCGATTGATTACAATAAATTCCGGATGCCCCGCATCCCATTCTATCTGAAAGGCGGATTCTCATGAACGCGACAATCCATGACCCCATACTCCCCAAAAAAGCGGCCACCATCAATGACCTCACAGGTTTCGGGCGCTGTTCCCTGGCTGTGGTCCTCCCCGTTATCAATGCTCTGGGTGTGCAGGCATGCCCCATACCCACATCTGTTTTTTCCAGCCATATGGCATTTCCTTCTTATTATTATAAGGATCTTTCTGACGGACTTGCACCCTGGCTGAAAGAATATGAGCAGATGAACCTGCTATTTGATGGTATCTACTGTGGATTTATCAATTCTTCCCGACAATTTCCGCATCTGGAACAATTTATGGAAAGCCAGCGGGAAAAAGGTTGTTCGGTGATCCTCATTGACCCGGTGT
This sequence comes from uncultured Lachnospiraceae bacterium, assembly GCA_910589075.1. Classification (GTDB taxonomy): domain Bacteria; phylum Bacillota; class Clostridia; order Lachnospirales; family Lachnospiraceae; genus VSOB01. The sequence goes on from CAJUSK010000010.1 coordinate 141,552, forward strand.
TGGGAGACAACGGAACCCGCTATCGGCTGGTAACAGAAGAATTGTGCCTGCGAATGAAACAGTTTATCGCCCAGGCTACGATCCTGACGCCCAATCTGACCGAAGCCTGCCTGTTAACCGACACACCCTGGCAGGCGGAAGCCGATCAACCGGATTTTCTGTATGAACTGATGGAAAAGTTGCTGTGTATGGGTCCCTCCAGAGCTGTCATTACGGGAATCCCCCACAAAGGACAGATTCTCAATTATTGTGGAGAGAAAACAGCCCACGGTTTGTCCGTTTTCTCCTGTGAGACAAGCAGTAACGGCGAATCCCGTCCGGGAACCGGTGATCTCTTCGCTGCCATTCTGTTGGCTGATGCAGTCAACCAAAAACCCTTTGCCGATTCCGTCCGGAAAGCCACAGATTTTATCCGGCTGTGTGTAAATGCGTCTGCCACGGCGCATATCCCCATCCGGGAAGGGGTGCTGTTTGAAACGTATTTGCCCGAATTATGGAGGCAAGGCAATGAACAATAAACGACTGTTGGGCCATCTGCTTTGTATAGCCTGTGTCCTTGTATGGGGAACCACTTTTATTTCCACCAAAGTCCTGTTGGTGGATTTTACGCCGGTGGAAATACTGTTTTATCGTTTTCTGCTGGGGCTGGCCACATTATATATGTGTCCGGGACGACTGCGGCTGATCGGTATACGGCAGGAAATCTATATGGCACTGGCCGGCCTTTCCGGTGTCTCGCTGTATTACCTGCTGGAAAACATTGCACTGACTTGTACTACAGCAGCCAACGTGGGAATCATTGTATCCGCCGCACCCTTTTTCACGATCTTGCTGTCCCATCTGCTGCGGCAGGAGGACAGGCTGACTCCCGCCTTTCTGGTGGGCTTCCTGTTTGCCATAACCGGTATCGGCCTGATTACCGTCACCGATATGTCACAGGTGCATTTCCATCCCCTTGGAGACTTTCTGGCAGTAATGGCCGCTCTGCTCTGGGCAGTTTATTCACTGCTGATGAAAAAGATCCATACATTTGGTTATGCCATCCTGCCGGTTACCCGGCGTATTTTCCTGTATGGACTGCTTTTTATGATACCTGCTCTGTTTCTGCTGCCCTTTTCACCGCAGACTGCCAGATTTTCCAAACCGGTCAATCTTGCAAACTTCCTGTATCTGGGAATTGTCGCCTGCGCCGTCTGTTTTTGCATATGGAATTACGCCCTCAAACTGCTGGGCACAATGACTGCCAGCATCTATATTTACGCCATGCCGGTAATCACGATGGCAGCCTCCGCACTGATCCTGCGGGAACCCATTACCATACCGGCCCTGGCAGGCGCTCTTCTGACGATAACCGGACTGATGCTCTCAGAAAACAAACTGCCCTTTACAAAAGTTATCCACAGGTGCACACACCCGGATAATCCACATGAAACCCACGAATATTCCGGTTTAGACAGTTATCCACATGCAGAAAACAATAAAAGTGACTGAAAGGGTCAAAATAATAAAAAACACACTGTTCGAACTGACGATTGTTGTGGATAAAATTTCTGTGCGATTTGATGCCGGATTCAAACCCAACACAGAAAAACCCCTGTGTCAAGTTTGATGTAACCCCTGAATTCCCCGTAGTTGACACGTTTTCTGGTTTTTTTCATCTGGATGACACGATATTCAAAGAGGCTCCTATAGTTAACATAAAGCTGATTTTTCTCTGTTTTCGCCAGAACTTATTCACTCTTTTTCTATGTGGAAAAACTGACAGAAAAATCATTTTTAAATGTCAGAGTCGCATTTATCCACCGTTTCCACAGAGTTATCCACAGTGACACACCAGTCACTTTACAAAAAATCACACTGTTTAAGCAGATAAAATTTTATGTAGACCAGTTAATTTCCAACAGGCAAGTATCTATATTCGAAATCGTATTCTGTCAGATAGTGTGATACTTTGCAGGAGACTGATTCCAACACACAGATTTTATCAGACAAGAAAGGAAGAACATATGAACACACTCAAACTTGGTTCCCACGTGGGAATGAGCGGAAAAGAAATGTTTCTGGGCTCCGTCAGGGAAGCCCTGTCCTATGAGGCCGATACGTTTATGCTGTACACAGGAGCGCCTCAAAATACCCGGCGTAAAGAATTGTCCCAGCTCCGGATTCCCGAAGCACATGCCTTGATGAAACAATCCGGAATCAGCGAATTTGTGGTTCACGCACCCTATATCATCAATCTGGCCAATACCGTCAAACCCGAAACCTTTCAGTTGGCAGTGGACTTTCTGGCGTTGGAGACAGAACGCACCATTGCCATGGGCAGCCACGTTCTGATCCTGCATCCGGGTTCCCATGTAGGCGCAGGCAGCAAACAGGGCATCCGCCAGATTGTAACCGGCCTGAACGCCATTCTCACGGCGGATATGCCTCTGTGTATCGCTCTGGAGACAATGGCCGGCAAAGGCTCAGAAATCGGCCGTTCCTTTGAAGAACTGGCTGCTATCTATGATGGGGTGGTGCATTCCGATAAGCTGCGTGTCTGCTTCGACACATGCCATGTAAACGATGCCGGCTATGACATTGTGCAGGATTTAGACGGCGTAATGGAAGCCTTTGAGCATTTCATCGGAAAAGATCAGATTGCGGTATTCCATATCAATGACAGCAAAAATGAAAAAGGAGCCGCCAAAGACAGACATGCCAACATTGGACAGGGAACCATTGGCCTTCCGGCCCTGCACGCCATCGTGCATCACCCTGATTTTACAGACATACCTAAAATCCTGGAAACTCCTTATATACCTTCTCCTGAACATCCTGAACAGATGCTGGCGCCTTACAAAGAAGAGATTGCCCTGCTCCGCAGGCCTCTATAACCACTCGTCCCAGAAACGTTCCACGCGTTTACCGATGCGGTCAACACGCATCCTCTCCATATTTTCCCACTCTCTGGGAAACAGGCGTCTGTAGGATGCGTTTTCAAACCGCTCATCCAACAGGACTACAATACCGATATCCTCTGCTGTCCGTATGACTCTGCCCGCCGACTGAAGCACTTTGTTCATCCCCGGATATCGGTATGCGTAGTCAAAACCGTTACCGTCCGACTGATCGAAATATTCCTTGAGGATTTCTCTCTCCGGGCAGACCTGGGGGATTCCCGTCCCCACAATAATCGCCCCGATCAGGCTGTCATGCTTGAGATCAATGCCTTCGCTGAAAATGCCGCCCATCACACAAAAACCCAGAAGACTTTTCTCTTCCTCAATTTCCACATCCATTTGTATGACAGAACGAAAGTCATACTCCTCATTGACCGCGAACCGATTCAGAAACATTTCTCTTGCCCGTTCATTCATATGTCCTTCCTGTAATATGCATTCCTGGGAATCTGCTTCCTGAAACTCCACTCTGTAAATTTCATACACCCGCTGCAGAAAACTATGAGAAGGGAAAAATATCAGATAGTTGCCATAACGGTTTTTTACCGTCTCATAAATATATTTTGCGATCCGCCTGTACTCTTCTTCGCTGCGGCGCGTATATCTGGTTGTTACGTCTGTACCCATAAACACCCCGCATCTGCGCCGGTCAAAAGCGGAATGGGCATAAATCTCATAATCCGCCTCCTCTCCGCCCAGCAGTTTTTTATAATATTGAATAGGAAGCAGCGTTGCGGAAAACAGAATGCTGCTCACGCCCCGGTTCATGCACTCTCGGAGATTCCCTCCGGGATCCACACAGAACAGCCGGAGCATAAATCTGCCGTCCTCTTCCAGTTCTGTATAGATCACATAATGGTCATCCAAAAGTTCGTACATATCCAGAAAATGGCATACCTGAAAGTAAAAATCCAATACAGCCCTGCGCACTTCTGTCATACCAGGGCCATCATGCGCTTCCAGAAATGCATCCAGAGATGCATGCAGACGGTTGAGCGCTGCGACAAACGAAGAAATATCCGTGAGAACCCTGCTTGTCTCACATTCCCGTTTCAATACCAGCAGTTCTCTGTTGCATGCATCCAGGCCACGCCAGATTTTTTGATCCACATGTTTTATCTGCCGTCTGAGTTCCAGAAAATCTTCCTTCCAGAGAGCGGCACTGTACATTTCCCGTCCCCGCTCCACAAGATTATGCGCCTCGTCCACAAGAAACAGGTAAGCGCCGTCTGTGCTGTCCGAAAAAAAACGCCGCAGATATACATGAGGATCAAATACATAATTATAGTCACAGATAATGCCATCGCAAAACAGGCTGATATCCAGGCTCATCTCAAAAGGACATACCCGGTGTTTTTCCGCAAACGCCTCCAGTATATCCCTTGTATAATTGACCTTTGTGGTCAGCAGGTCGAACAGTGCCGTATTAATGCGATCAAAGTGTCCCTCTGCATAGGGACAGACTTCCGGATTGCATTCCGCATTTTCCAGAAAACAGATTTTATCTTTCGCAGTCAACAACACTGTCTTAAATGCCAGCCCTCTTTCCCGCAGCAGGGTAAAGGTTTCATCCGCCACTGTTCTGGTAATGGTCTTGGCAGTCAGATAAAACAGTTTCTCCGCCTTTCCCTCCCCAATCGCCTTGATGGCAGGAAAAACGGTGGAAATTGTTTTTCCCACGCCGGTCGGCGCTTCCAGAAAGAGTTTCCGTTTATGGCAAATGGTTCTGTAGACCCCTGCCGCCAGTTCCTTCTGGCCCTCCCGATAGGGAAAGGGGAATCCCAGTGCCCACAGGGAAGCCTGCCGTTTCTCTTTCCAGTCAAATTCCATATCTGCCCATTTCCGGTACTGGCTCACCAGATCCAGAAACCACTCCTCCAGCCCCGAAAATGTCTCATCCTGTTGAAAATACCGGATTTCCTCTGTATCCAGATTACAGTATGTCATGCGGATCCGGATCTTGCATGCTTCCTTTTCCTTCATACAGAGCGCATACATATAGGCATAGCATCTGGCCTGTGCCAGATGCACCGGCACTGCTTCTGGCATGCGGAATATATCTCTGTAAGTACCTTTGATTTCGTCCACAGTAAAACCGTCAGGTTCTATAATGATGCCATCAGCCCTGCCTTCTACCAGCAAATCATATTTTTCTGTGGTACAAAGGTAACGCAGCGGCACTTCTGCCTGATATTCCGCCCCCATACGCCGCTGAATCATTCTGTGGATACGGCTTCCGTCTGCCATTGCCGTATCGGGAGCGCCTCCATATCGGTTGTCAATATTTCCTCCCCGCAAAATAAATTCCACCAGATTCCGGACTGAAATTTTTATCTGTGTCTGCATAGTAACCTCTTATAATGAAAAAACTCCCTGCATGGACAAACTGTCCGATTGAGGGAGTTGGTTTTGTTCTTTCACCTGTCTGTTGTTGTCAGGCTACTGCCAGTTCTGTTAAATACTCTTCGAAGGCAGGATCGAATCCGTTGTAGCTGACCGTCAGCGTCTTTGTCAGATCCAGTCCATACACTCCTAAAATCGATTTTGCATCCACTACGTACCGGTTGTAAAAAATGTCAATGTCAAAACTACACCGTGACGCTGCCTCCACAAAATCTCTGACCTCTTCCAGATCCAGCTTAATGTTCCGTTGCACTTTCATTGCTCTCATTCCTTTCATTTACATACACCGAATTTCTTTTTCGCGGTCATGTCTTAAACTCCTTTCAGACCTGGTTCAGACTGCCGCGAGAATAAGTGAACCACCTGATTTATGGTTGTATTATAACGTATTTTTCCCAAATGTAAAGAGGTTTATTCAAAAAGAAAACGGTGTGGTTCAGGCTGAAAACAGAAAAAATTTTATGCATTTTGCATAATTTTCGCAATGGGGATTCCATCCCTGTAGGGCAAATCATTTAACGGCTCCCCTTTCCCACAGTGTGACAAAAGGACCAGATTTGTTCAGGATGACTTTATTTCGATAAAGAATTTGTAAATTCTGTCATGTACAACCGAAAATGCAAAGGCAGCATCCCTCTCTGCAATGCATCGTTTCCCCTTGCTTCTATGGCTATTTTATGGCAGAAATGTCGAAACAGTTCCTGGTACAGCGCTTCCGTCTCACTCTCCTTTACACCTTCCCTCTCAAAGTGTAAATCCTGCGCAAGAAACCACTGCCTGCCTGCCTCATGTACAGCAAAAAGTGTCCTGCCTTTATCATAGATTAAAAAATGTTCCGCCGGAAAACGATCCGAGAAATGGTCTGCCAGAAACGGAAGCACATTATTTTTCGGACATATTTCCGAAAACAGAATGCCGCCCTGTATTTCCCGGAAACGCACAAACCCAAAGAGCTGGTGCATTTCATGCCACGCCTGATACTTGAGCTTGTGTGTCCGGTCTACATTCCGGTCCGTATGCATGTCAAACACTGAAAACGGACGCCGCAGTCCCAGCCCTCTGGCAATGGTGCGATAGACAACGGTCCCTTTATCTTCACCGGTAGAGGCCAGGGCAAGACAGAATTTATAAAATCCTTCTTCACCAAAACGCCTGCGCAGAGTATTCATCACTTTACCGCTTTTAACCGAATCGGTCAATACATGTTCATAGACGGCAAACAGCCGCATATTTCCTTCCTCTGTGGTCACTATGGCGGTCTGCTCAGGTCTGTATCGTTTTTCATAGGCTACATAGACAGCGGTGAAAATACCTTCCAGGCTGTCTTCACAGATCAGGATATGTTCTTCCATAATACGTCTCCTCCCTCCGTCCCAGCCCCAACCTGGTAATCATCAAACAACGAAAGCTGCCTGTATGTGACCTGCTGTTTATCAAAAGGCAGTTTCTCCTTTTCATATAGAAGATTCCGGGTAATATAGTCCTCTTCCAGCTTCACCGGATACATCTGCTTTCCATTGCAGGTAATGAAAAAGTGCGCCCGTTTCAATACAACACCAATCCGCTTCAAATCTTCGAATCTCAGACGTGCACTTTTTCTTGCCTGCACAATTTTTAAAGCGCTCCTGACCCCAATGCCGGGTACGCGCAATATTTTTTGGTAATCAGCCGTCTGTATTTCCACCGGGAACTGCTCCAGATGGCCCAGCGCCCAGTCACACTTGGGATCCAGCAAAATATTAAAATTGGGTTTCTTTTCATTCAGTAATTCTCCGGCCTCAAATCCATAATAGCGAAGCAGCCAGTCCGCCTGATACAGCCTGTGTTCCCGCAGAAGCGGCGGCCCTCCTGCCAGGGCCGGCAGATCCTTATCCTCATTGACATGAACAAATGCCGAATAAAATACTCTTTTCAAATCAAATTTCTGATACAGGCTTTCCGCAACACGCAAGATCTGGTAATCGCTCTCCGGGGTTGCACCGATAATCATCTGTGTAGACTGCCCCGCCGGTACAAAACGCGGCGCATGCCTGTACAAAGCAATCTCATTCTGATTGGCCGTAATTCCGGTCTGAATCTGACGCATGGGTGTCAGAATCTTTTTTCGGTGTTTATTGGGCGCAAGCGTTCGCAATCCTTCCGCCGTCGGCAGTTCCAGATTGATACTCATGCGGTCAGCCAGAAGACCGGTTCTGTATATCAGTTCCGGATCGGCGCCTGGTATGGCTTTTACGTGGATATACCCACGAAAGTGATGCTGATGGCGCAGCAGGTACAGACTCCGGTGCAAAAGCTCCATCGTCAGGTCCGGAGTGCCCAGAATACCGGAACTTAAAAATAACCCTTCTATATAATTACGCCGATAAAAACCAATGGTCAGATCGCAGATTTCTTCCGGTGTAAAAGCAGCACGGGGGACATCATTGGAACGGCGGTTAATACAATATTTGCAGTCATAAATACATTCATTGGTCATCAGAATCTTCAACAGTGAAATACATCTGCCGTCTGCACTGAAACTGTGGCAGATACCCGAAGCCAACGCACTGCCCATATCCCTGCCATTGCCCGTCCTGTCCACACCGCTGCTTGTACATGCCACATCATATTTGGCAGCATCGCTGAGGATGCCCAGCTTTTCCTTGATGCTCATTGTTTCCTGACTGAGAAATTCCATATCCGTTCATCCTCTCCGATAAAATCTTTCTATGTCGGTATCATATCACATTTTTCCGATTCGAACAAGCGTTTTCGAACATATTTTCTGAACAAAAATACTTGCATTTATTCAAAAAAAGCGTTTAAATAGGAATGTGCGTCCGCGATTGGGCATATTTTCTTCATAACAAAAGGGGCGCTCAACAAATTTTCTATTGTCATAAACAATAGAATGTACGCTTTGTCAGCTTTCTATTGTCATATACAATAGAATGTACGCTTTGTCAGCTTTCTATTGTCATATACAATAGAATGTACGCTTTGTCAGCTTTTTATTGTCATATACAATAGATTGCAGGCTTCGCCAACAAACCTATTGTCATGAACAATAGATTGCAGGCTTCGCCAGCAAACCTATTGTCATGAATAAAAATATAATAACAACTGTAATAGAAAGAAAGGATAAAACTCATATGAAACAATGCATGATTCCCGACGGCTACCGTTCTGCGTTAAATCTCCATGAAACGCAGGTGGGTATCAAAACGGTAAAAGATTTTTTCCAACAGCTCCTGGCACAGAGGTTGAACCTGTTGCGCGTTTCAGCGCCCCTCTTCGTAGATCCCGCTTCCGGGCTGAATGACAATTTAAACGGTGTGGAACGCCCGGTCTCCTTTGGCATCAAGGAACAGAACGACGCTGCGGCAGAAATCGTCCATTCACTGGCCAAGTGGAAGCGCCATGCGCTGAAAAAGTACGGCTTCCAGATGGGTGAAGGCCTGTATACGGATATGAGCGCCATCCGCCGCGACGAGGAAACAGACAATATCCACTCTATTTATGTAGATCAGTGGGACTGGGAAAAAATTATTTCCAGAGAGCAGAGGACTGTGGAGACATTGCAGGATGTGGTCAGAACCGTATATAAAGTGCTGAGGAAAACAGAAAAGTATATGTCCATCCAATATGACTACATAAAGGAGATTTTACCGGAAGACATTTATTTCATTACCACCCAGGAACTGGAAGATCAATACCCCGCCCTCACACCGAAAGAACGGGAATACCGGATCACCAGAGACAAAGGTGCTGTCTGCCTTATGCAGATCGGTGACAAACTGAAATCCGGCCAGCCCCACGACGGCCGTGCCCCGGATTATGACGACTGGGCTTTAAATGCGGATATTCTGGTATATTATCCGGTTCTTGATATTGCCCTGGAACTTTCCTCCATGGGCATCCGCGTTGATGCCGATTCCCTGAAAGCTCAGTTAAAAAAAGCCGGTTGTGAAGAACGGGCAGATCTGCCTTTTCAGAAAGCTATTTTACAGGAACAGCTCCCCTTTACCATTGGCGGCGGTATCGGCCAGTCCAGAATCTGTATGTTCTTTCTGCGGAAAGCCCATATCGGAGAAGTGCAGTCCTCCCTTTGGCCGCAGGAAACACTGGAAGAAATGCGGAAAAAAGGCGTTTCCCTCCTGTAACATATGCATTTTGCCCGATTTTCTTTTTGATCTGCTGAAAAAGAAAATCGGGCAGGGGGTTCCTTAAAAAATGGGACATTCGTGTATAACAGATATTTGCCCTGGCTAAAGTTGCAAGCGTAACAATACCTTGCAACCATATTTTCCCGGCAAACCAGAATTTCAAAATTTCAAATCAATTTGAAACGCAAAGTCTTTTTCACATTGAAAATGCTGCCCTATCTGTACAACAAAATAATCTTCATTTTTCGGATAGACTACTTTTGTCATCACTCTCAATAAATCTAATTCTTCAACAGATTCTTCCAATACATTTTCCAATGTACTCCATCCATCTGTTACAGGTGAACATATATCATTCAGCATATCAGAAAAAAGTTCATATCCGTTTATGTGCTGGTTCTTTGCCAACTGCCCGGCCCTGCTTGAACACAGCATTTTTTCCAGCATACCATACTGCTTGCCATTCAGACTCACCTGATACGTTTTCATCTATTGCCCTCCTCAAATTGCCATCCATTTATGAGTACAAATTTAAAATTCTTTTATAATTCTTGTACATAAGATAGATTCCCAAAGTGCAATCAAAACATAGCAGTATTGCTCCAACAACAGGCATAACGATCATACCAATCCCGGTCATAAGAAATGCGATGGAACATCTTTTATACAATAGCGCCATCTCCCTATTATACGCTTTGACATTTTTGACTTTTTCTTTTAATGTTGTATCTCCGCTCCAAAAATTGATTGGTTCTTTACTGTCTTTATTGTAAATGGCAATAATCAAAAAAGGAATCGCACACATTACACAAGCTATAAAAGCTGCTATTCTTCCCACCATAGTAATCCCTCCACAACTTCCTATTGGTTGCTCTAACTATAGCATATCCCCACACAATTTACTACCAAAAATACAGGACACAGCCAACGCCATGCCCCACACTTTTTATCATTCCAACGACTTACCAGTCCTCTGTTTCTGTACTTTCAGATCTTTCTGCTTCTCATTGCACACGATTGCGCTCTTTGCAGAGTTTTTTATACGCTCCGACTGCACCCGCACGCCTTCGGACTTGCAGGATTCCGGGCAATATATAAGGCGCTTTCCCATAAAAGTAGAATATTGACCGTAAATTCAGCCTGAAATCCTGCACCGGTTTCCATAAATCAGGACTTTTTTAGAGAATCAATTTTTTCAAAAGAAAAATCTTGATTTTTTTTCAAAATATGTTACAATAAAACATGCGCAGAGCTTGCAGGATTAGTACATCGGTAGTATGTCAGCTTCCCAAGCTGAAGAGGCGGGTCCGACTCCCGTATCCTGCTTAAAAAGCTGTCAGGTTTCAATACCTGCAGCTTTTTTATTTATGTCAATAAAAAGTTCCCAAAACATGTTTTGATTGTTTATGACAACAGAACGTTCCCAAAGCGTATTTACTTAGGTTATCCGGAATGCATATACATTTCCTTATGGCCACATCTCCTGCACCAAACACTCTTCCATTTGGAAAAAGCAGGAAATCTTGCATTTTACATGTATACAATTCACGCTTTCCTTCATATGGCAATGCTTTTGTTCCGCGCGGGAAGCTGCGCATCCCCTTTGTTTCATAGGACGCACTTTCCTATGAAACAAAAAACACCTGAAACACTGAATCACAGTATTTCAGGTATCTTCTACACTGCCGGCGACCGGGATCGAACCGGTACGGGTATCGCTACCCACGGGATTTTAAGTCCCGGGCGTCTGCCAGTTCCGCCACGCCGGCATGGCTTTCACGAAAAAAATGGGACCTATAGGGCTCGAACCTATGACCCTCTGCTTGTAAGGCAGATGCTCTCCCAGCTGAGCTAAGATCCCCTATGCAGACATACGATACAAAACGACCCAGATCGGACTCGAACCGACGACCTTCGCCGTGACAGGGCGACGCTCTAACCAACTGAGCCACTGGGCCTGATAATACATAAAAAATATTCCTGGAAAATGGACCTTCGGGGACTCGAACCCAGGACCGACCGGTTATGAGCCGGTTGCTCTAACCAACTGAGCTAAAGGTCCGTAAACCCTTGCGGGCCTGACGCCGGAAACAAATTTCACCGGCCTGTGTGTACAAATGACTCCGACGGGAATCGAACCCGTGTTACCGCCGTGAAAGGGCGATGTCTTAACCGCTTGACCACGGAGCCATATCTGGTATTCTTTTCTGCAAATAGATAACCTGACCAGAGATATATTACCATACCTGCTTCTACTTTTCAAGAGGAAATTGTAAATTTTTGCAATCAAAATGTCTGTGATTGTGGATGAACACTTACAATGAAATGGGCCTGAGTAAAAACCAATGATATGATTCAGGCGGAACAGATATTATAACAAGTGATATGTTTTTAAAAAAGGCATTCCACAGACAGATTCATCCCCCGGTTACACTAGAGCGTGTTTGAAAAATCATTCCCGCCATCTATACGCCCCACTTTGCGTGATATTTGCACCATATTCAGTCGACGTAGCCCACTACGCCTCCTTCATTTGGCACAAATCTCCCACAAACTGTGACGCACATCTGACGGAAAGCATTTTTCAAACACGCTCTGGCACGATTTTATCCCATAGTTGCATAACTCTTGTTATCTATTTGTTCAAATATCCTTTATTCAAATTCATGACAGTTGCTATTTTATCTGTTCCGTCATCTTTGTTGTTATATACGGTGCTTTCTCAATCTTTCATCACCTCTGCAAGCTGCAATACAGTCTCGCTGAAATACCGGGGTGTTATTTCTCCCGGTCTGCATCGCTGTCTTCTCTTGCCCATATCATCCGCAGGACCGGTTCTGTAAAAGAACACTTCACCGATTTCTTCTATGCGATCCCCATGGTCCATGGAACAGGCAGAAAATTCTACCATGGCACCCACAGCGCCGTCTTCCCTGTAGAAGCTGCGAATCTCCCCTCCGTCTATTGGCGTGCCTTTCAACCAGCCGGCTCGCTCCAGCCTCCCAAACAGAGTCAGCCGGCTAAGCCGCTTTCCCTGAAAACGGGTCAGCACGAACCCATTCTCCTCTTCCTCTTTCAGTCGATACACGCAACGCTCCAACTGGCAGACAGGCTGTGCCACCTCATAATCCGCCAGTTGCTCTCTCCATACAGCCAACTCCTCCTCGGACAGTTCCAGAGGATGAACCAAACCCACAACCCCTTTTTCCGGAAGGGAAAACACTTCCTCCTTTGCCGTATTGAAACTGCCATCCTCCATATAGCGGAAAGATTTTTTTAACAGAGGACTTGTTCCACGAAAAACATTGTTCTCCACAGGGCAGCTCTCTTTGCTTCCCAATACTGTCGTATCCGTCTGCGCTGTATTCTCCTCATAAATTCCCCAGATCAGCCCCGACGCAAACTGGTGCATCACAGGATTATTCACAAAAAGCCGCTTCCAGTCATCTGTATTCCAGAGCCTTCCGCCGGAAAGCATCTGGATAAATCGCTGTTTCTGATTCTCAATCACCGTCTTTAACTGCTTTTTCATGCTCTTATACGCACGGTTTGCCTCCTGTGCCTTTTCCGGATCATCATGCACACCGGGAGTGGGCATATTTTTCAGGCGCTTTCCGGTCCCATCGTAAACCTCTGTCTGCAGGGCAGGCACAAGACGCACCGTAAAAGTACGTGTACCATAATCAAAAACCCTTTCCCCCTGTTGGTCAAACCCAAGATCCGGCACAATCCGGTCCTCCAGTTCTTCCCGGCTGATATTCAGCTCCTGCGCCGCACTGTCCATGGCTTCCATAGCCGCACGTCTGACCTGCCGGTACTTAAATTTCCGTGAAAGCTGATCCACCAACAGCAGAGCCGCGCTGCTTCCGTTCAATGTAAGAGCCTTCACGGCCTCCGCTGCTATGGCTCCCCTGGATTTTGCGGGCCACTCTTTGATTTCCCGATAAATCAGAGGTACAATTTCCTCACCGCCGTGAATAGCGGCGGCATAAAGCGCCCATTTCCTTTTTGTCTCACCGCCAAGGCCCATCCATCGCTGAAACAGCTCCCCCATGCAAGCTGCCAGCTCCTGTCCGTCCAGCTCTGCCGCCAGCCTTGCGGCGTCTTTATGTATGCCTGGTACATCCATATCTGCATGGCAGACCAGGATCGCCTGGAGATACTCCTCGGAAACTTCTGTCCCGTCTCTTTTATGCAGCTTTTCATAAGGCTGTTCAAACGCCCATAAAATTTTCTGCCTGCGGTTGCCTTTCAACAGTTCCGTTACGATTTCGTCCATCCTTCGATCTTTTTCCTGCACACATACGAGCTGGCGGAAATACGCCTGCAGCTTCTGATTCTTTTCTCTCTCCAGAGCTTGCTCCAGTTCCTGGCGGTATCCGTCGGCGCCCCACTGTTCCAGCACCCGCGCCGCCATCAGCCGCTCTTTCTGTTTCCCTGCGCGCAGCATGGTCACAAATTCCGATTCCCATTCTTTATGTGCTGCATACAGGGCAAGCAATTCTTCCTGGACCTGTTTGGAACTGTCCCCGGCGCAGGCCAGCAATGGCTCTTTATATTGTCCCGCGTGAAGATTCATCACCCGGATACAGAAAATCCGTGTCATAACAGGCCCCATCAGAGCAGCTTCACGATACGCCCCGCCCCATCTGTCAATCCGTCTGTCCAGCGCAGCCACACATTCCCCGCTCATAGCCTCCTGATCTTTTTCTGAACGATGGGAGTAACAGCTTTCGTGAAGACCGGACAACATGGCAAGCCGATAGAATACGGGCACCTGCTCCTGCTCAAAAATATCCAAAACGGATTCCAGTTCTTCCGCTGTCAGATACACATGGTCACGCCCGGAAGTATACCAGTATAGAGATGGAGGAACAAACATATAACGAATAAAATAGCTTCCATCCAGCAACAGGCCTTCCAGCACCACACCACGCCGGTACAGGGAAGCATTCTCTTTATCATCCCGCAGCGCCTTCAACCTGTTATGTTTATTGCCATAAGAGCATCCACTCTTTTGCCACGCTTTGATAAACGGCTCAATCCGGTCAAATTCCGCTTCTCCCAGAAGATATTGCCTGGCTTCGTTTTTTCCGGAAGGATAATTGGTAAGCAGCTCATCGGCCAGCTTTCCTTTATAATCCTGTGCAAACCCCTGGCGGATTTCCTCATACAGCTGCCGATTCCCTTTCTGTACCTTTTCCAGCAGACGTTCATACTCCCGGACGGGCAGTGCTCCGGCCACCTGCCGTACCGCTTCCGGATATTTCTTCACCATAAGCAGCCAGACCGTGTCTTCACGCTCTCTCAGACTCCACTCAATCCACGTCTGCGGAGAAATAGACAACTTTTCCAGCAGGAACTTTGTATGACGATAAAACCATTCCTGCTCTGTCATATACCTGAAAAGACCGGGCAGGGAAGGTCGCCCGGATTCCATATCCAACGCTGACGCCAGACGGAGAAAGGCCCCAAAGAACCTGTCATGATCAAGAGCCAGCCAGGCGCAGCCTGCGAGCCTGACAAATAGTTCTCTGCCGGTTTGCTTTCCCCTGAGCATGGCGGTTAACTCTGCCGGAAAAGCTCCGTCCGGATCAGAGTCCGTCAGAAAGGCCCGAAAGGCTGCCAACTGCGCATCCGAACAGGCGGGGCCGCCCAACAGCTCTCCCAGATGATCTGTTATGGCCTGTTCCAGAAATTCCCTGAGTCTTTGAACCGCTCCTTCCGTATCCGGCCCCGGCGGAACACAGTACAGATATACCCCGGCCAGCAGCATTTGGGCTGCCCCGTCCTGACAGCGGCAAAGTCCCATAGCCTGCAGCAACGCTTCCGGATCCTTCCGGCCCACATCATATAATACACTCAATTTGTTCAGGCTAAATGCATCCGCATGATGTGCATACAGTTCCCCACGGCACGCCGTCCGATGCACTTTATCCAGACGATTGATGATCCATCCCGGATTCTCCATGCCCAGCGCATAACAGGCTGAAGCGCCTCCCACGGTCCCGGCAAACCGTATAAAACGGGATACCAGCTCACCTGTGTCCCAGATCCGCATAATGGCCTCCCGACACTGTTGCCGCTCCATATCCGTCAACATGGAATAATCCTGATTGGAAACGCTTTGAAGCAGCCCCGGCGCTTCCGCCTGGGACATATCCAGATACTGCTGCCCGATTTCCCGGTTTCCTGCTGTCAGCTTCAACGTATCCAAAGCATCCGAAATCTCCTGGCTGTATGAGCCCCCTTCAATATTCATATACCCTCACGCCTTTCTGGATTTTCTTATCTGTCACATGCATCCTTCCCGCTCACACATCCTTATCCTCACTTCCGGAAGTCTCCGCCACATTTGCCACCTGCAGGACAATCTCACTGAAATACCGCGGACTTACTTGCGAAAGGGGAATTTGCACCATTTTCTGATGAGAAGCCCCCTCGCCCGTCTCTGTATGCCCGTAAAAATGCAGTTCATGGATCATCACATCTTCAAACTCATACCCCACGGAACTGCCGGAGAACGTCAGTTCTGCCTCCGCATCCCCATCACTGCGGTAAAATTCCATATAATAGCCCGCATCCAGGATTTCTCCGCGCATCCAGCCCGCAGCAAGCAGACGGCTGGACAGAGTCCATCCATTTACCTCTGTTCCATAAAAGCGGGTGACTGCCTTACTGTTGCTGCCCTTCTCTTCCTCGTTCACCTCATAGACAGGGCGTTCCAGCTGGGCAAACGGCTGTATCACATCATAGTCAGAGAGCTGCTGTTTCCAGGCATCCAGTTCTTCTTTCAGTTCCAGAGGGTGCACCAGGCCGATCATACCATCGCCGGGAAAAGCAAATTCTTCTTCATCCACTGTATTAAAACTGCCGTCCTCCATATAGCGGAATGTCTCTTTCAGCGTACCGTTCTCATAGACACCCCAGATCAGCCCCGTTGCAAACAAATGCATAATGGGATTTCTCACAAACAGTTCCTCCCACTTCTCTGCCTGCCAAAACCGGACTGAGATAAGAGCCTGTTCCAGACGCAGTTTCTGGCTCGCCACCACGCTCCTGAGCTGACGCTTCATTTGCTTAAAGTCGCTGTTTGCTGCGGCTGCTTTTTCCGGATCGTCCTTTTTCCCCGGCGCGGGTATATTTTTCAGACGCTTGCCGCTTTCATCATAAACTTCCGCTTCCAGTGCGGCATTCAGACGCACGGTAAAGGTACGGGGACCATAATCAAATATCTGCTCCATATCCCTGTTAAATCCCAGATCCGGCACCAGCTTATCTTCCAGCTCTGCGCGGCTGATATGAAGCTGATCCGCAGCAGCTTCGAGGGCTGCTGCTGCCGCATTTTTTACCTGGCGGGATTTAAACTTGCGGGACATCTGATCTACCAGAAGCAATGCTTCCTGACTGCCATGCAGAACCATGGCCTGTACGGCCTCCGCCGCCATGGCGCCCCTGGAATTCTCAGACCATTCCCGGATCTGTTTATACAGTTCGGGAACCACATCCCTGCCGCCATGTAAAGAGAAGGCATACAACACCCAGCGTTTTTTTGCTTCCCCGCCTGTCCCAAGCCAGCCCTCGTACAGCGCGCACACATACCCGGAAAGTTCCTTCTGATCAAGGGGCTGCACCAGTTTCGTCACATTCTCATCCATACCGGGCTTTTCCATATCCCCATAGACGGCACACAGAGCAAGCATATATTCCGGAGAAACCGGCGTGCCATCCTGACAGTGTACCTCCGGCAGCGGCAACGCCATAACCCATTCCACCTTCCGCTTTGCCGCGCCGCGCAGCAGTCCGGCGGCGAACCTCTCTCTTGCAATCCTCTGCTGCTGACCCGGATTTTCCGCCGCTGCTGCCTCTGCCGCAGCCTGCGCTTCCAGTTCTTCTCCCACTTCCTCAAGCAGTGCCTTTACCTTCTTATTTTTCTCCTTGTCCAGCGCCTCTTTGATTTTGTCCAGATGGGATGGAATCCCCCATGTTTCCACTGTCAGAACGGCAAACTCCCTCTCTCTCGCCTTTTTCGAGGCAAGCAGCGCCAATATCTGAGGTTCCCATTCCCGGCGTTCCTCACAGATTTGCAGCAACAATGCCTGTACTTGTCTGGCTCCGTTCCCCGCACAGGAAAGAATCTGTTCTCTGTACTGCACCCAATCCTGTGCCAATACCTGCAATGCCAGGCAGCAGGCGGCAGCGCTCCCTTTCGTCACCGCCTCTTCCATACCGGCTTCCCAGCCGTCCTCCCGGCTTTGTACCTTTTCCGAAAGCAGTTTGACACACAACCCGGTAAACAGGGCTTTCTCCTGTTTCTCTTTCAGGGTATCCGCCATGCCGCCCAGAGCCTCCAAAGTCATCAGCACCGGAACCGCCTCTTCCTCCAGCAGCCGTACCAGCGCACCCACCTGTCCTTCCTCTGTGAGAAGAGAGTTCTTTTCCGCACTCCCGGTGCGCTCTCTCACATCCTTCTGACCGTGATTCCCTCTGTCAAAGCGGAGAAATTCCGGACAGGCAGCAGCAGCTTCCGTCTCCTGCTCCGGGAATGCCTCCCTTCCGGCAATCCGGTACTGCCGGAAATAACCGTTTCCTTTCCGCAATGCTTCCAAAACCAGGGCACGCCTGTAGGGAAAACGGGCTCCTATTTTCCTGAGATTCTCGATTTTCCGGTAAGCAGCTTCATTCAGATAGTGGTCGCCCTCCCAGTCTGCCATAAATGAACCCAGTGTATCCACCCCATTCTTCCCCTGCAGATACCCGGCCGCCTCATCCTGGCCCGGATAATAACAGCCGGCAATCTCTCTGGTAGTCTTCTCACAGAACACATCTTTGTAAGAAGCTCTCAGTTCTTCATACAGAGTCGGGTTGCCATCTCCCACTGCCTCTGCCAGCGCACTATAATCTTCCGATTCCATATGTCTGCCGGCTTCCCTGACAGCCTCAGGATTGCCCGCTGACATCCGTCTCACGCCGCGGTCATACCCAACCCGCATACACCATGTAACATACTGGTCATCCTCCATGGGCAGCATTTCCTCCAGCTCTGCCATGCGTTCATCCCACCAGTCTTCCCCGGCAATTTTCATACAGATCTGTAGCGCGGTATTTTCCCGGCCTGCATACTGCACATCCGCAGCCACCATCAATCGCAGCAATCTCTCAAAACGCACTGAATGACGAATGGCAAGAAACGCACATCCCGCGATCACAGCCACCCAGCCCCTGTTAATTCCGCCCCGTTTTCCACGCAGGGTATCCAGGAGCTGGCGCGGAAAAGGCGCATCCCGATTCACATCTTTTACATAGGCAAGCATCCCCTGCTGCGCAGAACCCCCAAGCTGTATGGCTACAGATACGCCATCTGTTAACCACCGTTCCAGATATGCCACCATCTCTGCCGCCTCTTCCGTCTCTGGCTGCACATGATGCAGATATACGGCTGTCAGAAATACTCTCGTCTGCCTTCCTTTATCCTGAGAAAACGATTGGCTAAAGTCAGTACACTGCTCCATGGCAGCGGCAAACAGCGCCAGGTTCTCTTTTCCCCACTGACACAACGCCTTTGCTTCTTCCGGACGATGCCGGAACAACGCCTCCTTACAAAGGCTTCCCCACACGGCCAGTCTCTGGGCCTCTGCATCCTTCCCTGTCAGAAACGGCAGCATCGGCTCCAGCTCTGCCCCACTGGCATTGTAACTCTCATGTACAAAAAACACCCACGAAGCCGCACCCCCTGCCTGCATCAGGAAACGCAGATACCGCCCAAGTTCCTCCAAGCGTTTCTTTTTTTGGAGCCACTCCACATAGTCCCCGCTTCTTCTCCAGAAAGAAGCAAAATCCTGCCGCTCCACATTCTCCAGAAGCGCAGCATTTTCCGGGCACTCCATATCCAGATATTGTTCTGCAATCTCACGATTTTTCTTTGACAGTTTCAGGTGGTTGAATAACTCCTGCTGCATCTGTTTTTCCTTTGTATCATCTTTCCCTAACATAACTTCATCCCCCATTTATCTCATTTATGATGCTTCTGAAAAGCCGGCCGCTTTTCATGCCTGCCCTGCGCCAACGTCACATGTTTCAACAGTCTTTCGCTTTCTTCTCCCCTTCTGCTTCCCACAGACAATCCCGCTCTGTCTGCATGGACACCCTCTGTTTCCCACCTATCATACCATGAAGCCCTCTGTATTTTCAATGAACATTCTATGGTCCTTTGGGACATCTTCCCGCCATACCTATACATGCCATTTGAGCGCTGCACATTTCATGATCCCGGACAGAAAAAAACACCGGAATACATGTGCCGTATCCGGTGTTAAAATTATTTGTCTTTTTCTGCCTTCTCTTCTTTCCTCTCCAGCCTGTCAAAATAGAGAGAAGGCATATACGCATCGCTGAAATACCCTATCTGTTGTATCCCCATGGCCCGCAGCTGCGCCTCTATCTCCCGGTAATACATATTGCAGATAATCACGCCACAGTTTTCCGGCAGTGTTTTCAGTTCTTCCGGAGATTTCACCGTCAGCCCCTCAAATTGACTGCCCCACAGCTTTTCGTTGTTGTCACAGGTAAACAGCGGCGGATATTTCTCCCCATAGCACTTCATATAATTGCGGCACATATTGCCGGCGCCGAACAGAACCACCTGTTCATATTTTCTGAGGTCATTTTCTATACGAATCTGCATGGAAAAATAATCCAGATACGCTTTGTATACCGGAAAAAACACAGGCTGGATCATCGGGGGCAAGGTCACTGTCGTATCTGTTGTCTCCAGTATCAGCCAGCCGTCAAATCCGCTTTCCCGCAGCCCTCTGACTGCCCCCATCCAGTCCATGGCAGACTGTCGTCCATATACATTGGTAAACGGCAGCAGTCTGGACATCAGATACCCGTTATTTTCAGTCAGGATCACTGCACGGATGCGTTTTCCCAGCGGCCGGACCATCTCCTGTATATCCTGTCTGCAAAGTCCGCAGACACCCGTATCCAGGCAGAATCCAAAACGTTCCCTGCCCGTTTCCCTGTTCAGGGCGTCCACCCACCGGGCGGCTTCCTCACCGTCCGAGCAGGCACCACGCACCAGATGTCCATGATAACTGTGGCACTGGTTTGTGAGCAGAATCCGGGTTTCCTCCCGTTCACACACATCTGCCAGAGAGAAGAAAAACGCCCGGTTCGTCTCCCACAGTTCTTCTTTCCTGATACCTGCCAGCAGAGGCTGCACAATGATTTCCTCACACCCGATCTGTTCACAGGTTCTGACGCACTCCACTGCAATCTTCCTAAGCAGGTCATTCAAACGGCCGCTTTCCGTCTTCGTCTCCATATCAATAAATGGCAGTCTTGCAACAGAGGGCAGAAATGCATGTGCCGCATAGTCATCCAGTACTTCCCGGAACTGTTTTCTTGCAATCGACGGTTTGAGCTGCCTTTCGCCTTCTTCCTTTTCAAGTTCACGCACTGCCCACTCCGGAGACAAAAACAGGCCAAAATCAAACATGATTCCATGGATTCCTGCCTCTCGTAGCTGCCGGATACTCGGTCCCGGCTTTCTGCAATCAAAAATAACGCCTCCCATGGCACAGATTTTTTTCATTGCATTCCTCCCGCTGCACAGACTTGTATCATAATGCATCTTTTGTTCCATCCTGTTCTCACCTGGCATCCCTTATAACGGCCTGCAACATGGAGGAACTGGTGCTCTGGGTATAGGGAAAAAATTCCAGATCCGATCCCAGCGTGCGAAGCTGTCGCTGCAGCCACATCCAGTACCCTTCCCCCTCATGGTCGCTGCCCGAAAACAGGCATCCGTACCGCAACGCCTTCCACGCCTCTACTTTGCTTGTGTTGTGGAAATCCACCCTGATCACACGGTCCACATACCGGCACTGTCTCACGATCTCAAGCCGTTCCACAAACGGGATAAACGGCCGCTTTTGAAGTCCAGGAACACCATATCCGGGTATATGCCGGGGACCATGATACGGGAGGAATTCTGCGTGCACAAAGGCCTGCGAGGCTCCTTGACCACAGCATCCTGACACCGGAGCTGGCGGCGGCCATATTTAATGCCAAGTATGTCAATGCGGTCCCCTTAAAGCGGCTGTCAGAAGAATTCCTGAGGAATGATGTCAGCATCCCCCGCCAGGACATGGCGGGGTGGATGATACGGATCCATGAGTATTATCTGGGGCCAGTGCATGACAGGCTGAAGAAGGAGCTTTTAAAGAGCCACCACCTCCACTGTGATGAAAGCCCGTTTACAATGCCGGAACACGGCAAAGAGTATATGTGGGTGTGCCATAGCCCCGGAGGGGACGGCGGAGTGCCGGTCTACCTGTACGAATACCCGGGGACCCGCGGCACGGATGCCCTCAGGGAGCTGCTGGAAGGGTACCAGGGCACGCTGGTCACGGATGGATACCAGGTATACCATACCATGGCAGACGAACATCCGGATGACCTGAAAGTAGCGGGCTGCTGGGCCCATGCGAGGCGCAGATACGCGGAGATTGTTAAGGCTGCCGGTAAAAACGGGCCTGTAACCCCGGCTCAGAAGGCTGCGGCGGAGGCAGTCAGTCGGATCGCCGCCATATATCATGTGGACAACATGTATAAAGACACATCAGCCAGTGAGAGGCTTAAGAACAGGCAAAGATCCGTAAAGCCCCTGGTAGATGCTTATTTCAGATGGGTAAAAGAGCAGCTGGGTAGAAAAGGGCTGGATAAAAGTTCCAAACTTGTGGGGGCCTTGAATTATTCCATCAACCAGGAGCAGTTCCTGCGGGTATTCCTGGAAGATGGGGCGGTTCCGCCTGACAATAACGATGCTGAGCGAAGCATCCGGTCCTTTTGTTTAGGAAAGCATAACTGGAAGATCATAGACTCCAAAAAGGGGGCGAAAGCCAGCGCCATGCTGTACAGCCTGGCTGAAACAGCGAAAGCGAATAGCCTGAAGCCATATGAGTATTTCTCCTATCTACTGACCCAGCTCATGAACTATTCTTGTGGAAATGTGCCGGAGGAGGAATTAGAAAAGCTAATGCCCTGGTCAGCGGAACTACCAGACAGCTGCCGAAAAATGAAAGATCGATAAATCCATTGTCGTCCATTTTGGACGGCAATTTTTTTGACCCGGACGGGTTATTTACCATGTACTTTACGAACCCATACCCACTTCCCATTTTGTATCCTGTTATGCAGGATTTGGCTTCAACCTGTCAGCCCCCAAATATTAATCACAGTCCACCCACAAAAGATGCTTCCCACAATGCAGGCACCGGAACAGATACCCCTGAACGCTTCCACCATTAACCAGGGCTTCCAGGACTGTCTCTGAATCCTCTCTGTACATATTCCACCCGCCGTCTTCCAGAATCTCCTCCACAATCCCCATCTGCTTCAATTCACGGTATCCCACATACCCCATAAAAGCACAGTAATCTCCGCAATGGGCCCGCCAATACTCCTGTTGCCAGCCACAATACCCGGGGGTCCGGTGAATGAGTTCATCCAGTTTGTCCGGATCATCCACTCCCTCGTCCACAGAATCCTCATCCTGAAATTCTCCGTCAAATTTCCGGGCCGCTTCGCCGTCAGCAATACACGCCGGGCAAAGGCAGTTTACTTCCTCCTCCGCATATACAGGACCACTGTAGTAGACAGGTGTAGGCTCTTTGCAGCACTCACAGAGCACCGGAGGATCGGCCAGGAGGAAAGCCTCCGTTTCCAACGGCCTAGGATGATATTTGAAAACAGGCAGTGTGGCAGACAATGCGGTCTGCACTTGATTCCCTGACGGACGCCGCAGCGCAAACCGATCCCCCTGCTCCTGGAGGCTTTGCAATCGTCCCAGCCGTTTTAACGATTTCCTGTCTTCACGGCTGACCAGTGGGCGCAATATTGTATAAGCTGTTTTGTACAGTTCCAGTGTTTCACATACATCCACCAGGACCCAGCGGGCTTCCTTCGTGTCCTGTGCCTCCAGTAAATCCTTAAACTCATAGAGCGCCTGTACGGATGCGACATCACCGCCCGACTGTTCGTATGCCTCCTTTAACTCTATATACTTTGTCTGATATTCGTTCATCCGATAATCCTCCTTTACATTGTTATTTTTCGTCATAATACAAAAAACAAAAGATTTCCTGGCTGTTTGAAATATCTGAAAAAAATTTTGGTATGGCAGTCTTAACAAAATCTCACATGGAAATCATTTTATTCTGAAACAACTCCTCTTCATAATCTATCTGAGTTTGCAAATTCTGCAAGCTCAGCCCCGTATCCTCATTCATTATTATGCGAAACATTTCTGTATATTCTTTCAACTTTTCTAAACTCCAATTATGCTCATATTTCATTTGCCTACGCAAATCCCTCAGTTTTAAACAGGTTTTTGACCTCTGGTACAGCTTCAAAGCATATGCCTCTACTTTTAGGAAACGTGTCAGAAATAATGTACCAGCGCTGGCTACCATTGCTACAATTCTCATACCCACTTCAATCTCCTTGACAAAACTCAGAGCCATGCAAAGCAGCGGCATCACACTGGCTGTTACCAGCAAACAATTACAGATTTTCATATTTTTCTTATACTTTTTTCGACAAATATCAAATTCTTTAATCTTCTTTTTAATATCCTTTGTTAAACACTTTCTTTGATATTGTAGTAAATCTCCACTTTCAGACCATTCACTCTTCGTCTTTTGAAATCCTTCTAAAATGATTTTCTGAAAGCCTTTCTTCCAGAGGCAATAATCCTCTATCTCTTGTGGGGTCGGCTCGCCTCCTTCTATCAACTTTTCCAAAAAACTAGCAGCTTTTCTACTCCCCCATCTCAAGTCCTTCCATGCATCATCCCACTCTTGTATTGTCATTAGTTGATCCGGCAAGTGAAGACGATCCACTATTACAATATATTTACCCTGCGGCGGTTGTCCGTCCACATCCCGATATTCTTCCTCCGCTTTCGTCAATTTTCCCTCATAAAAACTGGCCCGCAAAAAAGGTGGCAGTAAAACCTCTCTCTGATCAGAAAAATAATAATCATCCCCAAATACTTCTTCAAAATCCAGGCAAGGTATATCCGGTAGAAGAACAATTTCTAATAATATCAGTTCCTTCTTTCTGAGAAAATATTCCTTAGGACAACTAACTTTTGATGTAGAAGTAAAAGAGCAAGTTTTACCGCTAGAAATCATTTCTTGTACGGATATCCCTCTATCCACACGGTATAATCTCTGTATTTCACTGCTATTTTTCTCTGCACTCACACTCTTGTACATAGCTCGGAAAATTTCATAATATACCTCCACCACCTTCTCAACTTCCAAAAAAATCTGTGGTTTCAAGCTATCTCTATCCTCAGCAATTCTTTCCTTCTCATTTTCTATACCATCAAACATAAGACAATTCATGGTTTTATATGCATGGGGATTTCCGTAGAATCCTGTCTCGTTTTCACTCTCAGAAAATCTAACATTATTTATTCTTTTTCGTGTATCCCCTTGATAAAAGCGAATTGCATTTATCTCCTTCTTTGTAAACACCTAATAACTCCTTCCGCTTCTCAAGATTATTCTTATTGGTACAAGTCCCAATAGTCTTTTTCCTCAATTTTATCCCTCTCATCCTGATAATATTGACATGCACAAAACTTGATATATTGATATCCATTGATTAATTGATAATTGGGAATCTCTGTTTTCTCACTCAAATGTTTAATCCATCTCTCCATATAAACCGGAGAAATAGTTCTTGTTTTTAAATACAAATAAAACTCATCAAAAAACAAATCCAAAGGAAGTAGCAAAAAAATAGCACACATTTCATGTTCGAAATTCTCTTGCCTTGCATATAATTTAGGCAGAGAATATGGAACCGATTTCATATTTCGCTTTCTTACCTCCTCTTTTGACATATGTGAAACCTTCCAGTCAATCTCTCCCTTTACAATAATCTTTCCTATTTCATAGGCAATTGCATATTTTTGGACATTACTATAAGGCCCCAAATCATCCCACCAGACACCTTCGATTTGGCTATTATCCACAAGAATCTTTCTGACAACTTTATCATTATGGTCATGATCTATCTCATATTGTAGCTGCGCAATATTTAAATCAATTTCTTCTGTTCCACCTTGATTCAGATTCTTATAAGCTATCTCAATCCCCTTATCGTGGGCTATTTTCTCAATATCTATAGGAAAAATGATCTTCCTTTCTCCATAGCATGTTTTCAATATATCATTACAAATCTTCTGCAAATCATATACGCGTTGCATCATATTTTCCAGCGCCGTATGTAATCCATCCATCCCGTTTTTATCACTACTTTGAGATTCATTTTCCTTCATCCTTATTTCATCTCCCATAGTATTTTCTCCTTCTACTAAAATAATGAATCAATATTAGTATATTTTCTTTTTTCTTCTGTTTCTATCTCCAGAACACACTCCAGCATATCATCCAACAACTTCTCATAACAATTTCTGATCTGTTTTTCAGATAACTTCTCTGTTGCATGTTTCATAACATAATTTATCATATTATTCTGCACATTCTCCAAATCTCTGTCTGCCGGTCTTCCCCACAATGACCGTTTAAATTCAGCCACCCTTGGATGCGAAGCAACTTGTTCCTGTATATTCAAATTCCGATATCTACCTATAAAGCTAATCGCTTTCAAAAACCACATCCAATTATTTTCCCTTTGCACATTTGCAATAGTCTCCTGCACCTCCAAAATGGTTCCTCTATCTTCAAAAAAACGACGAATAAATTCCCTTTGAAAAGCCTCTTTAGCAGTTTCCGATTCGCTTTCTTCTTTTTTACTTTGAGGTCTGTTTTCCCACAATACACGAAATTCATCTTTTGCATCCTCTTTAACTTGTTTCCGCCTGTAGTCTGATATTACACTTCTTGCAAAGGTAATCATTTCCTGCCAGTAATATCTTACAAGATTCCTGCCATGCACCACATCTCTCTGACCGCTGGCTTCAAACACCATTTCCTCCTTTAAATACTCATTCAGTTTCGCATCCACCATATCCTCTACTTTCTCTTCACAGATAACTCCCATAAGTTTTTGACGGAATCCCATCAACTCGTCACACAGTTCCTCCAACTGTTCACATTGACGCTTTTGCTCCCTTATCTCTCTGAAAAAGTCTTGTTCCTGTATATTCAATAACTTCTGTGCATTTTCTCCCAAAATAGGAAGCAACATTTTACTGGTCTGGTGCCTTGCAATAAAACCACCCTTCGCCGAACACACACTGCTGGGATCTGTCTCCAATGCAATGCATTCATAACTTCTCCACACGTTTGTTACAAATCTCTTTGCCTGGAATCGTACATACAAATCATTCACTTTTTTCAAAATAATCCGCTTCATACTTTTATTAAAAAATATGCCCTCCCGCTCTTCTACAGACAACACATTGATCCTTACATTTCCGCTTTTATCTGCATAAAGAGCGATTGTTGGAATATTCTCAAGCATATAATTTAAGGTATATTGTATATCTGAATCTGTCCCATATGATTCATGCATCTGCTGGATATCTTCAATCCCTCTAATCCAGACAAATATCCGATCTGCCCACACCTCCATCTGTGATAATATCTCTTGCTCCTCCTGCCATGTTGTGGATTTCTTCTGAAATATGGCATAAGAATTCTTCTGCACTTTGTCAAGAAATGCCTCATGAACAGTATCTCCTATTTTTTCCTGTTCACAAATAATCATAGGAATATGAAACCATTTTGTATACTCATTATGACGCATGGAAATAATCGCAACTTTTCTCCGTTCCAACAGAAGAGACGCGTAATCCATCTCTTTTTCAGTCCCCACAAACCCTGTTCTTTTAACTTCATCGAAAAAGAAAACCTTCATTTTATGCATCATTCCTGCGTTGATATATCTATCAAATGCCTCCTGGAGACCATCTCTCGCCTGGCACTTTTCATTTCTCTGTGTTGATTGCAAACGAAATTCAACAATTTCATTTAGCAGACTGTCCCACCTGCATTCTTCTGCCATTTCCTGCTTTTCACAAAAAATCTCTTTTTCTTTACCTAAAATTCGCAAAAAGTAGGATAATCCTACAGCCGAGAGTACTGTCTCTTCCAAATCTAATTTTAACGTCTCCTGATTTTCTTTATCATTTTGACATAATGCAGTTTTATCGCTAATAGATTTCATAATTTTTAAATAAAATGGGGTCAACCCATCTTTGACCCGATTTTCTCTTTCGTTCAATTCTACAAGCGCCGCCTTAGCTGATGATATCAAGGCAGGATAAATCTCCTGCTCCAAATATGCAATTCCCTCCTTGGTAAACTCATCCCGGCTTACAGCTATATGCGCTTTACCAATCCTTCCTCCTTTTATATCAATCAATTCTAACAACTCACTGTCCTGATACATGCTATGGCTTTGTATAAAGATACCTTTTAAATAAATTCTGATTTTTCGCCGATCCTGTACATCCAACTCTCCCGCTTTCGAAACAGCCAAATGGGCCGACAACATTCTGCCACCTCCAAATCTGGCAAATACACCTAACTCACTATTCCATATGTACAGTTTAGACTGTCTGCAATCAAGAGCCCCTATCCCATCTTTTATATCTACAATTATCAGATCATCTTTGTCCTGTGCCTGATTCTTTTCCTTTTCCAATTTAATCGCTTTAAAGAGCCAACTCACATTTTTTTCCTGCTCCGCCTTGCTCGTTGGACCTGCTATATCAGCCTCAAAAACAATTTTTTTTACCCTTTTTGCTATGAAATCATATTGTTTCCGTTCAAATGCATTCCCTTTAACTTTTACATAAATCGGAAATAAGTTCTCTCCCAACATATTATCTATGTATAAAATCAACTGATTCAACAATTCTTTAGAATGACGGATAGGCCTCATTTTATCATATCCATCTATAAACCTATCCGCATCAGCACTCTCCGTGTTCCATGCTTCCCAAAAATCTGCATGCGGCCATTTATTTTTATAATTTAGGAATATTTCAAAAGTTGTTCCAAATGTAAGATATTCCTCCTGCGGAAGAGGTCTGACATTTATATATCCGCCACTTCCATTGGAAACTTTGTTAAAAGTGATTTTATATTTTTCACCACTTCTGGTATATGTTTTCGCAGTCACGCTTTCTGTTACAAGGAATGCAGATTGTAAACCAATGCCAAACTGCCCTGTCGGCTTCAACCAATCCGGCATTTTATCTATAAAATGCTTTTTTTCCTCATAACTACTTCCCACATTTGATATCTTTATCAAATCATCTTTTGATATTCCCGTACCGTGATCCCTGATTGTTATTCGAATTCCATATTCTTTCTCAATCTTTTGCCTTTCCTTTGTTTCCTCCATTTTTTCTATTACTTCTATCGGGACAAACTCAAACTCTTCTTCACTCTGAAGCCTTGCCCCCAATTCAAAATAAATCTCTATCGGATAATCCCAGACATCAACTTCAGACAGTATTTCTTTTTCACTTGCATTTAGTCCATACTCCACTGTTTCAAAGTTATCTTGTAGGATTTTCCTCTCCTTCAGCTTACAGCGGTAAATATAATCTTCCCAACACTGCATTTTACTGGCATCAATGGCATTCTGAATAATTTCTCGCAGAAATACGAACCGTCCCCCATACACATTAGCCCCTTCCAACAACCGAAAGGCGCGTACTTGAGAGATATTAAACTGTGCTTTTACCAGTTCTCCCGGAACTTGCTGCCCCTCAAGCAAAATCTTGCTCTGATCCAAAGCAGGAAGACATCCTGCCACATCATTCGGTGCAATTTCAGCCCAATGGTAGCTGACATTTTTTAGTATGTCTTCCAGACTCTCACATTCCATCCTTACCAGACGAAGCACTTCCTGTGATTCACAATCTGCATGAATTTGTATAGTCTCCGGTGTAATATTCAACTGACGAATAGCCTGATGTTTTTTATAATGCAATGTGGAAGTTTGCGGAAAATTGCCTGCAAATTGGAAACAAAAAGGATTAAAACGATCATTATCCATGTCCAGTGCATCCCCCAACTGTAACATTACTGCCACAAACCGGGGATGAATTGTATCCGAAGCATATCCTCCGTCTTCCTTTGGCAACTCCAAAACCGCTTTAATACCACTAGTAGCATGTATAGCAGCACAGTCTGCTATTTTCAAAAATATGCGAAGCGGAATTCCTGACACAGAAAAACTGTTTCCCAGTTTATCCGGATCTAAAGTCTGCTTCTGCAGTCTTTCCCTTACCTTTGACGCATGCATCTCTCTTTGATATTCTGCCATCAATTGCCCTAACCCATAATAAGCATCCAGTTTTTCCTGCAGTAATATATGCATTTTATGTGTGCGTTCTCTGGAAGATACACCTTCATAAATGGTATATTTCGTCTGAAGCACACTTTGAGCGGCCCTCCTCATGTCCGAATCCCCTTCTGTCTCCAAATGCTCAATCATATCAATAAATTTATTATCCTGTACCATTGACTGACGTTCCGCCGAAGATATGCTCATTCCTACATCATGCATATATGCAACATGTAACAGCATAAAACAGTCTGTTGCCGAAAGTTTTTTAATCCGCTCTTCGCCCAAGAGTCGCTCTATATTATACAAGACTGATTCTGAATGTGTAGCATTATGATAACTGAAAGTCTGAAAAGACGGCAATGTCCACTCAAGCAGTTGCGCCAGCCATCTCTTATTCTGATTCCAGGCATGCCAGAGAATCTGATGGCGTTCTGTCGCTTCATCCGATTTTGCATATAATTTTAATTGCCTTTCAATCGTGTGTGCCGTATGTATCCAACCATTTTCCAAATTTGGTTCCCATTTTTCCATAACCCATGCCTCCTGTCCTCCGTTCCGATTCCCATACCCACTCTTTACGATCTTGTCTGCATTTATATCATCATATATTATAACAATTGTATTATCTGCCAACTAATTACATTATATAAATTTTTCTTATACATTACGATATACTGATCTGTTTGTTCATCAAACTCCTGACACCATTAATTTAGCATACTTTGTCCGCTATTGATTTATTACACCTATTTTTCATAAACCAGGCCGGAAACCCAACACCAGATTTCCGGCCTGCCCTGCAATTATCTGCTTACTCCGTTTCTTCAGCCTCCGGCTGAGAATCTCCGCCGAACTCAATCGTATCCACAATGCTCTGGAACAGTTCATCCGCATCTGTTCCGAAGTCCTCATGAATATAGAATGTAAAGCCCACATATTCGTCCGCTACCTGGATCATCACGATCCGGTTCCGGAATGTCTCTTCTCCCGGTTCTTCCCACATGCCAATCGCATCCATCATCGGATAACCGTTGATCTCCGACCGTTGTATTTCAAATCCTCTTTCCGCCAGGCTGTCTGACAGTTCCTGCAGGAAATCTCCCTCATATGCTCCGTAAATGTCAAGATACATATTACTCATATCCCATACATTTTCTCCTTCATAAGGAGAGTAGAAAGAGATGGAAAAAGAACCGTCTTCCGAAATATCTTCCATAACCCACAGATACGGACAGGAGAAGGTCATTCCCAACGCTTCCTCTTCATATTCGGTCATAACCGGCAGCGGAATCTCCGGTTCCCCGGCCATAGCGCTTTCCAGTTCCTCCTGTGTAATCGAAATATTGGATTCTGCTCCCGTATCCGCCAGAATCTTCTCTGCCAGCAGTGGTGTAACGGGCGCCAGAGGTGCAAAATGATCCGCTCCCTCCAGGACATAACAATGAAGATTTTCATTGTCTGTTGCATCCCGCATCCGTTCCAGATTGCTGCCGTTGCCGTCCCTTCCTTCGATCAGGAACGTGGGCGTCTTTATATCCTCCAGCCAATGGATGGGAGAACGCATAATATATTCCTCTTCTTTTCCCGTATCAAAGGTAAACTGACTGTTATTATGATATTTGATGTCATCCACTGCGCCAAAGCAAAATACGGCACGAAACTTGTCCGTATACTCGGCCGCCAGCAGTGCGCGGGTGCCTCCCGTACTGTGTCCGCCCAGATAAATACGGTTGGGATCCACATAGGGCAGTGAAGCCGCATACTCATATGCCGACACAATGTCATCCACTTCTCCGAACAATGCTTCAAACTTGCCGGGATTCCCGTTACCGCCCCGGAAAGACGGATACATTGTCAACACACCTGAACGCCAAAAAGCCGAACCGGTCTGATCATTGTCCCATTCAGGATATGTCCAGGGAAAATCATCTATACCATTCCCCCAGCCGCCTACAACCCAGATAATCAGCGGATGCTTCTGTCCGTCTCCCGGATCACTGGATACATATGCTGCCAGGTTCCCCACTTTGGAAGAATACTCCACCAAATCAAAAACCCCTTCCGGCGGCTCCGGTATGGCACTGTCGTCTGTTTCTTCCCGTACCAGCGTGGTTTGAAACGCATCATGCGCTTCGGCAAAGCTCTTTCCCTCAGCCACGCTCTCCCTGGCATCATCTCCCTTTTCGGAACTGCCCTCGCTCCCCGGCAGCGGAATACCGCAGGATACGGTAAAAACGGTCAGAGATGCCAGCAAGAGCGCGCAGAATTTTCTGAAAGTTCTGTTCTTCATTGAGATATTGTCCCCCTCATCACATTGTTTTACACTGTCTGCTACAGTTGGTTCTATTTTAAACCAACTGCTTGAAAATAGCAATATACACAGACTGATCACTGCCCAAAAACAGTCTGCACCAGCAACATATAGCAGACTGTCCCGCCTCCAATCGACAAGAGCATCTTGCGCTTCCATAGATGAAGAGTGGCCACAAATGCGACAGACAGCAGTTCCGGTATGCCATGGCTGCCCGCAAACGGGTTGACATGTTTCAGACAATAAATGACCAGCATACCAAACACTGCAGGGGGCAGTGCCTTCCCAAGATATTGTATATATCCGGGTGCCGGCCTGCCGGGCGGAAACAAGAGGAAGGGCAAAAAACGGGTGAACATGGTACCCAGGATTACCATACCGATGGTAACCATCTGTTGTGATACTGTCATGCCGCATCGCCTCCTTTCTCGATATTCCTGCGCAGACAAGTCAGAAGACATAAGATAGCCGCCATAGCCGGAAGAATAAAATATTCGCCGCCAAACAAAACCAGGCAGAGCAGAGAGGCGCCCATTCCCAGCACAGAGCTGATATGCCGTTTCTCCTTCATCCACTGTTCCATAAAAATAACCACAAACATGGCAGTCATCACAAATTCCAGCCCCTCCGTATTAAAATGGATCAGGGAACCGAACAGGCCGCCCAGCGTTGCCCCCACAAACCAGTACAGATGATTGAACAGGGTCACGAAAAACATAAACCAGCCCCGATTCACATCTTCCGGAATCTCCGCCATATAATTGATGGAAAAGCTCTCGTCACACATACCAAAAATCAGATAAAACTTTTTCAGTCCCGTTCCCCGGTATTTATCCAGCATGGAAATTCCATAAAATATATGTCTCGCATTCAGCATCAGCGTCATGACCAGCGCCTGCACAGGATTAAACGCCCCCAGAAGCATATGTACAGTCACAAATTCAACCGAACCCGCAAAAATCAGCAGACTCATGCACATCGGATACCAAACACGGAAGCCGGACACCCGCATATAAATGCCATAGGTCATGCCGAGAAACAAAAACCCCGTAAAAATGGGAATCGTATGGGGAAACGCGCTGACAAGAGCTTTCTTCAACATCTGTGTAGTATTTCCCATCTTCTCATCCTTTCTACTGTCATCATCTCCTACTCCTGTGTGGTGCAACGGCTGTCACAAACTCAAAGCGACGCACTCTCTTGCTTTATCAGATACCTTTCCGGTAAAGTCAAAAACGGAAGACCCTCATCACGCCTTCCGTTTCATACCGTCTGCTCTCTATAAAATGGATGTATTCCGCCTGCAAAGAATCCCACAAACCACCCGTGCTTACAGCCTGCCGTACAGTTTTGTCACAGCACGGATTTCGTCTGCCAATGCGTCCGTACAGGCATCGCCCTGCATCCGCCATTCCCAGTTACCGCCCAGTGTGGACGGCATATTCATCCTGGCCTCTCCGCCCAGTCCCAGATAATCCTGCATGGGAATGACAGCGGTATCGGCTACACTGGAAAGCGCCGCCTTAATAAAGACCTGATGCGCATCCTTATTCCCCCGAATCTGAAGATAACGCCTTGCAAAACTCTTATCCCGCCGTTTGAGGGTATTATACCAGTTTACAGTGGTGTCGTTATCGTGAGTTCCGGTGTAAACCACACAGTTCCTGGTATAATTATGAGGAAGATAATCGCTCTCTTCCCTGGAATCAAAGGCAAACTGCAAGACCTTCATACCGGGATAACCGGTCTTCTTCACAAGCCTGAGAACTGAAGGAGTCAAAAATCCCAAATCCTCCGCAATCACCTGAATCCTGCCCAGATGTGATTTCAGAGCCTGAAAAATTTCATACCCCGGCCCCGGTTCCCATTTCCCATTCTCTGCTGTGGCATCCCCATAGGGAATGGAATAATATTCATCAAACCCTCTGAAATGGTCAATGCGGACAATATCATACAGTCGATAACAATATGCGATCCGGTCAATCCACCATGTATATCCGGTCTGTCTATGATAGTCCCACCGGTACAGCGGATTGCCCCAAAGCTGCCCGGTACTGGAAAAGGCATCCGGCGGGCACCCGGCCACTGCGATGGGCGTGCAGGTATCGTCTAACTGGAACAGTTCCGGATGCGCCCAGGTATCTGCACTGTCCAGCGCCACATAAATGGGAATATCTCCCACAATCCGGATCTTTTTCTGATTGGCATAAGCCTTGAGCGCCTGCCACTGGCTGGCAAACAAAAATTGCTGAAATTCGTAAAAAAGGATTTCATCCGCATACCGCTCACGATAGCGGGCCAGTTCTTCCGGTTCCCGCAGTTTTATCTTCTCATCCCACAGTATCCAGCTTATACCGCCAAAAGAATTTTTTACCGCCATATACAGCGCATAGTCCTCCAGCCAATAGGCGTTTTCCTTACAAAATGCCTGGAACTGCGGATGATCCGCAATATGGCTGTTTTCATATGCTTTGCGCAGAATCTGAAAACGGGCACGATACATTTTTTCATAATCCACCCGCGTCTCATCACTGCCAAAATCACAGGCTTCACAGTCCTCCCTGGAAAGCCAGCCTTCCTGCACCAGCGCTTCTAAATCAATAAAATAGGGATTTCCTGCAAATGTGGAAAAGGACTGGTAGGGAGAATCCCCATAGCCGGTTGGCCCAAGGGGCAAAATCTGCCATAATTTCTGGCCTGCCCGTTCCAGAAAATCCACAAATGCATAAGCCTCTTTGGAAAAGGAACCAATTCCATACCGGGACGGAATACTGGAAACCGCCATTAATATACCGCTCTGTCTCATGGTCTGTCACCCTCCCCTGTGTTCCCGCAATATACTGCGCACGGTCTGCGGGAACGATCCATATCATATCAAATTATATTATATACGCCCCGATGATTCCCGGATCAACAGTTCGCCTTCAAAAATACGATGTTGAACCGGGGCGTTGTTTTCGATTGTGTCAAACAGTATATCCGCCACATCCTCCGCCATCTCCTCCACCGGCTGTTTGACGGTTGTGATTGTGGGGATATAATAAGAAGCAATCTCCAGACCGTCAAAGCCCACCACAGAATACTCCTCCGGAATACTTTTCCCCGCTTCTTTCAATGCCCTGCAAATGCCAATGGCCACCGAATCGGAAATGGCATAAACGGCTGTCCACTCGATCCCGCGCTCCAGAAGCCGACGGGCGCCGTGATAACCGCGTTCCATAGAATAGGCGTCTTCCTCCGGGCCGGAGTAGCAGATCAGTTCTTCCACAACCGGCAGTCCGTTATCAGACAGGGCAGCCCGATAGCCGGAGAGCCGCAGTGCACCGATACTGCGATCCTCTCTGGAAGCGGCAAAGAATGCAATACGCCGATGGCCTGCCCTGCACAGATAATCTACAATTTTATAACTTTCTTTTACATCATCCACATGTACGGATGAAAATATCTTACTGTTTTTCCGGTCCATACCCCCTACGGCCCCGATCACACACGGAATGGTCAACTGCCTCAGCTTCTCCTCCGTATGATAAAAATATCCGCCCAGGAATATGATACCTTTCGGCTTTTTCTCCAGGATCATTTCCAGCGCCACTTCAATCTCGTCTTCGTTGTCATTCACGCTTTGCAGGATAAATGTATACTTATGCGCATGAATCTTTTTCTCAAGAATGCTGATCATAGGCTGGAAAAAGGGGTTGCCAATCCCCTTAACCAGTACGACAATGGAATTGCTCTCCAGACGTTTCAGATTCCTGGCACTGTTATTGGGGATAAACTGATTCTCGCGGACGGCTTCCATGATCATGTTTTTCGTGCTCTGGCTTACTCCGGGATAATCGTTAATCGCCCTCGATACAGTACTCACACTGACACCACACTTTTTCGCTATATCTTTAATCGTTACACTATCCATCGTCTGATGTCCTTCCGAATTTCCAATCGTACTGCTTTACCCAAACAGTGATGCACACATTTGTTCGGGTCTTACATCATTATAAACTTTTTTTATTAAAAGTCAACACCTGCCATAAATTTCGGCAAGAAACCGGATTTTCTGCCTAAGTTCTTTCGAAAATGCGCCTTTTTTCATACGCCATTTCCAGTTCCCTGATGGAACGGAAGGTGTATTGATGCGGGCAGCACCCCCCAGCCCCAGATAATCCTGTGCAGGTATAATACAGGTATCCGCAACCGTAGACAATGCGCAGCAAATATAATCCCATGGAAGTTTTTCCCGGGACGCATCTGCATTATTCAGGTACGCCTGCGCAATTTTCCTGTCCTCATCACTGATTTTTTCATACCATCCCAGGATTGTATCATTGTCATGGGTACCTGTGTAAACCACGCAATTGGTGGGATATTTGTAGGGCATATAGCAGCCTGCTTCTCTGGAATCAAAGGCAAACTGCAGGACTTTCATCCCCGGATACCCCGTATCTTCCAGAAGCTGGCGGACGGTGTCCGTCACATACCCCAGATCTTCTGCTATAATCGGCAAATCTCCCAGTTCCTTTTTAATCTGTACGAACAGATCGATTCCCACGCCCTTTTCCCAGTGCCCGTTTACGGCGGTGCTGTCTCCATAAGGAATGGAATAGTAGGCATCAAAGCCCCGAAAATGGTCAATGCGTACAATATCAAACAATTCAAACTGGGCTTTCAGCCGGTCAATCCACCAGCGGTATCCGGTCTGTTTGTGGTATGCCCAGTCATACAGCGGATTGCCCCAGAGCTGTCCCTGTGCCGAAAATGCGTCCGGCGGGCAGCCGGCAACGGCTGTCGGCAACCGGTTTTCATCCAGTTGGAACAGCTTTGGATTGGCCCATACATCCACACTGTCAAAAGAAACATAAATCGGTATATCCCCGATGATTTTCACGTCTTTTTCATTGGCATACTTTTTCAGTGCCAGCCACTGTTTGCGGAACAAATACTGAATGAACACGTAAAAACGAATTTCGCCTTCCAGCTCTGTCTCATATTTCGCCAGCGCCGTCTCGTCCCGCAGACGCACATCCTCATCCCAGTCCGTCCAGCATAAACCGCCCATACTGTCTTTCAACGCCATATACAGAGCATAATCCTTCAGCCAGAAACGGTTTTCCTCATAAAATTCCACCAATGTGCCATCATCAGAATACCGTTCAAATGCCTGTTTTAAAATCTCAAACCTGCCCTGATAAATTTTATCATAGGAAACACTCTCCCTCTCCTCACTGTCTCCCCAGTCATAGCTGCTGCATTCTTCCTTTGTTAAAAGCCCTTCCTCTGTCAGCGCTTCCAGGTCAATAAAATACGGATTCCCTGCAAATGTGGAGAAAGACTGATACGGCGAATCTCCATAACCGGTAGGCCCCAGCGGCAGGATCTGCCACAGTTTCTGCCCTGCTTCGTGGAGCATATCCACAAACTCATACGCTTCTCTTGAAAACGAGCCGATGCCGTAAGGAGACGGCAGGCTGGAAACAGGAAGCAACATACCACATTGTCTTTTCATTCTTCCCCTGTCCCTTCTTATTTTTTATATTCAGATATTCATTTGGCAGCCATGGCCTGCAGGCGGACGCCGCCTCCCCGGACCATGACTGCCACGCAAACAGTTCCACAGTGCGCTTAGTTCTGTTAACCTTTTACCGCACCTGCAACAACACCTTCGATAATATATCTCTGGCAAATGATATAGAAAATAATCACCGGCAGGATCGCAAGAACGATGCAGGCCATAATCGTTCCCATATCTACGGAACCAAACCCACCTTTCAAATACTGGATTACGATAGGAATGGTTTTATATTTCTTAATGTCCAATACCAGATACGGAAGCAGATAGTCATTCCATACCCACATGATTTCCAGGATACCAACAGATACGAAGGTCGGTTTCATAATCGGGAAAACTACCTTAAAGTATATCTGAAGTGGATTGCATCCGTCAATACTTGCCGCTTCTTCAATTTCCAGGGGCATGCTCTGCGCAAAATTGGAAAACATAAACACAGCCATACCGGCGCCGAATCCCAGATAAACCACTACAATGCCCACAGGCGTATTCAGACGCAGTGTATCTGCCGTTTTAGCCAGTGTAAACATAAGCATCTGGAAAGGTACTACCATAGAAAAAATAAAGCCGAATTTCAGTGCCCTGGTTACCGTATTCTGTACACGGGTTACATACCAGCCGCACATGGAGCAAAGCACCAGGATGGCCAGGACGGAAGCTGCCGTAATGAATAAACTGTAACCGAAATATTTGAAAAATTCAATTTTCTGAATACCATTGATATAGTTGTCAAATCCCACAAATGATTTCTGATTGGGAAAAGCAAAAGGATTCAGGTTAATACTTGTTTTCTTTTTAAAAGAGTTCACCAGAACAAGTACCACAGGAAATACATAAGCCAGTGAAACAACACTGAATATGACGGTTAAAATATTTTTATAACTTTCTATTTTACTTCTCATCCTATTTTTCCCCCTTGCCTTGTGTAAATCTCATCTGAATCACACCGATGACTGCCAGTGCAATGGCAAAGATAACGGCTTTCGCCTGGCCCACGCCCCTGTATGCGGCTGTGCTGCCATAAAATGTATTGTAAATATTCAGCGCAACCATTTCTGTAGCACGGGAAGGTTCGCCCGCCGTTAAAGCAAGGTTCTGGTCAAACAGTTTGAAACCGTTTGTCAGAGACAGGAATGTACAAATTACAATCGACGGGCTGACGGAAGGGATAATAATCTTAAACAGCCGCTGGCTGCCCGTAGCGCCGTCCACTTCTGCGGCCTCCAGCATATCACCGGCAATATTCTGAATACCTGCAATATAGATAATCATCATATAACCGATCTGCTGCCAGCTCAGCAGAATTACCAACCCCCAAAATCCATACACAGAGCTATATGTTAATGTACGGTTAATATAGGAAAGCAAACCGTTAAACAAAAGCTGCCATACATAACCCAGAACAATACCGCCGATCAGGTTCGGCATAAAAAAGATGGTTCGGAAAAGATTGGTTCCTTTAATTTTTTTGGTCAGGCACAGTGCAACGGTAAATGCAAGTACATTGATCAAAACAACCGTAACAACAGTGAACAGCGCGGAAAACAACACCGAATGAAGGAACGTGGCATCCTTAAACGCCTCTATGTAGTTTGAGATTCCCACAAATGTCGCATCGCTGACCGTCGTAAAGGAACAGAAGCTCAGGTAAACCGCCATGATAAAAGGTACTACAAACCCGATTGCAAATGCTGCTGCGGTGGGCAGGACAAAAACCGGGAAATATTTTTTTAACGCTTTTTCCATGAAACACTCTCCTCTTTATGGGACAGGACCTGCACAAAACGCCAGGCCCTGTCTTTTTCATGACAGCAGAACATCTCCACATGATACATTCTGCTGTTTTCAATATAAAACCGCTTTTTACAGAACAGATTATCTGTTTTCCCACTCTGTAGCGAAATCTTCCGTAAATACTTTTTCAACATTAGACCAGTCACCGGTTCCCTGGGAATACTCGATCAGTGCGGAAGACAGGTTTGATTTCCAGTTTTCTGTAGGAAGGCTCTCTGTACCGATCCAGGAAATAGGTGTTTTTCCTGCTGCTTCGTATTTATTTGCACTTGTAAACAGCGGATTCTCCAATACCACATCTGCAAACGTATCAAAAGGACAGTTGAATGCCATAGCGCCGGACAGTGTCTGAATGCCTGTCTCA
This sequence comes from uncultured Lachnospiraceae bacterium, assembly GCA_910589075.1. GTDB lineage: Bacteria > Bacillota > Clostridia > Lachnospirales > Lachnospiraceae > VSOB01. The sequence goes on from CAJUSK010000010.1 coordinate 181,423, forward strand.
GAAGAAATAACCCACTCAAGGAAGTCAAGCGTTGCCTGGATGTCTTCTTCCGTTGCGTTCTTGTTTACACACCAGAAGTTACCTGTACCTGTGCAGACACCGATTTTGTCTTTTTCTTCCGGAACGCCTGTATACAGAGGCAGGAATGCGATATTCATCTCGGCCATCTCGTTGTCAGCCGTCCATGCCCATGTACCGTTCTGATAAAATACTGCCATTTCATCACAGAACTCTGCAAGCGCATCATCACCTGTCTTACCACTCAGCAGTGCAGGATCACAGGTGGAATCTGTAAAGTACAGATCAATCAGATTCTTGTAATTTGCCACATATGTGCCGTCCAGAGAAGTTGCCGTCGTAATGCCCTTCTTTGTGTACTCCCAGTAAATCGGCACATTGGCAAGATGTGTGGTAAATCTCCAGTTGGAAGAGCCGTCCAGACCTGCGGAAGTGAAAGCGCCTTCCACACCCAGTTCATCTTTTCTTGCCTGAATATCGTCTGCAACTGCCTTCAATGTATCAAAGTCTATAATGTCATCTGCGCTGGAAATCACTGCATTGTCAAGTTTGCAGTACTGATCCAGTAAATCCACATTGTAAATAATACCATAGCTCTCCATAGCGAACGGAACTGCCGCTACTTCCACGCCTTCCATAGACAGCTTGTTTGCTGTGGAATGCTCTGAAATAAAGCTGCCTGACAGATCATAGCAATACTGTCCCCAGTTATCCAGCCAGGACTGATTCTCAACCTGGAACAATGTGGGAGCCTCTGTCTTTGCGATTTCGGATGTCAGAGTCTGCTCATACGTACCGGATGCCGCTGTTACCACAGTCACCGGAACACCGGTTTCTTCCGTATATGCGGCGGCCAACTCCTGCCACTGTGCGTCAACTTCCGGTTTGTAATTCAGATAATAGACGCTTCCGCCTCCGTTTGCAGCACCGCCTGCGCCGCCTGCACCACCTGCGGCATCTCCTGAACCGGCACTGTCTCCGGAACCGCATCCCGCCAGTAACCCTGCAGCCATCAGTGCAGCGGATACTACGGCAATTACTTTCTTACCTGTTTTCATAGTTTTTCCCTCCTGTTTTTTAATTTGTATCTCAATAAAAATACAACCGAGTTGAATGATAACGTTGTCGGTAACGCTAGCGGCAACGTTATCGGTAACGTTACCGATTATTATAGTAGCACATTGTTCAATCTCTTGCAACAGATTTTCAAGGATTTTGAAATATTGTAAAAACCCGCCAATTTTGCGGGTTTAAATTTATGCAATGTATACAAATACTTTGTCTTAAAAAGCTTTTCTCAGAGCCTTCTGCATATTGTTTGTGAATGGGGAAATCAAAGAACATGTGCCCTGCGGATTTTCTCTGATCATAAAACAATAGAAAGCACGCTATGCAAACTTGCTATTGTCATGAACAATAGATTGCAGGCTTCGCCAGCAAACCTATTGTCATGAATGAAAAAAAGAGGCTGCGCCAGCCAGGCGCACCTCTCTTCTTCTGCTATGTTCTGCAACACAGCCTCTTTTATATTCTCTTGAGTTTCCAGATATCCTCATTGTATTCGCCAATGGTTCTGTCAGATGAGAAGAATCCGGCTTTTGCTATATTGACAAGCATCATACGTTTCCATTTCTCCCGATTCTCATAATCTGCAAAGGCCTGGTCTTTTACTTTGATATAGTCTTCCAGATCCAGCAGAGTCATAAACCAGTCTTTCTGCAGCAGTTCTTTATAGAGCCGCTCCAGATTTTCCTTATGTCCCGCCGCAAGGGCCTGTTTGCCCACGATAAAGTCTACCGCTTCACGGACAACAGGGCTCTTCTTGTAATAATCCTTTGCCACATAATCGGCTTTCGCGTAATGTTCGATTACCGTATCGCTGTCCTGCCCGAAAATATAGATATTCTCATCGCCCACCAACTCATGGATCTCCACATTGGCGCCATCATCTGTTCCCAGTGTCACGGCGCCGTTGAGCATAAACTTCATGTTGCCCGTTCCGGACGCCTCTTTGGACGCAAGCGAAATCTGCTCGGAAATATCACAGGCCGGAATCAGTTTTTCCGCATAACTCACATTATAGTTTTCCACCATCACAACTTTCATCCAGGGGCTAACCTGGGGGTCATTATCCACGATCTCCTGCAGAACCAGTAAAAGGTGGATAATGTCCTGCGCAATCACATAGGCAGGTGCAGCCTTTGCTCCAAATATAAAGGTCAGCGGCGTAACCGGCTTTTTGCCCTTCTTGATTTCCAGGTACTTGTGGATGATGTAGAGGGCATTCATCTGCTGCCGTTTGTACTCATGCAGACGCTTAATCTGAATGTCGAATATGGAATCCGGATTCAGACGCACGCCTTCCTTTTCTTCCACATAAGCGGCCAACGCTTCTTTTTTCTGTCTCTTAATGGCCTCCAAACGATCCAGTACATCCCCGTCATTCCGAAATTCCAGCAATTTTTCCAGTTTCGCGGCATCTTTCTTATATTCCTCACCGATCAGGCTGTCCAGACAGGCGGTCAGTTCCCTGTTACAGGAGAGCAGCCATCTGCGGAAGGTAATACCGTTTGTCTTATTGTTGAATTTCTCCGGATAAATATCATAAAAAGATTTCAGTTCCGTATTTTTCAGAATATCCGTATGGATGGCAGCCACACCGTTTACGCTGAAGCCGTAATGGATATCAATATGTGCCATATGCACTTTTTTGTCTTTGTCAATTATCTGGACTTTCTCATCCTCGTACTGCGCTGCCACCCGTTTATCCAGTTCTTTGATAATGGGCACAAGCTGGGGCACTGCCTTTTCCAGATATTCCAGCGGCCATTTCTCCAGCGCCTCTGCCAGAATGGTATGGTTGGTATAGGCGCACGTTTTGCGGACAACCGCAATGGCTTCATCCATGGTAAAAGCCTTATCCTCCACAAGGATACGGATCAGTTCCGGTATAATCATGGTCGGATGGGTGTCATTGATCTGAATTACGGCATGTTCATACATTTTCCGCAGATCATACTGATGTTCCTTCATCTCCTGCAGAATCAACTGGGCCGCATTGCTGACCATAAAATACTGCTGGTAAATACGCAGCAGGTTGCCGGCTTTGTCCGAATCGTCCGGATACAGGAACAGTGTCAGATTCTTCTCAATATCTTCCTTGTCAAAGCTGATGCCATCCTCAACCAGAGACTCATCTATGGATTCCAGATCAAACAGGCGCAGTTTGTTAATCCCATGCTCATAACCGGCCACATCTATATTATACAATCTGGATGTAACTTTCTTTTTGCCGAAATACACATCATACGTGATATCCGTCTTTGTCAGCCAGGAATCCGGCTCAATCCAGTCATTTTTTTCTGCTGTCTGCAGCTTATCCCGAAATACCTGTTTAAACAGGCCAAAGTGATAATTCAGTCCGATCCCTTCTCCGGGCAGTCCCAGCGACGCAATGGAATCCAGAAAGCAGGCTGCAAGCCTTCCCAATCCTCCGTTTCCAAGAGAGGGTTCAGGCTCTGCCTCCTCAATGAGGGCAAGCTCTTTCCCGTTTTCTTTTAACAGTTCATCCAGGCTGTTATATATCCCCAGGTTAATCAGGTTGTTGGACAACAGCCTGCCAATCAGAAACTCTGCCGAAATATAATATACTTTCTTCTCCCCGGAGATTTCCGGTGTTGTCCGGAGTATATTTTTGCAGAGATGTAACAGCGCGTAATAAAGCTGCTGATTGTCGGCTTCCCGGATGGTTTTGCCATACAATTCCCCCACAATCCCGGAAAGCGTGTTTTCCAGATTCATATGGATAACTTCCTGTTTCATTTCACGTTCCATAGGCATAAAAAAGATACCTCCTTTGATTACACTGATTCTTCCTGAGTATAGCACAGGAAAACGTTTTCCGCAAGCACAAAAGTCCGGTTCAGCAGATAATATCCAGATATTTCAGACGCACAATCTCATAATCCAGGGTAATATGCTTCCCGGTTCCGCCATCCATCAGCCGGTTTAACTCTGTCACCGCCTCTGCGGAAATCCGGGCAAAATTCTGGCGTACCGTATTCATCTGCTTACCCGCATATCCCATCAACATAATGCCGTCAAAGCCACAGACCGGGCGGAAAATATCCATTTCCGTCAAAGCCCGCATGGCTCCGATGGCCATAATATCCGAAGCGCATACGATCATATCCTGGTTCCGTCCATAACTGAATGTCAGCTTCCTGGCCTGCAGTTCCGACAGATTTCCATACCGGATATAGACAGACAGATCCATATCTTCCTGTAACAGACGGATACCTTCCAGCCGTTCTTTCGTAACATACTGATTTTTCCTGCCGGCGATATATAAAATCCTCTTACCGCAATTTTCCTCTATGGTTTTCCTTGCCACATCATACTGAGCTTTCCTCTGGTCAATCCACACCGAAGAGGTGTCCTCATTTACGATGGGCGCATCCACCACCACAATCTTAAAACAGCCGGAAGCAATCAGTTCATGCAGCACCTCTGACTCTCTGTTCAGTCCGTAGATGACAATTCCGGTAATGCTCTGGGACTGGAAATAGCCGATGATCTCTTCCACACTCTTGCCTCTGAGCATGGAAAAGAAAACGGTGATCACATCCAGATTCAATTCCATGGCCCTGTTGATGGCGCCGGACAAATACTGCATATCAATTTCGTCAATCGCCTGCGTTCCCGTATTCAGATCCAGCAGCAGAGCCACCCGGCCCGCCTGTTTGGAAGACAGCGCCGCCGCCACCGCATTGGGAACAAAATTCAGTTCCTGAATGGCCTTGTTGACTTTTTCTCTTGTTTCCATACTGACATTGGGATAGTGATTCAATACTTTTGAAACGGTGGAAATTGCTACCCCTGCATGTCTTGCCACATCTTTGATTGAAACCATAATCACTTTCCTGTAAAACAAATGTATGCTTCGCATCCTTTTTATCATGCAAAATGACGAAGCCATTTCTTATACGATAAAAAGGGGATGACTCTGAGAATCATCCCCTCCATATTAAGACTGAATTATTTGCGTACCAGATGTCTCGGTGTTCCGTTTACAAACAAAGGCTGTAATTCGCCCATAATAAGCGGTCTTGCATATTTCTCATAATTATCGTTCAGACCACAGCCGTCTTCGGTAATCCACTCATCCGGAACCGTTCTCTCTACATTGGCAATCGCATGAATGTCATACACGCTTGTACCACACTGATACGGGTCATTGCCATTCCGATCCAGTGTGATCATCATACCGGTCTTGCCCTCTTCTGCTGCCAGCAGTGCATCATAGCCTACCTGGAATGCTTCGTTAATATCTGTCAGAGAAGCCAGGTGGGTTGCCGCACGCTGCAATGTGGAGAATTCAATGGCTCTGGTCTTGAGCCCTGTCTCCGCTGCAATTTCCTGTGCCAGATAAGCAGCCGTGCCGGACATCTGTTTGTGTCCAAACGCATCCACTGCCACATCTGCATTCACAAGCTCACATACATAACGGCCGTCTGCAACCTTGATACCTTCGGAAACAACCATGACTACGGAAGACTTCCTTGCGGCCAGGTCTTTTACCTTTGCCATAAACGCATCCATATCAAATGTCCGCTCCGGCAGATAAATAGCGTCCACACCCTCGCAGTCCACATCTTTGGCCAATGCTGCCGCCGCTGCCAGCCAGCCGGCATTCCGCCCCATGATCTCCACAATCAGTATGGTGGGTTTCTCAACGCCAAAAGAAGAATTGTCACGGATAACTTCTTTCAAAGAGGTTGCAATGTATTTTGCTGCGGAACCATATCCGGGACAGTGATCCGTAATCGGAAGATCGTTGTCAATGGTTTTCGGTACACCCATGAAACGCTGAGGCTTATTGTGCGCCGCTGCATAGTCGGACAACATCTTTACCGTATCCATAGAGTCGTTGCCACCCGCATAGAACAGGCATTCAATATCATGTTTTTCCATGATCTCAAATACTTTTTCGTATACTTCTTCGTTTCCTTCGATCTTGGGCATTTTGAATCTGCATGAACCCAAAAATGCGGAAGGTGTTCTCTTCAACAGCTCCACGCCGGTTTCATTATCCAGATACTCGTCCAGGTCGCACAGATTATCTGCCAGAAATCCCTGGATACCGTGTACCATACCATAAACTTTCTTAACGCCGATCTTTTTTGCTGCTGCATATACGCCTGCAACGGAAGAATTGATAACTGCGGTAGGCCCGCCGGACTGTCCAACTACAATATTTCCTTTCATGACTCTTTCTCCTTTTGCTGATTTCGATGATATTTACATATTTATACATGCCCCGGTCCTAAAGGGCCGGTTCTGCATTCCCCACGATTATACCAGAAAAAAAAAGGCAATACAAGGGCATGCATCCAAAATCAGCCATAAGTTTTACCGCAATATAGATGCCGCCATACGGTGATAGGTATGCCGGACGCCCCGGATAGCTACCGAATACGCCTGTATATTCTCCGGCAGGGCCATTCCCTCATAACCGGCATCCCCCAGATGGTGTATATCGGTTCCCGTCATCTTACACATCAGCGCAAGCCGGCGGATGGTATCCGTGTCTGCGCCTTCCTGAGACGTGCCGATTGCCGTAATGGTCAGCGCCCCCAGACTGTGGGCATAGGACACCAGGTCCCGCACATATTCAAGCGTTATCCCCGGCACACTGCCCGGTGCGGGGAAGAGGAGGATATCCGCGCCTGCTTCCCGGAACCGACGCACATCTTCCCTGGTAACAATATTTTCTGCCGCTTCCTCCAAAATGCCGGCCGCATGCATTTTCCCTGCTGCCAGTATCATTTTATCGCCCAGATGTTCCTTATACAGACGTAAGGTCCGCTCTATGGCTTCATTGCTTACCCCCATACCCGGATTACCCGTCAGCAGAATCATATCCACGCCCATTTCACAGGCTCTCTGTGCATTTTCCAGCGTTGCCTTCCTGCCTTCCGACATATGCCACAGAGGATCTGTTTCATCCGTTCCCTTGTCCTCCACCGGTTCCAGGTTAATCCCCACCGGACGGCCCGTCAGACGCTTGAGCGTCTTCACAGCGTCAAAAGGCGCCTCTTTGGGAAGTCCCTCAATAACAGGATTTTTTACATCAAATATATTGAGCAGCAAAATATCCGCCCCCATTACCGACGCAAATTCCGCGTTGGTCACGTCCCCCAGCATGGGACGGATGGTGCCGATTGTCTCACATGCAATCACCCGTCCTTCGCTTTTTGCGATGGATTCCAGCAAATCGCCTTTTGTAAACCTTGCAAAATCCGAAGCAAAACCATCCAACATTCTCTTAGCCATTTTACACCTGTTTTCCTTTCCCGCCACAATCCTGTGCGCACCTGTTTTCCTGACCCTTTTGTTATAGTGTTCCACCATGCCTGTATACTATACACCCGCAAGCCACACTCACATATAATGATACCGGCCTCGTTCTCTGATAAAAAACAGGACCGTTATCAGCATGGCCAACACTTCTGCAACCACAATCGCCAGCCAGATACCATCCAGTCCCCATATCAGGGGAAGCAGACAGACTGCTGCAACCTGAAACAACAGTGTCCGCAAAAATGAGATGACAGCGGAGACTGCTCCGTTATTCAGCGCCGTAAAAAATGCCGAAGCCCATATATTGATCCCCATCAGCACAAACGCCATGGCATATATCCGAAATCCGCGACAGGTCATGGCAAACAACGCCGCATCATAACCGGCAAATACCCCCACCAGGGGCTTATGAAACCCCACCGCCAGCAAAGTCATTCCAATACCTGCAATTCCCATCAGCATGAGGCTTTTCTGAAACAGATTTTTCAGTTCCGGCTGATTGCCTGCACCATAATGATAACTCACAACCGGTGCCGCGCCAATGGTATAACCGATAAAAATTGCCTGAAATACAAAATTAACATACATAATAATGCCATACGCAGCAATTCCGTCCTCCCCTGCCAACCGCATAAGCTGAAAATTATACAGAATGCTGACCACGGACATGGAAAGATTGGACACCATCTCAGACGATCCGTTGGCACAGGCAAGCAGAAAAACCCGTTTTTCAAACTTTGTCTTCGTAAACCGCAGAAGGCTGTCATTTTTCCCTGCAAAATAAAACACAGGCACAATACCGCCCACCACCTGTCCCATGGCCGTGGCGATGGCTGCTCCTGCAACGCCCCAGTGGAACTGTGCTATAAACAGATAATCCAGGAACATATTGGTCAAACCGGAAGCAACCGACATTTTAAGACTCAGCCCCGGTTTTTCCGCCGCCACAAAAAAGTTCTGAAACATGTTCTGTAATATAAACGCCGGTTCCGCCACAAAGAGAATCCGCCCATACACAATGCAATGTTCCAGCAATTCCCCTTCGGCGCCCAGTGCAGACGCGATTTCCGGTGTAAAAATAAACCCGGCTATGGACAGCAGGATACCCCCGACCGTCGCTGAACAGATCAGCATGGAAAAGTACCGGTTTGCCAAATCCCTCTTCCCTTCACCCAGTTTTATAGATACAACGGCGCTCCCGCCTGTGCCGATCATAAACCCGATGGTTCCGATTCCCATTAAGATGGGTATAATCAAATTCACTGCCGCAAAAGGGGTCTTACCCACATAATTGGATACAAAAAAACCGTCCACGATACCATAAAAAGATGTACAGACCATCATTAAAACGGGAGAAACCACAAAACGAAGCAGACGCCTGTAGGTAAAGTGATCTGATAGCTGTATTCTCATACGCTGTTTCCTCCTCAATCATTTTACGTTCATTCTGTTTGAATATGTTCCGGTTTGGACGTCAGACCCTGTGCCGGTGCCTGAAACCGATCCACCTTCTCACGGAACAACCGTACATATTTTTTCGTCAGATCCAGAAGCGCCCTGCTCTCCTCCGGCGCCATCTCAGCAAACACACTGTTTTCCAGTTCCATCACCGGCAAAATCTTTTCCTCCGCCAGCTTCTGTCCTGCCGGTGTCAGATACAGCTTCCGGTCCCTGCCCTGCCCTTTCTCCAAAGATATAAATCCCCTGGCCTCCAGGGTTTTAATGGCCGAGTGGACGGTCTGCTTACTGATAAAGTAAAAATCAGCAATCTCCTTCTGCAGACATCCGCCGCCGCATTCCACAATCGCATATAAAATAATAAAGGCGCTGTCAGATAATTCCAGCTTGAGGGAAATCTCATGGTAGATTCTGTCAAATTCCCTGTAAATGCTGTTAAATTCCTCCAGTTCACGTCCCGGCTTCACTTCCATAATAGAGCAACTCCTTTTCTTTACATCGTTCACAGTACCAGGATTATAGTCCGATTTCGTACTAAAGTCAAGCAAAAAAAATAGAAAGTACGTTTTGCGGACTTTCTCAGACTGTCAAAGACCCCCTGCTATGCAGCAGCACAGCAGGGGTTCTTTGACAGTCTGGAACGCCTGAATCAGGCGTTCTTTTTATGCGGTTAACAGGACTTGAACCTGCACGGTCTCCCACCAGAACCTAAATCTGGCGCGTCTGCCAATTCCGCCATAACCGCTTACAGGTGTCCAATGACACCGTTTCATTATATATAAAGAGCCGCGCTTTTGTCAAGATACAACAAAAGACTAATGCAGCAGGGAGATGATCTTTTTGTAAATCCGAAACAGGAAGATGGTTGATATAATCAGAGAAGCCATCTCTGCAATCGGGAAAGACCACCAGACATAATTTACATTCCCCAGACGGGACAAGAGATACGCCACAGGAAGCAATACAAAAAGCTGCCTTGCAATGGATACCATCAGACTGTACATGCCATTTCCCAACGCCTGAAACACGCTGCCGCACACAATACAATAACCGGCCACAATAAAGCTGACACTGATAGCACGCAAAGCCGGGACGCCAATCTGTAACATCGTATCCGAAGCCTCAAACATCGTAAGCAGATCGGCGGGAAACATCTGAAATATCAGTGTGCCCACCGCCATAATGGACACCGCATAGAAAATACTGTACCGGATTGTCTGTACAACCCGCTGCCTGTTATCGGCTCCATAATTATAGGCAATAATGGGAATCATGCCATTATTCAGCCCGAACACCGGCATAAAAATAAAACTCTGCAATTTAAAATAAACACCGAATACGGCAGTTGCCGTAGAAGTAAATGCCATCAGAATCAGATTCATGCCATAGGTCATAACAGATGCGATGGATTGCATAATAATGGACGGAAAGCCTACCTTATAAATCTGGCCGATGGTTCTGCCATCCGGACTAAATCCCTTCATCTGCAGCCTGACTTCCTTATTTACTTTCTGGTTAATGATTACGGCAAGGACGGCAGCAATGATCTGTCCCGTCACCGTGGCTGCCGCCGCACCTGCAGCCTCCATCCTGGGAAATCCAAACAGGCCGAAGATCAGTATCGGATCCAGCAATATATTAATGATGGCGCCTGTGCCCTGAATAATCATTGTATAAAAGGTTCTGCCTGTTGACTGTAAAAGCCGCTCCATCGTCACCTGCAAAAACACGCCGAAGGAACAGCAGCAGCATATTCTTGTGTACCAGATTCCGTAATCAATAATCTGTACATCGGCCGTCTGACTTCGGTAAAATACACCCACACCGAAAATACCGATGAACAGCATCACCATATAGCTGACCGCTGACAGAAATACGGCATTGTTCGCCACACGGTTTACCTTTTCAAAATTTTTCTCTCCCAGCGATTTGGAAAGCAATGCATTGATCCCTACCCCGGTACCCACTGCAACCGCAATCATCAGATTTTGAACCGGGAATGCCAGTGATACAGCCGTCAGTGCATTTTCATTCACCTTTGCCACAAACACACTGTCCACTACATTATAGAGCGCCTGCACCAACATGGATATCATCATTGGCAATGACATACTGATCAAAAGTTTGTTCACTGGCATAACGCCCATTTTGTTTTCTGCTACTTTTCTCTCTTCCATCTGTACTGTCCTTCCTATATCTGTTTTCTCACAATTGTATACTCATCCCCAAACCGATAATATGGACAGGCATACCGCCTGTCCTGAAGAAAATGTGCCATTTCGTCTTCATCCAAATCCATCTGACACATAAAATACTCATACTCCTCATCATATACATAATACAGACAGCTTTCACAGCCGCTCTGTGCGTTTTTTCTGTTCATATCTTTACACACCTTCCACAATCTCACCCGTCCTCAGGAAATAATATTTACACCCAATTTCCGGCCGCAGAATCAGTTTTCTGCCAATCTCCCGCATCCGGCTGTTCAGCCGGTGATACATCATTCTGTTTTCCCAGGGGATTCCTGCGATATACGCCTGTTCCCGCCGGTTCAGACAGTCCAGCCCCCGCAGAATCCCTCCCACGTCCCGGGCCATCCCAAACGGACAGGATATATACACCTGATCCGCCCCGTTTTCCTCTGTTTTTGCATACAGGTACTGATATAGCTTCTTCCTGTCCAAAATCTTCAGGCGAATCACACGCACTCCCGCACTGTTTGCCCCTTCATACCACTTTTCCATCTCCGGAAGTGACCGCAGCAGCAATCCGGATTCCAGCATATAACGGTACGCACTGTTTTGCACCTTCTGCCTTGGAGCCGGATAGGAAAGCGACTGCATCATCTGATCCAGCGAATAGCCCAGATCAACCAGATGCCGGATCGCCCCACCCCCTGCCACATCAAATACAAAATCGGACAGCGCTTCTTCAAAATATTTCTGCCGTTTCTCCATACCCCTCACTCCACTTACAATCCCTTACACACTCTGTATGCCTGAAACCTGTCTGGTCGTTTAAACAACCTATGAAAAAGCATATAAAAAACAGGCTTTTTACAGAATATCTACAAAAAACCTGTCAATCCATGAGACACGGGGGGCTCGAACCCCCGACAACTTGATTAAAAGTCAAGTGCTCTACCACCTGAGCTAGTGTCCCATATTCATAATACAGCAACTGGGCTAGCTGGATTCGAACCAGCGAATGCAGGAGTCAAAGTCCTGTGCCTTACCGCTTGGCGATAGCCCATTACGACAATACACTCCTGTATAAAGGTGGATAAAGGGATTCGAACCCTTGGCCTCCAGAGCCACAATCTGGCGCGCTAACCAACTGCGCTATACCCACCATAAAGAATATCCGTCAGATAGCCGGTATTCTCTGCACGTGCTCGAAGGGATTCGAACCCCCGACCCACGGCTTAGAAGGCCGTTGCTCTATCCAGCTGAGCTACGAACACACACCTGCCAGAAATATGTACTTGTCCGGCACGGGTTTTATATTATCATAACTATTGGATGTTGTCAATCTGATTTTGACTTTTTTCTATATTTTTAGCAAATTGATTTCTTTCAGTAATGCAGCGCAATCTTTAAACCCCTGCATATAAGCCAGTTCGCTGTAACGTGCATTGTTCTCATTGTTTGCGCTCAACAGCCGGTCCATTGCCAGACGCACTTCTTTCGACAGTCCCAGTTGGGATACCTGCTGTGTCAGGCGCGCAATTTCATCCTGCCCTTTTTGATACTGTGCATCGTCAGATATATAATCCTCCAGACGTTCGGCCGTCATATATTTTGTAATTATGTTCAATATACTGTCTTCCATTATACCGCTCCTTTGTCATGCATTCTGTTGTATATTTACTTTAACGGTAATATTGACACCAAAATTACTGTGAAAATCTCAAAATGTTGCAGATACAAATAACACTGTCCACTTTCATTATACAGCGATACGCATAAGTCTGCATGGACATTCAGTAAGGAAATATCAGGAATCATCGTTTCATCGGATTTGCAAAAAGATACTTTCAGAAAATTCTACAGATATGCTTTTAAAGAAACGCCGCGCTTAGGGTCACTGATGCATAACAAAACATCAGAAAAATCTCTCTGTTCGTTCTGTTATCATTGACGATATAATTCTACCATGTCTGATTCATATTGACAAGAGTCTTGACTGTTCAGGCGCTGCTGCATACAAAATACCGGAATACTCTGCGCAATCAGAAAGCACATCCGATTCCCACCCTGCGTTACCACACTTTCACACAATACAGTATGTACAAAATAAACAAATACGATTCAGAATCGGGCAAATGCGTGCTTTGTATGCTTTGCATTCCATGTTCCCTGATCACACCTGTAAAACAATAGAAAGCACGCTCTGCGAACTTTCTATTGCCATGAACAGCAAAACGGGAACCGGCATAACACTCCGAATCCCGTTCCGGTATATATGTTTTTGTTTTCATCCTTTTAATTTTGACACATTTTCTGCTTCACTTTCCCTGCAAAGACTCCTCCTGAAGTTTATCAAACGCTTCCATACATTCATCCACGGTGGCGCCTCCCAGCAGGTCCCGCACGATCACACAAGTATTCCCCCACTGTTCCACCTTCATACTGGCGTTGGCCCCCAATACATAAACATTTTCGCTGATCCTGTCATTCAATGGCTGTAACGCCGGAATACAGTCTACTTCCACATTTTTGGAAGGAGAGATTACCTGATTGGTTTCCGCATACATCTGTAGCGCTTCATCAGAAAGCATTATATCCAATACTTGCATGGCATCTTCACGATTCACCGCATCCGCGCCTACGCCAAAACCAGTCATGGAGATTACCGGCATCTGTCCCCGGCTGCTGGGAAACCCAATCACCACCATAGGGAAATCCGGATCCCCATAGGCAGTCTCCGAGTTGGCCGCCCCCCAGTAAGCCATGACAATGGGGGTTTTCTGCGTCAGGAAGTCCTCGCCCTCCCCCTCTATTGCCTCGCTTACATAAGCCTTCTGTGCATCAATATAACCACAGTCGATCATTTCCTGTAAAAATTCAAAAGCAGGACGCATATAATCACTGTATTTGCTCTCCCCACTGTTCAGAGCGGCAATCTCCGCCTCCGTATTTCCGCCGTTATACAAATCCCCATATGCCTGCGCAAATACAAACGTCTCCAGCCACCAGCGGTTGGCGCCTACCGGTGTCTCAATTCCGTTTTCCTTAAATACCCGGCAACATTCCAGAAATTCTTCCGGTGTTTCCGGCAACTGCAGATGATACGCATCAAACATATCCTGATTGATAAACAGCCCATACGCTACCACTTCCTGGGGAATTCCTATCAGTTTTCCATCTACCGTATTCGCAGTTTTCACAACGTCCCGCAGATTCTCCACACAGGAAAGCCCCGACATATCTGCCAGCAGTCCCTCCTCCCCCAATGCCCTGAGGGTATCCGGGTTTAAGAGGTAGATATCATCCAGATTGTGTTGTGCCCGTTCAAGCAGTACCTCGTCATACGTTTTTTCCTGATAATCTTCTGCGGTATAAGTTATATAGGCTACAGACACGCCCAATCGTTCTTCCGCCATGGCAACTGTCAGTTCCGACGCGGTTCTGGCCACATTTTCAGCATCCGGCTCTATTTTCTCCATGGGGCTGAACAGGTTTACGACGCTCTTTTCCTCTTCCTCGGATGTAATCAGATTTCTTCCGGCTTTTTCCTGCCTGCCACAGGCTGTCAGTGTAAAAATCATTGCACCTGTCAACACTGCCGCCGCCAGTATGCACGTCTTTTTATTCCGGATATGTTTCATATATAACTCCTTTTTACGTATACTCCTTAATGACTTTCTTTAACAATTCCACATCAATGGGTTTGGACAAATGAACATCCATCCCGGCATCCAATGCCTCCTTTTCATCTTCCGCAAAAGCGTTGGCTGTCATGGCTATAATCGGAATTGTCCTCGCATCGCTGCGCTGCAGCCCGCGGATTGCCCTGGTTGCATCATAACCATTCATAACGGGCATCTGTACATCCATCAAAATAGCGCTGAACTCCCCTTCCTTTGAATTTTTAAAGCGTTCCAGCGCAATCTGGCCATTTTCCGCCACTTCACAGCTCGCGCCTTCGATAGATAATATTTCCGCCAAAATTTCCGCATTGATCTCATTATCTTCTGCCGCCAGAAAATGAAGTCCTGTCAAATCACACGCTTCTGCCCGGACCTGACTGCCTGTTTCCGACGTCATCCGCATCTCCACAATTTTTTCCTGCAGGGCAGATACAAAAAACGGTTTGGACAAAAAGCCTGTACCCGGAAGCCTAAGCGCATCTTCCATACCTTCTTCCTCAGCAGTCAGCAGCAGCAGAGGCACCTCATCCGGCACAAGTTTCCGTATTTCTTTTGCCGCCTCTATACCATCCACGCCAGGGGTATCCAGATCCAGCAGTATCATCTGACAGTCTTTCCGGGATGTCATCAGTCCGCCGCCCTCCGGCAGACCTTTCATTTCTTCCGCACTGTATTGAAGATCCACCGAAACACCCACACCCTCCATAAGTGTCTGTATGTTCCGGCCTGTTTCTTCATTTCCGCCCACCGACAATATCCGGTGAATCCCGTTTTCTTTCCAGAACTGCATATCAGCCTGCCCTTCCGGTATACGGAATTCCAGCTCCACCCGGAACAGGCTGCCCTTATCCACCTCGCTGGTAACATCAATCGTGCCGCCCATCAGCTCCACAATGCTTTTCGTAATTGCCATCCCCAGGCCCGTACCCTGGACTTTATTGGTGGTACTGTTTTCTGCTCTGGTAAATGCGTCAAAAATAGTCTCCAGATATTCCGGCGTCATTCCGTACCCGTCATCTTCCACTTCGATGCGCATATGCTCAAACTGCGCAGAGCGCTGCCTGAGCCCGATGATACGAAACCAGATATTGCCGCCTTCCGGCGTATACTTGACGGCATTGGAAAGCAGATTGATCAGAATCTGATTGATTCTCGTTTCGTCTCCCAGCAGCCGTTCATATCTTATTCCGGTTACTTCGAGATGAAATTTCTGGCTTCTCGCCCTGGCCATAGGCCGGATAATGGCATCTACGGAAGATACCAGATCATTGAGCGTAAACTCTTCCACGCTGAGAACCACTTTCCCGCTCTCAATCTTGGACACATCCAGCACATCATTGATCAGGTTGAGCAGATGCTGTCCTGAGGCAGTTATCTTCTTCGTATATTCTCTTACCTTCTCCGGATTTTCCGCATCCCTTGCCAAAAGTGTGGTAAAACCCAGCACCGCATTCATAGGGGTTCGGATATCGTGTGACATATTGGATAAGAACATTGTTTTGGAATTGCTTGCGGCCTGGGCTGCCTGCAGCGCTTCCGCCAGCCGCCCGTTATGAATCTCCCGCTCCTTTTCCTGTTCTTTTTTGAGCCTGTTCTGCTCCCTCTGATTCATATAATATAAAATGCAACACAGGAAAAAAGCAGTCAACATCACAACCACTACGATCAGAATGTTCTGATTGACGCTCTTTCCCTCCTGCTGTATCGCCTCAACCGGCACATATCCAATGAGGTACATCGTCCCGTCGTTTACTGTCCACATATAATTCAGGGCATCTTTCCTCCGGATATCGTGATAGAACAGAATGTTTTTTCCGCTCTCCACACATGCTTCCACTTCGGCACGCAGATCCGCTTCCTGAATATTGTTTGCCCGGTAAAAATCTTCCAGATTCAGATGGCCCGCGTCCCGTTCTCCCATGCCCTTAGGCTTCAGCACAAACCGCCGCGTCTCCCCATCCATAATATAGAGCATCGCTTTTCCGCCGTAAAACCCGGGAGGAAGGGATCTGTCCAGAGAATCATATACATACTCCACATACAGGCTGCCGATCTCCTGCCCGTCTCTCACAACAGGACATCGAATGGAATAGGCCCAGGTTCCCATATGGTTTACATAAGAATCAGAGAATGCCAGACCGTCTACCATACGCCGCTCCGAAAAAGTCAGTTCTTCCACATCAAAACGCTCACCGGTGCTGGTAACCCCCATACGCTCTCCGGACCGGACAAACGATACCTTCACAATTGTCTGGTTTTCCTGCCAAGTGCGAATATAAGCTTCCGGGTCCTCCGACATGGCTATCTCTTCGGCCATCAGTTTCTGGAATTCCACATCCTTATCCAACATGGACTCTATGGTACATTTAATCAAATCCAGACTTTCGCTCAGATTCTGAATGGCAGATGCGGACATCTCCTCCGAAATCTTATGTGCCACTGAAAATACCACAACTCCTAAAATACCAAATACCAGTACAATAGAAAGAAGCAAAGAAATCCCTTTGTCCACTCTTTTTCCGTTTTGCTTCTTTTTCATATCAATATCCCCATTCTGCCATCCGGGCAGTGATTGCTGTATACCGCCGCCAACATAAAAGCAGCGCCTGGTATCATTTTTCATGTTGATTTATTATACGCTTTTCCCTGTTTTTGTGTCAATATTTATCCTGAGCGGATGGGATGGCAGGCGCATCAATACAACAATCAAAAGCACACTTTGCGAATGTTTATTGTCATACACAAAAAATACCCACACAGATCCGGAACAACTCTGTTCCCTGTAAGGATCTGTTATGGGTATTTTTGTCTAACTGTTCTTTCTCGCTTCTTTTTTGGCTGCCTTGAGATCGGTCACTCCATTGGCAGCATTGACTTCCTCCATCAGTGCCCTGGAAAATTGTGCAAATGCCTCCGCCTCTTCTTTCTGCTGGATGTTCACCGGATGATATTTATCGTCCTTCGTGTTACTCTCCACAACAAACAATGTGAACAGTTCTTTTCTGTCTTTATCATACAATGTCAGAACCCCGTTATTTTTTGCTTCCACCATACCCAGGTCATTTTTTCCGTAATGGAGATATTCTCCATAGCTGATGTCCCCGCCTTCAATGGCCAGCGGCACCAGATAAAGATCCCCCGGTTTAAAGGCAACGGCATAATACCAGTATTTGGTGGTGGTTGTCACGGTTCTGCCGCCACCGCCCAGGGTCAGTTCTTCCCGTGTACCGTAAGCCGCCGTATAAGACTCACCGCCCGGCACCGCTCGTTTTACAATGTCTTTGATTCGCTGCTTTTCCTCACTGTTGGCGCCTATCTTTTCATCAATGGTCATCTTCACATAGACGATGATAAATAGAATGACCACTGCAACAACACCAATTATCACATAATTTGTCATACCTGCTTTTTCCTCCTTTGGCAGTCATTGTGTATGGTTTCTTCCTGTATATTTCGGACAGACCACCTGGAGTTTTAGCGCTTTGTCAGATTTGGAAAAAATATTGCAGATTTGGAAACAGGTACTTATTTGGGATTGGGAATCAGAATGGAAAAACGAAAACTACTCCTGTCATGATCAATCACATATTTTCCATGGTATTTTTCCACTGTTTCGATCACATTGCGGATGCCGAATCCATGCTCTCCCCCATCATCTGCCGTCTTTGTCGTCAGAAACAGGCCGTTCTCCACAATCGGTTCCGTCTGCAGGCTGTTCTGAACCGAAAGGATCACACGCTCATCTTCCAGTACAAATTTCAGTCGAATCCGCCCCGTTTTCTCACTTTGCCCGCAGGCCTCAAACGCATTGCCCAGCAGATTGGAAAGCAGGATAACAATATCGTCTTCCTGGATGTTCAGCCGGGACAGGTTATTTATTTTCAGGACAAATACGATACCGGCGGCCACTGCTTCCTGGTATTTCGTATTTAATATGGCGTTGACAATCACATTGCCCGTATCTATGCTGCCTGTACTTGTCAGCATGGAATTTCCGATTTTCTCCAGATAAGCCTGTAATTCCTCATACTTTTTTTCTGCCGCCAGGGCACTGATGGCCGTCATCTGGTTTTTATATTCGTGGGCACGTTTCTTTTGCCTGTCCAGATTTTCTGCCATGGAACGATACATCGCCATCTCGCTTTTAACTTTTTCCCGAAAGACTGCATCCTCTCTCCGCTTCTGTTCCCGCTTCGTCACTTCAATGGTCAAACGGTATACCACAAGATCAATGAACAG
Source organism: uncultured Lachnospiraceae bacterium (assembly GCA_910589075.1). Lineage (GTDB taxonomy): Bacteria > Bacillota > Clostridia > Lachnospirales > Lachnospiraceae > VSOB01. Next base: position 200,375 of record CAJUSK010000010.1, read on the forward strand.
AATCCCCACCGCCAGAAAGAGAAAAGACCGGCCGGACCCTGTGTCCTGCTGTAAAAGGTAAACAGGCACACCGCTGATAATCAGAAACGAAACAACCGTACACAGTGAGCTGAAAAACAAAAGCCACCATTCTCTGTCCGTCAGCACATCCAAAGACCCGCGGCTGCTCATCCGGCCCAACAGCACAATGCCACCCCACAGCAGCGCCTTGCTCACCAGCACAAAAATAACGTCGCCGGACAACAGCAGCATAAAAATCCCCTGGGGATTGCCCGGAATGCACCACAACACTGCGGCTACCATGACAGCGGCCATATATTCAGTGACAATGGTCAGCCCATAATACAACAGTGACAATACAAGGGCCATCACATACCGGATGCGGAACGTCACAAGCATAAAATACGAAACAAACAGGCAGACTGCCGCCGCTCTGCAATACACATCCTGGAAAATGGCATCGGCCGCCAGACATACCACCACCAGAATACATCCTCCTGCCGCCTGCATACGTCTGCTCTGTTCTCTTCCGGTCTGCACGAAAGAACGAAGCAATACAATACAACAATAAACTTCCCATCCTTTTTCAGCGGCTACCGCCAGATATTCAGCCGCCATCACAGTTCTCCCTGCTTCCGGATATATTCCTTTTCCACATCCTTATAATATCGCTTGGATATGTTTACCGACAGACCATCTTTCAGGGAAACCGTATACCGCTGCACATTTTTCACATATTTTAAATTGACAAGAAAGCTCTGGTGTACACGGATAAATCCATACCGGCGCAATTCCTGTTCCACCACATCCAGCCTGCCATACTTATAATACTCTCTGATCCTGTCTTCCATCACATAAAACAGAACTCTGTGCAGCCTGCTTTCCACATACAGAACAGAGTCCAGCAGAATATGCCGTTTCCCCTGTGGAAAATCAACCTCATATTTCGCCTGCCTGCGCCGCATCCCGTCAGTCACCGCATCCAGACATTCATACAATGTGCCTTCCAGCCCTTTCTGCTCCTTTAGCAGATACCGGACTGCACCCACTTTATAGCCCTCCGGCGCCCAGGTTATGTATGCTGTCACAAATACAATGGAAACATCCGGCGACGCCTGTCTGATCGCTTTTGCCGTCTCCATCCCGTCCAGCTCTTCCATGTTGATATCCAGAAACACCACATCATATCGTATGCCTTCCGCTTCCTGCTCCAACAACTTCTTACCGGATGAAAACACATCAATCCGAAAATCGTACCCGGATTTTTTCATATAGGCTGTGATAAGCTTCTTTTCCTGAAGCCTGAAATATTCTTCGTCATCACACACTGCAATCAGAAACATACACGGTCCTCTTTCTTAAAATATAATATGCAGTACAAAATGCGTCTCCTGTTTCCAATTTGATTCCTATGGGATTTACCGGCTGAAACAATAAGCCGGTAAGCCCCGTAAAACACAAAAAAATGAGCCAATTCCTCTGGCTCATAAAAGGCAATAGAATCCACGCTCCGCGAGACTTCTATTGTCATGAACAATAGAAAGCACGGTTTGCGAACTTTCTATTGCCATGAATAAATATCGGGGTGACAGGATTCGAACACCTTTTCCCAGTCTTTCCAAACATTTCCAGTCAGCTTTTCCCCCTGGCAGTCGAGCCTGAGAACCAATTCTCTAATTTTGCCCTTACAGAGGATGTCGCTGGGACATCACCGGAAAAGGGCCGGGACATCACGGAATAGTTCTGCTAAACCTGTTGTAAAACCTGGGATTCAATTTCCTTCCGGTCTTCCTCCGACAGTTCCGGGAAATATTCGGCAATCTCGTCTATAGCAATTTTTCCCTTTTGTACCATGAAAATTGCCTTGTTCTTAACTGTTTCCTGTTTTATATCATTCTCAAAAGCCTTGTAAATCTGTTCCTCATCAAACAATGTCATCATGATGTCCACAACCTCCTTTTCCCTGCTTTCCAGATACTCTTTCAGTACATTCCTGTCCTTGCAGATACGGATTGTTTCCGTGACTGTCTCTCTGGTATTACCGTAGCATTTTCTCTGCTCCTGATAGACCTTGCAGAAAATAATATACTGCCCGATAATGTCCCCTTCATTCTCCTGATATAACACCTTTATTTGTGCATCAACAGCAATCCCGGCTCCATTGAAAAAATCCTTTGATAATGATATTATGTCCGGAATTGTTTTTCTTTCTCCTGTAAATATAACATACAGTTCCGGTTTGGGCATCTTCACCTTTTTGTTTCCATACAGATTCTGTTTCGTCCTTCTGAAATAATCATGATATGTCTGCATCAGATACATCAGCGCACGGATGATAATGTTCATTGTCCATGTTGACTGGCTCTCCACCAACACCATGAGCCTGTCGCCTACGGAAAATCCCAGATCATTATAATCCCCGTCCACCAGCACATGCTTGAGTGTGACATCTGCAATTTCATCCTCTGTGACCGCTCCGTCCTCCGGGTGCAGAGCCTGATATAACTGAAGCAGATACTTTTTCTCCTGAAACAGGTGCGTGAACACGCTGTCCCGTATCTTTCGTTTCGGTGAATTATCCGGCATTCCCTTACTCCTTTTTTGCATTTTCCGGAAAATATGATGTCTCTCTTTTTCTATAGAATATTTTCATTATACAAAAAGCTTCTCCTGTTTACAATAAAATTCCCACGGAATTTTTGTCATGTATTCGAAGATCTCCTCCCATTTTGCCATATCCGACTCTGAAACACAGCCTCCCCGAAAACAGGAGATGAACCTGAAACACTGGATTACCACCAGGCACACTCGAAAAGTCTGCGATTTTCCTCGCTTTACGGCTGTCGCCGCATGTGTCCGATATCAAAAAAAGCTGTGGATGAGCAAGCTCCCCACAGCTTTTTCCGCCACCGGACCCGTCCGGCTTATAGATATAATAAATATCGGGGTGACAGGATTCGAACCTGCGGCCTCCTGGTCCCAAACCAGGCGCTCTAGCCAAGCTGAGCCACACCCCGCCGTTCACTGTACTGACAGACAGTCCCGAATACAAATCCATCTACAGGATATCTGCCATAGTGCATGTCACATTATAGTATAATGCTCTTTTTTTGTCAATCTGTTTTTCTTCCGAAACGTCCAAAATCGTTTAGTCCAGATAGTGCAGCGTAAAATGGGCTTTTCCCTGCTGATCCAGTTCCATGACTATGTAGGAAGGTCTGCGGCCCACCTGTCGGGGATACGACAGACTGCCCGGATTGATGGCTATAATCCGCTTCTCCACCTCTATCACCGGCTTATGTGTATGTCCGTATATGACAATATCCACGCCTCTGGCCACCGCTTCTTTTTTAATGGTTTCATTTTCCATGGACACATAACAGGCGTGTCCGTGTGTCAGCCAGACCTTATAATTGCCAATGTTAAATTCACGTTCTCTGGGAAGATCGCTGAAAAAATCGTTATTGCCTGCCACCATTTCCACCGGACAACCGGCATATTCTCTGATACGGTATTCACCGCCTTCCACATCGCCGCAGTGAATCAGCATATCCGGCCGTCCCGTCTTGTCCAGTATGCCCGGCAGTTCCCCGTCTCTTCCATGTGTATCACTTATGATCAGTATCTTCATCTCAATCTCCTGCACATTTTATCTGCCAGACTTCCAGATACCTTCCGCAAGCAACATATCCTTCATTTTCTTCAGCGCTTTTCCCCGATGACTGGCCTTATTTTTCTGTTCTGCATCCATTTCCCCACTGGTAATACCATATTCCGGCACGTAAAAAATCGGGTCATAGCCAAATCCATTGACCCCTTTTTCTTCATAACCGATCCGGCCTTCCATAATCCCTTCTGTCAACCGCTCTGTACCGTCCGGCTCCACAGCCGCAATGGCACAGACAAACCGGGCTGTCCGCTCCTCTTCCGGTACGCCCGAAAGCCTTTCCACCAGACTTCTGTTCTTAATATGGTAGGATGTATCCTCCCCCATGTAGCGGGCGGAATAAATCCCCGGCTCCCCGTTCAAAGCGTCGATTTCCAGACCGGAATCATCTGCCAGTGCCAGCATCCCGGTACGAAAGGCACAGGCCCTTGCTTTGATCAGCGCATTCTCCCCGAACGAAACACCGTTTTCTTCCACATCCAGAGAAATGCCTGCATCTTTCAGGGAAAGCACTTCCACATCCACATCTCCAAGCAACATCCGTATTTCTTTCATCTTGCCTTCGTTTCCTGTGGCAAAAATTACCTTATCTTTCATAATATGTCTCCTGTGCACTGTCTATCTGGCCACAGGCTTCCAAAACGGCGCCTGCAATTCCCGCAGCCAGTGCTTCCCGGTACGCCTCATCCATAAAGGGAGCCTTATCCCCGGTGCCCAGTTCAATCACTGCCGCAGGTATCTGTGCATGTTCCAGTATCAGGTCTTTTGTTTCTGTTGCAGAAATACCCGCCTTCACAGACTGCTGCGTTTCTTCCGACAGATAAGTGTCCAATAATGACACCAACTGCGTGTTTCCGAAAAAAGGGATATAATATGTGTCATTGTATAAAATCCGCAAAGACTCTGCCTCTGCCTTGTCTGTCTCTTCCGATTCGCTCTGCCGGATTCCGATCAACAGATCAGCCCCCAGCCGATGGGCAAACGCCGCTCGCTCTTCCACGGACATCTCTGTATTCAGACTGCAATAGACCCGGATCCCTTCCGTCTCCAGTCTGGACTGCACCCGCTCTGCCACATCCATTGCAATGTCTGTTTTACCGTCGGCGCTTCTGCCCGAAGCATCTTCCACATCCACCAACACGATGCTGTCATAGAATCTGTCGGGCCGTTCAAATGTCAGCACCGCCATCCCCTTTTCCACAGTACATTGATAATCATACACATCATCCAGCGTCAGACGCAGGCGTGTAAATCCCTCCTGACCGGACAGATATACCGCTCCCACTTTGTCCCGGTTTCCGGTCAGGACGCTTTGTTTGAAAAAATCTCCACAGTCTACCGGAAAACCAATCAGAAACTCCTGGCGTTCACAGCGGTTTTCCAGAAACAAATCCTCCGCTGCCACACCAGTGGGGAGGGAAAATGCAAATCCCGGCGACCCTCTGTCTGCCGCAAACGCCAGCGGCTCTTCCGGCAGCTCCCCGCCATACAGTGCGCTTTGAGATATGCTGTCGGCAGCTGTCCCATCCTGCATCCCGGCTCTGTTTTCAGATGGGTTTTGATTTTCGCCCTCTTTGCCATTTTGCCAGGGCAGGACGCCCGTTCCTGTAGCGGCCAGCATCCACCAGATGGCGGCAACAGAAAACAGCAGATTCCACAGAAGCATAGTTCTTAACAGATTTTTCCGCATGATGCCCCCTGTCACTTCCGGCCTTTCCTGTCCGGTTTTGGTCCCTGAAACTGATAATAGTAGGTTTTCATCATACCGTTATAAACTTTTCTGTTTTTATCCGCTTTTCTTCCGATATCTTTTTCCGCCCCTTCGTAGGAAGTAATCATATACAGCGACCAAGCGTCCAGCGCCCGGTAGCGCTCCCCAAGGGTCCGGTACAGCGCGGGCAAGTCCCGCTTGTCTTCCATACGTTCTCCATAGGGCGGGTTGGTAATCAGAAAACCGTATTTTTTCGGGTGGCTCAATGACGCCACATCCCGCCTCTGAAAATGGATCAGTCCGTCCACACCGGCCAGACCCGCATTGGCCCTGGCGATGGAAACCATACTGTCATCCAGATCATATCCCTGTATATCGGTATCTGCCTGCAAATCCACCTCTTCCCGCGCCTCTTCCCGTATATCAGACCAGATCCTCTCTGCAATGATATGCTTCCAGTTCTCCGCCGTAAAACTGCGGTGCATTCCGGGCGCCATATGCGCCGCCATCATCGCCGCTTCAATCGGAATCGTGCCGCTGCCGCAAAACGGATCCACCAGTATCCGATCCCGCTTCCAGGGCGTTAACATTATCAATGCCGCTGCCAGGTTTTCGGCAATGGGTGCTTTGGCTGTCAGCTTCCGATACCCCCGTTTATGCAGAGAATCTCCCGTGGTGTCCAGGCCAATCGTCACTTCATCTTTCAGAAGAAAGACGCGCAACGGAAATGATGAGCCGCTTTCTGCAAACCAGTTCACATGGTATATATCTTTTAAACGCTCTACCATCGCCTTTTTCATAACAGACTGGATATCCGACGGACTGAACAGTGTGCTTTTCACACTGGCCGCCTTCGCCACCCAGAACTTCCCGTCTGCCGGAATGTAATCTTCCCAGGGCAGAGACTTTGTGCCCTGAAACAGCTCTTCATAAGTTTCCGCATGAAAACTGCCTATTTTAATCAGGATCCGCTCCGCCGTCCGCAGACAGATATTGGCTCGTACACAGGCCTCCTCGTCCCCGTAAAACGTAACACGGCCATCCTCAACAGCAGTTATATCATACCCAAGATCTGTAATTTCTCTTTTTAATGGCGCCTCCAACCCAAAATGGCAGGGCACAATCAGCTCGAATTTTCTCATATGTTTATATTAATAGTCAAATATGGGGGTGTCAAATAGTTTTTGAAAAAAAGATATGTACCCCGGCATGGCCGGGTCGAGAATTAGTAGTTATTTCTCTGGTTGTTCTGATTGCTGTTCTGGCTGCTGTTCTTTGAACTGTTATTTGTGCTGTTATTTGTGTTGTTGCTTGTACTGTTGGAAAAATTACCGGATCTGTTCTGGGACTGGTTTGTGCTGTTCTGGAATTTCTGGTTCTGTTTTTCGTTCTGATTGTAATCGTTTTTAGACATTTTAAATTCCTCCTGATTCAAATTGGTTACGCTGTTAGTATGTCTGAAATCAGGATTTCTATACTCCAAAATGCAGGAAATATGAGCAAGTAAAAAAATAGGAAAAAAGTCACATTTTTTACTTGCATTTTCCAGAGAGTTGATATATAATAACCTCAACAGATAAAGAAACACTCCAATTTCTTTATCTGCAACCCTTATATATTAATTATTTATACTCCCCTCAAAACAGCTCATCGGTTCCCCTGATGGGCTGTTTTCCTTATTCATGACAACAATAGAATCCACGCTTCGCGAGTCTTCTATTGTCATGAATAAAAAGCCCGCATAACGTGTTTTCTGTCATGTATTGCAAAAAAATCCGCATAACATGCTTTCTGTCATGTATCACAAAAAAATCCGCATAACATGCTTTCTGTCATGTATCACAAAAAATTCGCATAACATACTTTCTATTGTTGTAAAAATCAAACAAGCAGAATCTTCATGCATATTCCAACGGCATCAACGCCTCTGCCGGAAATACCGTATCAGATAATAAACCACTGCCACCGGAATGAGGATGGGCAGCACAGTGGTAAGTACAAAGCCTACTATATCTAAAATGATAAAAAAGACAAGCACTACAACCAGCCAGAAAAGCCAGTTTGGAAGCCGGAACACTCTGCCGCCAAACAGTCCGCCCTTTGTTCTTGCTCCATCCTCATCTTCCGCATATGTGCCGCTGCCGTCCCCTGCCACACCGCTGATGGTTTTCGCCAGCAGCCGGGGATCACCCAATTCTCCCAGTACATCTTCCTCGCTGCGTCCCTTCCGCATCTCCGTGTCAATATAGTTTTCATAATAAGCCACATTTTCGTTGACAACACGGTAATCAACTCTGCCGGAAAGCGACTTGCGCAGGACTTCCGTAAACTCAAATCTGTTCATCTTCAGACTCCTTATAAATATTTATCCATACCGAATCCGTCTGACAGCTTCTTTTTCATATGTTCCGGATTCTTCTTCATCTCCATCATGGCTCCAAAAGCCCGAAGCACCATTGTTTCCTTATTACAGCTCTCTGTATTTTTCCCGGAATCCGCAATTAAATTATAAATATCCATCTCATAGACAAATAAATCAATTAAGGTATATCCTTCCAGGCGGACTTTTCCAAGCAGGCAGTGATGTGTTATATAATATACCATCTCTTCCATCAGCGCATCGTCCTCCAGAAGCCCCTGCCACAGAATATCGCCCTGCACTTCACTTACGCCTGCCAGTTGACAGAGTGTCTGCAGCGCTTCATACAGTTTAATCTTTCCATTGTGAAACAAAATATGTGACACTACAATCCCTCCCCCTGCGGACTTTTTGTCGCCATGAATTATAACACATTTTTACAGAATATGCCACTGCAAACAAACGAAAGGCGGTTCAAAAAGCCATCCTGCACACACAGATGCAGAATGGCTTTTTACATGTCCATGATCCTCCTTTACGGAATGATACATGGTTTTATTCTTTGATCAGTTCCACTTCAACGGGAATTTCTTTTTCCACGGTTTCTCCCGCAATGAGTTTGATTGCGGTTTCCACTGCGGTTGCACCCATCAGGTCCGGCTTCTGTGCCACGGTTGCTGCCATCTTGCCGGCAGATACGGCTGTAAGAGCGTCATCTGTGGCATCAAATCCGATGACAATAATTTCTTTTCCGCCGATTGCTTCCACTGCACCCAGAGCCATCTCGTCATTGTGGGCAAACACACCCTGGATATCCGGGTTCGCCTGCAGCATGTTTTCCATAACGCTCATACCCTCGGAACGGTTAAAGTTTGCTGTCTGTTTGGATACCACATCCAGTTTCTCGTCCGCTACCAGATGGAAGCCTTCCCCACGGTCAATGGTTGCGCTCGCACCGGAAACCCCTTCCAGTTCCGCTACTTTGGCGCCTTCTCCAACCAATGTTACCAGATATTCCGTTGCCATCTGCGCACCTGCCACATTGTCGGATGCGATGGCACAGTCCACCTCCACGCCGTTTACCACACGGTCTACGGAAACAACTTTAATCCCTTTTGCAACGGCATCCTGTACTGCCGGCGCCACTGCGTCTGAATCTACGGGATTGACAATCAGTACACTGATATTCCTGGAGATGAGGTCTTCAATATCATTGGTCTGTTTTGCCGCGTCGTCTCCCGCGTCCACTACAATCAGTTCTACATTTTTCTCTTTTGCCGCTGCCTGTGCGCCTTCGCTCAGAGTTACGAAAAACGGGTTGTTCAGTGTGGATACTGCAAGTCCGATTGACCCATTTCCCTGGGTTTCCGAAGTCGTATCACCTTCTGCTTCTGCTGTTGCATTTGCCGCTTCCGTCTTACCCTTGTTACTCTCTCCGTCCACGGATACCGCGCTGCATCCCACAGCGGTCAGGGCAACCATTGCTGCCATGAATGTTGCTGCCAATCGTTTCATTTTCATAATCTTTTCCCTCCGTTTTAAATAATTTATTTATGAACCCGCCATTGCAGCGGGCCGATTCACTTGATTCGGAATGGTTCCGGCTACATCTTTTACCGCTTGTGGTCTGACATAACCGCCACCAGGATAACGATACCTTTTACCACATCCTGATAATAGGAAGAAACACCCAAAATATTCAGTCCGTTATTCAATACTGCAATAATCAATACACCTACAAATGTCTTCCAGATACGTCCCCGGCCGCCGTTCATACTCGTGCCGCCCAGCGCCACTGCCGCAATGGCATCCAGTTCATATCCGTCGCCCAGTGTGGGCTGTGCAGAACCCAGACGGGACAGCAGAATCAACCCGGATACGGCTGCCATACAACCGGATATGGCATAAGCGGCCATTTTGGTCAGGTCAATATTGACACCGGCCAGTTTTGCAGATTTCCAGTTACTGCCGGTAGCGTAAATGCGCCTGCCGAATGTGGTCTTTTCCAGTATGAAAACAAAGATTGCAAATACCACCAGGAACAGGATTACCGGAATGGGAATACCAAAGAGATTTCCCTTGCCCACCAGTTTCAGGAAGAAGCTGTCACCCAGATTGGAAATCGGTTTTCCGTCCATAAAAATCATTGTCAGGCCTCTGTATACGGTCATGGTTATCAGTGTTGCGATAAAGGGCTGCAGACGTCCCTTTGTAACCAGCACACCACTGATCAGGCCGAAGCCCGTACCGATGGCAAGTGACAGAAACATGGCCACACCTACCGGCATGCCGCCTGCGATAAAGCTGGCACAAAACGCCGTGGTCAACGCCAGTACGGAACCGACGGAAAGGTCAATCCCTCCGGTGAGTATAACGCAGGTCATACCAAAAGCGATAAAGCCGTTGATGGATGATTGCCGAAGCAATGACAAAAAGTTGCTGACTGTACGGAATTCCGGGCTGATAACGCCGATTACCAGAACCAGAAGAACCAGAGCGATCAGAGCGCCCAGATCCTGAATATAATTAATTGCCTTCTTATTGTTCATTTAGCTCCCCTCCTGTCGCAAGAATCATAATATTTTCCTGATTTGCTTCTTCTTTCATAAGCATACCTGTTACTCTGCCTTCATGTACTACCATCACCCGGTCCGACATACCCAGCACTTCGGGAAGTTCCGACGATACCATAATAATCGCCACGCCTTTTTCTGCCAGATCATTGATAATACTGTATATCTCTTTTTTTGCACCGATATCCACACCTCTGGTTGGCTCATCCAGAATGAGGATTTTAGGCTCCGTATAGATCCATTTTGCAAAAACCACTTTCTGCTGGTTTCCACCACTCAGATTATTGCATTCATGCTGCGGACCAAAACATTTGATATGTAATTCTTCTATACCGCGTTTGACAAGGCCGTCTTCCGATTCTTTTTTCAGGACTCCATAGCTGGAAATCCTGCCCAGATTGGCAATGGAAATATTTTTCATAATGCTTTCTTCCAGCATCAGACCTTCCACTTTACGGTCTTCCGTAATAAAGCCGATTCCGTTCTTCATGGCTTCCTGGGGATTCCGGTTCACAATCTGTTTTCCGTTCAGATAGATTTCTCCGCTTACATGGGGCATATTTCCGAAAATAGCCTGCATAATCTCTGTTCTGCCGGCGCCCATCAGGCCCGATACCCCCAGTACCTCTCCGGCATGTACCTGAAAGGATACATTCTGAAATACACCCGGGCAGGTCAGTCCTTTGACCTCAAAAGCCACGTCGCCGATTTTTACATCCCGCACCGGATAACGCTCTCCGATCTCCCGGCCGATCATCATCTTTACCACATCATTCATATCGGTCTTTTTGATCTCTTTTGTTCCAATATAGGAACCGTCCCGCAAAACCGTAATCCGGTCGCAGAGTTCAAAAATCTCTTCCATACGATGGGAAATATAGACGATGGATACCCCTTTTTCCCTGAGGGAGTTTACCACCTGGAACAGCACCGTAGTCTCACTCTGGGTCAGGGCCGCCGTAGGTTCATCCATAATAATGACCTGTGCGTCCACCATCAGCGCTTTGGCAATCTCAATCATCTGCTGCTGTCCTACAGACAATTCATTCATCCTCTGCCCCGGATCAATCTCCACCCCAAGGCGATCCAGAATCTTTTTCACTTCCTGGCGCATGGCCTTTTTGTCACATACGCCAAACCCCTTTTTTATTTCTTTTCCCAGGAACATATTCTCTTCTACTGTCAGGTCAAACAGTACATTCAACTCCTGGTGAATAAATACAATACCGGCGCGTTCCGCCTCCTGCGGATTTTTGTAGCACACTTCCTGCCCGTCTACCAATACAGTGCCGGCATCTCTTGTGTAAACACCGGTGAGAATTTTCATCAGCGTGGATTTGCCCGCGCCGTTCTCGCCCATCAATGCATGGATTTCACCATGGTCCAACAGGAATCCGGCATCTTTCAGCACCGCATTGCCCCCAAAGGACTTGTCGATTCCCCGCATTTCAATTTGCATACGCCCGCCTCCTTTCCTGTTTTAGAAAATACAGCCTGACTGCAGGATGATATTGGCATATGGTGTCGTCTCCCCTGTACGAATCACCGCCCTGCATCCCTTTGTCATCTTTTTCAGTTTTGTATGGGATACAAATTCAATTTCAATTTTGAAACCCGTTTCGCAACCGGTTTCAAGACGCGTAAGAAACGATTTCAGTTCATCCAGAAGGGCCGGACTCTTCTCTTTCATCTCTTCGGCAAGATACACTTTCTCTATTTTCATATCATCGGTCACTTCTTTCAGCACATCCATAAACGTCGGCTGTCCGAATCTGAGTGCCAAATCAATCCGCTGTGTCTCCTCCGGGATCGGCAGACCGCAGTCTCCAATGCAGATGCGGTCCGTATGTCCCATACAGGAGAGAACCTTTGAAATATCACTGTTTAAAATCCCGTGTTTTTTCATATTGCCTCTCACCTCCTGTCCTTTTCAGGCTTTCAATTCATGTTCCACTTCTTCTGCGGAAGGCATTCCGCTCTGTGCCCCAAATTTTTCCGTGGAAAGGCTGGCTGCAGTATTTGCATAGGCAAGCGCCTTTTCCATGGAATCCCCTGCTGCTCTTCTGACTGCAAATGCGCCATTCAGTGTATCTCCTGCACCGGTGGTATCTGCGACCTTTGCCGGTCTGGCCGGAACGGTCAGGATTTCTCCGGACTTCAAACACGTGGACACACCTCTGGATCCCTGAGTGATAATCAGCTTTTCCGGATAGCCCTGCAAGATCTCTTCCGTGGACTTTCCATCTCCGAAAATCAGTACCGCTTCATGCTCATTGGGGGTTAAGTAGGTTACCTTCTCCACAATCTCCACGGGTACTTCCGCTGCGGGCGCCGGGTTCAGTACGACCTGAATATCGTTCTGCGCACAGAAATCCACCACATAATGTACCGTATCCAGCGGAATCTCATGCTGCAATACAACCATGTCAAAGGTCTTCAAAACCGGCTTGATTTCATCCACATACTCCCGGTCAACTTTTCCGTTGGCACCCGGAACGACGATAATCGTATTGTCATTTTCCGCCACCGTAATCATGGCAATCCCTGTGGGTACATCCTTTATCACTTTCACATGTTCTGTTTTTACCCCCACATCTTTCAGATTCTGAAGCAGTCTTTCTCCGTTGCTGTCGTCTCCCACACAGCCAAACATATCCACATCCGCTCCCAGTTTTGCCATGGCTACCGCCTGGTTGGCGCCTTTTCCTCCTGGTATATAGCTGATGCTTCCTCCGGCCAATGTCTCACCCTTTGCCGGAATCCGCTCTGCGGTTACAGTCATGTCCATATTGATGCTTCCTACTACTGCCAGCTTCATTCCTGTTGCTCCTTTCTCCTTGTGGTCTGACGTTCTACAAGGGATACGTCAAATACATTTTCTTTTTGAAATGGCAGGCCCTCTCCATATCGAATAATGGTCTGGACTGCCAGTGTTCCCATTTTATCAATGGACTGAATAATGGTGGTCAGCTCCGGTGTAAACAGCCAACTGAGTTTAATATTGTCAAATCCGATGATCTGAACATCTTCCGGGATTCTGTACCCCGCCTGGGACAATATTTTATAGGATGCAATGGCCACCATATCATTGCTGGCAATCACACCGTCCACCGCCGGATACTGCCGTATCAGTTCCCGTGCTGCTGCAAGTCCCGCTTCATAATCATAAAGGCAGTCGATGATCTGTTCTTGTATATGATTCTCTCTGCATGCAGCCTGGTATCCTTCATACCGCCGTTTCCCACTGGATAAGTTCAGCGGGCCTCTCATACATACAATATTCTTACAGCCGCATGTAATCAGATGCTCCATGGCCATCTGTCCGCCCTTATAATGATCGGATTCCACATAGGCAATCTCGCCGCTGTCCGTAAGCTGACGGTCCAGTACGACAACCGGTATCTGGCAGTCTGCCAGCGCCAGGCCGGTTTCATCACTGTAGGTCACAATAATTACCCCGTCCGCCTTCATTCTGCCAAGCATCTGGATATTGAGCAGTTCCTTTTCCGTATTGTTATTGGAATTACAGAGCAATATCTTATACCCGTTCCTGTATGCTTCTTCTTCCACCGCTTTTGCCAGTTCATTAAAAAAGGGGTTCTCTATGTTGGGAACAATTACGCCAATGATTTTGGACGACTGTTTAAACAGTGCCCTGGCCAGTTCGTTTGGTTTGAAACCCGTTTCTTGAATCGCGGCAAGAACCTTTTGCTTTTTATCTTCTTCTACATGTGCAGTACCATTCATGACTCGTGATACAGTGGAAGGAGAAACGCCTGCCAGCCTTGCTACATCCCTGATGCCTGCCATTTATGTTTCCTCCGTTTCAAGTTGTGAAACGCGTTTCATCTATGTGTTTATTGTATAGAATAGATATATACTTGTCAATCCCCTTTTTATTCTTCATCACTTTTAACAAATACTCATTTTTATTTTTGTGCATATTAACAAGCATTTTTTTCGTTACACATGGTTTTGTCAAATTCTGTATATTTTTGACAGGATTACGATTAGTAAAAATATTTATTAATTTTCTTACTCCATTATGATCTATGCTATGTTAGAATAAACAGGTGATGGATCATGAACTATAGACTCAGAATACGTGATTTACGAGAGGATCACGACAAAACACAACAGAATATAGCAGACATCCTGGGAACTTCTCAAACTATGTATGCCCGCTATGAACGAGGTGCCACTGAACTCCCAGTCCGCCATCTTATCCGTCTGGCCTGCTATTATAATGTGAGTATGGAATATATTGTGGGGTTGACAGATACCAAAACCCCTTTGTCGAAAAACAACAAAAAACCTACATAAACGATCCGAATACAGGAAAATACAGACTTCCACATTCCAGCTTCTTCATATATCTGCAAGGGGCAGATTCTATTTGTCTGCTTATCATTCCTGAAACAGCAGGGACAACAACAGAAAGCACGCAAAGCGTGCTTTCTGTTATCATGTAAACAACCAATTTTATTCGTCAACACTGTAATTGGGAGCTTCCTTTGTAATATGAATATCATGGGGATGGCTTTCCTTCAAAGCTGCGGCAGATATTTTTACAAATTTCCCATGTTCCTTGAGTTCTTCAATGTTGAATGTCCCACAATAGCCCATACCGGAACGCAGGCCTCCCATAAGCTGGAATACGGTATCTTCCACGGTCCCCTTATAAGCCACACGGCCTTCCACGCCTTCCGGCACCAGTTTTCTCGCATCAGACTGGAAATACCGGTCCTTGCTGCCATTCTCCATTGCCGCAATAGAACCCATACCACGATACACTTTATACTTCCTGCCCTGGAACAGTTCGAATGTTCCGGGACTTTCATCACAGCCCGCAAAGATACTGCCCATCATACACACATTACCGCCGGCAGCAATGGCCTTTGTCATATCACCGGAATATTTAATACCGCCATCGGCAATAATGGGAATACCATACTCTTTTGCCACCTGATAGGAGTCCATAATCGCCGTTACCTGTGGCACACCAATGCCGGCCACCACACGGGTCGTACAGATTGAGCCGGGACCGATGCCCACCTTCACTGCATCTGCGCCTGCTTCTATCAGAGCCTTTGTCCCCTCTCCCGTTGCCACATTGCCCGCAATCACCTGCAGGTCAGGATATGCCTCCCGGATCATCCGCAGACACCGCAGCACATTTTCGGAATGCCCATGAGCGCTGTCCAGCACAATCACATCCACCTTGGCGTCCACCAGCGCAGCAACCCGATCCAGCACATTGGCCGTAATACCCACACCTGCGCCGCACAGCAGCCGGCCCTGTTCATCTTTTGCCGCCAGTGGATATTTGATCGTCTTTTCTATATCCTTAATGGTAATCAGGCCTTTTAAGTTAAAATCCCCGTCTACAATGGGAAGTTTCTCTTTTCTGGCCTGTCCCAGTATCTTCTTGGCTTCCTCCAGCGTAATGCCTTCCCTTGCGGTGATGAGCCCTTCGGACGTCATACATTCCTTAATCAGCTTTGTATAGTCCGTCTCAAACTTCAGGTCACGGTTGGTTATAATACCCACCAGCTTTTTCCCCTCGGTAATGGGCACACCGGAAATCCGGAACTTACCCATCAGTGTATCTGCATCCGCCAGCGTATGCTCAGGAGTCAATGAAAATGGATCCGTAATTACACCGTTTTCAGAACGTTTTACCTTGTCCACTTCCTCTGCCTGTGCTTCAATCGACATATTCTTATGGATGATTCCAATGCCCCCCTGCCTTGCCATGGCAATCGCCATGCGGTGCTCTGTAACCGTATCCATGCCTGCACTCATCATCGGAATATTCAAACGGATCTTCTTCGTCAGCCACGTGGATAAATCCACCTGATTCGGAATGACCTGCGAATAACCCGGAACAAGTAATACATCATCAAATGTAATGCCTTCACCAATTATCTGACCCATGTCTTATCCTCCTGTCATACGATATATTTTGAAAAGTTTATCAGACCGGGCAGGTCTTTGTCAATGCAAAAATAATTTCCCCGGCGCAGCGCCATGCAATGCCTGTACCAGCCCTTCGTCTGCATCCAGTACAACCTTGATCTGTCCTTCATAATAGAATACATACTTCTTCCTGCCGCTCCGGCTGCTGTAATCCTTCACCGTACAATTCCTGTTGCGGAAACCGTCCAGATGATAAGAATCCTCCGGCGCACCGATTTCTATTTTGTCAACCAGATAATCAGCCTCGGACTTTCTCCTGCTCCGGGCCATAATCCGGTCTACGGTCAGTTCCCTGCATACATAGCTGTATTCAAACTCAATCCACTCCTGCAGATAAAAGAAATATGCGCCTGCTCCAAACAGCAGCGCCCCGGCCAGAAAGAAAACCGTATAGGGTACCAAAATCAGGGAAAATACAGACAGAATCCCGCACACGATTTTCAGCACAGCCGCCGCCATATTACGCTTTCTTGCCACCAATACTTCCAAAAATGTCTGATCCATTTTATGCCACCTTTCGCCGTTTCGTTGCAGCATATGCCTGCCCTCTCCCATGCCATAATTCCAGGCAGGCATACGCCATGTCCCGTTTCTTTCTATGATAGTACAAAATGATGCCGGATTCAATCACATTCCCACTCAAACCAGCATTTCCCGCAGCATTTGATTTACCTGTGCCGGATCGGCTTTTCCTTTCATGGCTTTCATGGTCTGCCCCACAAGAAAGCCCAGGGCTTTTTCTTTGCCGCCCAGGTAATCCTCCACGGATTTGGGATTTTCTGCAATGACTTTCCGTAATACTTCCGTCAGCCCGCCGGTGTCATTTACAATCAGCAGGCCCCGCTCCCTGGCACAGTCCGCCGGGTCTGTATCGGTGTCAAACATGACCTCAAAAATCTCCTTTGCCGAACTGCCGTTGATTTCTCCGGCTTCTCTCATCACAATCAATTTGGCCAGGTGGGCGGGGGAAATCAACATATCCTCCGGATCTCTGCCCCGTTCTTTTAAAAGGCGCATGCCTTCCCCCATCAGCCAGTTAGATACTTTTTTCGGTTGATTGCAGAGGGCTGTGGTTTCTTCAAACAGCATTGCCATCTGACGGGAATCAGTCAAAATTTCAATATCATAATCGGGAATCTGATATTCCTCCCGATACCGCTGAATCTTTTCCGTCCGCATTTCCGGCAAGGCGGCTTTTCGTTCCTCCAGCCATGCTTCACTGATACGGATGGGAACGAGATCGGGGTCCGGGAAATACCGGTAGTCCCGGGCGTCCTCTTTCGAGCGCATGGCATAAGAACATCCCTTTGCATCGTCCCATCTCCTTGTTTCCTGTACCACCACAGCGCCGGATGTAAGAAGGTCAATCTGACGGTCCCGCTCGCCTGCAATGGCTCTTGTAATCGCTTTAAAGGAATTTAAATTTTTCATTTCCGTCCGGACACCCGGCTCCGCCCCCGGTTCCCTTACAGACAGATTTACATCCACCCGCATGGAACCTTCCTGCAGTTTGCAGTCAGAGGCGCCCAAATACCGGATCATCAAACGCAGTTTCTCCAGATAGGCAATTACCTCTTCGGCGCTTCTCATATCCGGCTCAGATACAATTTCAATCAGCGGCACGCCGGACCGGTTATAATCCACCAGGGTACAGTCCTCCCATTCATCATGGATCAGTTTGCCCGCATCCTCCTCCATATGGATTTCATGAATGCCAATCCGTTTCGTTCCTTCCGGCATTTCGATTTCCACCCAGCCGTTTCGGCATATGGGCAGATAGAGCTGGGAAATCTGATAGTTCTGCGGATTATCCGGATAAAAATAGTTTTTCCTGTCAAATTTACAGTACCTGGTAATCTCACAGTTTGTGGCCAGTCCCACAGAAACCGCATATTCCAGCACTTTTCGATTCAATACCGGAAGCGAACCTGGCATACCCGTACAAACCGGGCAGGTATGGGTGTTGGGCACTCCGCCAAAGGCGGTGGAACAGCCGCAGAAAATCTTTGTCTTTGTGGCAAGCTCCACATGCACTTCCAGTCCGATGACTGATTCATATTGTTTTTCTTTTCCCATTTATTTTCCCTCCCCGCATACCCCAAAAGGGCCCTGGCCGCCTGCCTGTTCATACGCAAATGCGGCCCGGAACAGTTTCTTTTCCGCAAAACAGTTCCCGATCAGCTGCATCCCAATGGGAAGCCCCTCTGCGTCCATGCCACAGGGCACCGTGATCCCCGGCAGACCGGCCAGATTTACAGAAACCGTATAAATATCGCTCAGATACATGGAAATGGGATCCGCCAGGCTCTCGCCCAGGCGCGGCGCCGTGGTGGGGGCCGCCGGGCTCAGGATTATATCATATGTTTCAAAAGCCCGGTCAAACGCCTGCTTAATCAATGCCTTTACCCGCAGTGCCTTCAAATAATACGCATCATAATAACCGGAACTGAGCACAAAACAGCCCAGCATAATCCGTCTCTTTACTTCTTCCCCAAACCCTTCTGAACGGGTTTTTTTGTACATTTTATGCAAACCTTCCCGCTCGCCGGCCCGGAAACCATATTTGATGCCGTCAAACCGTTCCAGATTGGAACTGGCCTCTGCCGCGGCAATGGTATAATAAGCGGGAATGGCATATTCCACCAGGCTTAAATCAAATTCTTCCACAACGGCCCCCTGGCTTTTCAGTACATCCGCCGCTTTCAGCACACTGTTTCCCACATCTGCCGAAAGTCCTTCCGTAAAATAGTCCCTGGGAATACCAATCCGCATTCCCTTCACATCCTTCTGCAAGGCTTTGGTAAAATCCATATCCATTCGGGCTATGGAGGTGGAATCCTGTTTGTCATGGGAAGCAATGCATTCCAGCAAAGCAGCACAGTCCGTTACGTCCCTGCACAGCGGCCCGATCTGATCCAGCGACGAACCATAGGCAATGAGGCCATAACGGGATACCGTACCATATGTGGGTTTCATACCCACCACGCCACAATAGGAGGCAGGCTGCCGGATGGAACCCCCGGTATCTGATCCCAGGGCCATAAAGCATTCGCCTGCAGCCACTGCTGCCGCAGACCCACCGGAAGATCCGCCCGGCACATGCCGTTCGTTCCACGGATTTTTCGTCGGCCCAAAAGCGGATGTTTCCGTCGTTGAACCCATGGCAAATTCATCCATATTGGTCTTGCCAATGATCACTGCGCCTGCCTGTGTCAGGCGATGTACCGCCTGCGCCGAATAGTGGGGAACAAACTGTTGCAGGATTTTGGACGCACAGGTGGTAAGCATTCCCTCTGTGCACAGATTGTCTTTGACAGCAACGGGAACCCCCGCCAAAGGCCCTGTCAATATTCCCGCATCAATTTTGCGCTGTACTTCCTCCGCCCTCTGAAAAGCGCCTTCCCGATCCACTGTAATATAACAGTTCAGGCTTTCTTCTCTCCTGTCCATCACATCGAAAACCGCCTGCATCGCATCCATGGCAGTCATCCGCTTCTCCCGGATTTCCCTGCCCAGTTCCATGGCTGTCATTTCCACTGGTTTCATGAAGCATCCCTCCTACTCAAATGTACGCGGCACCACAAACATACCGTCCTTTTCCTCCGGCGCGTTTGCCAGCAGTGCATCACGCATGTCGCCGTTTGTCACCATATCTTCCCGCAATACGTTTTCCACCGGGAACGCATGCGACATGGGTTCAATGCCTTCCGTATCCAGTGCGTTCATCTGGTCGATATAATCCAGCATCCTGCCCATATCGCGTTTTGCCTGTTCTCTTTCTTCATCGGATAACTCCAGTTTGGCCAGAACTCCCACATATTCGATTGTCTCGTCCGAAATTCTATTTTCCATTGTCCCTGTTCTCCTCTGCCACCGGTTTTTAATCTCTTACCTTTATATGGACTTCCCTGAGCTGCTGCTCTGTCACCTGACCGGGCGCGCCGCACATCAGATCCTGTGCATTGCCATTCATGGGAAAGGCAATCACTTCTCTGATATTTTCCTCTCCCCGCAGAAGCATAATCATCCGGTCAATGCCCGGCGCCATGCCCGCATGAGGCGGCGCCCCAAACTGAAACGCTTCGTACAGTGCGCCGAACTTCTCCCGCAGGGCTTCCTCCTCATATCCCGCCAGCGCAAAAGCCTGAATCATAATATCAATGTCATGATTCCGTACCGCACCGGAAGACAGTTCCACACCATTGCATACAATATCATACTGGTAGGCCAGAATGGAAAGGGGATCCTGTTCCTGCAACGCCTTCAGCCCGCCCTGGGGCATGGAAAAGGGGTTGTGGGTAAATGCAAGCTGTTTCGTCTCCGGGTCCCGTTCATACATGGGAAAATCATTGACGTAACAAAAACGGAATGCATGTTTCTCTGTCAGCCCCAGCCGCTCCCCCAGGGCGTTGCGGATCTGCCCTGCATAATAGCAGGCCCGCTCTTCTCTGTCTGCAATAAAGAAAATGGTATCGCCTGCCTCCAGAAAAGCCAGAGCAGCCAGTTCCGGTTTCAGTTCTTTTGGAATAAACTTGTCAATGGGCCCTTTATAGGATAAATCCGCAGCCACCTCCAGGTAGCCCAATCCCCCCATTCCCAGGGAAACGGCAAACTCCAGCAGTTTTTCATGAAAGCCTTTGGACATATCCCCATGTACTTTAATGGCCCGCACACATTTGCCAAGGAATGGTTTAAAAGTACACTTCTGGAAAAATTCCGTCACATCCATAATCCGCAAAGGATTGCGCAGATCCGGTTTGTCCGTGCCAAACTCCAGCATTGCCTGTCTGTAACTGATGACCGGGTACGGCGCCTGTGTAACCGCCGCCCCCTCCGGCGCAAATTTCCTGAAAACTGCCGTCAGCACTTCTTCTCCCACCCGGAATACATCCTCCTGGGTTGCAAAACTCATCTCGAAGTCCAACTGATAAAATTCTCCCGGAGAGCGGTCGGCTCTGGCGTCCTCATCCCGAAAACAAGGCGCTATCTGAAAATATCTGTCAAAACCTGCTGCCATCAAAAGCTGTTTATACTGCTGGGGCGCCTGGGGCAGCGCATAAAACCGGCCTTTATATTTTCTGGAAGGAACAATATAATCTCTGGCGCCTTCCGGGGAGGAAGCACACAAAATCGGTGTCTGTATCTCCAGAAACCCCATGGAACTCATTTTCTCCCGGAGAAAAGAGATGACCTGAGAACGGAAGATGATATTGTCTTTCACTTTCTGATTCCGCAAATCCAGATAACGGTATTTCAGACGGACTTCTTCTCTTGTCTCTCTGGATGTCATCACTTCAAACGGCAGGGATTTATACACTTTACCCAATATGGTAATGCTCTTAGCTTCCAGTTCCAGAGTGCCTGTGGGAATCCGGGGATTATAAGTATCCGCATCCCGTTTCACCAAAACACCCTCGACGGAAATACACATCTCCCGGGCAATGCCCTCCGGCAATGGTATATTGCGGAGCACTACCTGCAGTACACCATACATATCACGCAGATCGATAAAGGAAACGCCTCCGTGATCTCTGATATTTTCCACCCAGCCGGCAGCTTTGATAGTCTGCCCGATATCCGTTTCATGGATATCCCGTATGGCTGCGGTTCTGTAAATGTGGTCTGTCTTCATAATAATCTCTCCTCTCTTCTTGCGAAATTCCCTTTTTTCTCCGGGAAAAATGATGGATTTTCAAACACGCCCGGATAGAACAAAAGTGCGCTTCGCACACTCGCGCGTCCAAATTTCCCGGAAAGCGCAGCTTTTGTTCCGCGCGCGAAGCTGCGCATCCTTTTTGTTTCATAGGACGCACTTTCCTATGAAAGAACAAAAGTGCGCTTCGCACATTCGCGCGTCCAAATTTTCCGGAAAGCGCAGCTTTTGTTCCGCGCGCGAAGCTGCGCATCCTTTTTGTTTCATAGGACGCACTTTCCTATGAAACAAAAAATCCCGGAATACAATCCTGTATTCCGGGACGGGAAATCACCCGCGGTACCACCCGCTTTGATCAGACGACATTTCCATCAAAATGTTGCACCGCCTGATCCTCTTGTTACACTTAACGCGTGTTACGTATGCCCCTACTGAATGGGTTCAGGGCATCTGCTCCGGAGTGTTCCCTTTGTCATTTCCCACAAGCGGCGCTCTCAGTCGGTGACGCCGCATTCCTGTCGCTTTCCCTGACAAGAGTCTCCTTCACTGCATTTTTCCTTTGCCTGCTATGTTAACACAGGCGTTTCTGAATTGCAAGATAATATTTCAATTTCTCTTTTTACCTTCCGCAGTTCCACTCCATAGCAAGTGCGCACCATGACTTTTTTCTTTTGGTGAAACAGGAGAAAAACCATGGAGAAACGTACCTTATAATCCCGATACTCTCCGGATTTCATCAAATGTAACAGATTAATCTGTTGATACTCCCTTTTTCGCACAATGGCACATCTGCCAATCTTCTGCCAGACGCCCGCTTCGTCTTTCCGGTATACCAGGGCATGTTCAAAAATCAGGCAGAACAACAGCCAGACCAGTCCGCATAACAGCGCCGCCATCCAGACAGTATAAAGTGCGGCTTTTCTCCAGTTTATTTGTCTTTGTTCAGGTATCTCCTTCTCCAGGGTTTCCAGAACTGAAGTCTCTTTTGTCTGCTTTTGCCTGACAGGCAGCTTTTTCTCACGGGCCTGTGCCGGCGGGTGAGGCTGTATCTGTATCTCCTGGGGCAGCGCCGGTTCCATGTCGCCCTGATAGCTGTCTCTGTTTTCCTTTTGATCAGGCACGACCTCTTCCGGTACCACGCCAGTCTCATCATACAGGAAATTCTCCGGTATGATACCTGACGGCTTCGGCGGCATTATTTCCGGTATGGGGGCTTCTTCTTTCTTTGTCCCTCCCGAATCCTTGTGCTTATGTTTTGAATCGGACGCACGGACATCATATAGAAACGTAAACGTCTCTTTTCGGACATTCCCCATACGATCCTTTACCCAGATCTCATATGTGCCTTCCCTGTCAACTGTCAGATAAGGGGAGGCGGAAAACACAACACCATCTGTGGAAAACGGCGCCTCTGCCAGCCCGCTGCCCCAGGATCCGTCCGGCTGCAGATCGTTCGCTTCCAGCCGGACCCTTGTACTGCCCTCATACCATGTCTCCGGCCTGTGACAGGTGAGCCGGGGCGGTGTACGGTCAATATTGCTGACGGTATGACTGCTCTCTTCCACATTGCCTGCGGCATCTCTGACTCTGCACAGATATGTACCGTTTTCCGATATTGTACAGCCATCCTGCGCGGTCCACGCCGGAACCGATTCCGGTTCCTCTCCATCGCCCCACACCGGTTCCCCGGACGCCGGACGTCTGCCCCACAGATATGCCTGCTCCGCCAGACCGGAACATCCGTACTCCGCTGTGGCAGCGCAGTCCTCCGCCCGAACCGTCAGGGTGATGTCCTCGGTGGTCCACCCGCTGTCCGACACCTCGATTTCCCGGATCACTGGCTTTTGTTTGTCAATATTGCGAACGTCCAGCACCCTCTCGGATATATTTCCCGCAGTATCGCGGATTTTACATGCATATGTACCGTTCTGTGATACGGTATATGTATCTTTATCTGTCCAGAGGGCATTGCCTTCCACGTCAGTCTCCCAGGACAGCCATGCTTCCGGACGGCCCTCCCCTTCATGTATGACTTCTGCCCGGATGGTCACATCCTCTCTTGTCCATGCAGTGGGCGCAGTCAGTTTTACCTGGGGAAACAGGGAGACAACTTGCACACTGACCTGCCCTGACTGGCTGCTGCCATTGGATTCTTTTATATCCGTGAAGCGGGAGGTATTGACATAGCTGCTGCCGCCCTGATGGGCAGCGCCGCCGTTATAGCCGCCGCCACCGCCCTCGTAAGAGCCGTCGCTCCGGTTTCCGTTATATTTTCCGCCGTCTCCATGTCCTCCTGTTGTCTGTTTATCGGCGCCGCCACCGCCGCCGGCCACCATAATCCGGTGGTCAAGGCCATTGCCGCCCAGCCGTATATCCGAGGCCCCGCCGCCGGTGCCATGGGTCCAGTATCGCCCTTTGTTTCCCAGATCATTCGTGTCATAGCCCGCCGCAGCACCGCCATTATAGCCGCCCATACCGCCTTCCGGCCCGCCATGGGAATGCCGGATACCGCCCAGTCCGTTACCGCCCACATATATATACAGCACGGTTCCCTTTTCCAGGCTGATGGTTCCCTGACGCATACTGCCCCTGCCGCCGTCCAGGCTGTCTCCCGGTATACTCTGCGCGCCGCCTGCGCCGCCATAACAGGTAATCCTGTATTTCCCGCTGGCAGGCACCGTCCAGATCTGCACCGAGCCGGTACACCCATAGCTGTTTTCCTGTCCTACCTGTGGGTCTGTTGTGGATATGCCTGCCACAGCCGCAACCCGCATAACGGGGGAAAATACCGATCCTGGCTCTGTAATTTCATATTCTTCCATTTCTGTTTCCGGCTCTGTCCGCGTCTCCTGGTTCTCCAACACCGCGTCCAACAATTTGGCTCCCTCTGCCGCTTCCTCCGGCACATTGGCTGTATCATCCATTACCGGTGCTTTCTGGTCCTGTGGATTTTTCTCTGTTTCCTCTGCATTTCCATCAACAGTTTCTTCGGTCTGTACCCGATCCGTTTCCTGACCTTTTTCAGTATCTTCGCTTTTATCTTCGTTTTTATTTTCCTGATCTGCTCCAATACCTTCGTTTCTGGTTTCCTGGTCTGCTTCAATACCTTCGTTTTTATCTTCTTTTTTGTGTTCCCTGCCTTCTTCAGTATCTTCGCTCTTTTCCGCTTTTTTGTTTTCTTCTGTCACAGTTTCCGTTTCTCCGTTTTGATCCGTTGTCCGGAGTAAATCTTTTGTTTCCCCTTTCTTTTGGCCATCTTCCGTATCTGTTTCCGGAAGATCCGCCACCGATTCCGTTTTTGTATTTGCTGCATCTCCCGGCAAGTCTTTGGTTTCCTCTTTTGCGCAGGATATTTCCCCATAAAAAGGGTGCACAAAAGAAACCGCCAAAACAAAGGCAAGCAGCATTACACCGATTCTGTTTTTTACGTTCATAAATTCCTCCTGTTCTGTTTTGTATTAAGCCGGCTTTCTTTTGTGCTTTTCTGCGTTTCTCCGTTTCTCTTTTCCTGGGAAAATTCGTGAAATTGCAAGAATAAAAAATAAGAATGGTGAGATACAGGAAATATTCCGTATTTCCTGTGAAACGATAGAAAGAGCGCTTTGCGAACTTTCTATATGTCATAAACAATAGATTGCAGGCTTCGCCAGCAAACCTATTGTCATGAACAATAGAATCCACACTTCGCGAGTCTTCTATTGTCATGAATGATGAGATGCACCGGGCGAATTCGTCCGGTGCATTGATTATACAATGTTGCTTTTCATTTGTAAATACAAATATTTTGTTTTTTGCCTTATCCTTCCGTGGACGCACTGTCCGTGTTGATCCACTTGAGATACGCGTTGATAAAGGGATCCAACGCACCGTCCATCACAGCGTCCACATTGCTCACTTCTGCTGATGTGCGGTGATCCTTCACCATAGTATAGGGCTGCATAACATAGGAACGGATCTGGTTTCCCCAGCCGATCTCCTTTACTTCCCCCCGGATACCGGATAGTTTCTGCGCATTCTCTTCCTGTTTTAAGAGATAGAGTTTTGCTTTCAGCATCTGCATTGCTTTATCTTTATTCATATGCTGGCTCCGCTCATTCTGGCATTGCACCACAATCCCTGTGGGCAGATGGGTAATCCGGATGGCCGATGATGTCTTGTTGATATGCTGACCGCCTGCCCCGCTGCTTCGATAGGTATCAATGCGCAGTTCATCCTCATTGATCTCGATGTCCAGATCTTCTTCAATATCGGGCATAACATCCAGCGATACGAAAGATGTCTGCCGTTTTCCCTGCGCGTTGAACGGAGAAATACGCACCAGACGATGGACACCCTTTTCCGATTTCAGATAGCCATAGGCATTTTCCCCGTTTACCTGAAATGTAACGGATTTAATACCTGCTTCTTCACCGTCCAGATAGTCCAGCACTTCCACGCTGTAGCCTTTTTTCTCCGCCCACCTTGTATACATACGATACAGCATACCGGCCCAGTCACAGCTTTCCGTACCCCCTGCACCTGCATTTAACTTTAATATGGCATTGTTTTTGTCATATTCGCCGGACAGCAGTGTACTGATACGCACTTCTTCGAATCTGGAGATAAAATCGTCCAGTTCCTGTCTTGTTTCGGATACAATGTCCGGATCTTCCATCTCATATCCCATCTCAATGAGTGTTTCAATATCCTCATACTGAGAGGAAAGACTGTCGCAGACTTCCACAATATCCTTTAAATTTTTCAGTTCCTTCATTTTCCGGTTGGAATAATCCGGGTCATCCCAGAAGCCTGGGGCTTCCATCTCCCGTTCCAACTCTTCAATCCGCTTTCCCCTGTCAGCCAGGTTAAAGTGAATCCCTCACTTCCGCTAATGGCGTTTCATATGCCTGTAATTCTGATTTCATCTGATCCAGTTCTACCAATTAACGTCACCTACTTTCTGCCGCAGCACTGTTTATATTTTTTACCGCTTCCGCACGGGCAGGGATCATTGGGATACACTTTGGCAGTGTCCCGCTTAACCGGCCCTTTCTGCACGGAATCGTCCTTATTGGTACCTGTTACCTTTGCAACCTGCTCCCGCTCCACTTTCTGCTCCACGCGTACATGGAACAGCAGTTTCACCGTGTCTTCCCGGATACTGTCCGTCATACTGTCAAACATCTCGTATCCGCTCAATTTATATTCCACCAGCGGATCTCTCTGTCCGTAAGCCTGTAAACCGATGCCCTGGCGGAGCTGATCCATATCGTCGATATGATCCATCCACCGTTTGTCAATCACTTTCAGCAGGACAACCCGCTCCAGTTCCCTGATAGCTTCTGTCTCAGGGAACTCCGCCTCTTTGCTTTCATAGAGTTTGACCGCTTCTTCTTTTAACTGATGCTTTAAGCTGTTTTTCTTCAGTTTCTCTATACGGCCTCTGTTGATCACCCGCAGCGGGATAATGGGAAGCAGCAGCGTATTCAGCTCAGTCATATCCCAGTCGTCCGGATCCGTATCGTCCCCGATACACATATCCACCGTATTTTCCACAATGTCTGTGATCATCTTATAGATCACATCCCGCATACTTTCTCCGTTCAGTACCCGATGGCGCTCCGCGTAAATAATCTCACGCTGCTCGTTCATGACCTGATCATATTCCAGCAGGTTTTTACGGATACCGAAGTTATTGCTTTCAATTTTCTTCTGAGCCGTTTCAATGGCGTTGGTCAGCGTCTTGTGCTCAATTTCCTGGTTTTCGGGAATCCCCAGCGCATTGAACATTTTAATCAGCCGCTCGGAACCAAACAGCCGCATCAGGTCATCTTCCAGGGAAATATAAAACTTGGATTCACCCGGATCGCCCTGCCGCCCGCTTCGGCCTCTGAGCTGATTGTCAATCCGTCTGGATTCATGCCGCTCTGTGCCGATGATTTTCAGGCCGCCTGCAGCCCTGGATTCCTCGTCCAGCTTGATATCCGTACCTCGCCCGGCCATATTGGTGGCAATGGTCACCGCCCCGTGAATACCGGCATCCGCAACAATCTCTGCCTCCAGTTCATGAAACTTGGCGTTTAAGACCTTATGCTCAATCCCCTGCTTCTTCAACAGATGGCTCAATTCCTCGGAGGCCTCAATGGTAATCGTACCCACCAGAACCGGCTGGCCTGTGGCGTGGGCTTCCCGAACTGCCTCCACAATGGCATGCAATTTTTCTTTTCTTGTTTTATAGACCGCGTCCTGCCGGTCAATACGCTGTACCGGTTTATTGGTTGGAATCTCGATCACGTCCATACCATAAATATCCCGGAATTCCTTTTCTTCTGTCAGCGCAGTACCGGTCATACCGCACTTCTTCTCGAATTTATTGAAAAAATTCTGGAACGTAATCGTTGCCAGTGTCTTGCTTTCCCGCTTTACCTTAACATGTTCTTTTGCCTCAATGGCCTGGTGCAGACCGTCGGAATACCGTCTGCCGGGCATGATACGTCCGGTAAACTCATCTACAATCAGTACCTGCTCATCCTTTACCACATAATCCTGGTCACGGAACATCAGATTGTGCGCCCGCAGCGCCAGAATTATATTGTGCTGAATTTCCAGATTGTCCGGATCGGCCAGGTTTTCAATCTGAAAAAACTTTTCAACTTTGGAAACGCCTTCCGCCGTCAGATTGACAACCTTGTCCTTTTCATTGACAATAAAGTCGCCGCTTTCTTCCTGTTCGATTCCCATAATGGCGTCAATTTTGGACAGATCTTCCACGTCCGCCCCACGGGTCATCTGTCTTGCCAGAATATCGCAGGCCTCATAGAGCTTCGTGGACTTTCCGCTCTGTCCGGAAATAATCAGCGGCGTCCGGGCTTCGTCGATAAGAACCGAGTCCACTTCGTCAATAATGGCATAATGCAGATCTCTGAGCACCAACTGTTCTTTGTAAATGACCATGTTGTCCCGCAGGTAATCAAACCCCAGTTCATTATTCGTCACATACGTAATGTCACAGCTATAAGCCTCCCGCCGCTCTTCCGCCTTCATGGAATTCAGTACCACGCCGACTCTGAGACCCAGAAACTCATGTACCTGCCCCATCCACTCGGCATCACGTTTTGCCAGATAGTCGTTGACCGTTACAACATGCACACCCCTTCCACCCAGTGCATTCAAATAGGCGGGCAGTGTGGATACAAGGGTTTTTCCTTCGCCTGTCTTCATTTCTGCAATACGACCCTGGTGCAGGATAATACCACCGATCAACTGTACCCGGAAATGCTCCATATTCAAAACGCGCCTTGCCGCTTCGCGTACTACCGCATAGGCTTCCGGAAGCAGATCGTCCAACGTTTGTCCCTCACTCAGACGCTTTTTAAACTCCTGTGTCTTTCCCCGCAGAGCTTCGTCGGAAAGTGCCTGCATATCGGGCCGCAGAGCTTCGATCCCGTCCACCAGCGATGTAATCCGCCTGAGTTCGCGTTCGCTGTGGGTTCCAAATATTTTCTCTACTATATTCATACTGGTCAGGCTCCTGTTTATTTACTGTAAAAATAATCAAACTGTTGATACAAAAGTCCGTATGGACTGTGGGCTTCATGTATATGTCAGAAAAGGTTCTTCCCATACTGACGTGCTATATTCTACCAGATTTATCTGAATAATTCAACCTTTCCGGAAGGTTTGTTATGTTTCCGCCGGAAACCCTTTCACCGCCTCCCGGATGTCGGCCCCGCCGCCAATTTCCTGAAGCAGCTTCCACCACGCAGTCCGCGCCTGTGTCCATCCCGGAGTCACCTGATAGTAATCCCCCATATAAGGTGTAAAAATACTGTATTCTTCCATCAACATATCATTGACATAAATATTGCCGATGTCCCGCACCGGCCAGTAAGTGGAAGTGTGTACCGCACGTGTATACTGACTGTCTTCCTCTGTCATATACCGGATAAAAGTTCCGGAAGCCTCTATCCTTCTGTCATCCCCGTTATCAAAAATACCAAACCCCCATATACCGCCCTGCAGCCGGGGTTCTCCTGTCGCCGATGGAAATGCCATGGGGAAAACTTCAAAATCCAGATCCGGATTGTTGATGGTCTGTTGGATCTCAAGGGAAACATTCCAGCAAAACGACATGGCCGTCTCCCCGCTGCAAAACAGCCTCACTGCATCACCTGAAGAAAGATCCGGCTCAAAAGTGATCCCATCCAATGCGTACAGCAGTTGCAGTGCAGTAATATTTTCCCCGCTGTCAACCATATAGGTCGTATGTCCCTCGTCAGTGAAAGAGCCGCCGCACAAATTATTCACAAGTGCACGTGTTCCCTGATCACCACTCTGATTTTTGCAGTAAATAAGGCCCACCCGTTCCTGCCCGCTGGCCCGCAATGTCTCCACCGCCGCTATAAAATCTTCTGTGGTCCATGTATGATTCTCTTCGTCTATATAAGCAAGCGCGCCGGTGTCCCGGAACAGATCATAATTAATCGCCATACAATGCGCCGACATACAAACCGGGTATTCATAATAAGCGCCGTTCTCATGCCGGCAGGCTTTTCTTACATTTTCATAGATCTGATCTGACGGCGCCAATTCCCATAAATCCGACAGATCCACCATAAGCCCCTGATCGCCCCAATCGGCTACCAGACGTTCCGGGCCCTCAAATACCATATCCGGTGCTCTGCCCTCCGCTATCGCCCGTGCAATTTTTTCGTCCCCATTTTCATAGTTCAGGTATTCCACGGTAACATTAATATCCGGATATTGTTTGTGAAACCCTGACAAAAGACTGGATACCGCCGTGGGGTTTCCCCAGTTTCCCACCGGAAAAACCCAGAGGGTAACCGCCACCGGTTCCTGTTCGTCACACGCATCCGCCGCTTCCGGCACATCCTTCCCGCCACCGCAGGCGGTCAGGGTAAAGACGGCCAACAGGGCCGCAGCCGCACATAATCGTAACTTTTTCATACCTGAAACCTTTCTCCTGTCCTATAACCACAGCCTGCTGCGAGAGCAATAGAAAGCACGCCATGAGAACTTTCTGTTGCCATGAATTACTGCAGAAGCTGATTTAACAAACCAATGATCTTTCCAAAGTCATATGGCTTGGCAGTATGCGCATTCATACCACAGTCCATACACTTCTGCACATCATCTGCAAAAGCATCCGCACTGACGGCAATAATCGGAATTGCGGCCGCGTCTGCCCGATCCAGCCCCCGTATGGCACTGGCAGCTTCAAAGCCGTTCATTTCCGGCATCCGGATATCCATCAGGATAACATCATAATACCCCACGGGGGAACTGCTGAATTTCTCCACACAATACCGGCCGTTTTCCGCCCAGTCCAGTTCCATGCCCATTTCCGAAAGCATGCCATCGGCAATCTCCCAGTTGAGCTCATTGTCCTCCGCAACCAGTACATGCCGCCCTGCCAGATCCGGCTCCACTCCCTGCGCCTGACCGGAATGAGGTATTTCCGCAAATTTCCGCAGCCCGTAGTACAGTCCTGAACGGAACAACGGTTTGGCGATCATTCCGTTTACACCTGCTTCTTCCGCTTCACGCTCCGGCTCGTCGCTCTCTCCGTCAGACAAGAGAATCACCGGTATTTCCTCTTTTAAACGGCTGCGCAATTCTGCAGTGACCTGCACGCCGTCCCTGCCCTCTATATCCTGGTCAATCAAAATCATGTGGAAGTTGCCGCCTTTATGGCTGCGCTCCTCCAGCATGCGGAAAGCCGTTTTTATATCCGTCGCCGTTTCCACATGCAGTCCGATGGATTCCAGCGCCGATGCCGCAGTCCGGGCATCTGTCTCATCATCTTCCAGCAACAAGACTTCACACCCCGGCAGGCAAAAATCCGGTTCCCCGGGCAGTGATTTTTCCATATCCAGTGTAATATAAAAATCACTCCCTTCGCCCTGCCGGCTCTGCACTTCAATCGTACCGCCCATGGCATCCACGATGTATTTGGTAATGGTCATGCCCATGCCGGCGCCGGCTTCCCGTTCCACACGTCCGCTGTCTTCCCTTGCAAACGCTTCAAATATTTTCTCCAGGAAATCCGGCGCCATGCCTATGCCGTTATCTCCGATATGTAAAAGTGAGCGGGTATATGCTTCTCCTTTGGGGGAAACCTCTTCCCTGAGCTCCATTACGATCCGGCCGCCCTCCCCTGTAAACTTTACAGCATTTCCCAGAATATTCAGTAAAATCTGACTGAGGCGCACTCTGTCCGCACATACATTTTCATTGTAAATATCATATATGTAAATATGGAAATCCTGATTTTTTTCCTGTACCTGCGGACGTATAATCGTCATAATATTTTGCATGATCTCCCGCAGGGAAAGGGGTTCTTCGTGCAATGAAAGCCTGCCGCTTTCAATTTTGGACATATCCAGCATATCATTGATCAGCCCCAGCAGATGCCGGCTGGATACATTGATCTTTTTCAGGCAGGAGCGCACTTTGGGCGGATTATCCAGGCTGCTGATGGCAAGATTGGTCATTCCCATAA
The DNA here is from genome assembly GCA_910589075.1 of uncultured Lachnospiraceae bacterium. Taxonomy (GTDB): domain Bacteria; phylum Bacillota; class Clostridia; order Lachnospirales; family Lachnospiraceae; genus VSOB01. The sequence goes on from CAJUSK010000010.1 coordinate 232,818, forward strand.
TCCCGTTCATCGGTGTCCGTATATCGTGGCTCATATTGGAGAGGAATTCATTCTTTGCCCTGCTGGAACGCTCGGCAGAAGCCCGTGCCAGATCCGCAGTCTTTCTGGCCTCTTCCAGTTCCTGCATCTGTTGTCCGGTCAGACGGAAATATCCGAGAAACACCAAAAGCAGTACGACCAGAATCATGCCACAACCCCCGATAGAAACAACTAACCACCTGCTTTTCAGAAGATTGATCGTTTCATCCAGATTGCTGTGAGATATTTTCAAAATCAGATGCCATTCTGAATTGGGCAGACTCGTACAGTATACATTCCAGCGCCGTCCGGAAATCACAATCTCACTGGTATAATCCCGCCCCTGTTCCAGCGCCGTCCGCAGTTCCTCTGCAAACTGCAAAGGTTCCTTTCCGTTAAACGCTTCATAGCGCGCCGCCACCCGTTCAAAATAATTGTCTTCTTCTATGGCACTGCTTTGCAAGACATAACTTCCGTCATCCCTGATAATGGAATACCCCACCATGCCATCATCCAGACTCCCTTCCAGCGTATCGCTGAGGTAGCTGACAGGAAGCCCTGCCACCAGCGCCATACTGGCAGTGCCGTCTCCCATAGGATACGCTGCTGCCACGCCGATCAGCACCACAGGCGCACCTGTTTCATCCGTGCCTGAGCTGACATTATACCGTCCTCTCTCCACGGAACTCTGAAAGGCTTCCGGGACATCCGCCTGCACCTGAGATCCATACAGCATATGAAATCCGCCGTCCTCCGTATACAGCGCCAAATATTCAAATCCCATGGAACGGGCATTATAAGTCAGCCCGATCCGCATGGGCGTACCACCCGCATAACGTCCTGGCGGAACCGAATCCACCAGCGCCGCCACCTGTGAGAGCCGCAATTCAATCACCGTGCCAAAATGCGCCGCCACCTGCTCACTCAGTCCCGACATATAGATTACGCCCAGTTCTCTGATGGCATCCGCCCGCATCAGATTCATACATACAGTCTGGACACCGAATACAAAAACACAGAAAAATGATACCAAAACAAGACTTACTGTCAGATAACGTGTCGTCTTATTTTTCATAACTTCAAATCCCCCTGAAACAGCCCGGCTAAAAGCCCTGTAAACCGTATATGTATCCGGTTTTTACCGGAAAAAAGACAAAATCTTTTTAGATTATAACGTATAAAAATAGGTGTTTCAAGAGAGAGCGGGGATTTTTCCGGAGAAACCCGCAAATCCCCAAAGTCTGCCAACTCCGCCTTGACCTTTCCCCCTATAAGTGATATTATTTTAACGAACATTTCTTCTTATCTCTAATAGCAGCATATGGGGAACATTGGGAAATAAGGGGAACAGAAAATTATTTTTTATAAGAGGTGTGACAAATGAGCAAAACGTTTGACGAACTGGTATCCAAAGTATCCGCATTTGAAATGAAGAAGGTATCCGTGGCTGTGGCTCAGGACTCTGCTGTCCTGGAAGCGGTCAGAGCTGCAAAGGACCGCAAAATCGCGGATGCAATCCTTGTAGGCGACAAAGATAAGATCGAAGCCGTTGCCAGAGAAACACAGGTGGATATCTCCGATTTCGAAATCATGGACGTAAAGGACGATATCGAAGCGTCTCTGGCCGCTGTGAAGCTGATCCACGACGGTGTGGCAGATATGTACATGAAGGGGCTGATCAGCACAAAAGATTTCCTCAAGAGCGTGTTAAATAAAGAAGTGGGCCTGCGCACCGGAAGCGCACTGTCCCATGTCTGCGTATTCGATGTAAAGGGAATCGACCATCTGCTGTTCCTGACAGATGTGGCATTCATCCCCTATCCGACACTGGAAGATAAAGTAAACATCATTCAAAATACACTGGAAATCACCAAAGCCTGCGGCATCGAAAATCCAAAAGTGGCTCCTCTGGCTGCTGTGGAAGTGGTCAACCCCAAGATGCCTGTCACTGTGGAAGCCGCAGAACTGACACAGATGAACAAAGACGGCAAAATCACCGGCTGTATCATAGACGGCCCCCTTTCTCTGGATCTGGCCATTGATGCAGAAGCTGCAAAGCATAAAGGTGCAACAGACCGCGCCATCCAGGGCGACGCTGATGTCCTCTTATTCCCGGATATCCATGCCGGCAATCTTGTATACAAAGCTATGGTACATACCGCCGATGTCGTAAACGGCAACCTGCTCACCGGCACAAAGGCGCCTGTTATTCTGACTTCCCGTTCTGACACCTTCGAAGTCAAAGTAAACTCTCTGGCACTGGGCGCCGTTGTGGCAGAATATATGAAAAACAACCGGTAAGCCAATCCACAGAACGCGCAGGCAGCGCAGAAACGAGGTAAATACTATGTCCATCAAAAGTCTGATCATCAATCCGGGTTCCACCTCCACCAAGATCGGTGTTTTCGAGGACGAAACCCTCTTATTTGAAGAAACTCTCCGCCACTCCACGGAAGAAATCGCACGCTATGCTTCCATCGTGGAACAGAAGGATTTCCGAAAAGACATTATTGTCAACCTGTTAAAAGAAAAAGCGTTTGATATCCAATCCTTAAACGTCATCGTAGGACGGGGCGGTATGTTAAAGCCCATCTCCGGCGGCACCTATCCTGTAACGGACGCTCTGCTGGCCGATCTGAAAGTCGGCGTACAGGGCCAGCACGCTTCCAATCTGGGCGGCATCCTTGCACGGGAAATCGCAGATTCCATCGGCGTCCCTTCCTATATTGTAGATCCGGTCGTCGTGGATGAGCTGATGCCCGAAGCCAGATATTCCGGTGTACCGGAACTGCCCAGGGTAAGCATCTTCCACGCGCTCAATCAGAAAGCAGTGGCAAAGCGTTACGCCAAAGAAACCGGTAAAGCCTATGACTCTCTCAATCTGGTTGTTGTACACATGGGCGGCGGCGTTTCCGTAGGCGCTCACAAATCCGGACAGGTTGTGGATGTCTTCAATGCACTGGACGGCGACGGCGCATTCTCCCCGGAGCGTGCAGGCGGTGTACCCAGCGGTTCTCTGATCAAAATGTGCTTCTCCGGCCAGTATTCACAGGCAGAAGTTTACAAGAAAGTCGTAGGCGGCGGCGGGTTCAACGCATACCTGGGCACCAACGATATGCGTGATGTAGATAAGCTGGCTGACGGCGGCGACGAAAAAGCCAAAGTGATCCGCGACGCATTTATCCTCCAGGTGGCCAAAGACATGGGATCTATGGCCTGTGTACTGGGAGGCGCAGTGGATCAGATCATCATTACCGGCGGTATCGCGTATGATCAGTATGTAGTGGAAGGCCTGAAAGAAAAAGCCGGCTGGATCGCTCCCATCACCGTATACCCCGGTGAAGACGAACTTCTGGCTCTGGCACAGGGCGCTCTCCGCGTTATGAACGGTGAAGAACCGGCAATGACCTACTGATTGTCCTTAACCATATTCTGCAACCAACAAGATTACGAAAAGTTTACATTGCAGTGCAAAAAATTTACTAAACATAAGCCAGGAATCTGTTGTTAGGTTCCTGGCTTATATTTCTGTTACACTGTTCTCTCATCTTTCAATCCCTTTCCTTCAGCAAGGGAAAGTCCGGAAATATTTACAATTTCTTCTATTCCATATATTCCCGGTTTCACCATTCGCAGTACAGTGTTATTTATACAGGCAAAACCCTTGCCAATGATTGAAAAATTCTCCGCAAAATGATAAGATACTAAAGATAAAAACAGATAGTTTTTCTATGAAAAACTGTTTTTACATCCGCAGAAATACGCATTAACAGGGGGAGAAAGATAACATGAGAAAAAGAATACAGACAGGATTCTCCATGTTCCTTATATCCGTTCTGCTGTCCGGCTGTACAGCACCAGGATATACCAAAGCATCCGATGACACGGAAGAACCAAAAACAAAAAATCTGTCATTTGAAGAACAGCTTGCAGCAGATTCCGGAGAAGTGGATCTGGTTGTATGGGGCGCCGAAGAGGACCAGGAAATGTTGCAGCAGATTGTAACAGAATTCCAGGAAGCATATAAGGGGCAGGCAGAATTTCATATTACCTGCGAAATACAAAGCGAATCTGCCTGCAAAGACGCGCTGATGGACGGTCTGGAGGAGGGCGCCGATCTGTTTGCTTTTGCAGACGATCAGTTGAGCACACTGGTAGCTGCCGGGGCGCTGGAACCCATTGAAAATCAGGAACAGATCCGTGCCGATAATCTGGAAGGGGCAGTGGAGGCAGCTTCCATCAACGATACACTGTATGCCTGGCCACTGACCGCAGACAATGGCTATTTTCTCTATTATAACAGCCGTTACATAAGTAAGGAAGACGCCACATCACTGGACCGGATACTGGAAATTGCCGCTGCGCAGAATAAGAAATTTGCCATGGACTGGTCTTCCGGTTGGTATGTCTATTCCTTTTTCGGTAACACCGGTATGGAAGTGGGATTGAATGAAGACGGGATTACAAATTATTGTACCTGGAATCAGAAAGGCACGGCAGTAAGCGGCACCGATGTGGCACAGGCCATGCTGGACATTGCCTCCAGCCCGGGATTTTTAAATACCGATGACACCGGTTTTCTGGAAGGTGTCAAAGACGGCTCCGTGATCGCCGGGGTAAGCGGTGTATGGAACTCCGTTGCAGTGGAAGAAGCCTGGGGAAATGGCTATGCGGCAGGCAAATTGCCCCTCTATTCCTGTGCCGGAGGGCAGATACAGATGGCCTCTTTTTCCGGTTATAAAATGATCGGCGTCAACGCTTACTCTGACCACCACGCATGGGCCAGCCTTCTGGCACAGTGGATCACCAGCGAAGCCAATCAGCAGCTGCGCTTCCAACTGCGCGGACAGGGGCCTTCCAACCGCATTGCCTCCCAGTCGGCCGCCGTACAGGATTCCCCGGCCATTGCCGCACTGCTGGCCCAGTCTGAGTACGCATGCCTCCAGAGAATTGGCGGAAATTACTGGGACCCGGTAACAAGTTTTGCAACGACAATGGCCAGTGGAAACCCTGGCGGAAAAAATCTGCAGGAACTGTTGGATGAAATGGCAGAAGGCATCACAGCGCCTTAACGGAAATCATAAGGAGAAACAACATGACAAATAAACTTGGTCTGAAATACAGTCTTATACTACCTATTGTCCTGTTGGGAATCGTAGCCCTGATTTCCAACATACTGGCAGTCACCAACATCAGAAATGTCAACACCGGCGCGTCCAATATCGCGGACAATTATATGACCGGCAAGACACGGCTGGCAGAAATCCGCCAGTCCACCATGAATATCCATAAAATGGCTCTCTCTCATATTGTAGCCACCGATTATCACACCATGATTACCCTTGTGGGACAGATCAAGGAAGAAGAAGCCGCTCTGGACGTAATGCTGGCAGATTATGAGGATTATGTCACACCCGACGACCAAATGGTCTACGAAACGCTGCTGACGGATTATGAAGCCTTTAAACATGCCCTGGTAGAGTTGGTGTGTGCCAGCGCAAACAGCAAGACACAGGATGCCTATACCTGTGCCAACGGCGATGTGGCCACTTTCGGCAATGCCATGGAAAACGGAATCAACAGCCTGAATACTTCCATCAATGAGCAGACAGACAATGCGAGAAAACAGTTATCCTCTGTCTACATAAGTTCCATGGTCACCAACAGCTTTTCCACGCTGCTCTGTATCATACTGGTCTTTGCCGCCATCTCCATCATACTCAGGCATGTATTAAAACCCTTAAAAAGCATACTGGATGCCATCAGTAAAAGTTCCGGGCGCATCGACGGGCTTGTAGGCGAAGTTTTGAAACGAACCCGGACTTCCAGTGAAAGCGCCACCGATCTGTCCGCGCTGGCACAGGAACTGACCGCCTCCATGCAGGGTATATCAGACAACGCCGCCCACATCAACGACAGCGCGGCAGACATCCGGGGAGATGTAAACGATATTGCAGAAGAATGCAGCACCATTACTTCTTACTCCACCGCCATGCGCGCACGGGCCGATGCAATGGAATCTTCCGCCCGGCTCAGCATGGAAGTCACCGGACAGAAAACGACAGACATTCTCACCGTACTGGAAGAAGCCATCTACCAGAGTAAAAGTGTAAATCAGATCAGCAGCCTCACGGATGACATACTGGGGATTTCCTCCCAGACGACCCTGATCGCTCTGAACGCCTCCCTGGAAGCGGCAAGAGCCGGCGAGGCAGGCAGGGGCTTTGCAATAGTGGCAAGAGAAGTGCGTCAGTTGGCAGATTCCAGCAGGGAAACCGCCGGCCGGATACAGGAAATCAACAAAGTAATCACCGAAGCCGTTACCCATCTTGCAGAGAATGCACAGAATCTGATTGATTATCTGAATGAATCCATTCTGACCGAATTTCAGACCTTTGTGGATTCCGGCAGGCAATATCGTGAAGATGCAATGTATATCGAACAGGCCATGGATGAATTTAACAGCAGAACCGACCACCTGAGAGGTTCCATGACGGAAATCGTAGATGCCATCAGTATGATCACCAGCTCCATCGGCGACAGTGCCTCCGGCATTGCAGGCGTAGCCCGAAGCACCCAGAGTCTGGTATCGGATATGGAAGATATCACCGGACGTATGGATACCAACCAGGAAATCGTCAACCGCCTGAAGCAGGAAACGAAAGCATTTGATAATCTGTAAGAGATCCTGTCAGCGAGTGCTTCACAGACACAGGCCCCACATAGATTCCTCTGGTACTCCATCAGGAAATATGCGGGGCTTTTTGTATTGCCTCTCTCAGTTCCTCCCTCTTTTTGATTCCGGTTTTTTCAAACATATTGGATAGATGTTTTTTGACCGTTGTCTCGGAAATAAACAGTTCCTGCCCGATTTCACGGTTAGAGCGGCCCCGGCATACAAGCAGGGCGATCTCTGCTTCCCGGTTTGTCAATCCCGCGGCGAGGCATGCCGCCATAGTCAATTCCCCGGTATGCCCGCCGGAACTTTCGTCGTCCTTCTTTCCATCCTCCCGATCCAGTATCATCCTGAAACAAAAGGCATAGAGCATAGGACGGAAACACATGGCAAGATCCGGTAAAAGCCCCTCATATGCCCGTTCATCAGACAGGCGGATGAACACCAGCAAAAATACTTGTATCAGCCCCGCATCAATGGACCTGCTTCCGAAAACCGTGAAAAATTCTTCCGCTCTCATTCCTTTCCGGCAAAAAGGCAGTGTCAGCAGAAATGATCCGGCCAGCATTGCCAGAAAACTTCTGGCATCAAAAAGCCGGCCGATTTCAAATTCTGTCACAAAGGAGAGGATCAGCAGATACAGAAGCAGATACACTACTGACTGCCATCTTTTTTTCATATATGGCCTCCCCTTACTCCTTTGTCATATCATGCAGCCTCACCCGCAGCCGTGCTTCCAGTGGCAGCAGAACCAGTACCACCGCCAGTCCGTACAACAGCACCAACATCCCCACCGCCAGCATAGGGCCCAGTTTAGAAGGCTCATTCAGTTGCATCATAATCAGAACGCAGGTAAATAAAAAGGAAAACAAACCGCCTGTCAGCATCGTTTTGATTGCAAGCCGCACTGCTTCAACAGCACGCCTCAGTTCCATCTCCGATACCTTGTTCTCTTTTTCCTGTCTGATTCCGACTACAAGACGAAAGGCATTGTTAAAATCTTTCAAGAGCCCTGCACTGAGCAGTATGGTGCTGCCAAACAGCAGTATGACCAGTGCACTGGGAAAATCCAGAAAATAGACCAGCCCGTTGCCTCCCGTACTGAGCATCATCATAAGTGCCGAGATAAGAATTACCCCTAAAAAAGAAAGAAAATACATACTGTGACCTCCTCTTCCAACTCTGCAGCTTCCCTTTTGGGCGGGCTTTCTGAGAAGTATCCCCGGACTCTGCCTGCGTCCCTTCTCCTTCTGCCCGCCGCCGCTGCTGTTTCTGATTTCGCAGCGTTTCTTTGGGCGGGCTTTTTGAGAACCATTACCGGCTCCTGCCTGCGTCCCTTCTCCTTCTGCCCGCCGTACACTTCGCTGCCTGTTTGTTGTTTGCTGCTGTTATAGTATCATCCATATGCAGGAATTGCCATACATCTTGAGGAGTATTTTAAGTAGTATCTCCCTGATCATATGGCTTTCGTCTATCACAAACGATACGACGATGCTTTGGCAATGCCCACATCCACCTGATTTCTGTTAACAAGAGGAAGCACGCTTTGCAATCTTTCTCTTGTCATGAAAAAAGCAGGAAACCTTCTGCGGTTTCCTGCCCAATGATATAATACAGGTAAATCACAATATGTGTATCCCTGTATTTCTTTATTCTTGTTAAATCACACGCCAAACATAGTTTTGCATATTTCCTTTCCGGCCGTGGTGCGGAACATCGAATCATATGTATGGCGTATGGTTTCCATTTCACATCCATCCTCAAACAGATTGACAAGAAAATCTGCTTCCAGTAAAATCTGATGCTCCATACAATGCACATCCGTATATGTATGATGGTGCCCTACCAGCCAGGAAACTCTTTTTATGACGTATTCGTCATATCCCAGTTCTGCCAGCAATTTTTCCGCCACCGGTGGCCCTTCCTGCTCCTGCAGTTTCCCGTTGCAGTTCCCGTATTTTTCCTCTGCCGGACGGATTCCAATATCATGGACAATCGCCGCCGTTTCCAGTATATGCTGTACCTGCTCTTCCAGCCCTTCCTCCAGGCCGATCAATCTGGCAAACTCATGTACTTTCAGCATATGCTGAATCCGTTTTGCATCCCCCTGGTCATGCACAAACATTGCCCGTAACAGCTCCTTATATTCCACAGCCATTTACTCCTTCCCATTTTTCTTATGAATTACTCTTATAAACAGGACAATCAGAAATAACAGCAAAACCAGCCCGCCGGCCACGAATCCCAGATGATGGGAAGAGGGCATTTTTCCTGCCAGAAAAACAGATGTAGGTCCGTCACTTTTATTGATGATGGCTATGGCACCGGCTTTATACCTCCATGCATGAACCCGAAAACCAAAATATCCTAAAAGCGCAGCACCGGCCAGCAGAAACAAGCCAATCCCTGTATTGTTTTTCATTGTGTTCCCTCCTTTGCCAAGACGAAAATATACTACAAACATCTGTTATTTCTTCTGCCATTTTTCCGGATCAGATACAAAACAAGTCGAAGTATACAACCTGACACTGTGATTTTAAACCCAATCCCCATCAGAATATCCCCAATGCCTGCATTGATTTCATATTGTATCCACAAATCTAACGGTGGGTCCTGATAAGGGATGCCTGCTTTGATCATCAGATAATACAAACCGATAAACCATATAATAACGCCCGCTATTATAACAGCATTGATGATTGGATAAAAAATATCTCTCCCTTTTTCTTTCATAGACCTTCCCTCAGTATACTATACGCTTCGACTCTGCCGACAGCGAATATCATGCAAATTCTTCAATGTGTTCAGCATATTCTTTGCTGGCATTTTCACTGTTGAGCGCCTGGAAAATTTCGATGCTTTCATCACGCTCCAAATATTCTCTGATATGAAATGTCAACAATAGATCCGGCTTGTTTTTATCTATAACCTGCCTGAAACGGATAAGCGCACGTCTGCAATGGGCAATGATTGTATCACAATGTTCATGAAATCTATCCGAATACTCACCGGTTTCCGGATTCGTAAACCGGTCGCTGTTGTCATCTGTTGAACAAGATCCGTTTCAAAACGTTCATAATCAAACATATATGCGCTCCTCCCATTCCCGGTTTCGTCCCGGCCGTCAAATTCATATCTCTACACACGGATCTCCCCCGCCAGAACCCGTTGATAGTCCTCATAGTTCTTTTTCAAAAGCGCCGGGGTATCCAGTTCATAAGGACATTTGCTCCGGCACTGATTACAGTGAAGACAGGTTTCGATCTTTTTCATCTTCTCCTGTACTTCTTCCGTAAGCTGAAGTGCAGAAGGAGAACGGCGCAAAAGTAAAGACATTCTGGCACAATTATGAATTTCTATACCGGCAGGGCAGGGCATACAATACCCGCATCCCCGGCAAAATTCTCCCGAAAGCTCTTCTCTGTCCCTGTGGATCAACGCCTGGATTTCCTCTGTCATAACCGGCGGCGCACTGATATAGGAAAGAAACTCTTCCAGTTCGCTCTCCCGCTGTATGCCCCATATAGGCAGTACATTGTCAAACTGAGCCAGGTAAGCGTACGCAGCCGCAGAATCCGTAATCAGCCCGCCGGACAGCGCTTTCATGGCGATAAACCCCATCTGCTTATCCCTGCAGGCCTCTACCAGAGCCAGCTCCTTCTCCCCGCTCAGATAACAAAAAGGAAACTGCAGTGTCTCATACAGACCGCTGTCAATTGCCTCCTGCGCCACAGACAGGCGGTGATTGGTAATGCCGATATGCCTGATCATCCCCCGCTCCTTTGCTTCCAGCATAGCCTCGTACAGTCCGGTTCCATCTCCGGGTACAGGGCAGAAAGAAGGGTTGTGAAACTGATACAGATCCACATATTCCGTCCGCAGATTCCCCAGTGATGTATGTAAATCCGCCCAGAAACCTTCTGCATCCTGCGCGCCCGTTTTGGTCGCAATATATACCTGCTCCCGTATGCCGTAAAGCGCTTCCCCCAGCTTCTCTTCACTGTCCGTATAATACCGGGCCGTGTCAAAAAAATCAATGCCGCCCTCCCGGGCCCGGCGTACCAGATTCACCGCTTCCGCCCGGGAAATACGCTGCATGGGCAATGCGCCGAACCCATTTTTATTTACCGTAATACCCGTCATTCCAAGTGTGACTTTTTCCATTTTGATACCTCCAAATTTCTACTCTGTATGTTTCTGCTATGACCCCATTCATACATTGCCCTGTTCTCTCTGCATCCGGCCGGACCGGCGGCGGCTTTACTTTACTCCCAGTTGTCCCGCCAACGCCCCCACACCTTTGCCAGCTCCTTTCTGACCACGGCAAAACAGATCCTATGCGCTGTAAACGTCACAATCCAGATGACCGGATATGTTATGTACAGAGATGTGGTCATATGAAATTCTTCCAGCCTGAAAAACGCAAAAATCCACAGCAGACGCAGGCCGCAGGCGCCAACCGCTGCCACCCTTTTATCGTTGGATCATGACAATCCAAAACCTGCAAAGCGTACCGTTTATTGTTTTCCTGTCCGCTTCATCTCTTCTTTCAGAATCGGGCTGATTTTCTTATAGATCAGCATCGTAATCAGCGAAATAAGGCCGCCTTTCAGCAGATTCAGAGGCGCTACCGCCAGTACCGCAAGGCTTGTCACACTCCGGATGGAGGGATTGATTTCCGTCCCCATGGCAATAATGGCTTCCATGGGCATCCCGAACATCTGCGCAAATTTGGGCAGCAGGTAGACAGCGTTAAACGCAGTGCCAAACACGGTCATGCAAAGTGTGCCTGTGATCACGGCAATTATCGCATGTTTCCGCGTCTTATGCAGCAGATAGACGGCCGATGTCGGCAAAAGATAGCTGCATCCTATGACAAAATTGGCAAGTTCTCCTACAAATGCCGTGCTGCTGGGCTTAAACAAAACCTTTAATGCCACTTTACAGAATTCAATCAACACACCGGCCACCGGACCGAAGGCAAATGTACCTACCAGTACCGGCAATTCACTGAGATCCAGGCCGTAAAAAGGCGGTGCGAAGGGAACGGGCATCTCCAGTATCATCAGCACCGCGGCTATGGCGGCAAACATACCACAGACAGCCACTTTTTTCGTGCTTAAAACCCGCTCTCTCACGCCGCTTCTTTTTATGGCTGCCTTTTCCATCAGATAGGAAACAAGCACCAGAACGGCTACAATGGCAATAAACTGTGCAAGAAAAACCGCATTTTCCGCAATGGATTGCATGAGTGTTTTTTCCATGATATGTCTCCTTTGGTTGTGCATTCTATATAAATCAGTCCTTGTAATCTGCGTGCCGCCTTACCTCAAACTGCCTTATAAATAACAACAGGCACAAAAGGCGGCTGCCGATACACATCCCTGGTCATTTCCGGATCAGATCCGGCGCATCAAACAGAATGGTATCGTTCATAAGATCCTCTTGTCAATGTTTCTCTGCCTTGATTTTCATGGTCAGGGAAATGCGTTTTTTCGGTACGTCTACGGAAAGAACCTGTACTTCCACAATATCTCCCACGCTCACTGCTTCGAGGGGGTGTTTGATAAAGCGGTCAGTGATCTGAGAGATATGTACCAGTCCGTCCTGGTGGACGCCAATGTCTACAAAGACACCGAAATCAATTACATTGCGGACAGTCCCCTTGAGGATCATACCGGGTTTTAAGTCTTTCATATCCAGCACGTCGCTGCGCAGGATAGGTCTGGGCATATCGTCTCTGGGATCTCTGGCAGGTTTCTCCAGTTCTTTCAGAATATCCGTCAGTGTCAGTTCGCCAATGCCCAATTCCTCCGCCAGCTTTTTCTTATCCCCTGCCCGCCGTTCCAGGCTTCCGGCAATATTGCTTTTTTCCTGACGTGTTCTGCCGGCTTTTTTGTCCCTTTCGCCTGTGGCTTCCATGGTCATGCCGCCCATGGCTGCGGCAAGGGCTTTCCCCATGGCCGTATTGGTATTGCGGATTACAAACTGATTCTTTTTCTGCTTCTTCTCCAGGGCTTTTGTCTCCTGTCTGGCTTTGCCTTTCTCTGCCGCTGCCTTCTTCTGGGCCTCTTTTACATCTTCCATGGTCATACCCAGATGAACCAGCAGTTTCTGCGCCGCTTCATACGATTCAGGATGCACGCTTGTGGCATCCAGTGGGTTATCGCCGTCCTGGATGCGCATAAAGCCCGCACACTGTTCAAAGGCTTTCGGCCCCAGCTTGGCCACTTTCAAAAGCTGCCTGCGGTTGGTAAACCGGCCGTTTGCCTCCCGGTAATCCACGATATTTTTCGCAATGGTCTTTGTAATGCCGGAAATATAGGAAAGCAGCGGCGCCGATGCGGTATTCAAATCCACGCCCACCCGGTTCACACAGTCTTCCACCACACCGCCCAGAGCTTCGCCCAGCTTTTTCTGGTTCATATCATGCTGGTACTGGCCCACACCGATGGATTTGGGATCAATCTTCACCAGTTCTGCCAGGGGATCCTGGAGCCGTCTTGCGATGGAGGCGGCACTTCTCTGGCCCACATCAAATTCCGGAAACTCTTCTGTGGCCAGCTTGCTGGCCGAATACACAGAAGCCCCGGCTTCATTCACAATCACATATTGTACCGGACGATCCAGTTCTTTTAACAGTTCCACAATGACCTGTTCGGATTCTCTGGATGCAGTTCCGTTTCCGACAGAAATTAAATCTATATGATATTTTGAGATAAGACGTTTGAGTTCGGCTTTGGACTGTTCCACCTTATTTTGCGGAGCGGTGGGGTAGATCACTTTGGTATCCAGCACTTTGCCTGTTCCGTCCACAACAGCCAGTTTACAACCGGTTCGAAAAGCCGGGTCCCAGCCCAGCACTGTTTTTCCCGCAATGGGTGGCTGCAGCAAAAGCTGCTCCAGGTTCTTTCCGAACACCGAGATAGCGCCGTCTTCCGCCTTTTCCGTTAGTTCGCCACGAATGTCCCGCTCAATGGCCGGCGCAATCAACCGTTCATAGCTGTCCTTGACAGTCTCCTCCAGAATCGGTGTGGTAACCGGATTTTTCTCTGTAATCACCTGCTTCTCCAGATAACGCAGAATACGTTCCACTGGCGCTTCCACTCTGACAGTGAGGAATTTTTCATTCTCGCCCCGGTTCAGGGCCAGTATCCGATGGCCTGCCGCTCCGTTCACCGGCTCGGTATAGTCATAATACATCTCATAGACGCTCTGTGCCTTTTCATCTTTGGCCATGCTGACCAGTTTCCCTTCTTCAAAGGTCACCCCTCTGATATAGGTCCGGTACTGCGCATCGTCGGAAATATTTTCGGCGATAATATCCCGGGCACCCTGCAGCGCTTCCTGAGCTGTTGCCACACCTTTTTCCTCATTGATCCACCCGGCGGCAACTTCCAGCGCCGGCTGAGTCATCTTCTGCTCCAGAAGCAGTTCAGACAGTGGTAAAAGTCCCTTTTCCCTGGCCACACTGGCACGGGTCTTGCGTTTGGGCCGGTAAGGGCGATACAGATCCTCCACCGCCACAAGGGTTTCTGCGGCTCCGATCTGCGCCCGCAATTCTTCTGTCAGCTTTCCCTGTTCCTCAATACTGCCCAGTACCTGCTGCTTTTTCTCTTCCAGATTGCGCAGATACATAAGGCGCTCATGCAGCGTGCGCAGCGCTTCATCGTTCAGGGCGCCCGTGGCTTCCTTACGGTATCTGGAAATAAAAGGGATGGTATTTCCTTCGTCAATCAGACCCACTGCCGCCTCTACCTGCCATTTTTCTACGTTCAGTTCCTCTTTCAGTTTTAATAAAATATCCATTACACGAACTCCTTTTACCCCTCATAACAGGCACTTTTACCTGAGTTTTTTCTGCCCGCTTGCCGTATAAATCTCATACCACTCAAAATGTTCCAGTTTCACATCCAGCGCCCGGATGGCAAGATCCAGACGATCCAGCCTGTTGCTGCCGCTGATGGGAAGCGCTCCCACAGGATGGTACATCAGCCACGCATACACAATAACCGCAGGTTCCGTCTGATGGCGCTGAGCAATCTCCTCTATTTTTTCCCGTGCGTTCCGATATACCGCCTCCTCCGAGGTAAAAAGACGCCCGCCTGCCAGCGGAGACCAGATCATCGGATGGATGCGCTCCTTCGTCAACAGATCCATCATACCGGATTCAAAATGCTCGAAGCATACCGGATTCCACTCTATCTGATTGGTTACCAGGGTTTTCTCCATAGCATGCTGCAAGGCATCAAACTTAAACGGATCAAAATTTGAAACACCGGCTTCCCTGATCAGCCCCTGCTTCTTCATATCTTTCAATGCACGCGCTGTCTCATAAGGATCCATGCAGGGGTCTTCCCGGTGGATCAGATACAAATCCAGATACTCGCAATGCAGCCGCTGCAACGCCTCTTTACAGGACTGCATCAGTCTGTCATAGGTGGTGTTATAATAGCCGAAAGTTCTTCCCTGTATCTTTGTCTGATAAATACCGGCTTTGGAAACCAGCTGCAGGCGGCTGCGCAGATCCGGGCGCCCGGCAAATACCCGGCCCAACTGTTTCTCACATTCCGTATTGCCATACACCTCTGCCGTATCAAATGTAGTTACGCCCCGTTCCAGACAGCCTTCCATAAACGCCGCCAACTGCTCCGTCGTAAAATCCCAGTCTGCCAGCCTCCAGAATCCCTGAATAATCCTGGAAACCTTTAAAGCATCGCTCAATGCCACATATTCCATATCCATCCTGTCCTTTCTGTTGCCAAAATCTGATACAATTCTCCTGCCTGTATAACGTCCTTAAAATTTTCCTGTGCACATTTCAAATGTTCTTTCACAATAAGACCGGAAGTATAAAATGTTCCTTCAAACAACGCTGTAAGTATAAAATATTCCTTCACAACAACACTGTAAGTATAAAATGTTCCTTCACAACAACGCTGAAAATATAAAATGTTCCTTCACAACAACACTAGAGAGTATAGCATGTATCCGGACAGAGCACAAGAACAATAGAAAGGGCGCTATGCGGGCTTTCTGTTGTCATGAACAAAAGTGCGCTTCGCACACTCTCGCGTCCAGATCTTCCGGAAAGCGCAGCTTTTGTTCCGCGCGCGAAGCTGCGCATCCCTTTTGTTTCATAGGACGCACTTTCCTATGAAAGAACAAAGGAAATGCCCCGAAGGCACTTCTCTGACCATGAAAACATACATGGTAAAAAAGTCATTCGGAGCACTCTCATTTCCTGTCCCTCATCTGATAACCGCAGGCGGGAAATGCTTTCCTATAACGCTTCTCTCTACACTTCCGGCTCAATCAGTCCATAGGTATTGCCTTTTCTCTTATATACAACATTTACCTGTTCTGTTTCCGCATTATTGAAAACAAAAAAGTTGTGTCCAAGGAGTTCCATCTGAACGCAGGCGTCTTCGGGGTACATCGGTTTAATGTCAAATTTTTTGGTACGGAGAATCTTGACTTCTTCCTCATCCATATAATCTTTTTCAATATATTCCTGTTTGAAAAAGCTGGATGCCTGCTTCTGATCCACCAGCTTGTTTTTATATTTCTTTAACTGTCTCTCGATCACTTCCTCCACCAGATCAATGGACACATACATATCGCTGCTGACCTGCTCGGAGCGGATAATATTTCCTTTCACCGGAATGGTTACTTCGATCTTTTGTCTGTCTTTTTCCACGCTCAGTGTAACCTGCACTTCCGTCTCCGGTGTAAAATATCTCTCCAGTTTTCCGATTTTATCCTGTACGGCCGTTCTAAGGCCTTCTGTTACATCAATATTCTTTCCGCTGATTATGATTTTCATGATGTCATCCCCTTTTCAATTTATTTGCAGATCCCACGTCTGCCGTTTCACACGGCTTGTTTCTACCTGTTTATTTTACCAAAATCAGGATGGTTTGGCAACAATAGAAAATCTGCACCGGGAACTTTCTATCGCCATGACAATAGATAGCACGCTTCGTGAACGATCTATTGTCATGAAGAAAGAGGGTGTTCCAAAAGTCAACAAATGACGAAGGGGCGCCCTTGTAAAATCATAACCACCCGTCAAACGGGTGGTTTGCTCTGCGGCTATAAGCCGCTGTTACCGGCCAGCGCCTAAAGACGCTGGCTTTCACTTTGTTCAAGCCACTACGCCCTTGACTCATCGCCGCCCTTCAAAGGGCGTTCG